>DHPI01000037.1:25554-29139 GCA_002407865.1 Spirochaetia bacterium UBA5368
CATACTTAAGCGATGGCTGACGCTTATATCGAATACATACCCCGGTGAGGGGGCGCGTTTTCTCGCGGGTGAACAAAACAATTTCGCGAATCCAGTTGGCGCCGCAATGCGCGCCATGGCGGAGAGGGTGTACGGCGAATGCGCGGGCGATATGAACAGGGAATCGATTGCATGCGGTCTCGAAGAGTTTATAAAAATGCGCGCCGTTCAGGATTTTGCGCCATCCTCCGCGATCGGTTTTGTTTTTCTTTTAAAGCGGGCCGTCATCGACGAGATGACTGAATGCCGCATTCAACCTGCAGCCATAATCGATTATGCGGATTTTAACACGCGGGTGGATGAGATCGCCATGATCGGATTCGATATCTATATGCATGCCCGCGAACTGCTGCACGAACTGCGTTCGTCGGAAATGCGCCGGAGAAATTTCCGCGAGTCACGGAAAACCTCCGTGTGCGACGGCAAATAATGAGTGGTCATTATACGAGGTGATCATATGAATGTTGGCATCGCGCTCATCGTTACAGCCGTACTCATTGCGCTGCCGTGGGCCGGCATCGCATCGGCAAATATGTATTCGGCATTTGGCATTTATATTCCATATGCCGCGGTACTGCTTTTCATTTTCGGCATACTCTACAGGGTTGTGTTATGGGCGCGCTCACCGGTGCCGTTTCGCATTACCACGACATCGGGGCAACAGCGCTCGCTTCCGTGGATAAAATTTGCCAACCTTGAAAGCCCCGCTAACGCTTTCGGGGTTATCGGACGCATGCTGCTGGAGGTGTTGTTTTTTCGTTCGCTTTTCAGAAACACGAAGGCTGAAAAGCACAATGGGCCGATGCTCGCGTATGGATCGAGCAAATGGCTGTGGTTCGGGGCGATGGCGTTTCACTGGTCGTTTCTGATTATTTTTATCCGTCACCTCCGGTTCTTTACCGAGCCTGTCCCTGCTTTTATACCGCTGGCGCAAAATCTCGATGGCATTTTCCAGATAGGAGTGCCGGTGCTCTATATCAGCGATATACTTATCGTCGCCGCACTTTCGTATCTTTTCATTCGCAGGATATGCGCGCCAACCGTCCGCTACATCTCTCTCGCAGCGGATTATTTCCCGCTGATGCTTATTTTCGCGATCGCGAGTACCGGCATCCTTATGCGGTATTTCACCAAAGTGGATATAATCGCCGCCAAAAAGCTCGCAATCTCTCTCACGACATTTCATCCCGCAATTCCGAAAGAGGGCATAGGGGTCATATTTTATATTCATCTATTTCTCGTCAGCGCTCTTTTCGCATATTTCCCGTTCAGCAAGCTGGCGCACATGGCCGGAATATTTCTTTCACCGACGCGCAATTTAGCAAATAACAGCCGCGCGAAGCGGCATGTCAATCCATGGAACTATCCCGTAAAGGTGCATACCTACAATGAGTGGGAGGATGAGTTCCGCGACAGGCTCAAATCGGCAGGATACACCTTGGAGAGGGAATAAGATGGCACAGAAGATATCGTATGACGACATTCTTGGCTATGATTACCGTCCTCCCCGGCGCGGCTGGATGGATACAAAGCCGGAATTCCGAAAG
Source organism: Spirochaetia bacterium UBA5368 (assembly GCA_002407865.1). Lineage (GTDB taxonomy): Bacteria > Spirochaetota > UBA4802 > UBA4802 > UBA5368 > UBA5368. The sequence continues at coordinate 27,141 of DHPI01000037.1, forward strand.
GGCACCTATTGCTTCAGCGGCGTACAAAAACACGCCGAGTATCTCGGCCTTCCAAACCCGAGAGAATGGCAGCCATACGAGAAAGACTGGAAGCTCCCGGAAGACTGGCAAAACATTGTAATAAAGGGCTTTGAGGAGCGTCTGAGCAAATTTCGATCGTTCAGGCTGTTTATGGATATCTGCGTCAGGTGCGGCGCGTGCGCGGACAAGTGCCATTACTTTATCGGCTCGGGCGATCCAAAAAACATGCCCGTGCTTCGCGCGGAGCTTATGCGCTCGGTATACAGAAAACGGTTTACCGCCGCCGGCAAGCTGCTGGGGAAACTTGCCGGCGCCCGTGACCTTTCCGAGGATGTGCTGAAAGAATGGTTTTACTATTTTTACCAGTGCACCGAATGCCGCAGGTGCTCGGTTTTCTGCCCGTACGGCATCGATACCGCAGAAATCACAATGATGGGGCGTGAACTGCTGAACATGGTCGGCGTCAATATCAACTGGATTGTGGAGCCCGCATCCAACTGCTTCAGGACCGGAAACCATCTCGGCATTCAGCCGCATACCTTCAAGGATAATATCGAATTTGCCGTTGACGAAATCGAGGAGATCACCGGAATCCGCGTCGATCCGACAATCAATCGCAAGGGGGCCGAGGTTCTTTTCATCATCCCTTCGGCGGATATCTTCGCAGATCCGCATATTTTTACATTTTACGGCTACCTGATGCTTTTTCACGAGATCGGGCTTGATTATACCTTCAGTTCGTATGCGTCGGAAGGCGGAAATTTCGGGCTCTTTTTTTCACATGAAATGGTGAAGCGGCTCAACGCAAAAATATACGCCGACGCGAAGCGGCTCGGCGTAAAATACATTATCGGCGGCGAGTGCGGCCACATGTGGCGCGTGATGCACCAGTACATGGACACGATGAACGGTCCGGCCGATTTTCTCGAGGTGCCGGTATCGTCGTGCACCGGCACGCGTTTCGACAACGCGGCGTCGACAAAAATGGTGCATATCTGCGAATTTACGTCAGACCTTATCTATCACAATAAAATCAAACTTGAACCGGATCGAAACGACGGCATGAAGGTTACATTCCATGACTCGTGCAATCCGGCGCGAGCGATGGGTATGTTCGAAGAGCCCCGTTACATAATAAAGAAAACCTGCAACCATTTTTACGAAATGCCGGAGAACACCATCCGCGAACAGACGTTCTGCTGCGGCAGCGGCTCGGGACTCGGCACCGATGAAAACCTTGAAATGCGTCTGCGCGGCGGTCTGCCGAGAGCGAACGCCGTAAAATATGTGCATGAAAAATTTGGCGTTAACACCCTCGCCTGCATCTGTGCAATCGACAAGGCGACCCTGCCGACGCTCATGGATTACTGGGTGCCCGGCGTGCAGGTGTACGGCGTTCACGAGCTTGTAGGAAACGCGCTGGTCATGACCGGCGAAAAGCAGCGTGAGGTTAATCTCCGCAACGAGCCATTGTTCGTAAAGGAGGATGAGTGATATGTACGATGCGCCAAAAATTATCACCGGCCTCGCAGTATTTATCGCAATTGCCACAACACCGCTGTGGTATAACCAGTGGACCGGCAAAGCGCAGATTGTGCCGAAGCCAAAAATAGTCACCGACAAAAAGCAGTGCGTGCGCCCGGCGGCGTACATGCGCGAATATCATATGACCATACTCGACGAGTGGCGAACAAACGTCATACGGAACGCCGACCGCCGGCCTGTCACGGTATCGAACGAGCAATATCAGATGAGCCTCTCGAACACCTGTATTACGTGTCACTCGAACAAGTCCGATTTTTGCGATCAGTGTCATAATTATCTCGGCGTGGCTCCATCCTGCTGGGACTGCCATACTTTTCCCAAGGAGAAAAAAGATGCAATCCACTAGACGGGAATTTTTAAAAAAAGCGGCGCTTGCCGGCATATCGCTTGCCGGCGGCGGCGTACTCCACGAGGTGCTTTCTGCGAATGAGCT
>DHPI01000037.1:29289-43725 GCA_002407865.1 Spirochaetia bacterium UBA5368
ATGAGCTGAGCGCAGAGTTGGCGCGCGAAACGTCCGTAAAGACACGGTGGGCCATGGTTGTCGATATGTCGCGCTGCGCGAAAAGAGAACATTGCACGGACTGCATAACGGCATGCCGCAGGGCACACAATGTTCCTTTGATCGTCAGCAAGCGCCATGAAATTAAATGGATATGGAAGGACTCATTTGAACACGCGTTTCCTGAGCTTGCCAGCGACTATCTGCGAAGCGACCTGAAGGCGTCGCCGTTTATCCTTCTCTGCAACCATTGCGACAATCCGCCGTGCGTACGCGTGTGCCCGACAAAGGCGACATGGAAGCGCCCGGACGGTATTGTGATGATGGATATGCACCGGTGCATCGGCTGCCGCTACTGCATGGCCGGATGCCCGTACGGATCGCGGAGCTTCAACTGGATGGACCCGCGTAAGGCATTAAAAGACAGCGAAATAAACCCCGAATATCCCACACGGACAAAGGGGGTGGTGGAAAAGTGCGATTTCTGCGCCGAGCGCATCGATCGCGGCCTCATGCCGGTGTGCGTTACGGCATGCCCGGAAAAAGCGCTTGTATTTGGAAATATTGCCGATCCGGATTCCGCACCGCGAAAAATCCTCGCGGACCGCTATACAATACGCCGCAAGCCCGAACTGGGCACACAACCTGAAGTGTATTATACAGTGTGAGGTACGTATGTTAGAAAAAGTGTTCACCGGCGGTCGAAAATACTGGGGGCTGGTATTTTCGTTGCTTGGAATAATTGCAATCGCTTTTTTCTTTTATATGATCCAAATCCGCGACGGGCTCGTAATAACCGGAATGAGCCGGGATGTTTCATGGGGATTCTATATCGCACAATTCACCTTTTTCGTCGGCGTTGCGGCGTCTGCGGTCATGGTGGTGCTGCCGTATTATCTGCATGACTTCAAGGCGTTCGGTAAAATTACGATCCTGGGCGAATTTCTCGCAATTGCCGCGGTTACGATGTGCCTGCTCTTTATTTTTGTCGACATGGGGCAGCCATTCAGGATCTTTAACGTCATTCTGTATCCAACGCCGAACTCGATGATGTTCTGGGACACCGTAGCGCTCCTCGGCTACCTGCTGCTAAATCTCGTTATCGGATGGGTTACACTCAGCGCGGAGAGAAAGCATTTACCTCCCCCCGGATGGGTAAAACCGATTATTTACCTCTCAATTCCGTGGGCAATTTCAATTCATACCGTAACGGCGTTTCTGTACGCCGGCATTCCCGGAAGGCATCTGTGGCTTACCGCAATCATGGCCGCACGCTTTCTTGCGTCGGCGTTCGCGTCGGGCCCTGCCCTCCTCATTCTTCTCTGCCTTATCGTTCGGCGATTTACCAGCTTTGACGCAGGGCGCGAACCGCTGCAGGCGCTTGCGAAAATCGTCACGTACGCGCTGACAGTCAATATATTTTTTGTGCTGCTCGAATTTTTCACCTCGTATTACAGCGGCGTTCCATCGCACAGCGGTTCGCTTGGATATCTGTTCTTCGGCCTCGAAGGAAGCGGCTCGCTTGTACCGTGGATGTGGCTTTCATCGATGCTGTCGCTGACCGCGTTACTGCTGCTTATTGTTCCTCGCACACGGAGAAACGAGGCGTCGCTTGCAGTAGCGGCGTTTTTCGTCTTCTTCGGGATCTGGATTGACAAGGGGATGGGGCTCGTTGTCGGCGGATTTATACCGAATCCGTTTGAAACAATAACGGAATATGCCCCGACCGCGCCCGAGCTTATCATCACGCTTGGCATCTGGGCGATCGGCTTTCTCATTATAACGCTGCTGTACAAGATTACAATTTCAGTCCGCGAGGAGGTCTGATAATTTCGGAGCCCGCGCGCAGGCTGCGGGCTCCATAGCAATAGCATTTACATTATTTCGTCCCAGTTGATAAAATTCGGCTTCACGTTCGTCATTGCATTCACAATCAATTCGACCAACCCGCCATAGGTAATCCCCCATGAGTTCCACAGATCATGATAGGCAATAATGTCGCGAATCTGTCCCTTGCAGTTGGAACACGGCGCGCACACGTATTTTTTTATATCCGGCGTCATGCTGTCGCTGAATGCGTTCAGTATCTGCTTCAGCTTCATCCGTCCGCTCACGCGCACCCTCCAGTCTTTGAAATTATGCGCGGATTGAATCGCAAAGCCGCTTCCTCCCCCGCAGCAGTAGTTATTGACGCCATGGGGAGTCATCTCACGGAATTTCGGCGCGATTTTTTTCAGTATCTCCCGCTGCGGCATCACAATGCCCATGAGCCTCACCAGATTGCACGGGTCATGCAGCGTTACCGGGAAATTGTTTCTGGAGGGATCGAGCTGCAGTTTTCCGCTCATAACGATATCCCGCAAAATCGGAAAGGCGCTTACGCGCGGAATATTTGTTTCTCCTGTCAGCAGCCTGTCGGCGGTCACGGTAAGCGCCTTGTGAGCGTGCCCGCATTCGCCGATCATTATCATTTTCACGCCGAGCTTTTCCGCGGCCTTCGCCTGGCGCACCGCAACACGCGCAAACTGCACATCGTCGTACCATAGGCCGTAGTTGACGCTGTCGTACGCGGTAATGTCGCTTGACATCGTCCAGCTGACGCCGGCGGACTGGAATATCGCCGCAAAAGCCCCAACGTTTTCGGGCCATGCGAGAATTTCGCCGGCGTTATGTATAACCAGAACATCCGCGCCCTTCACGTCCCACGGCGTTTTTATGGTCAGCCCGGTTTTTTCGCTCATATCGTCATCGATAAATTCGATGTTGTCTTTTACAACGCCGGGATTCATCCCGGTTGATGATCCGACCTTCAACTGCAGCATCGATCCGTTTTCGTGCAGCTCTTTCGGCGCAATTCCCAGCTCCTGGCTGAAGAGCTTGCGTATTTCCCGCGCAATGAGCCCATTGTCGACGCCGATGGGGCACGTTTGCGCGCACCGCCTGCACAGATTGCACCTGTATGCAAGCTCGGCAAGCCTGGCAATGGTTATCCATTTCAGCGGAATTTCAGCGCCATCCTTCCACCTGCCGGTGTATTTGCCGCCTGGTTTTATATAATCAAAGTAGATTCTTCGCAAAATTTCAGCGCGGTACGTCGGCCGGTACACCTCCAGCCTGCCGCTGCCTTCGAATGTATGGCACGAATCGGAACATGTCTGGCAGCGCGTGCAGTGCTCAATTGAAAGCGTCAGCGGCAGCAGAAACGTCCAGTTTTCCTCGGCAGAGAAAAGTTTTTCCAAACCTTCGAGAAATTTCCTCACACGCCGCCGTTCTTCATCAAGGCTTGCGGGCCTTGGAATGCTTATGTTAATCGTATCATCGAGTGATGACTCGAACCGCGCACGCGCGTCGTCTGTCAGCGGTTTTAATTGCTCTTCCTTCGATTTATTATCAAAAGGATATGGAAGATCCATAACGTCCTGATTCATGTTCACATGCGACATCTGGTCCGAAGACCGGTATATATCCTCGAGCGTAATTCGCTTTTTTTTCTTCTCCATTACTTTTTCTCCTTTTGCGCGGGCTCTTCCATTACAACATCTATCCATGTTTTCTTCTGGCCGTCGGGATTTATGTGAGTTGCCGGCCATGTGACCGGATACCGCATTACCTGTTTAATTTTATTTTCCATTGAACCGCCCTTCACATTCGGGGCGTCCTCCCATCTGACATGGTGATAGGTAAACCACTTTATAAAAAAATGCGCCATGTGGGTCAAGGGGATGTACGCAATCAGCAGTGAGGAAAGGATGATTGCCAGTATCACCGTCATGCTTTCGGGCGCATACGAAAAATCCACGATAATGCAGCTTTTAATAAATGCGCGGAATTCGTACATGCCCGGATCGTATATTGACGCGGCAAACGCGATCAGTATCGTCACAAGAATGAATACAAGGTTGAAAATGTCGGAGGGTTTTGTATATATACGGAGATTGTAGTCCGTGAAACGTCGTTCAAGCAATCCCAGCGCCCCAACCGTGGTAAGTACCATACCGAAAAATCCCATACACGATGTGAGATAGTACACAATCCCGATAATCCCGGTTCCCGGCGCCAATGGAATACCGGCAATTTCCAGTATCGCCCCGAGAACAAGAAACAACAGAAAAAAGATACAGCAGTACAATCCGAAATGGAACGGGAATGTCCGGTACCACAGCTTTCGATTATATTCCCATACCGATTTTATAAAAATCATTTCAGGAAGCATTCCGAGTAATTCCCCCCAGAGCGATGTTTTTCTCGGATGCGTCCACCAGTCTGCGTCTTCCATATACGAACCGCCATATCGGGCCCTGCCGCCCGTTTCGTGCGCAACTGGGTATATTTCCCAGCGCAAATGTATTGGCATGGAAAAATAGCGCACAAGCTTAACGGCAACAGCACATATAAACGTGAGTATACACCCGTAACTTATGATATGCAAAACAGATGATATTGCCATAGCACCCTCTATATTTCTTATACTTATAATTCTTGTTGTTTATTGATCATACTATACTTGCAAAATTGATATACAACAAATTATTTTTACATAACCTGATGCGCATTAGCCATCAAAAAAGAATATATATTCATATAATGAACTATAATTATATAATGAATCCTGTTCATTATATATAAAAGTAAAATCTCCTCTTTTCCACGTCAATGTAAATTCTTTCACTAAAATAAAATTTTAGTATTTTTTCATGTACATATAAAGTACATATAAAGACAGCGAACGTATAGTATCATAGTATCATAAGAAAGACATCTATAACAGCCATGAAAAACGATATTGGCGGCATACAACGACGATGGAAACTGCTCCAGATAGAAACTTCAATGGCATGCAATATTCATTGTGTGATGTGCCCCTGGATCCAGTTTCGCAAAAATGCGGTCAATGGCGGCCTTATGACGCAATCGGTATGGGACGCCATCCACCCTTACCTGGAAGATGCGGAAACGGTGGACCTTTCCGGCGGCGGTGAACCAATACTTCATCCAAATATTGTTCAATGGGCCGCCGAAGCGCATAACGCAGGCTGTAATGTCGGGTTCCTTACGAATGGCACATTGCTTGATGCCGATTGCGCAAGGATGTTAGTTGAAGCGGGCATTCACTGGATCGGCGTTTCAATTGACGGTGCGACACCGGATGTCTACGAAAAAATCCGTTACGGCGCGCATTTTTATCAGGTAATAAATTCTATCCAGACGCTGGCGTCATTACGCCGTAACGGTCTCCCGAGAATAATTGTTCAATTTGTCATGATGCGCGAAAATGTGCATCAGATTGTCGATATGGTGCATCTTTGCGCTTCAATCAACGCCGATTGTCTCGTTTTAAAGCACTTTGACGTATCGCGAGATAATCAGGATACACGTCAAAGCCTTCTCACCGGTAAAACGCGGGCTGATATCAAAATTGCGCGTAACATTAGAAAAGCGTACAGTCTCGCAAAAAAATACGGTATATCCATACTATCATTTTCACGTACGCCGCATCAGCAGCCGGTATGCGCGCAAAATCCTGCTGAATCTGTTTTTATTCGCTACGATGGCATCGCCGCGCCATGCATAAATCTTGCGTATGGCGGCGCCGGTACATTTTTTGGAAAAAGCATTCAATTTCCCGATATACATTACGGAAATGTGTCAGATGAAGGCCTCGAATCCATATGGGAGACATCGCAATCGTGCGCCTTTTACAGAGAGCGGTTCAGCAGACGGCGTGACCTGTACATGGCGAGCATTGAAAAAAGCCATATGTATGGTATCGAGCATCGCAGCGAACGGATGATTGATCTCGCGATTTCGGAAATGCCAGACCCTCCCCGCGCATGTAAAACCTGTCATTATCTGTATTACACCGTGTAAAGTGTTGACATTGCGCTATTATGACATATATAGTGTTGACTGAGGAGTTACAGAGCGGAATTCGATTATGAAGAAGACGTCATTGCTGATATTGTTTGAAGATACTTCATCTGCTTCCGCAATAATGTACAGCCTGCAGTGCCGCAACTACGAAAAGATAGATATGTCCCTTATCGACGATGGCTGCCTGCAAACAGTTTTCACCATTAATCCGGATATTATTCTTGCTGATATCACGCGCATGGGCGATCACGCCACATCGTATTTGCGCCTGTTACACGCCACCCGTCATTCCTGCATTTATCTTCTTCCGTCCGATTGTAACATACATGATCTTGAGGAGCGCATCGGCGCATCCATTCAGTTTCTGCATAAGCCATATAATGGCGACGATTTATGCTCATTGATCGAATCAACACTGCGGAATCATCCCGCACATGTAAGTGAATCGAACGGCGAAATATTCAGGCTGATGGTTGAGGAAGGCTCTGACCTTATTTTGCTGATGGACAAAAATTTGAAAATACTCTATCAGAGTCCATCAATCAAACGGATTCTCGGGTATGACCAGAACGAAACATACGGCAGGAATATACTTGAATTTATACATCCCGACGACAGGGACTCTTTCACTGAAAAGTTCAATATCTTTCTTGATAATCCGGATGTTGTGCCGATCATTGAATTGCGCGTACTACACAGGGACGGTTCATTACGATATCTTGAGGTGAAGGCAAAAAATCACATCAATAATCCTCTTATCAGGGGCATTATCGCGAATTGCAGAAACATTACCGAACGGAAACGGATTGAATTGGAGCTTTACAAGTATCAGAAACTCGAGTCGCTTGGGATACTCGCGGGCGGTATCGCGCACGATTTCAATAACGTCCTTACTGCGATTATCGGAAATTTATCTCTCGTAAAAATGGAAATTGATGCGTCATCTGGTATCTATGAAACCCTCACCGACGCGGAAAAAGCCGCGTATCGCGCAAAACACCTCACCGAACAGTTGCTCATATTTTCCAAGGGCGGTTCGCCCGTTCGACAGACCGCCTCCATACGCGATATTATTGACGACACCGTTGATTTTATTCTGCACGGCTTTACGGTGCAATGCGATGTCAGCATACCCGATGATATAATGATGGTTGATATCGATGAAGGCCAGATCAGCCAGGTAATCAATAACCTTATCATCAACGCCGCACAGTCGATGCCCGACGGCGGCATGATAAAAATTACCGCTGAAAACATTCATATTAACGGTCCCGGGCCAGGGTTTATAAAAGGAGGAAGCTATATCAAAATATCCGTTACCGACCACGGATGCGGTATTCCGCAGGAGAATATCGGCAAGATATTCGACCCCTTTTTCACCACAAAAAGCGGCGGCAGCGGCCTTGGGCTCGCGACCGCATATTCCGTCATTTTGCGGCATGGGGGCTATATTGACCTCGAGTCGACACCGGGAAAAGGCACAACGTTTTTTTTGTATCTCCCCGCTATAGAGAACGCCGGACAGTCAGTGCGCACTGCCGCTTCCGGAATTATTCAGGGGCATGGTAAAATATTATTGATGGATGACGATACGCAAATACTGAAAACCACGGGACGGTTACTCTCGAAACTCGGCTATACCGTCGAATGCGCCAATGACGGCCTTGAAGCCCTTGAGATGTTCGCAAGCTCCTTTGAAAATGGCACCCCCTACGATGTGTTTATCGCCGATCTCACCATTCCCGGCGGTATCGGGGGGAAAGCGACGCTTGAAGCCATTCGTCAGATTGATCCGGATGTCAAGGCGATAGTATCGAGCGGATACTCGAATAATCCCGTAATGGCGGAATATAAAAAGTACGGCTTCAGCGCTGTCGTGAAAAAGCCGTATAAGTTCGAAGAACTCCATGAAGTGTTATTGCGCCTGATAAACCCATGAGCTTTGCGCAAAGCAATCCGTATGCCGTCAGGCTTTTTTGACGAAATCGTTGATGGCCTGCAGATACTCCGACAGTCCGTACTGAAATATTGTATTGTGGTTCGCTTCTTTGATCTCGAGGAAATATTTTTTCGCGGACACGCATGCGTTGAACAGCTCGACACCGTCACTGAAAGGAATGATATGGTCTTTTTCGGCGTGTATTATCAGCAGCGGTTTTGTATATAATTTCATCCTGCCGATGTTATCCGGCGCTGACGCATCATTCAGCCCCAGAGAGCCGGTATCGACGCCCATAATCTGCAACAGGGGATTAATTCGCGCAAAGCCGCTTTCAATTATCAGCCCTTTGATAAATTCAGTGTATTTCGATGCAATCTCGAGCGCCGATGCGCTGCCGAGCGAGCGTCCCATAATATACAATGGGCCAGTATGCTTGCGCCTGTTGAGGTACGAGCGTATAAATTCAAAAACCGAATTCGCGTCGCGCATCATCGCGCTTACCGTCGGCTTTCCTGATGATTTTCCGTAACCGCGATAATCGACGGGCAGAAATCCGATACCCATCTGCCTGTAGACCATTGCCAATTCGTCGTAATCGGCCACGATTTCACCATTGCCGTGGAAAAACAGCAGTATCGGCGCCGATTCTCCCGCAGTATACAACCTGGCGCCCACCGATACAGAATCATCGACGGGAATTAAAATCTCGGAATAGTTCGGATGTCGCGCCGGTTCATGTAATTCTTTTCGTGGATAAAAAAGGACTTCAAGGATTTCCTTCCTATCCAGTACCGCATATGGTGAATTATCCGGTTTCACATAAACCGCCTCTGCATTATTTAACGACGCCGAGCCTTCTGCCAGCGCTATCAGGAACTTCGCCGGGACCCGATACCTCTCCTGACACTATAGCCCGCAACCTGCCGTTGGTTTTAAGCGTCACCTCATATGATTGTATCAGGTTGGTCGAATCGAAATCGATACTGCTTGAATATTCCAGTTCCATGCGGTTCCCGTGCGACTGCCCGGATTCCCATGTGAAGCGCTCATCGAGCACCACACCGAAGACCTTAATTGAATTGTCCCCGTCCACGCGCGCAATGGCTTCTTCAAACGCCGATCTGTCGATTTCGATTGCATATCGCTTTTCCATTACATCTGCAAGCGTACCAACAGGAAAATTCTTCATAAACGAAAATGCGGACTTTTTATCGATCCCCTTGCAGTAGAGCGTAAACGCATCAAAATAGAAACGCCTGTCTTCGAGCTGCGACCAGTCCCTCGCATTGTACAGTGTGCACGACATAGTGCATAGTACAGTTAAAGCCAGAACAATAAGAGCCGACATAATCTTTCGATTCATTGCAGACTATCCTTGTAGATACTTGTATATTTTGTGATTTTATACCGTAATTTATTGGTGCAGTCAAGCAGAATCATGCGGTGGAGACATCAGCATCGCCGGAGAAATCTGTGATGTGGATTGTAACGGCAGCCGCGAAATAAAAAGCCCGCTCACGCGGGTCCATCGTTTCTCACAATGTTCAACTAAAAAAGGAAGGATAAAAAAATGAAAGGCCTGTATTTCATCTCATCACGAAATTACAGGCCTTTCACCCTGAACCTGAGACTCCCTTTCCCCGCGGGGGAACACCTGGAACATCCATCTACTCAACGTCTCCTTTCTTTAATCTCCGAATCTCATTAAAAATATACAACTGTGCTGAAAAATAGTCAAGCAAACATGACATTTTTTCAAAAATTTATATTTATTTCGATATGGTTTGCCATACGCGTAAAAGTCCCTTTCGCCATTCATTACTGGCAAAAGCCTTTGTTCGCCACTCTACTCCCGAATCAACAAGCGATTCAAGGCACTGCCATGCAAGCCGGTAATCGAAATCCTTCCAGATACAGCCGGCTTTGTAAATATATTCACCGTTCATTGTCTTCACGAGCGCTTCGCAGCCACGATGAAAATCGAATTTCTTCCAGTGAGCGCCGGCGTAAAAGATGTATTCCGCGCTGCCCGTCGATACAAGCGCTGAAAATGCGCTGTCAAAATCGAAAACCTTCCAGTCGAGCCCGGCGTAATATACGTATTTCGCGTTTCCCGATTCAATCAACTTTTCAAGCCCGATACGCCTGTCAAATTCTTTCCAGTACCATCCGGCGCGGTATATGTATTCCGGATTATTGGAATTGATAATACTGCGAAAGCCTTTTTTAAAATCGAAATTTTTCCAATAGATACCCGCAAGATATATGTATTTGGCATCGCCAATTCTCAACAGCGCATCAAGTCCTTTTTCAAAATCAAACTGTCCGCCGTCCTTCCCGTTTTCAAACAGCGTGTGCGGATCATGGCCATCATATTGAGAACACATGATGTCATTCGAAACATTACGAGTTGATACACCATCGTACATGCCGCTTCATTCCTTACTGAATATGATTCCCTTGCGATGCCGGCGTCATATCCTCATCGTAACCACCCTTCCGAAGGGCGGTGCAAACGGCTCCATTCTACCGGACGGCAATACCCATACTGTCGGCGAGTACTTCCGCAGACTGTGCATATCATAAATATAGCCGTCGGTGATAATCAGGAGCAACTCCCTGTGTCCTTTCATAAACCGGTTGAATAAAGGAGCGAACAGGGTGGTGCCGCTCTTTTGCGTCTGTATAAGCTTCCAATCGCCTTTTTTATAGATATACGGCGTTGTATAATCATCCGATGGGACGAATTTTTCACCATCCTTTCTGGGTATAAACACGTCTTCATCGACACAGACGAGATGCACGATATATTTTCCCTGGAGCGCTTCAACCACGCCGAACGCCGATTCAAGCTCTTCCGGTTTCAATATCATCGAACCGGATACATCCACTACCACAGTGAGTATCTGTTTTTCCCTGAACTTTCTTCCCGGCGTATAAATACCCTCGGAATAATACCGCCTGTTGAATCGCGCATACGTATATTCCCATTCAGCCGATTGCGAAAAATAATCGACATAACTCTTTATCAGCGTGCGCCATGATGTAATATCCACATCCCGCAGCTTTTCTATGATGGCCGACACCTCATTGAAGGTGCGGTTTGATTCCCAGTCTTTATCAAGGCGTATCATGTGGAATATCCGCTCAGCGTTCGCGTCGAGCCGCATTCGTTCACGGTCATTTCTCAGCATGTGCATACCGGTCATACATGCGGCGCCGTCTTTGTCCTTGAAAACTATCCCCTCGGCATCGGATGTACGATTGTACGGAAGGGTAACGCTATCCGCATCCCGGTCGGCAGCCTTTTTCAGGATATGGTTTTCAGCGGAAACCGACAAACCATCTTCGTTGTCAAACTCGTTAAGCGGAAAGACGTCGATATCAATATCAGGTATCGTGTCGGGAGGCTGCGCCGACAGCCACCGGTACAGGTCTTCCCATCTCGGATCGGCGCAACCGCTTTCGCGTATATACTCTTCCGGTATAACAGGCAGCCCGGCAGGCAATACCAGCAGCGCTTCTGCGCTTCCGATTCCGCTGCCGCCCGAAAAAAAAGTTTTTTCATGCTCCCTGATGTAACTGTTGACAATCATATCCTGCGCGAGGTTTTGCAGCATACAATCTTCGCCTGTCAATCCCCGATGATTGTGATTGTGGACAATGTGCAGAAGCTCGTGCACCAGAAGTCCTGTGAATTCATCGACGGTAAGCGAATCCACAAAATCGGCATTATAATACATCACGTTTCGCGAATCTCTGATATGAAGCGCAATGGTCGGAACGTGCTGATTTCGTATAAAGTCCACCGTCTGGTAAAAATACGACACAAACCTGCTTTTCCGCCCGAGGGACGCAAGAACCGTTTCAATTGCGTTATTCATGACATTCACTCATTCCACATCGAGGGGGCAATCCTTTCGGAAACAACCGGATTTCCCGCATGCGGCTATTCACCCTGCTCGCTCAGCATGTCCTCTATGCCGGATTCAACGTTTTTTCGGAGGATATCGTCATCTATCAAGCCAAGGGCTTGCGGAATTTTCGTAAACATGCCGCACGAGGTAAGCAGCGTATACAAAAAAGATATGCGCCGGTCGGTTCGTGTAAAACCTATGAATTTAAGAACGTTTGCCAGGGTATGCAACAGCCCATTATTCACGTTGCCGCCGTTGCCGGATTTTTCGTCGCGAAGCACGTTCAACGCTCCCCATACGGCCCACAACACATCTTCGGATGGGATCTCGCCGTTCTGCATCGCCGACAGCTTTGCATTATCGCCGGCAAGCACGTCGCGCGTCGTTATGAGGCGCGGATGCGTTATCTGCGATGTAAAATCGATGCCCGCCACGCGGCCGACGAGCGATATGATTATCTTCTCAAGCGTGCCTCCCTCATGCTGTCGAAAATAACGCTGAAGCGAATCGTTGCCGCCTATTCCATACGTCGATACAATGGCCTGCGAAACCTGGTGCCATCCCCGGGGATTCGGATTGATGTTCTGCTCGTCCCAGAGTTTTTCGGGAAAAATCGAAATATACTGAACTACCGCGTCATGTATATTCTCGCGGTGCGCCCATCGCAGCCAGTCGGCCGCCGTAGGCTTTAGCTGCACTATTACAAGCCGCCCGTCAAGCGCCGAATCGTCGAAATCGGTGATGGTCGTACTGTCTTCTTCGCCGAGATTGCCGGCGAGGACAATATAGGTCTTCTCCGGAAGCGCGTGTTCCCCGCATTTTCTGTCCGTAATAATCTGAAAGAGCGTCTGTATTACCGTGGGATGCGCCCTGTTCGATTCATCCAGAAACCATACAATACCATCGTATCCTTCGGGAATATCCGCGGGCGGGATAAACTTCGGCCGGTAATAAATCATGCGTTTTTCAACGTTATCCGGCACTGGATAGCCGCCCAGATCGACATTTTCCTTGAACGCAAGCCGCGTATCGATGAAATAATAATTCTTTGCCTTCGCGGCCTGCTGTACAACAGCCGATTTGCCGACACCCGGATGGCCGACAATTTTCAGCGCGTAATTTATCCCCGGATCGGAGCCCAGATATTTATTGAGTATTTCCTCCAATTCGCGTACGTTTACTTCAACTGGTTTCTTTTTCATGATACGTTCTGCCGTGCTGTTTGTTTCATACAACTATAGCATTATAAATTTGAGACAACCATAATTTTTATCACTGACACGGCAATGCCACTCACGATTTTTTCGCGCCTCACTACGATCGACGCAATAGCGTCACAATCCTCGGTACGCGGCAGGCAAAAAGCGGTTTTGTGTGCCATACGGGTCCTTTATTTCATGACCCGGCTTGAAATCCAGCTTCTTCGATCCCCTTCCGTTAAGATATTTCCCCAGTTCGAGATTTACCGTTTCCGGCGCCGCCACACCCGCTCGCGCAAGCGCCTGGCGAAGCAATGCTTCCGCTTTCATCGAAAACGCTATTGAATCGCCAAGAATGCGCCCTGCCTCCGATGGATTGTGAAAGCCCACGGAATTCTCAGCACCTATAAAAATATTCCGGTATAATGCTTCTTCATAGAAACTGCGGGCGGTATCATACAGTCCCTGTGGAATGTTTCTTCCGCCTGCTTTCGCGGTATGTGCCAGTTCAAACAGTTTTGCCGTCGTTGCCGCCGCATATCCGGCGCGGTTGAGCAGCGTGACCGTTCTTTCCTGGATGGCCGCGATGTCGGCCTTCAAACGGTCGCTCGACTGCGGATGGCAATTGGCGCACGCGCGCAGATCGTTTTTTAATGGGCTCATGAGGTTGTGGTCTGATATTTTATAGGAGCCGACCCTTGTATAGGGCATATGGCAATCGGCGCACGCGAGACCGGCCTTGAAGTGTACGCTTTTATTTGTAAAAAACTCAAACTCGGGATGCCGTATAAATCCGAGCTTAAAGCCGGTAACATTCTGTTTCCATTCGCGGTGCGAGGGGCTGCTCTGTATAAACGTAATAATATTTTCAATCGATATGCCGCCCCATGAACTTCCGGCCCATGGAAAGACCACGTTTGTTGAACGCATCGCATCGTCTTTCGGAATTACATAACTGACATGGCACTGGGCGCACACTACCATGCGCATTTCCTGCCGCGTGAATTCCTTTTTTCCGAGCTTCGCCATGCCTTCTTTGATAGTCCAGCGTGATACCTTCAGGTTCATTGTCGTGTTATCATGGCAATCGATGCATGAAGCGCCGAGATCACGGTGCTCACTGGGGATTTTATCGACAGCGTCTTTGTAGGGCATGCTGAAAAGATTCTTCCCGTATTCTTTCACAAGCTTATTTATATATGGAGATTTGCACGTGAGGCACGCCCCGCCGGCCTTCGTCCGTGACTGGTCGATTTCCCGTTGATCTATCATCATGTAATAATGGCCGCGCGGCTCGTTATACTCGATGCCGAATCCCCACCCGTTGAAAAGCAGACCCATGAACGGGAACTCGCTCAGCTTATCCCACACTATTTTATCCGTATCCCATCCGCGCTTGAACATGCTTTTGTTTTTCGGCCGCGGCTCTTTCGTTTTCAGCCATGATTCATATTCAAGGGGATACACATCTCCCCATTTTGCGGGATTG
>DHPI01000028.1:0-3105 GCA_002407865.1 Spirochaetia bacterium UBA5368
CCCTAAAGTTCTACTGCTACCTTGCTGTCCGCATTCTGTCACTCTCCGGGAAAGGTGCTCTGGCATGCCAGTGGAATGGTTATAATGATTATATAGTAAATGTTATACTCTGCGAGTCCGATACATTGATATATATGCGCAGGCGCAAAAACATTTTAGTCGGAAGCGCGGCGCTTTGGGAGGGCCATACAACACGTTTACGAGGTGTTCCTCATTGGTTCAGGGCAAAAGGCGTTCGATTATACTACCTAATAAATGCAGGGATGCCTATTCATTCGAGGATATCCTGGCGTTACAACGGAAAATATATAGTGACCGGATTCCGGCGCTTGATCTTTCCCGGATTGAATTTATCGAGCCGTATTCGCTGGTGAATCTGCTGCTGCTTGGAAGAAATTATCTGCGAAGAACAGGATCGAAACTTGAGCTGATAAACATCCCGCTCCAGATATACCTGTATATGTTGCGAATGGATTTTTTTTCGTACGGTATTTTTACTGTGACGCAGGATGTGGATCAAAAACTGCTGTATAAAAAAAGCGCGTTCAGCAACAGGGTGGTTGAAATTACCGA
Organism: Spirochaetia bacterium UBA5368; assembly: GCA_002407865.1. Taxonomy (GTDB): domain Bacteria; phylum Spirochaetota; class UBA4802; order UBA4802; family UBA5368; genus UBA5368. The sequence continues at coordinate 574 of DHPI01000028.1, forward strand.
AATACCCGGGAAAGAGCGCGAGAGCATAAAAGTCATCTCCGGAATTATCGGGATTTTCAGAAAAAGAGCAAATCACATTCTGAAATACTGGCTTTCCGCCGAAATTATAGACTATTTTGTGACGGTGATATCGGAGGTATGCCAGAATATTTTTGAGCACAGCCTTGATTCGGGTTTTTTTGCCATTCAGACATATGCGGTTGGGAGCGAACATGTCGTACGTCTTATCATTGCGGATTCGGGAATCGGTATAGCGGAGAGTTTTACAGGACGGTCGGATATTGTCCATCATAGCAATGCGCAGTTGATCGAGCTGTCGCTGACAACGCCTATATCCAGCAAACGTCGCTTTGGCTACGGACTATGCCAGGTGAATGCCATTCTCGAGAAACTGCGGGGGAGTATATTTATCCGATCGGCAGACAGCTCGGTTGCGGTGCTGTATAACAGGAAACAGGGGGGAGCGTCATCGATTTTTTGTAAAAACGACCTGACGTTGTTCCCAGGAACCCAGATATCAATATCGCTTACTGCGTAATTTAAAAAATATGGTACTCGAGTTAAAAAAAATAGCCAGGGATCTTAAAATCAAATTGCCCGATCTCATTACCAGGCCAGTCGGACGCAGGATGTACGAGAGGGTCTGCACGATGCTTGAAATTATAAAGGATGAGGAGGTGGTTGTAATTGATTTTGACGGCATATCGGTTATCGATTCTTCATTTATTGACGAATTTCTTCTGCGGCTTATTATTAATTCCCGCGAAAATTCTCCCGCGTTTTTTGTTAAACTGAAAAACTTTTCCAACAGTATGGAAATGAACATCGAAGCGGTGTTGAAGTCGTATCATGCATATAATCAGGAGCGGATTGCCGTAATGACGGACGGGATTACAGCGAATAATGCGTACTTTATCGGCAATCTCACAGCGCTGGAGAAAGATGTGGTCAATTTTCTCAGGGTGAACAAAATTTCCACTCTCGACGAGATATCGGCAATTACAGGCTTGAGTCACGAGGAGACAGGCGATATATGTAGATCGCTCTATGGCCTGCGCCTTGTGCGGCTGGCGGATGAATCAGCGGTGCGATACATGCCTGTGTAATCCCGCGACTGTCATGTGTATGCAAAAATACTGTTGCATTTTTTCCGAATTTTATACTATGGTACAGCCAGTTCGGCATTTGTCACGAAACGGTTCTTTGGGAAGCAATGAAACAGCCATTTAAAAAAAGTAAAGAAGGGAAAAAGGCCGACGATGATAGCCTTTTCGGCCTGCTTTCGTCATATAAATCGTATAATACATACGTGAGCCTGTATAGATCGGACAAGGACGAAAGTATTCTCATCTTTATAACCGATAATCCTAAAAAATGGGCCCTTATGACTGACGTAAAATATAAGGAATACAGGCCCCTCAAGCGGCTTGAGTTGGGCGTTGTGCGATTGTCCGTAAAATATATCATGCCCGAACACCTGATAAAATGCATGGGCCCGATGCTTGGTATGAAACTTCCTTCTAACAGGGTCACTATCGTAAATAATATCGACAACGACGGATATTTCATTCTTGAAACCTCGGTTAAGTATAGGGACGAGATCGTTCAGAACATAAAAAAAATAATTAATATGACCCCCCAGAAAAAATACGAGATTCTGGAAAAATGCCTCGCGGATATAGGGTGAGGACGGTTTTATGCCGCCGCAGAACCCCCAGCACGAATTTTCGGATGAAGATGCACGACTCATCGCCATTGCGATGAAATATACGGACGGTGATGCCGATAAGGCTCGCTTGATGGTCACCGGCGAGTATTCGGATGTATGTGTGGTGAAGGGAAAAACGGCCGTAAAAGACTGGGAGCTTTTTGGCGCATTTATCCTGTTTCTCAACACCGTCCGCAAGTCTGTCTGCAATGTGGTCGCTGTTTTTTCGCCGCGAAAAGAAACGACAGACGGGTTGCATGTGACAGACGAATGGAAAACCTTTTATTCGGACATGATGTATTTGACGGAAGGTGATGTTGGCGATCCGGAGCTGCTCAATGGATTTGTGAGGCATTTCGCGGATTCGCTTGAGGGGTATGATATTTTTTCTGGTCTGTACGATGGCAATATAGATGAGGTTTCCACGGTGCTGGGTGAAATTATCGGTAAATTTTTCGGCACCGGCCCGCTTCTATGCCAGATAGACATGGTGCAAAGCAGCTCGCTTGCGCTTGAGCTTGAAGGAGTATCCGTGCAGTTTTGCGGCGCCGAGAATACGGGCGACCTCCAGCCGAAAACCGAATTGGAGCTGCGATTACATGCGATAGAGTCGCAGGCCGAGTTTGTGATTTCCGGCAAGGTTATCGTTTCACCGGTGAGGGGAACCTATATTAATGATGTCAGGGCCGGGCAAATGATCCGGCTGCTGTTGGTTGATCAGGACGAGGCGAGCCGCAAGGTCGCAAAAGTGCTCAAGGCTCTCAACGAAAAAAACGAATACGTGCCGGTAAAGGGCAGGCTTATTGAAAAAGTTCCCCTCGAGG
>DHPI01000028.1:3201-6161 GCA_002407865.1 Spirochaetia bacterium UBA5368
AAGTTCCCCTCGAAAAAAGCGGTTATGTTTTGTATGTGCAGGTCGCAAAAAATGTGCTGGTCAAGATTGTCGAGGAAGAAAACGTTAAAATCGAAATGGAAACGCCGCCTGTACAGCGAAAGGAAGAATCCAAAGGCGACCGGCTAATCATATACATCGTGCTGTTCTTCGGGCTGATACTCCTGACATTGTTGTTGCTTTTTGTTACGCTGTAAAATGGCTCCGATTCCCAAAATGTTAGTTATTCTATGTTGTATTTCTTTATTTTCGCTTTCAACGTATTTCGCGCAATATCAAGCACCCTGCTCGTTTTTTGAAGGTTCCAGTTCGTCAGCTCGAGCGTTTTCCGGATATACTCATCCTCTATTCTGTCGATTACCTGCTGAAGCGTTTCATATCCTTCAGGGAGTTTTACAGGTTTTTTTCGCCCCTTGGTGGAAACCTGACGTCGTATCTCCTGTTGTTTAATCATTGCAGTACCTCGTCTCAAGTGCATCAACTTTGTATTTCCCGTCCGTATGGCGTTATGCCAGTATATTGTCAATCGACTGCGAACACGCATGGTAAAATCGGTACGAAGAGAACCAGCGCTGAAAATTGAATTGATACTGTGTTCACGTCGACATATATTTGGTATCAAAGTGCGATACTATATAAAATATGTAATAGAAAATCATTATTAGTGTAAATTTCATAATTATTATTACAACAAATAAATAATATTATTTAAAATATTCAATAAGTATTTTAAAATAATTCAAAAAACAAGCTTATTTTTGATATTTTTTTATAGTATAAGTGTTAGCATAATATAATATTGATGGATTGATTACATAGGACTATTGACATACTATACAGATGACTACTTTTCTGCTGACTGATATGACAAAATATCAAGAAGATTGTCGGGCTGGTAAATGGATACGAAGGCTTCGTATCATGGCTGCGGCAATCGGGATGTTGTTTTTTGTGTTTCTGGCGGATTGTGTACATGCCCAGATGCCGGATTGGATTCTGATAAATGACCGTGATGGCAACAGGTACTGGATGGATCCGAACGGCAAAATATACTGTTCCGGTGAACCGGAAGCCGCGTACAGGCCGGTGTCATCGGGCAGCATTGATTACTCGTACAACCAGGGTGTTTCGCTGATAAAAAACCATTATAAAATTGAGGGATTGCTGATTCTTAAATCACTGATGGCGCTTTCTGCTGACAGCGGTAGGGTCATTGACGTTCAGCGGAAGGCCTCCAAGGAAATCAATGCCCTGATCAGAAGGGAGGGTGACCGTTACGAGGCGCTTAATGCCCAGGCGTCGATTCTGATGTTTCGCGAACGGGACGCCGTTACCCTTGTAAACGACCGGATGCGGTACTCTCTGCGATGCAACGGGAATATCGCCGTTGTGAAACGCACTTCCAGAAGGCACAGCAAGTATGAGTATCAGGGATTGCTGCTGGGCGTAAATTTTACATCCGCGGCCGGTATGGCGCGCAACGAGGCGCGCGGATATGATGCCCTCATTGCGGTCGATGCTGAACGGTTTGCGCGTCCGTTTATGGTGATCGGGGAATTGGAACGTAACTGGAAAAACAACCTTGGGGCCGATTCATTTGAAAGAACGCTCTTTGAAAATGGCGACTCGTCGAAGATATACGGGTTCGAAGACGCATCGACGCCGGGGTATTCGGGATTTGAGGGGTTGTATATGAACGGCGTACGTGGTTATTGTGCACGGATTATAACAACAAAAGATGTTATGAAGAAACGCCGTGATGAAATACTTGGTCTGTTAAAGGGAATCAGAATTTATTGATTTTCGGTATCACTCATTGTCGATATCGAAAATCGAGGTTGTATCGTCACTATCTTCATGGTGTCCGGGCATTGATAATTTGGTGCCGGTGCGGATAGTATCTCTCGCCAGTGTGGGAAATTCCAGGTTGAACGTATCAACGAATTTTTTTATATCCTCATCGTTGTTGAGAAATTGTACCGCAACCTCCCTTCCTTCCACCCGGATAACTTCGCCCTGGAGCACGGTCTTCTGGGTTTTGAAGGGAAACTTTACAAGCAGCTCATCCCCCTTGTTGATTATTGAACTGCGAAGAAAGCACATTCCCCCCGCGCTCAGGTTGATCAGATCGGCTGAATATGAGGTGTTACTGTTCTTTAACTTTATATCGACGGCGAACTTGCCCGGTTTTATTCTGTCGTATATGCGTTTATCTATGGATTTTTTCATGATAACCGTCTTTATTTATTATTCTCAAATATCAGCGCGGTTTCACCACAATTATGCCTGTTTTTGCAATGATCGCAATCCTTCCATATTTTCTCCGGCAGGGTTTCTCTCGGCACTTCGACAAATCCGTTTTTAATGAAAAACACGGGCGAATAGGTCAGCACAAAAATCTTTGGTTCAGGGCATAGAGCGCGGAGTTCCGATATAAGGTGTTTCAGCAGCAATGACCCGATTCCAGACTTCGCCATGCTCTTCCGTACGGCAAGAGAGCGCACCTCCTTGAGCCTGTCGCCATAGTCATAATACGATATGACGCCGGAAATATGGGAATTGTGTGCGGCGACGTAAAATGCATGTAACGATTGCGCGATATCGTCTTTTGTGCGCGCAAGTATAAGCTCTTCCCGCGCATACGGCAACAATATTTCGTGGATGGTGTCAATATCACCGGGAATGGCGTTTCTAATGATTGGCAACATATCAGCGTTTTACTACATATACAGTATTAAACCACGTTCTATTAGGATAATCATTAATTTTTTTCAACACAATTTCCGCTTCCCGTGAAGTTTTATAAGGGCCTGCATAGACGCGGAAGGTTGACTCGCCGTCTGCGCGGGATAATATTACCGTATGGCCGCGCGTACTGAGATAATTCGCTATCTCTCTCGATTGGACTTCCCTGAATTTACCGCCGATTCGCACCACGTACG
>DHPI01000028.1:6290-12847 GCA_002407865.1 Spirochaetia bacterium UBA5368
TACTCGTCCCTCGGGAAAAGATTTTTTCCGTCCGGCTTTTCGCCGCGAGGCTTTGCGACGGCGTCTTCGTTGATAAATGTCGCCACCTTTTTTCCGATAGCGCTTACCGTCTGCTTCGTTGTCTGATCGACAATTTCCCTCTGTGAGCCGCCTGCAAATTTTATTCCTAAGACAAGCCCGGCGGTGAACGAAACGATGCACAGGGCGATGATAACCGACATCATTCTGCTGGCTTTTTTTCTGTTTCTGTTTGCTTCCTGGATGTGGAAATCGGGCATCCTGGAAAAATATTCAGGATCCTGCGGGTCGAATTGCGGGTGGAAATTTTTTATTCCGCTTCTGTTGTGGAAATCCATATTTTGCATGCCGGGCCGTATCCTTTATCAAAGTAGAAAATGCACAGTGCGAGAACGAATATAATGAGTCGCTATAATTTATTCTCGTCAGCGGAGGGTGATATTTTTAGGAAAATTATTGCGCCGGCTCGGTCTGCTTGAACAGGGCCTTCAACGATTTTACTTCTTTTTCTTTCAGCGTTCTGAAATCGCCCGAATTGACGCCGGTAAGCTTTACCGGTCCGAAGGCGGTCCGTTTAAGTTTTTTTACTTTGTAGCCGGAATATTGAAATGTCAGCCTGACCTGCCTCTTTTTGCCTTCGGTGATGGTGATTTTCACCACTGTGCCGTTTTTTGATAACGGCAGTATAACCGCGGGATTCGTCCTTGTTCCGTAAAGACGGATGCCCTTTTCGATTTTAATTTTATCCTTAAATTCGAGCGGGCGGTCGAGCTCAACGACATATTCCTTGGGAACACCGAATTTTGGATGCGTTAACCGGTAAGAAAGCTCGCCGTCGTTTGTCAGCAACAGAAGACCCTCGGTATCCCTGTCGAGCCTTCCCACAGGAAAGACGCCGGTTTCACGATATTTCTGGGGAAGAAGGTCCATTACAACCGGCCGGTTCTCTATATCATCAAGGGTGGTGATATAGCCCTTCGGCTTGTTGAGCATCAGATAGTAGTATCTGCCGATGGGGGTTACCTTTTTTCTGTCGACCACCACGATATCGGTATCAGGATCGACCTGATACGAGAGGTCGGTTACGATAACACCATTAATCGTTACCCGTCCCCCGGTGATGTACTGCTCCACTTTCCGCCGCGCGCCGAGGCCGCAGAGAGCGAGATATTTATTAACCCTCATCTTTTCCTTTTTCACCTGGTGCCGGCTCCTTTGTTACAGCTGCGCTTTTATCCATATCGTTTCCGGGCTCGCCCGTTGTGTCGGATATTTTTCTGAAACTGATCGGTTTTTCCGCGTCGATTGATTCGAGAAAATACAGAACGCCCCTGCGGGTGTATTTCAGGTTTTTCCCGAAGATTGCGGTGCTGCTGAACGTTATTTCTTTTTTGCCGCAGTCAATGTCGTACTCCCCCTCGAGCTCCTTTCCCCCGCGGATGTATGATTTGTATTTTCCCGTGTCGTAAAGCTCGACGCATTGATCCGTAAAATTATTATTTGTGTCGACGCTCCACCATTTTCCGATGAGCGCCTTCCTTATTGCCCTTTCATCCTCCTCGCGCAATGACGTTGCGTAGGTTTCCATTTCCGGGTCGGGTTTGTCGCTTTCGAATGTTCTGAGATTGGAACCGAAAAGCCATCCTGTTATGCCGCGGCTTTCTTTGATTTTATACCAGTAATCGCACGATTTTCCGATCCAGCTTTTTTCTTTTGATCGGTCGATAATTTTCACCTTCGTTCCCTTGTCGAGAAGGGCGATACGGGATGAGTAGAGTATCGGATCAAGGCGAAGCGCCGCGTTATCATTCAGAACAACGCCATACATGAGCACTTTCTCGTCGGGATTTCGCGATCCCGGTGTGTCACCGCAGCCTATCACCGCGATAATCAGGATTGCGGTTGAAGCCGCGGATTGAATCCGTCTGGCGGCGCGATGTAGTTTACCGTGCATCCTCGTATCCCCCGTGTGATGGAATGTATCTCCCATATTGCCACGTTCTAAAAGATTATGCGTTTGAACGTCAACTATCTTTCTTTTCGACAGCATGCTGCAATCGCTGAAAAAACCTATTTTATGCCACGCCGGATGTAATATACTGCATAATATGCCACGCCAAACCACACGGCCACTATAAAAGGCGCCAGAAGCCAGATGCGCGGCTTTTTTTCAGCAATTTTGCCGGCATTCGCTCGGCATTCATCGATGACCTCGGGAGGTATCATTTTTATTGCGATAAAAATACCGGCGGGGATAATGATACAATCGTCGAGATAGCCGAGAATCGGTATAAAATCGGGGATAAGATCCACCGGGCAGAATGCATAGGCCACAACCAGCGCCGAAAATATTTTTGCATACCACGGCACGCGCGGATTTTTCATGGCAAGATACAGCGTATATGTATCGAGCCTCATTCGTGAGACGTATTTTTTCCCCGCAGCAAGAATCTTCATTTTTGCGCCGTTATCATGGCTGTCGTTTCGAAGCGATGCACGCACCCTGAAACCGAAATCCCGCTGACTCGTAAACACGGATAGTCAGCGATTATTAAAAACATCCTAACTGACAGCCCTTGATTTTGATGCCAAGCTCATTGATTTTTTTCCCGACGGCCCCAGGACTGAGGTTAAGCCTGTCGGCGATTTCAAACGCCTGTTTGCAGGTAATCCGGCCTTCGCGCGCATATTCGGATAATGCTTCTTCAAGTTTGTCCATGGTTGTAATCTCCTCATTATGATATCTGCACCTGTCACAGAACAACTTTCAGCGTTGCCAAGGTGTGGTGGCGTTTTGTATACTGCATGAACGCCGGCGGGTATGTAAAGCCGTTTTACGGCGCGCCAGCCCCTTATTTTGCGTGGATTCTTGACTTCCGCGTAGTTTGTATGTATACATATTAATCACTTTGAATGCTGATGGAGAAGTCACCATATACCATGATTTCAGGAGGATGAAAAATGATACCACAGAAAGTGCGGAATATAATGAAAGAGCAGATTACGCATGAGCTTGAATCGTATTACATATATCTCTCGATGGCTGCGTATTTCCATTCAATGAATCTCGACGGCATGGCTCACTGGATGCGCTGCCAGGCGCATGAGGAAACCATCCATGCAATGAAGTTTTTCGATCATATCTATAATCGCGGCGGGGTGGTGGAGCTCAGGGATGTGAAACAGCTTAAAACGGCCTGGGCGAGTCCGATAGAGCCGTGGAAGGATGCGTACGAGCATGAACAGTTTATTACGTCGAAAATAAACGGCGTGATGAAGGTCGCGAGAGAAGAGAACGACTATGCGGCGGAACCGCTGCTCAACTGGTTTGTAAATGAACAGATTGAGGAGGAGGCTACCACCTCGAAAATCTATGAGGAAATGAAGCGTATTGGCGATTCCAAGGATGGGCTGTTTATGATCGACCGGGAGCTTGGTGCCCGCGTATTTTCTCCGGGCTCGCCGTTCGATCCGGCAGCGTACCAGGCTGCGGGATAAGAAGGGGCGCCTTGCGTGCATGGTAACGCACCTCCGGGCAATGAAAAAATCGCTATTTTTTATTGACAAATGAGGGGTGCAATACTAACTTTGCTTTCTAACTGTTTGAGCCCCAATCAGCGGTTATAGTATAATCAGAACGATCAATAATCCCGGCCATCCCGGGGGCGTTACAATTTTATGAGGCACTGCGATGAGTATACGACAGACTACATTTTCAATAAAGGAATCCGAGATACAAAAGAAGTGGTATCTTGTTGATGCTGAAGGCAAGGTTCTGGGGAGGCTGGCGACGGAAGTAGCTTCCATCCTCAGGGGAAAGAATAAGCCCACGTTTACCCCGCATATGGATATGGGGGATAATGTAATCATAATAAATGCGAAAAAAGTGCTGCTTACCGGAAGTAAATCCGAAGATAAAGAGTATTTTACCCACAGCCGGTATCCGGGCGGCAAAAAGTTCACGAATATTAAAAAAATCATGAGCGAGAAGCCCGAGTTCGTGATTGAACACGCGGTATGGGGTATGCTGCCCAAAACCAAGCTTGGCAGAAAGATCATCAAGAACCTCAAGGTCTACGCAGGGCCGGAGCATCCGCACAAGGCTCAGACCCCGGAAGTGCTTGATCTCAGGTGACAGGAAAAACAGGAGAGGTAACGATATATGGCTGAAGAAAAATATTATGCGACCGGCAGAAGAAAGGCGTCAGTAGCGAGGGTGTGGCTGAAGCCCGGCTCCGGTAAAATTGTTATAAACGACCTTGTCATTGCGCAGTATTTCCGCAGGCAGACGCTCGAGTTGATTGTGCGCCAGCCCCTTGAATTGCTGGGACAGCTGAATTCATTTGATGTCTACGCGCTGGTCGATGGCGGCGGCTGGTCGGGGCAGGCGGGCGCTGTCAGAATGGGGCTTGCAAGGTGCCTTGATCAGGTAAACGACAAAAACAGGAAACAGCTTCGGGAAGCCGGTTTTCTTACCAGGGATTCGCGTGAGGTTGAAAGGAAGAAATACGGCCGCAAAAAGGCGAGAAAAAGTTTCCAGTTTTCAAAACGTTAAAATGCTGTTCATTTGTCTGCAAACAAAGAGGATGCCGCTGGCATCCTCTTTTAATTTATGGAAATGATCGAAATTGAACATATCATCACCAAACAAACGCACCTGACGGTATGTTTTTCAACCGGTGAAACAATCCGCCTGCCAATAGCGTGCGAGCGAATGTACGGGCTTGCGAAAGGAAAAGTAATTGACCGGCCGCTGTACCAGCAGTTAAAGGAAGAATCTGAAAAATTTATGTGCAGACGCAAGGCGCTGGATTATCTGTCGATACGCAACCGTTCGACGTGGGAAATGGAGCGATATCTGCAAAAAAAAGGATTCGGTAAGGACCCAATCAGAGAAACGATTATTTTTTTGCGTGAAGCGGGCTATATTAATGATTATGACTATGCTGTGCGGTATATCAATGCGAGGAGATCCAGAAAGACGATCGGGAAACGCCTGCTGCGGGCGGAGCTTTACAGGCGTGGCGTTGACAGGAATATAATTAGCAGGGCCCTCGCGGAAACGGGGTCGAATATCGTCAACGCCGATGAGATTTATGCGCTTGCAGTGAAAAAGGCGAACACGCTGAAAAGCGATCAGAATAAAATGCGAAAAATTATGTATTTCCTTCGCCAGCGCGGTTTCGGAGAAGATGACATACGGGCAGTTGTCGAGAGGCTGAAAAAAGAGAATATTGAAATATAACGTTGTGAAGAGGGTCAACATGCTGAAGGTGAAAGATTTGCGTACATCCTTTATCGAATTTTTCAGGGAACGCGATCATACGATCATCCCGTCGAGTTCGCTTATTCCCAAAGACGACCCCACATTGCTTTTTACAACCGCTGGCATGGTGCAGTTCAAGCCGATGTTTGCGGGTACGGTGAAACTTGATTACACCAGGGCATCTACCATCCAGAAATGCTTCAGAACAAGCGACCTTGAAAGGGTCGGCAAGACAAAGCGCCATTGCACGTTCTTCGAAATGCTTGGAAATTTTTCTTTTGGAGACTATTTTAAGAAGGAAGCCATAGAATGGGCTTGGGAGTTTTTAACTGAAAAAATGGAGATTCCAAGGGAAAAGTTATGGGTATCTATATACTTAGATGATGAAGAAGCCTTTGAAATATGGAACAAAGTTATTGGCTTAGATGAAGAAAGAATAGTACGGTTAGGAAAGGAAGATAATTTTTGGGAATTAGAAGTGGGTCCTTGTGGTCCTTGTTCTGAAATTTATGTAGATAGAGGAGAAAAATATGGCTGCGGTAAATCTACTTGTAAGCCTGGTTGTGAATGTGATAGATTTATTGAAGTTTGGAACTTGGTATTTACCCAGTATGATAAAGATAAAAATGGTAATTACCATCCATTAGAGCATCCTAATATTGATACTGGAATGGGACTTGAAAGANNAATGCTTGGAAATTTTTCTTTTGGCGATTATTTCAAAAAAGAGGCAATAGAGTACAGCTGGGACTATTCCACGAATGTCATCGGATTCCCGAAGGAAAACGTGTGGATATCGATTTTTGAAAATGATGACGAGGCTTTTGACCTGTGGCACAGGCATATAGGCGTACCTGCGGAAAAGATTGTGCGGCTCGGGAAAAGCGATAATTTCTGGGGGCCGGCCGGCGATACGGGGGCATGCGGCCCATGTTCCGAGCTCTATCTGGATCGCGGACCTGAATTCGGCTGCGGATCGGCCGATTGCAAGCCCGGGTGCGATTGCGAGCGGTATCTGGAATTCTGGAACCTCGTGTTCAACCAGTTTTATCAGGATGAGAAGGGCAACCTTACCCCTCTCCCGCGCACCGGCATCGATACCGGCATGGGGCTTGAGCGTCTCGCAACGCTTGTACAGGACGCCGATTCTATTTATGGAACGGATGAGCTTCGCAGCCTTGTGGATTTTGTCTGTCGCGAGGCCGGCGTTTCTTACGTGGGCGATACCATTGCGCCGATCAACGTCCTTGTGGAGCATTCACGCGCGCTTACG
>DHPI01000028.1:12978-17268 GCA_002407865.1 Spirochaetia bacterium UBA5368
CAGCATTCACGCGCGCTTACGTTCGCCATTTCCGACGGTGCGTATCCATCAAACGAGGGAAGGGGATATGTATTGCGCAGAATCCTCCGAAGGGCGTTGCGCTTTGGACGGCAGATAGGCATTGCGAAACCATTTCTTTATACGATGGTCGATCCCATCGTCGGGATTATGGGGGAATTCTATCCTGAAATCAAAAAAAGCGCGATGAATGTAAAAAAGGTCCTCGAAGGCGAGGAGGTGCGCTTCCTCGAAACGCTTGAGAACGGTATGGACAGGCTCGAGGAAACGATGAAGTCGCTGAAAAAAAACGGCGAATCAACAATGTCGGGAAAAGACGCCTTTGTGCTGTACGATACATTCGGATTTCCACTCGAAATGACCACAGAGATAGCCGCTGAAAACAACCTCTCTGTCGACACCGCGGGATTTGAAGACGAAATGGAAAAACAGCGCCAGCGTGGAAAGCAGAGCTGGAAGGGAAACGAATCGGGAATCGAAAAAAATTTCGAAACAATCGTACAAAAAACGGGCGATACCGAGTTCCGCGGATACGATGAAAACGTAACGGAAACAGAGATCGTGGGATTCGGTACTGCCGACGGTTTTGCAGATTTCCTCGTGGAAGGGCAGACGGGCGTTATCGTTACACGCGCGACAAGTTTTTACGGCGAGGCGGGCGGACAGGTCGGCGACAAAGGCGCGATCACATCGTTCAACGGCGCCGTATTCAGGGTGGATGACACGAAGAAGTTAGAGAAGACCATTCTGCACACCGGCCAGGTTGTCAGCGGCAATTTCACTCTTGGGGAAAGGGTTACAACCGAGATCGATACGATCAGGCGGAACCTCATCCGCGCCAATCATACCTCGACGCACCTGTTGCAGTCCGCGCTGCGAAGGGTGCTCGGCGACCATGTGCACCAGTCGGGGTCACTGGTGGAGCCGGAGAGGCTGCGTTTCGATTTTGTGCATTTCAAGCCGATGACCGAAGACGAGATAAATGAGGTTGAGCGGATTGTCAACGAGGTTGTCTGGGTGGGCGTGCCGGTGACAACGGACATCCTTCCCCTTGAGGAGGCGGTAAAGAGCGGCGCAATGGCGGTCTTCGATGAAAAATATGAAGATATCGTCCGCGTTGTCAGGGTGAAAGATTACAGCATGGAGCTCTGCGGCGGGACGCATGTCGACAATACCGCGAAAATCGGCGTGTTTAAGATTATCCGTGAGGCATCGCCGGGCGCCGGCCTGCGTCGTATCGAAGCGATGACGCTCAAGGGCGTATTTGACCGTTTCAAGACACAGAGCAAAATCGTTTCCATGCTGAGCAGCGAGCTGAATGCCGCCGAGGGCGATGTTGTGGCGCGGGTCAGGGAGATGGATGAGCGGATTCACGAGCTTGAAAAGGAAATGCAGAAAATCAAGCAGCAAAACCTCGTTTCCAATCTTGACGCCATACTTGCCGGCGCGCAGAGCGTGAAGGATACGCGGATTTTTGCGTACCGTTTTGATGGTGTCAACATCGACGAACTTCGCCGGCTTTCGGACGACGTGCGCTCGCGCGAACAGGATTCCGTTGTCTGCTTCGGGTCGAACATCGATGGCAAGGCGTTGCTTCTTTTCGCGGCAACCTCGCATGCGGTGAAGAAAGGCGCCGATTGCGGCGGCATGATCAAAGAAGTGTCGCGCCATATTGGCGGCGGCGGCGGCGGCAGAAAGGACATGGCCCAGGCCGGCGGCAAAAATCCTGATGGGATTGGCGACGCGCTTGCCGCGGCGGTCATGGCCGCATCCAGGATGCTCGGCGCATAGCGGCGTGTGCTGAATCATCCCCCCGCGCCGGTTAATTTCTTGACACTTGAAAATGTTATATTATAACATTTACGCATTGATGCTGATACTATTGTTCGGTGAGATGGCGGCGGGATGCGTATCAGTTGTGATCTCTCCGGCGTGTTGGAGGAAGCGGTATGACCAAAGAGGGATCAATTATAGTCTATGTCGATACGATGGATGACATTGTAAATTTCGATTTTCTGGAGTCATACGGCGGGTATCTGGTGTTCGAGGTGCCGCGGGATGATACGAGTATGTGGGAAAAGCTTGTGCAGCACGCCGAGAAATCGAGCTGCACGGTGATACTGATGACCAGAAACATACGCTTCATCTGGTTTCTCTCGTCGATGATAGAGCGCAGGAAAGCCGCAGGCAAGGAAATATCGGGCAATGTCTTTTTCGTGAACATTACCAAAATTGTTCACGTCAACGGGCTGGGAGATGTTTCCGTGCAAAACGAGTATGAAGTAAGAAGTTTAGAAAAGGACGAGATCCCCGCAATGCGCCAGTAGACTGGGCGTCTGCACTGATGAGATTTGCCCGCATGCTTCCATGCCCCGGCATGCGGGAGCCTCCTTTGATACACCGCTGTCCATAAATATCGGCCTCCAGGGTGAAATTTTACATTTCGCGTCGATATCAGCCAAAAAATGATTGAAATGCGGGTTTATGCGGTGTATCCTTATTTCAAGTTCTTGCTGTATGTGAGCATGGAATATGGAATATGGGGTAAATGTTTTGGAGGTAACAATGTACAAAATTCTTGTGGTGGAGGACGAAAAGCATCAGCGTGAATTGTATACAATGGAATTACAGGATGAGGGGTACGAGGTTGACCAGGCATCCAACGGGAAAGATGCGGTTGAAAAGGTTAAAAACAATAAATATGATCTGGTCATTCTTGACATTCGCATGCCCGAGATGGATGGCATTGAGGCACTTGGAAAAATCCTCTCGCGGGATAAAAAAATACCTGTAGTAATTTATACTGCCTATTCCAACTATAAAAGCAATTTTATGACATGGACGGCTGATGCATACGTAACGAAGTCCTCAAATCTTGAAGAACTTAAAAGCAAAATTAGCGAAATACTTTCCAGCAGATCGAAATAGATGGATATGGAGTATCTTAATCGCACGCTGGTTTTTCTGCTTTCCGGCGGGCAGGGAGAGCGCCTGTATCCTCTTACAAAAGACAGATCGAAACCGGCGGTGCCGTTTGGCGGCATATACAGGATAATCGATTTTTCTCTCAGCAATTGCCTCAATTCCGATCTGCGTAAAATCATCGTCCTTACGCAGTATAAATCGCTTTCGCTGGACCGCCATTTAAAAAGCGCGTGGAACCTGTTTATCCGGGAACTGGCCCACTATATTGACGTTGTGCCGCCGCAGCAGCGGATCGACAACAACTGGTATCGGGGTACGGCGGACGCGATTTTTCAGAACATTTATATCATCGAAATGGAAAAGCCCGCCTACGTGCTGATATTATCGGGCGATCACGTATACAAGATGGATTACCGGCGGTTGCTGCGCTATCACATCGAGAAAGACGCGGATATGACAATCGCGGCGATTGAGATGCCGGCGGGTGAAGCGCGCAGGTTCGGCGTGTTGCAGGTTGACGGAGAAAACAGGGTGAACGGCTTCGAGGAGAAGCCGGCGGAGCCGGAGAGAATCCCGGGCAAACACGATGCCGCGTTCGTGTCGATGGGGATTTATGTGTTTAAAACAGAAAAACTGGTTCATTACCTTTCCGAAGACCACAAAACCGAGGGCAGTAACGATTTCGGGAAGGACATCATCCCTCGAATATATGCAAGCGAAAGGGTTTTCGCGTATGATTATGTCGGCAGTGAGGGCGAACGCGCCTACTGGCGTGATATTGGAACCGTAAAATCGTTTTTTGACGCGAATATGGACCTCGTATCGGCCAGTCCAAAGCTCAATCTATACGACCATGTCTGGCCGATTCGCACCTACATGGAACAATGGCCGCCCGCGAAAATGCTGCACGATGAGGGCGAACGGCGAGGTATGGCGATAAACTCCATTATCCCGAATGGCGCAATCGTCAGCGGATCACGTCTTTTCCGCTCGATTCTGTCGCCGGGCGTCAAGGTAAACAGCTATTCCGAAGTTCACGATTCCATCATTATGCATGGCGTGAATATTCAGCGCCATGCGAAGATTAAAAATACGATCATTGATAAATATGTAACCGTTCCCGAAGGGCAGGTTATAGGGTACGATCTCGAAAAAGACCGCCAGCGTTTTACCGTTACCGACGATGGAATAGTTGTGGTCCCCAAACGGTATATCTTTTAATCGCGTCCGAGTTGTACGTCTTCAGGGCGTCGAACACTCTCCATAAACCACTATAATTTCTATTTTATTATAAGATTACATAAATTAATAATTGACATATTTTATAATTATTAACGTATGGTATAT
>DHPI01000028.1:17396-19582 GCA_002407865.1 Spirochaetia bacterium UBA5368
GTATATCTTAACAAATACATAATATTACGTGCAGGGCTGTACATGCTATGAATCTTGGTTCTGTGCTTCGTAATAAAAGAAAAGAAAAAAAGCTGACGCTTAAAGCGGTTTCTGAAAGGGCGGGCATTTCCGAGGGTTTTTTAAGCCAGGTGGAAAACAATGTCAATTCCCCGTCGGTGGAAACCCTTATCCATATATGCAGCGCTATGGACATAGAGGCGGGGGATGTGCTGAACATGGTAAAAAAGCATGAGCCCCTGGTTGTGGTACGGAAAGACGAATGGAACGATGCCGACCTCCCGGATTCCGGATTTGTGACGCGGCGTTTTTTTCCGCCTGAAAACAGACGTGTGATCGATACCGCGGTGCTGGTACTTGATCCCGGAAAAAGCCTGCCGGTGAGAAAAAACATAAAAAACGCGCAGGAGGTTTTGTGTGTATTGAAGGGAAAAATCGACCTCGTGCATGCGGATACAATGATTTCACTGTCGGAAGGCGATTCAGTGCATTACTGGTCGAATCCGGAGAAACAGGCCGTGATAAATAATGCGCTGATTCGCGCTGTCGTGCTCTGGGTGGGCACGCTGTAGGGATGGTTGAAAGAACAGGAAAGGTGCCGGTATTAATTGATTGGATGTTCAGTTAATACAGAGCGCGAACATACAATGCATGCAAATAAATTAATAAATATAAGGGGATGCGCAAATGATAAAATTCAGTGAACAACAGCGTAAAGTTCCAAAATTGCTGCGGCCCGTATATCTCGTCACGGCGGGACAGTCAAAGTTTGATAGAGCTTTCCCTGATAGGCGGACAGAGGAACTCTGCGTTGATGCGTTTACCATGGCGTCCGATATGCTCGATATGGAGCCGGCCGAACTGAAGAAATATATTCATACATGCTATTACGGCCATTTTGCTGATCACTTTGGCGACCAGTTGCTCGGCGAGGCGGTTATTCACGACAGACTTGGCCTCGATCCGCTGGGCAATATCGGGGTGAAGACCGGCGGCGCCACGGGGGGCTCGACGCTGTGGGAGGCGATGAAGGCCGTCGCGTCAGGGTATTCCGACTGTACGCTCGCCATGGGGTGGGAGCGGATGGACGAGGTTCCGACCGACGAGGGAAATTTCCTTATTTCGTGCGCCGCCGACAAGGACTGGGAATCTCCGCTCGGCCATATCTACACCGGGTACTATGCGGTTATGGCACAGAAGTACTGGCAGGTGTTCGGGAGGGAGGAAGATTCGTTCCGGCGCACGCTTGCCGAAATATCCGTGAAGCATCACGGGTATGCGAGATTCAATCCGTACGCCCATGGCCCAATGAAAATCACCGTTGATGATGTGTTGAAGTCTCCAGTGGTGGCGTATCCGCTGAGGGTCCTCGATTGCTGCCTTATGAGCGTCGGCGCCGCGTGCGCGATCATCTGCGATGAAGCCACCGCGATGAAGCTGACAAAAAATTCGAAAAACGTCCCGCTGAGGATATGGGTAGCCGCCGGCTCGCACACGCTGAGACCTGCCGACAGGCGCGATATGGAAATTCCGCTGCTTCCCAATGAAACGAAGGAGCAGTATAAGGATTTCGCCGAGAAATTTCCCGGCGGCGAGCGGTATCCTGGATTTACAGGATTTCTCGCGGCGCGTATGGCCGCGTGGTATGGGTACAGGATGTCGGGCATTACCAATCCCGTCGAGGACCTTGACGTGATCGAGCTCCACGACGCTTTTACTATAAGTGATGTCCAGACCTACGAGGATGTCGGTCTTCGTCCGTACGGGTGCGGCAGGGATTACGTTGAGTCGGGCGATTGCTATCACACGAATCCGAAGACGGGAAAGCCGGGCAAACTGCCCTCCAATCTCTCCGGCGGGCTTATCGGGTGCATGCACGCTGTCGGCGCGACAGGCATTATGCAGACGTTTGAAATCGCATGCCACCTCTGGAATCGATGGGCCGAGATGCATGGCGATGAAAAGATATGGAAGAGATGCAACCGCGAGAAGCCGGCTGACTGGACCGACCTCCAGGTGAAAGGCGCGAAGCGGGCGATGGCCATCAGCCACGCGGGCGTTGGTTCGCATGTGACCGCGACAATTCTTATGAATCCAGACAACCTATTACAAAAGGACGCGTAAAGGAGGCATGCCATGAGTATGTTCGGACAGGTATACGTAAAAGA
>DHPI01000028.1:19693-22789 GCA_002407865.1 Spirochaetia bacterium UBA5368
CCGTAAAAGACAATCAGTATAAGATCAGGGGCGATTTTCACAATTTAACGCCCAACATGCCGATCAGGAACGCGAGCAACGGCTGGAACCTGCTGGGGGTGACCAATCCGCGGGATATGACATATATCCATTCGTACGGCGGGGAAGCGGTGTTTTTTGAATCGCTTTCGAAGGGCAGGCTGATGGCGACCAGGTGTGACAACCCGAAATGCGAAACGAAGGGTTCGATCTACCAGCCGTTCAGAATATACTGCCCCGACTGCCTGAGAAAAAATACCGTAATCGATATGACGGATATCGCGAAAAAAACGGCAAAGGTGCACACCTTCATGGTGTGCGAGCGTTCGGGGGCGTTCAATATTCTTCCCCGGCCAATCAAGTTTATCAACGTTGAGTTCGAGGGAGTGGTGACGATATTGATGGGGTATCTGGCGTTGGGCGAACCGGCGATCGGAATGCGCATAACGCCTATATTTAAAAAACTGCAGCCCACGTACACCATTCTTGATCTTTCGTGGGTGCCGGAAGGAACGAAGGCCGAGGATCTGCCGGAAGGATTCAGCTTCTGACAGGGACGCGGAAGTGCGGCCCCGGCCGAGCCTTGTTTTTGCAGGTATGCGTATGCGCGACGGGCGGAGTGCCGCACAATTTCATTACCGCGGAGTGATGGAGGATTACAATGTACGATTTTGGACTGACTCAGGAACAGAAGCTGCTACGGCAGAATATCCGTGAGTTTGCGGAGCATGTGATTTCACCGATGGCGCAGGTGCTTGACGAGTCCGAAACGTTTTCAATAGAACTGACCCGGAAAATGGGGTCGCTTGGTCTCTTCGGAATTGTCGTTTCGGAGGAATACGGCGGGCCGCATATGGATTATCTCTCGTATATAATAGCCGTAGAGGAGATTGCGCGCATCGACGGCTCGCAGGCGGCGACCGTGGCGGCGGCCAACTCGCTTGGCATCGGGCCGATTTATTATTTCGGATCGGAAGCGCAGAAGAAGGAATGGCTTCCGCGGCTCTGCAAGGGGGAGATTCTCGCGTCCTTCGGGCTCACGGAGCCGGAGGCGGGTTCGGACGCCGGGGCGAGCAAAACGAACGCCCGCCTGGAGAACAACCAGTGGATAATCAACGGCAGTAAAATTTTCATCACGAATTCCACGTCGCCGATGGCGGGCGTATGCACTGTGCAGGCAATAAGCGGCATACGGCCCGACGGCAAGAAGGAAATATCGTGCATAATGGTGCCAAACGGCACGCCGGGATTCACCGCCCACAAAATGACGAAAAAAATGATGTGGCGCGCGTCGGATACGGGTGAGCTCTACTTCGATGACTGTATGGTGCCCGGGGAAAACCTGCTTGGAAGACGCGGCGAAGGATTTCATCAGATGCTGTCGACGCTTGACAACGGCCGTCTTGCGATTGCGGCGATGGGCCTTGGCGGCGCGCAGGGGGCGTACGAACTGGCGCTTAAGTACGCGAAACAGCGGAAGCAGTTCGGGGTCCCTATTTCAACATTCCAAGCGAACGCCTTCAAGCTTGCCAATATGGCGACGGAGATAGAGGCCGCGCGCAATCTTCTGTACAAGGCATGCCGCCTCAAGGACGCAGGGCTGCCGTTTTCAAAACACGCGGCAATGGCCAAGCTCTATTGCTCGGAGGTGATGGGGCGTGTCGTCGATGAGGGCGTACAGCTTCACGGCGGCTACGGCCTTATGAAAGAATACAACATCGAGCGTTTTTACAGGGACTACAAGCTGCTTACGATCGGCGAGGGCACATCGGAAATACAGCGGACGGTGATTGCGCGCCAGATTGGATGTTATTCATAAGTGCGGAATTGTATATTTACTGATCAGAGAGGAAGTGAGCATGTCAGATTTCAGGGAAGTTACAATAGGAAGGCTTTTACGGGAAACGGCCGCACGCTACCCGCGACGCGAGGCGTTTGTGAATCCGGATTTCGGGATTCGGCAGACATATGATGAATTTCTGAATTCGTGCGTGGCCGTGGCGAAGGGGTTTATGGCCCTTGGCGTGAAAAAGGGCGACCATGTGTCGGTATGGACGACAAATCTGCCGGAATGGCTGTATATGCAGTTCGGGCTGAGCATGATCGGCGCCGTGTTCGTGACGGTGAACACGAATTACAAATCACACGAGCTCGAGTATATTGTGCGTCAGTCCGATTCCACGACGTTTGTGATAATGGAATCGTACCGGGACACCAATTATGTCGCGACGGTGAACGAAATATTTCCGGAGCTTTCGGCATCGGATGCGGGATCGCTGTCAGTAGAGAGGTTGCCGTACCTGAAAAACATTGTGTATATCGGTGGAAGGGACGTCACGCCGGGTATGTTCAGGTTCGAAGAGGTTGTCCGGCTGGGGTATGAAGTTTCCGACGGGGAGTTGCGCGAGCGCGAGGAATCGCTTGATGCCCGCGACGTGATCAACATGCAGTATACATCGGGCACTACGGGATTTCCCAAGGGCGTGATGCTGACGCACTACAATATCGTCAACAACGCGCGGATGGTGGGCGATGTTATGGGAATGACCGAGCATGACAGGCTGCTTATCCATGTGCCGCTGTTTCACTGCTTCGGGTGCGTTATGAGCACGCTCAATAGCGTGTGCCACGGGAGCGCCATGGTAGTCCTCGAAAATTTCGACGCTGAAAAATCGCTGCGGGCTGTCGAAAGCGAACAATGTACGGCCATCAACGGTGTGCCCACGATGTTCATCGCCATGCTGAATCACCCCGCGTTCGGAAACTATTCGATGGAATCGCTGCGCACCGGCATTATGGCGGGCGCGCCATGCCCCACCGAGGTGATGAACCAGGTGCGTACGAAAATGCACTGCCCCGAGATCGTGATTGCCTTCGGCCAGACCGAGAGCTCGCCGGTGATGACAATGACACGCAGGGATGATCCCGTTGAAATTCGTGTTTCCACCGTAGGAAGGCTGCTGCCCGATATCGAGGGAAAAATCGTGGATGCCGAGACGAA
This sequence comes from Spirochaetia bacterium UBA5368, assembly GCA_002407865.1. Lineage (GTDB taxonomy): Bacteria > Spirochaetota > UBA4802 > UBA4802 > UBA5368 > UBA5368. The sequence continues at coordinate 22,713 of DHPI01000028.1, forward strand.
CGAGGATCTGCCGCGCGGCGTTCAGGGTGAGATCGTGACCCGCAGCGAGTGCGTAATGAAGGGCTACTATAAAATGC
>DHPI01000028.1:22912-23049 GCA_002407865.1 Spirochaetia bacterium UBA5368
TAATGAAGGGCTACTATAAAATGCAGGATGCCACCGGGGCGGCGATCGACGCTGACGGGTGGCTGCATACGGGCGACCTCGGGATTGAGGATGAAAACGGGTATTTCAAGGTGACCGGCCGCATCAAGGATATGATC
>DHPI01000028.1:23155-23782 GCA_002407865.1 Spirochaetia bacterium UBA5368
CATCAAGGATATGATCATCAGGGGCGGCGAGAATATTTATCCGCGCGAGATCGAGGAGTTTCTGTACCTGCATCCCAAGGTGCACGACGTGCATGTTGTCGGGGTGCCGGATGAAAAATACGGGGAACAGGTGCTTGCCGCCATCCAGTTGAAGGAAGGCGTATCCGCCGCCGCTGACGAATTTATCGAGTTCTGCCAGGGTAAAATCGCGCGGCACAAGATTCCGAAATACTGGGAATTTGTCCGCGGCTTTCCGATGACCGCGAGCGGCAAGGTGCAGAAATACCGGTTGCGCGAAATGTTCGCCGAAAAAGTAAAGGCCGCCTGCTGATCCGCCGGCCGGCCGACGGATTATTTCGTGTGGTTATCTATTGCAAGGGCGGGGTCGTATTTTACATCGATAGTCTTTCCGAGATATTCCACAGGATAACGGCGGCCGGCGAAACGGCCGCCCAGTTTTTTTCTATAGGCGCTCTGCGGATAAAAATAATAGAGCCTCGCGCGGCAGTAGTCGGCATTTGCCGTGTCGCCGATTTTCGCGTATCCTTCGGCAATGCGCCACAGCAGGCCGTCAGCGGCGGGATCGGTAATCCCCATGGAAAGCGCGGAACGGAGCATTTTAATTCC
>DHPI01000028.1:23882-24812 GCA_002407865.1 Spirochaetia bacterium UBA5368
CCTTCGGCGGCGGTTTTGCGCGAACGCAGGAGCACGGCGCCGCGCCTGACGAGGTTGTCGTAATCGCCCTTTTGTATTTCCACATTGAGCGTCGTTGAGTATATCATGCTGTGCTGACTTCTCCTGTTCGCAAAATAAAATCTGAGCATGTGAGAACCGGGATACAGTTCGTTGCCGTACTCGACCGAGTACAGTGTGTTCGTCACCTGACGGCACGCGACCGGCATATTGTCGAGGGTTGCGACAAATGATTTTTCGTCGATGCCGGTATCACCGGCGCCGCTGTCCGCGGTGATCAGTATCGCCGGCGATTTTTCGCGAATGACATTTTTCATGAAACCGGCAGTTTCGAGCGGGCAGTTGATGCGCACCTCGGCGGTCGGTATGCCCCGCTTCAGGTATTCGGCAAGGGCGGTAAAATACGATTCGGCTTCGAGCTGGAGGTACTGCGGGTCCTTGAGGTGAAGTTCGTGTTTTTCGTCGGAAAAAAATCCCCCTTCGCCAATAACACCTGGGCAGAGATGACGCGTCTCTCGGAGAATCATGGTGCCGGTTTCGGGGAACACGGCGAAATCCGACATGATCGAGCCTTTGCCGTCCATTATTTTGTTGAGTTCGCTCAGTAGAAGTTCGGCAAGTTCATAGCCCGCCATGTTCACCTCGCGCGCGCCCCATATGAGCACGCACGGATAATTGACGCCGTCCATGCGGCGGGGCGAGCCGTTGTGGTGTATGCTTATCAGCAGGTGGGGCGCGAATTCCCTCGCTTTTTTTACGCGCTCCTCAAGGGAAACGGTGGTATCACTGATGCGGCTGAGCGCTATCTCGGCCCCGGCCGTTTTCAGCATTTTCGCGAGCACCAGCGCAACGCCGAGATTGGCCTCCTCCTCGGTTATTCCGCCGGGGCCAATTCTGAAAATATCACGATTG
>DHPI01000028.1:24929-31664 GCA_002407865.1 Spirochaetia bacterium UBA5368
AAATATCACGATTGCCCAGGCCGCCGTGGCCGGGATCGATAAATATTTTTTTGTTCTTCAGCCACGGGTATTTTTTCAGGTCAATGTTTCCGGTGTAGTTCATCGTGGCACCTCCGCATCCGAGCCCGGAAACGCGCCTGCCGGCGGCCTTTTTAAGCCATGCCGTGCCGGAGTGTTTCATGGTTTCGAAAAAAATCCCGATATTTCCGCCCGGCGATGAGTTGTTATTCCCGCCGCAATTCAATGAGCACAGCAGAATGCAGGTTGCGAATATGCCTGTGTTACGCCACCCTGATCGGTCCATGCGCCCTTCCTTCTATGAATTGTCGAATACGGGGATCGTCAGTGGCCCGTATTTCGTCGGGTGAGCCCAGAAAAATTATTTTTCCGTGGAGCAGCATCGCGATCCTGTCGGCGATGTGATACGCCGAGCGCATGTCATGCGTCACCACGATCGAGGTTATACCCAGCGTATCGCGCATCTTTTGAATAAGGCGGTCAACGGCGCCCGCAGTGATGGGATCGACGCCGGTGGTCGGCTCGTCGTACAGCATTATCCTCGGCTTCATTGCGATGGCGCGCGCGAGTCCGACGCGCTTCTGCATGCCGCCGGAAAGCTCTGACGGCATTTTGTCCTCAACGTGAGACAGGCCCACATGGGCGAGCATTGCGGTGACCGTCGCGCGGACATCATCCTCCGCCGCGCCTCTTCGCCGTATGCCGAAGGCGACATTGTCGTAGATGTTCATTGAGTCGAACAGCGCGGCGCCCTGAAAGAGCACGCCGATCTGCGATTGGATGCCGATGCGTGTCGGTTCGGATGCGCCGGTAAATTGTATGTTGTCCACGTATATAGCGCCGCTGTCGGGTGAAAGCAGTCCGATGAGGTGCTTCAGAATTACCGATTTTCCGGAGCCGCTTTTTCCGATGATGCAGAGTATTTCGTTTTCGCGCACGGCGAGATCGATACCGTCGAGCACTATTTTGTCAGCAAATGATTTATGGAGATTTTCAATTCGTATTTTTTCTTTCATCAATGGTTCCAGCCTGCGTCAGAAAAGGCAGTCATGGCATATATCGTTTCGGCAGTGTGCATCGCGAATTGTAAAAATCAACTATAAAATCCGGGGACAAACCGGCCCGCTTGGCGTTGGGTGTATGGTTTGTCGCGGCTGAAAAGGGAGCGCGATCCTGTATTTTGGATATATGAAAAAGCGTAATGCATGTCCTGTGGAGCGCCGCGGCGCTGTTGCAACATCTGTTTAGCATTCGCCGGTCAGTGGCAGTAGTACATACTGCTCGCTATCATTTCATCCAGAACCTTCATTTTCAGCAGAAGAATGCCTTCCCCGTCTTTGCTCTTTGTCACAACAAGCTGGTCTCCCTGCTTGATATCAAGTTCATTTCTCAGGTCGACGGGGATGATGATCTGTCCCTTGTTGCTTACTTTGACAACGCCGTACACAATTTGGTTGGATGATTGGTTCGTTTCTTTCATATTCGATTCCCGCTTGAAGTATGTGAATAATCATCCGGCCGCAGAATTTTGTCAAACCGAATATTTATTCTACAAATACAATAATATATATATTTACTACAATTACTACTTTTACTACTTGACATGTCGCCTGTAATATCGACGTAGTTGTAATATCTAAAATCGGTGACGTTCGGGATCGGAGGTTAATATGAATTTAATAGATAAACTCGATAAGAATGAACTGATAAACCTGTTGAATAAAGGATGGATGACGCACGATGCCATGTGGTTTTTTCATTGCCTGCAGGAATGCGGGATTGAAAAGACTAACAAAATCAACAAGGCGGCGGTGCGGTCCATGGCCATGATTGAAGTGAAAAGAATACAGAAAGCGCTTGGGATGATGGAAATAAAAAGCTTTGATGATATAAGGGCTTTCATTACAGACGGCCTGTTCGTGATAAAAGCCGATTTTATGAATTTTCGTCTCGATTTCACCTCGGAAAATGTATTCCGCTGGGACATACCGGGCTGCTTTGCGTACGAGGGAATTAAGAAAATCGGGGCCATAGACCGCTATGAGTGCGGTATAATCGACAGGGCGCTGGGCTGGTTCGACGGTCTTGGACTTGCGTATACGCTTTCCCCCTCGGCTCATGGTTGTCAGATGCACAGAAACGGTACATGCTCGTGGGAGTTCCGCTTTTCCATTTGATTACGACGCCCTATTCAGAAATTCAGTACACACGTTATCGTGTCAGATATGGGCCAGCGCTGCGACGAATGTGTTATTGTGTAGCTCTCTATCATCTGCAAAACAATGAACCCGGTCAAGCGCCGTAAATAATTTATAAAGGGTATGAAAATACGGTTTGACGCCGCGGGAGGCGGTCTTTTATATAAACATGTCAATTTATATTGTATATTGTTATGACTTTCGCTGTTTCCGTATACGTACAACAATCAGACGGGGGATAAGCCATGAGGAAACCGAACGTTATATTGAGAAAATGTGGAGAATATAATCCGGATGCGATCAGGGGAATAATCGACGATTCGATCAGGGATCTGGGGCTGACTATCAACGGCAGCGTTTTCATCAAGCCGAATGTTGTTTCAGCGAACAAGCGTTACATCGACAGTTCATATACAAATCCGCTCGTTGTGGAAGGCATGGTGGGCAGTTTAAAGGATCGGGGCGTACGGGACATCGTTATCGGCGAATCGGGCGGTTACGGCATACCCTCGCGGCTTTTTTTGAAGGAAGCCGGATATTTCGATTTATCGAAAAAAACAGGCGTTCCGGTCATAGACCTTAACGAGCATGCGCAGGAGAAAATTGATCTGACGAAGGGCGTCTGGCACAAGAGCATACAGCTTTCGAAATATATAACGAATGCGAATTTCAAGATATGGATGCCAAAACTTAAATACCACATTTTCGCGAATATCACGAACGCCCTCAAACTCAATATCGGCATTTTGACTCACAGCGAGCGGATGCTCTTTCATGATTATCGCCTGCACGAAAAAATTGTCGATCTGCTTGAGGCGGGATATCCCGATCTGGTGGTGACCGATGCGATCGATATTACCTATGGTTTTGAATCGGCCCCCTACCCGGTGCGGCTGGGATTGATGCTTATTGCTGACGATCCCCTTGCCGCCGACGTTGTTGCTGCGTACATTATGGGATACCGGCCTGAAGAGGTGCGGCATCTGCGGCTGGCAAGTGAGCGCGGCTACGGGAGCCTCAGACTGGAGGATATTCGCATACAGGGTGACGCCGATATTGAAGAGCTGCGCGCGAAGCCCAAGGGGAAAACGCGCCTCTTTCAGTTTCTTAGCGAGCTCGATACGCCCATTCGCTTTTACGCAGGGTACGCGCCCGACACCGATGTTATCTGCGACGCCGGGTGCGAAGGGGCCGTGAAGGGCGCGCTGGGCACTATCGAAAAACGGAGGCCCGGCTCGCTGAAAAAGGCGAAAAAGGGGGCTATTGTCACAGGGATATACAAGGGCGATGTCATAATGCCCGATGGGCCGGTGTTTCTCGTGGGAACATGCACACGTGTGGAGGGCGAGCTGAAAGCGAAAAAAATTTACAGGGTGAAGGGGTGTCCCATCGGGGCGCGGCAGTTGTTCATTACCGTTCCGCTGGCGTTTGGTATTCCCAGCCCCATGCTGGATGCGCGCGATGTCGTCCTTTTCATCATCAACTCAGTGATGAAGGCGGCAAGTACAGTGGTGAATAAAATTATCCTGAGGCGATAACGCCTTCGCGAGAACTTTTAATTTTTTTGAAACGCTTTCCCTGATTATGCAATACCTCGATTATTCGATATGGAGGTTCGACTGGATCGTCCGGCGCGTTTTTTCAATGAGCGATCCCATAGTACTGTGGTCGTAACCGACTGTATCGATGGGGTCTCCTACCGTTACGCCGATTCGGCCGGGGCGGAACTCGAGGCTTCCTTTGGAGAGTACCTTTCTGCTGCCGTTGACGGTGACCGGTAAAACGGGAAAGCTGTTTTCCAGGGCCACGGCGAATCCCCCTTTCTTAAAATCGCCCAGTCGTCCGTCCAGCGAGCGGGTGCCTTCGGCAAAAAACATGATACTTGTTCCATCGGGAAGCCGCTCAAGACCTTTGCGGATACTTTCCCGGGCGCTTTCGGGGTTTTGCCGGTCGATGAAAATATTCCGCGAGGCATACAGGGCGCGGCCGAATAGCGGAATTTTTAAAAGCTCCTTTTTAATAATCCAGCGAAATTGCATGCCCAGCGTTGTGACCAGGGCGAGGATGTCGTAATGCGACTGATGGTTCGATATTATTACGTATGATTGCCCTTTTCTGATCTTGTCCTTTCCATGGATGTCGACGCGCGTAAACGACGCAAGCAGCATCGCTCGCGCCCATATCTTCGAGATGGAAAATGCCAGGTTCCCCGTCGTGCTTAAAACCGAGGCCAGCATCATCGGAATAAAAAGCAGCAGCGTCATTATGCCCGCCCAGAGCGCGAGCCAGAATATTTTTGCAAAGCGGACGACGGGTTTCATACTATACCTCCTCCATGTGGGGCGCTGCATGGGCATGAAATATGTACGCTGTAAATCGGAATCCGCGTTTCGTCCAAATATAGCCGGCATTGTATTTCAGAATGGTGTGATGATAAACCGTTATCTGAAATATAGCCAGTCATTTTTCAGGGGATTTTCTCATCCATTTAAATCCGTAATGATTCGCAAAACAGGACGCCTTCTATATAAGAAAACGGTTGTAATTTCAGCTGTTTTTGGTACCATCATTTCACTTTCACTTTTTGCCTTTGCACAGATTAAATCGAAGCCTTCGGAAAATGATCGGTTTTCTTCAATGCCGGGATGAGCGGCAAGTTCGGCATATGTTTGCAGGTAATATCGGTCATGTGACAGGTAGTTATCGGTGAACCAGCAATTGAAGTTCAAGTATTGGATCACGTAAAAGCGGATTATATGTGTCTATACGGCACATCGGCTTTTGCTATCGCTACAGCCAACGGTGGTCATGGTTGGAACGGTATTTAATGATGCGAACATAAATAGTATGCACAGGGGAGGTTGCATGAAGAATTTTGACAGAATTACAGGATCGGCGATGCATGGGGTTTCACGCCGAAAATTTCTACATTTTGTCGCGAAAAGTCTCGCGTTTATCGCGTCAGTTCCATTTGTTGACCGCTTTTTCCGCAATGAAAAATCTATACACGCTTCGGCGGCTGATGCCCTCAGGGGGGCGCCGGATATGGCCGTAAAAGTCAAAAAGGGAGCGCGAACCCTTTTGAAAAACGGCTATATTGTTGACGGTTCAGGGACGCGCGGCTTCAACGGCAGCCTGCTTTTCAATGGCGGGACGATCGAGAAAATTTTCCGCGAGGGAGAGGAAATCTCGTTTGAGGGAAACAGTCTCGATTGCGACGGCCATGTTATCGCCCCCGGTTTCATTGACGCGCATTCCCATATGGATCGTTACCTGCCGGTGAAAGGCCACGATAATCTTAAAATGCCGTTTACCGCGCAGGGCATCACAACCTTTATTGCCGGCAATTGCGGATATGGCGCGGCCGGATACAAAAGGAACAGCGAACACATGGATAAGGTCGGCTTCGTAACGAAAGACCTGTACGATGTCAAATGGTACACGATGGAAAAATATTTCCAGGTTGTGAAAGGCGTGGGGATGAGCCACAACATGATGGTGTTCGTAGGCCATGGCACGACAAGGGCGTCGATCCGCGGATTCGATCCGTCGCCTCTGACGCCATCTGAGATGAAGGAGATGCTTGCCCTGCTTGAAGAGACGATGGATCAGGGGGCGTGCGGCGTGTCGCTGGGATTGCAGTACGAGCCGGGGATTTTTGCCGATACCGCCGAACTCAGGGAGGTTGCGAAACTCGTAAAGAAAAAAACAAGATTCTATCCGTGCATCTCCGGGCCTATTCGGCGCTCTCGGGGAGCTATCCGGTCAGCACAATGAAGGTGCTGTTTGATTACGTGATGCCGTTTGATGGCTATACGCCGCACAACATCCTTGCGCTCGAGGAAATGCTCGGGATCGCGCGCGAGACGGGCGTGCGCCTTCAGGTTTCGCACCTAATTTTTGTCGGGGAGAGAACGTTTAAAACATACGGTGATGCGCTCAAGCTTATCGAGCAGGCCGCAAAAGATGGGGTCGATGTGAAATTCGATACCTACTCGTACCATTGTGGCACGTCCCGAATTAATGTGTTTATTTCTCCATGGTTTCTCGCGAAGGTCCCGGGCGCGTACAACGATAAAAAGATGCTGGCAAGGCTTGAGAAAGAGCTTACCACCATCAAGCGGTTTCTCGGGTACGGCTACGAGGATATACAGATCACGTATGCGAATAACGATGCGTTGAATAAATACAACGGAATGTTCCTTACGGATATTGCAAAGCAGCGAGGTGTGGATCCGTTCGTGAACTTTACCGATTTCGCGCGGCTGAGCGGCGGCACCGCCGCGGTGCTTAACCACCGCTATAGCAATATGGAGATCGTCGAGGCGCTTACGCGGCATCCGCTGTCGATATTCATGACCGACGCGATACCGGCGCTTGAAGGCGTGCAGAACCCCGCATGTTCCGGGGCATTCCCGAGGTTTTTCCAGCTTGCGCGCGAAAAGAACCTGGCTCCGCTCGAAGAGATTGTATACAAAATGACCGGCGCCGCGGCGGAGCGCTTCGGCGTAAAAAACAG
>DHPI01000028.1:31784-37273 GCA_002407865.1 Spirochaetia bacterium UBA5368
AAAAAACAGGGGCCTTCTCAGGGAGGGATACGCGGCCGATATCACCGTCTTCGACCGGAATGCGGTACGGGACAATAATACGCTTACGAAGACGGATATGGCGCCGTGGGGTATTGACGCTGTATTCATCAACGGCAGGCGCGTGCTTGATCAGGGCAAACCCGATCCGTCGATCCGGGCGGGTGTCGTGCTTGTGTAGCGTGACGAATTAGGAGTGATTGCAATACAAACCATGTTTCATACGGCGCGGAATTTTTAATGACGAGGTATACAATGATGAAAAAAAAGATAGGTGTTGCTGTCGCGCTGCTTGCCGCTGTTGTTGCAGTCGTCGTACTGGTTCGCACCGCCCTGTTTACATCCATGCAGATGAAGGCGCAGACACCGCCGGAGATTCTGATTGACGCTGAAAAAGCAGCATCGCGGCTTGCCGGCGCGATACGATTTAAAACAATTTCGCAACAGGACCCGGCGAAATTCGACGGCAAGGAATTTCTCGCACTGCATACATATCTTGAAACAAGCTTTCCGAAACTACACGCGGCGCTGAAAAAGGAAACCGTCAATGGGTACAGTCTCCTGTACACATGGAAGGGATCCGATCCGGGCGCGACGCCTGTGCTGCTCATGGGGCATCTCGACGTGGTTCTCGTGGAGCCGGGAACCGAAAACGCATGGAACTACGGGCCATTTTCGGGTGATATTGCCGAAGGATTTATATGGGGCAGGGGCTCATTGGACATAAAGGTTGTTGTTACCGGGGCAATGGAGGCGGTGGAATACCTGCTGGGAAAGGGATTTGCCCCACGGCGCACGATATATCTTGCGTTCGGCCACGATGAGGAAATCGGCGGGCGCGGGGGCGCGATGAAAATCGCGGCGCTCCTCACGTCGCGCGGGGTGCAGCTTGAATACGTACTCGATGAGGGGGGCTCGATTACCGATGGCGTTATTGCGGGAGTGTCGGCGCCGGTGGCCCTTGTCGGTATTGCTGAAAAGGGCTATCTCAGTCTGGATCTCTCGGCCACCGGCGAAGGAGGGCATTCCTCGATGCCGCCGCGGGAAACGACAGCGGGCATAGTGTGCACCGCAGTCAGCCGGCTTCAGGATACGCCGTTTTCGTCAAAATTTGGCGGCGTTGTGACGCAGATGTTCCGCTATATCGGCCCCGAAATGTCGTGTGGTAACCGGATTGTGCTTTCCAACATGTGGCTGTTCGGCGGAATTCTGAAATCGCAGCTTGCGAAATCGTCCGCAATGGCGGCCGTGATGCACACGACAATCGCACCGACGATGCTGGATGGCAGCGTAAAGGATAACATATTGCCGGAGAAAGCGACAGCGGTCGTAAACTTTCGCATTCTCCCCGGGGAAAATTCGACCAGCGTTATTGAGCATGTCAAAAAGGCAATTGACGATCCGCGCGTGTCGATACAGCCGCTTGGGTACGTTGACGAGCCGTCGAGCGTGTCGGATATAGATTCCTGGGCGTTCAATTCGCTGCAAACGGTCATCAGCCAGTTGTTCCCCCGCGTCGTGGTGTCGCCGTATCTTGTGCTTGGCATCACCGATTCGCGCAACTATGCGTCGATCAGCAGACAGGTGCTCCGTTTTACGCCCACGCTGCTCAAGGCCGATGATCTTGCGCGTATACATGGCACCAACGAAAGGATATCCGTGCTGAATTACGAACAATGCGTAAAGTTCTTTGCACAGCTTATTATGAGTTCGAACGGGTAGCGTGTCACAAACGGTGATGCGGTGAAAATACAATTGTACTGTTGATATCAAGGGGCCGGCCCCATTCAAATAGCGATACAGAGCGAGCAGTTTATCGATGTCGCCAAACGCCGCACAGCGTATCGGCGTATTCATCGCGGAAACTCCATGCGGTCTTGCGCATGCGCGTGAAACACGCATGCCTTTGACTGACGGGCGCTATCCCAGCGCGACATCAAGAAACATCATCACGGCAAAGCCGGCCATTGCGCCGATAGTCGACATATCGGTCTCGTTTCCCGATTGCGATTCGGGGATAAGCTCTTCCACGACGACGAACATCATCGCGCCGGCGGCGAATGACAGCGCGTACGGAAGCACCGGCTTGACCAGCAACACCATAAACGCCCCAAAAATGCCGGCGACCGGTTCGACAAATCCGGATAACTGGCCGTACCAGAAAGCCCTGAACCTTGAAAAACCTTCGCGCCGCAGCGGGATCGAAACCGCGGCCCCTTCCGGAAAGTTTTGCAGCCCGATTCCGAATGCGAGCGCCATCGCCCCGCCGAGCGCGCCGGGAGCCATTGTGCCGCCGAGTGCGCCAAACGCCACGCCGACCGCGAGCCCCTCGGGGATGTTGTGGAGCGTAATCGCCAGAACAAGCAGCACGCTCCGCTGCCACGATGTTTTTATTCCCTCGGCCCTGTCGGTGGGAAGTCCCATGTGCAGATGGGGCAATATTCTGTCAATCAGATATAGAAATCCTCCGCCGCAGAGAAATCCTACAAGCGCGGGCATCCAGGCGATGCCGCCGTGAGATGCCTCCATTTCTATTGCGGGTTGCAGCAGCGACCAGAAACTCGCGGCGATCATGACACCGGCAGCGAATCCGAGCATGGCGTTCAGTATTTTTTTATTTATCGCTTTGAAAAAAAACACCATTGAAGAACCGAGGGCTGTTGCAGCCCACGTGAATATGGTGGCAAAGAGGGCCAGCAAAACCGGATTTTGTGATTTCAACAGCTCTATATTCATGCCAGTTCGTTCGATACGTGTATAATCTTTCAAATGATTTAATCATCGATTGCGAAAATTTCAATCAATAATTTGTTCGCTTCGTTGATGCGGCTGTTGGTGGCGGGATAAAATGCTTGACAAGGTGGCAAAATTAGAATATTTGAATAAATAATGCAAATATTCTAATTCTAAAACGAGTGCGATGACACGCGACGAAAAAGAAAAAAGAATCCTCGATGCCGCATTAAAGCTTTTTGCCCGCTACGGGTATAAAAAAACCACGCTGGAGGATGTTGCCGCGGCGGCGGACATGACGAAAAGCAATATTTACTTCTACGTGAAGGATAAGCGCGATCTCTACGAAAAGACCGTCGGCAATGCCCTTTCGCAGTGGCGGGATATCGTATCGGATGCCGTGAATGCCGAATCCGATGTTGTGAATAAATTCCGTGTGATGGCGACCGGGTCGTTCGAATATCTGATACGTCATAGCGACCTGCGGGCCATACTCGTGAACGACCCCGGTATTTTTTCGCTTACACCGGGGGAAGACCGGTTTTACGAAATCAACCGGGGCGCTGTGCGAATAATCTTCGATATTCTGAAAACGGGCGTTTCCCGGAAGGTGTTTTATCCGGTGGACATTCACCATATGTCCGAATTTCTTTTTTCCGTCTATATCATGTTTTTGATCAGGACGTATGTAAAATCCGAAGGGAGAAGCGCCGCGAAAATGTATGAAGAAGGCTTGAACCTGGCCATACGCGGGTTGTGTTCACGCGACTATAATCGGCGCCCCGATGACGGGCATCCGAAATAGAATAAACAAGTAACAGGAGGGTCGTATGACTGAAGCCACTGTGAAAGCCTTAACCGGGTTGCGCGACATTACCATGCTAAAATGGTATGTTATCCCGCTGCTTGCGATCGTGTTCTATATTTACACGAAAGAAATCAAGGACGCGAAAAAGACCGGCAACTGGAACGCCGTGCTTGCGGGGTTGACCATCTTCGGAGTGGATTTTTTCAACGAGACGTGGAACGGCTGGGTGATGCACCTGACGCAGTACTCGGCGTTCTGGACCACGCCGGGCGACACGGCGCTTCGCACGATGGTCGGATGGAACATCGAGATTATGTTCATGTTTCTGCTGGTCGGCATTATTTTTTATCACACCCTTTCTGAAAGCACCACGGAGAAAATCCTTGGCGTTCCCGAAAAGTGGTTCTGGGCGGTTTCATATTCCGCGTTCTGCGTGTTTGTGGAATGCTTGCTCAATATCGGCGGCCACCTCGTATGGGAATACCCCTTCTGGAAACTTTCGTTCGGCGGTGTGTGGCTGATTTTCCTTATCGGCTATTTTCACTTTTTCTGCTTTGCGATACTTGTTATCAGCCTGAAAAAAATGAAAAGCAAACTGATAACGGTCGGGATCATCTATGCCGTGCCGGTAATAATGAATTGCCTTGCGCTTGGCTTCCTGGGCTGGAAATACTGATTGCCGCGCCTGCGCGGATTGACCGCGATGCGCGTATGCAGCGCATGATGTATGACCGAGCACGACTACGAGGTTCAATCGATACGACATGCCACGAACAAAAGTGTGTGCGTTAAATAAAAAAGGCCGGCAGTCGCCGGCCTTTTTACGGCAGGGTTAAAGGGCAGTAAACATGAAGATCGGCGCTTTTCCTTCTTTTTCATTGTCGGGATTATACGAGTAGTACGCCGGGTCTTCGTTTTCCATTTTATCAACAATATGTTTGTAGGTTCTTCGTTTCATCTCCGCGAGGGTGTTTCGCGATTTCTGGAATGTCTTCCCGAACGCGACCGCTTCTTTTAGCGTTTCTTCCGCGTTGGGACACGCCTTAATAATTACGTTGTATTTTTCAAGCTCGGCCGCGCCGACTCTTTCGGCCGACCATTTCATGCGGATGAAAAGGTGATAGGGCATTATCCTTTTCATCCACTCGATCATCGAGGGCGCGAACTGAATGCCGAGGTCGATTTCAGGGAAGCAGAAATATCCCCTGTCCGATCTCATGAACCTGAAGTCGCACGCGCCGGCGAGCATCGCGCCGTTGCCGAAGGCGTGGCCGTTTATCGCCGCGATTGTCGGCACGGGAGACATGAGCATAGCTTTGAAAACCTCGCCGTTTCTGAAAAGCCATTTGCTGATACCGGGATAATCGTTCGCCTGCTGGGCCTTCATCATCCATCCAAGGTCGACGCCGAGGCAGAAATTTTTTGGATCGCTTGAAGTCAGAACGATGGCTTTTATGTCCTTGTCTGCGAGGATGGCGTCATATGTGGAGAGCATTGCCTCCGCCCATTCGGGGTTGTTCCTGTTTTCGCCATTGTTCATTATCATTATAGCGACGGTTTCGTCCTTTTTCCATTCAACTATGGCCATACAGCCTCCTTGAAAATAATTTATAAATTCAACCTGGACGTGTTACATCATCCATGGTTTTTTGCTTTTTTTAAAATCGCGCCTGGTGCGGGCGCCCTTCATTTTCCACGGACGGCATTAAAACTGCCGCCGTGTGTTCATACTGTAGTGGTTTGGCCGTATTCGTCAACATAAAATACTGAAACGCATCGGGCAACGCTCCCGCACACATGCGTGAACAATCAATCCGCGAATTTTTCACATGTGCGGGGCAGCACTGTAATTAAATGCGGCGTGTCCGATCCTTTCAGGATTATGCCATGATCTTTTCCATATCGCCCGAGAGGGCCGCGATATGCATCA
>DHPI01000028.1:37376-41782 GCA_002407865.1 Spirochaetia bacterium UBA5368
GGCCGCGATATGCATCATAAATTGCGCATGCGGCACACGGAATGGCCCAAGCTTTGTTTCAATTATTTCGGTTATTATGCCGCACTGATGTAGCGTGTCAAGGTAGGCGAACCGCGTAACGGCGCCGCCGGCCGTCTTTAATGTGCCCTGCTGCAGGGGCTGGATTCCCGATGATTGCAGGGCCTCAAGCGATCTCGTGAAATCCTTAACAAAATAACCGACGTGGTGGATGCCGCCGCCGCGGTCGTTCAGGATTGAGGTGTAGATGTTTTCGTCGCCGGATTTCACTTCAATTAGCTCAATTTCAACGCCGCCGCTGAATGCAAGAAGCACCTCGAGATCGAGGCGTATTCGTTTTCCATGATAATCGATTCCCTGCTCTATAAACCTTGAGCGGAACCATGGATTAAGGCCGAGAATGTTCGAATAGTGCGTGATCGCGTATTTCATGTCGCCTACTACTATGCCGATCTGGCGCACGTGCGGAAACTGGATGCCCTTCATGGCCGTTACTGTTTTTTTCATAAGTACCTCCTCGGTATGTATGATAGTAGTCTCTTTCCATAAATCTATAAATGTGACATGTGTTTCTGCCCGGCGACATTCCTTTCCACTGGTGAACGGCTTAAAATTCAGCAGCGGATGAAGGGGCGCCAAAAGGGTTCTTCGCTCTGCACTGCGTGAGCGTATATATGTACACTGTATCCCGCATGTGCGCAATGTTTATTTATGCCGGGCCAGCAGCCAATACCTGCCCGATGGTTTCTTTATTATAAGGCATTCCGGGAAATGAAAGAAAACCCCGGAACCTGGGTCCGGGGTTGTATGCATCATAGTTTAGAGGAGGGCTTTTTACCAGATTCCGTACCGGAAGCTGAAAAAATTATGACTTCTATCCAGATTCATTCTCATCGCAGCTTCATTGTATATATTCTCATTCCTTGCGTAATATTCGCAACCGTTATCGACGCAAAATGTATTGGTCAAATATTTCGGTTCCATAGCAAACCTCCTGAGGTAATTAATAATTATATAATATACTAAAATACTTATATCGTCAAGAGGAATAATGAGAATACTACTTTTTTACACAAAATTTTTCCGGTATTCCACAACGTAACAGATTGCGCGCTTCCGCATGATGTGTGCGCCGGAAATTTATTGGATGAGGGCGCCCTGTTTTTTTTGCATGGCGAGAGGGATCATCGAATTTTATTCCATATCATAAGAATAAGGCTTATTACTATGCTGAGCACTACGCATGTGGCGACAGGAAAGTAGAAGCTGAAATTTTCCTTCTTAATATGGATATCTCCCGGCAGTCGGCCTATATGCTTTAGCAATGGTGCTGTATCCCTGAAGTACAGTATAATGCCGAGAATCAACGCCGCGGCGCCCGCGACAATAAGAAGCCTCCCGATTGTCTGCTGCATTGTTTTTTCCCCCGGAAAGAAAATGGTTCCGACTTCAATGTGTATCAGATTGCGTGCTCTATCCATCCGCCGCCGAGCACGTCGCCGTCCGCATTGTAACACACGACAGCCTGGCCTGGCGTAATTCCCCACTGCGGTTCGTTGAAATAGACCGTGATGCCGTTGCCGTCTTCCTCGATGCGCGCCTTGAAGGGCTGTTGCGTTGAGCGTGTTTTCACGTAGGCATCAACAGTATGGAGCGAAAGGTGTTTCATGTAAAAGATGTTTTTCGCGTACAGGCCGTTATGCAGAAGGCTTTCCCGGTAACCGGCAATTATTGTGTTTCGTTCTGCATCGATAGCCGCCACGTAGAGCGGTCTTTCAGCGGCGATGCCGAGTCCGCGTCGCTGGCCGATAGTGTAATGGTGGATTCCCTTGTGGCGCCCGATAACCCTGCCCGCCGTGTCGACGATATCGCCGGGTTCGGGGATAACGCCGGTGCGCCGCTCGATATAATGCGGGTAATCGTTGTCAAAAACGAAACATATCTCCTGGCTCTCCGGCCTGTGCGCCGCCTCCAATTCGTAATCAGCGGCAATTTTTCGTATGTCGGATTTTGTATAGCCGCCAAGCGGGAAAATGATGTCGCGCACGATGTCCTGCGCCAGCATAAAGAGAAAATACGACTGGTCTTTGCCCGCGTCGGCTCCGCGGGATATGTACCGCCTTCCGTTGGCGGTGATACCCGTTTGTGCGTAATGGCCTGTGGCAAGCGCGTCACAGCCGTATGATCGCGCGAATTCGATGAGCTTTCTGAATTTTATCCTGGCGTTACAATGTATGCACGGGCTGGGCGTGCGCCCGCGGAGGTACTCGCGGCAAAAGGGATCGATTATCTCGCGAGAAAAATCCTCCTCCACGTCAAGGACGATATGGGGAAATCCGTACTTCGCGGCGACACCCTTCGCGTCGCGGATGCTCTCGGGAGAGCAGCAGACGTCGAATCGCGGCTCGCAGCCGTCCATGTCTGCGCACAGCAATATCTTGGCTGTGACGCCCACGATATCGTGCCCCATGTTTTTCAGCAGCAGGGCGGCAACCGACGAATCGACGCCCCCGCTCATCGCAACCGCTATTCTCATAGTCGTCGTATCTCTTTCATATCTGCACACATGCTTCCATGCCGAGAAATGTGCAAGCAGTATTCAAGCCGGCTGGTTTTGCGTTATTGGAAAAATATTTTTATGCGCGCCAAATTGTAATTGTATATTCCCGAATACGCATCCTTACTGCACATAGATATACTAATATAGCTGGATGTATACTATGCTCAAGAAATATCGCATCAATGACGGCAAGATTTTGCAGAGTGACGGTGCTGTTGACGAAATCATGGTGTATGTAAATCCTACCGATGATGAAAAAAAGATCCTTATCGCGGATTACCTGCTGGATGAACATACGATGAATTCTGTCCTCGACCCGGACGAGCTTTCGCGGTTGGAGTTCGAGCCGGCGCATGTGGCCCTCATTTTCAAGAAGCCCAAAAATTACTCCACGGAGGATGAATTTATCTTCAAGGTAAACTCGATGGGCATGTTTTTGTTTAAAAACAAGCTGATAATAATCCTTCCCGACGATATTTTTCTTTTCAGCGGCAAGATGTTTAACACGGTTACGTCGATGCGCGATATTTTTTTAAAGCTGCTGTACCGGACCATTTATCATTACCTTGATCACCTCAAGGTGATGAATATGATATCTGATTCGCTTGAACAGAAAATAAACTCGTCGCTTGAAAACAAGTATCTGCTGAACCTCTTCAGCCTGGAAAAGAGCCTCGTGTATTACCTGAACGCCATCAACGCAAATTCAATCGTCATCGAAAAGCTGAAAAACAATGCGGATAAAATCGGGTTCAACAGCGAAAACAGGGAACTGCTTGATGACATTCTTATTGAAAACACGCAGTGCTACCGTCAGGCGGAGATTTATTCGAACATCCTTGCGAGCATGATGGACGCGAGGGTGTCCATCGTATCGAACAACCTGAACGTGCTGATGAAAACGCTGAACATCATCACCATCGCTATCATGGTGCCGACATTCGTGGTGAGCGCGTTTTCCATGAATGTGCGGATTCCGCTGGCCACATATCACTTCGCGTTCTGGGTCGTCATGGGCCTGGCGTTGCTTTCGGTCGCCGGTTTCTTCTTTTTCTGGAAATCTAAAAAATGGTAAAATAATGACTATATGACAGGCGGCGGTAACGGCGCCTGTTTCCGTTATGGAACCATTTCCGCATAACGCGGGTCTTACTGGAAATACGTCGTATTTTTATCGGCCGGTATCGGCGGCGAGATGTTTCTCGATGTTGCTGATTCCGGTTGTCATCGCGGCTGTCAGGCAATGAAAGAAAAGAAAGGAAGCGGCGCGCGGTAGCGCAGTATGCAGTGTAAACAATATAACAGAACAGCGCGCCTGCGGCGGATTTTTCGCAGGATGGCGGTATGCGCGGCCCTGTGGTGCGCCGTTGAGTATGCAGCGCCGGACGTCCGCATATTCGCGGCGGATACCCCTGTTGCGAACCTGCTTTATGAAGCAAGCGGCGTGACGCGGACGGATGCCGCCGAGGCGTTAAAAAAAACGGCCCTCAGCCTGTACGATGCCTATGCGCTGGCAGTGGTGCGTACTGAAACCCTTGCAATACAGGGCGAAGGGGTGGTGCAGGCTGAAGCTAAAAAGCGGCAGGCGCTGGGCGCATTTCTGCCGAAGGTGTACCTGCGCGCCGCGAAGGCTCTTCCCGACAATTCTGATAATCCGCCTTCGTCAACATCCACAGGGGTCAATCTCTATGCCCGCCAGCCGATTACCACCGGGCTTCAGGAATGGTCGCAATTGAAGGCCGCCTCTTCGGAAATTAAAACCGCGCGCTACCGCCTGGCAAACGGCGCCGGCCTGCTTCTGCTTGATGTGGCCTCTTCGTATTATAGA
>DHPI01000028.1:41874-43280 GCA_002407865.1 Spirochaetia bacterium UBA5368
CCCTCTTCGTATTATAGAGTACTTCATATAGAAAAGAGCCTTGAGAACAGCATGCAGATACTCGATCACTATAAACAGATATTGATAGAATTAAACAGGCGTGTCGCCGTCGGCAAAAGCCGGCGGAGCGAGGTATTGCGCACCAACACTGAGATGTACAAGGTGGAGGCGAGCGTCAAGGCGCTGCAGGACGACCTCTCCCGAAGCAGGCTGGATTTCGCGTTCGTTACGGGTGCGCTTCCCGGCAGCCGCCTCGGGGGACCTGACATGCTGCCCGATGCGTTGATAAAACAGGAAAACATCAAAGCGTTGGCGGCCGGGCGGTGGGATGTGAAGGCGGCCTCAGAGGAAGTGGAGGCCGCGAAATCGCGTCTGTGCGCCGCATGGGGCGGCCATTTGCCGTCGCTGTACCTTGAGGGCACCTACAGGATTTACCAGGAGCATAGGGCAGGGCGCGATTATTACGGGGCCATCGGCGCGGAACTGCCCCTTTTTGGCGGCGGGATTCCGGCGGCGCAGGTGAAGGTGGCGGAGTCGCTGAAGCGGCAGGCCGAACTTACAATGGAGCAGACCCTGCGTGCGGCTGGAAAGGATATTGCCGCCGCGCTTCAGCGGTGGGAGTTCAGCGGGCGCGAGGTAGAGGCCTACCGCAAGGCTCTGCGCTCGGCGGAGGAAAATTACCGCGTGACGTCGGATGAATACCGAATGAACCTGGTAACGATTCTCGACGTGCTTACCTCGCTGAACCTGATGCAGAGCGCGAAAGACGATTACGAGGGGGCGGTGTTGCAGCACGCGCTCGACCGCCTGCTGCTTGGCGTGGCGGTAAACGAACTGCCCGGAAAGGGAACGGCGATGCTGAAAAACGTTTCAGTGGAGAAATGAGGGGTATTGCGAGAGCCATGACGCTGTCAGATATATCCATAAAAAATCCGGTATTCGCCTGGATTCTCATGTTCGGGCTTATTATCTTCGGGGCTATAGGATTAAGCCGTATGGGCATAAGCCAGCTGCCCGATGTTGATTTCCCAGTGCTTACGATAAGGGTAACGTGGAGCGGCGCGTCGCCGGTAACGATGGAATCGGCCATAGCCGATATTCTCGAAGATTCTGTAATGACAATTGAAGGCATACGGAACGTCAGCTCGACTTCCATGGAAGGTGTTACGAATATCATGATAGAGTTTGAGCTTAACCGCGACATCGACGCCGCGCTGCAGGAGGTGCAGACAAAGGTGCTCCAGGCGCAGAGGAACCTGCCCACCGACATCGACCCACCCATTATTACGAAATCAAATCCCGAAGACCAGCCTATCATGGTTACGGTCGTATATGGCGCTGCCAGCCGCAGGGATATGATTCTCTTCGTGCGCGACCACCTCAAGGATAACATTACCACCGTTGAG
>DHPI01000028.1:43434-65040 GCA_002407865.1 Spirochaetia bacterium UBA5368
CGAACATGCGGATCTGGCTCGACACCGACGCAATGGCGCGTTACGAAATAGCCGTCGAGGATGTTGTATCCGCGGTCGCGTCGCAGCATATTTTAAGCCCGTCGGGATATATGGTGAGTGGGCCGCGGGAATCAAACGTGCGCGTATTGAGCGAATCAGGCACGGCGAAGGATTTCGCGAACATTATCATCCCCAACCGCAAGGGCGCGCCGATATGGAAACCGATACGGCTCGGCGACGTGGCGACTGTGGAAGAGGGCCTCGCCGACATACGGCGTATATCACGCTTCAATACTGAGCCCGCTATCGGGATCGGGATTATAAAAAAGCGGGGCTCAAACGCCGTGGAAGTGGGGCGCCGGGTGAAGGAGCGCATACAGAATATACAAAGCATGCTCCCAAAAAACATGTCCATGGGGATTTCATGGGATACGACGAAATTTATCGAAGATTCGACAAAGGAACTGCTGACCAACCTTGTGCTGTCAGTTGTGTTGACCTCCTTTGTGTGCTGGCTTTTTTTGGGATCGTGGAGTTCCGCCTTCAATGTTATCCTTGCCATTCCGACGTCCCTTGTCGGGGCGTTTATCATACTGTATTTTTTCGGATTTACGCTGAACACGTTTACGCTGCTTGGCCTTTCGCTTTCCATCGGCATCGTTGTCGATGACGCCATCATGATGCTCGAAAATATTGTGCGGCATAACGAAGAGGGCATGGGCAGGGTCAGGGCCGCCATCGTCGGCGCGAGGGAAATTACGTCGGCCGCGGTGGCGGCCTCGCTGGCCATTCTTGCTATTTTTCTTCCGGTAATATTTATGAAGGGCATCATAGGAAAGTTTTTTTTCCAGTTTGGCGTTACCATGTCGGTGGCGGTGTTGCTTTCGCTCCTTGAAGCGCTGACGCTCGCGCCGATGCGCTGCTCGCAGATGCTTACGACGGGAAAAGAAACGATTGTCGGCAATGCAATGAATCGATTTATGAATTCCCTTTCCCGCAACTATCGTTCAGTCCTTACACTGTGTCTCGAGCACCGCTGGAAGGTTATCGGGGCCGCCATGATTGTTTTCGTGACGTCGTTGTTCATCCTCGGGGGAATACGAAAGGAATTTGTGCCGCCGCAGGACCAGAGCCGGTTCATGATAAATATCCAGACGCCGATGGGCTCGTCGATCGAGTTTACCGACGACGTCTGCAAAAAGGTCGAGGCTGTTCTCAAGAAACGTCCCGAGGTCGAACGCTTCAATTGTAACGTGGGAGGCTACCAGGGGGGGTTGGTAAATCTGGGAACGTTTAACGTGACGATGAGAGACCGGGCAAAACGGCCCACGGCCGCGCCCTTTACGCGAAGACCGTCCCAGCAGGAATTTATGGCGTATGTGCGGGGGGAGGTGAAAAAAATACCTGGGATATTTCGCATAACGGTGCTCGACCTGTCTCAGCAGGGATTTACCGCGTATCGCGGCTATCCGATCCAGTTTTCCGTGCAGGGCCCCGATTGGGAGAAGCTTGCCGATTTCAGCCAGCGGATTATGGATGCGATGAGCGCCTCGGGGCTCGTCACCGATATCGATACCGACTATAAACCGGGTATGCCGGAGGTGAAGGTTATTCCCGACCGCCGCAAGGCAAGCGAACGCGGCGTTACCGTCGCCAACATATCCAACACGATAAGCGCGGCCGTGGGGAGCCTGCGCATAGGCAAGTACACCGACGCCTCGGGCAGGCGGGACGATATACGCGTCAAGCTGAAGGACCGGTACAACCGCGAGCCCAATGATATGCGCAGGCTCGGCGTGCGTAATATTCATGGTGAAATGGTCAGCCTTTCGAATGTAATTTCGCTTGAAGAAAGGCCGTCGCTCCTTACCATTACGCGCAACAACCGTGAAAGGGCGATCACGATTTTTTCCAACATTGCGCCCGGAAAGTCGCAGTCGGATGTCCTCGCGTTTATAGAGAAAACATCGGCGGACATTTTGCCGCAGGGGTACCATTCGGTCTTTACGGGGAGCTCGCAGACGTTTCGCGAATCGTTCGACAGCCTTATCTTCGCGCTTGTGCTCGGCATCATCGTGGCATACATGGTGCTCGGCTCGCAGTTTAACAGTTTTCTGCATCCGTTTACCGTTCTTATGGCGCTTCCCTTCAGCGTTACGGGTGCGCTGCTGGCAATGCGTATCACGGGGATATCCCTCAATATATACAGTATGATAGGCCTTCTCCTTCTAATGGGGATCGTGAAAAAAAACTCAATTCTCCTTGTGGACTTTACAAACAGGCGCCGGATTGCCGGGCGTGGCGTACATGACGCGCTTCTCGAAGCGTGCCCCATCCGCCTGCGGCCGATTATAATGACGTCTGTCGCGACTATTGCGGCGGCCATTCCTCCCGCTATGGCGCTGGGCGCCGGGGCGGAAACGATACGGCCCATGGCGATCGTCGTGATCGGGGGAGTTCTTGTTTCGACCTTCCTTACGCTCTTCGTCGTTCCATGTGTGTACAGCCTTATGAGCCGCTTCGAGAGCACCCGGCACAGAAAAGAGTTGCATGAGGCGCTGGTGATGCTGGGCGAACTGAAAGAAAAGTAACTCTTTTTCTTCACCAAATAATTTTATTGCTATAATATGTGCATGATTACAATAGGTGCGCATATTCCGGCGCAATTGCCGGGGCGCTGCCGTATCCGTACGGCGTTATACTTGGGGTTGAAAGGGTGGATTATGAATCTCAGTGATGAAATCAGGAAACTTGCGGCGAAAAAAAACGCGATAATCCTCGCGCATAATTACCAGAGCGACGAGGTGCAGGAAATTGCCGATTTCACCGGCGATTCACTCGAGCTGTCGAGGATTGCGGCGGACAACAGTGCGAATATAATCGTATTCTGCGGGGTGCACTTTATGGCCGAGTCGGCGGCGATGCTTTCCCCGGAAAAGAAGGTGCTGCTGCCCGATCTTGCAGCGGGCTGCCCGATGGCCGACATGGCCGATCCTCATGATCTTGCTGAAATGAAGCGGCAGCATCCCGACGCGACGGTTGTGACCTATATAAATTCTTCGGCGGCGGTGAAGGCGCTTTCGGATATCTGCTGTACGTCGGCAAACGCTGTGAAGATTGTGCAGAAAATAGACGCGAAAAAAATCCTCTTTGTGCCGGATAAAAATCTTGGCAGTTATGCGCAGCGCTTTACGGATAAGGAGATAATCCTCTGGGACGGCTTCTGTCCCACGCACGACTGCTTCACCGCGCAGGAGCTTGCGGCGGTAAAAAGGGAGCATCCGGATGCCGTCGCAATTGTGCACCCCGAATGCAGGCCCGAGGTTGTCGACATTGCCGACGAGGTGCTTTCCACCGGCGGCATGGTGACATTCGTAAAGAAAACTGCGCATAAAAAGATAATCGTCGGCACCGAGCGAGGCATGATCTGCAAGCTGAGAAGCGTTGCGCCGGATAAAGAATACATCCTCGCCTCGGAAAAATTTTACTGCCCCACCATGAAGAAGATCACGCTGGAGAAGCTGTATACATCGCTGGCAACCGAAGAGCCCGTCGTTACGGTACCGTCCGATGTCGCCGCAAAGGCGGTTAGCTGTCTCAATAAAATGCTCGAGCTTTCGCGGTAACGATCGGGTTGGGCAACCGCTCGCGGATGCTTTTGCTGGAAATGTGCGATTATTTCAGCGTTTTGTAGACACCCCTCAGCCAGTTTTGCAGGTCGCTGAGGTACCATTTCGAAAACCGCCTGTCGCTGGCGCCGCCGGCGATCGTCGTCTGGATTTCGCCGGTTGCCATGTCGGCGATCATCCTGTACGAGGGGCTGAAGGTCGTTATTCTGCCGGCGCTTTTGAATATCTGTCCCTGCGGAACGGTCGCCCTGTTTCCCGGCAGCGTGATCGGCCCGTAATCGAAGCCGAGAAAACGGGGCAGCCTTCCGCCGAAGAGCAGGTGCGACAGCACCACCTGCCTCGTTTCACCATAGGGCGCCGGCGTGATGCGGAGGCCCTCCTGGATCGCTTTTTTGAAGAGATAATTTCGCGATCTTCCGTTGAACCACGCGGATTTCTGTTTCATGAGGATGGTGTCGAAATTCCCGTAGTAATCGTTAAAAAGCCCTGTCTCGTTCATGAGAAAGGTGACGACCTCCCGGCTCATGCCGTGATCTCCGAATACGATCTTCAACAGGCTCTGATATACGGACTCGAACAACGTCGCGCCTGCCGAGTCGGCCGAATACGCGCAATCCCATTTGCGCAATGTTCTTCCGTTTTCCGTATCGGGAAGTAATGGCCGAATAATTTTCATGAGACGCGCAGCCTGAAGCGAGTACAGGTCGAAGTGTATACGCTTCATGTCGGCGGCGGTGAGCTTTTTTCTGTTTTTCAGAAGCTGCGTGATTCTGTCGGCCCGGTACGGCGCCATCGGGAGGTTGATGGGATTCATTTTGCCGAGGCTGTTCAGGTCCTGGTTTGCGGTAACGATTATGCCGTCGCGGGGATTGTACAGCGACGGGAGCATCGACTTTTTCACGAAACCCCGGCTGTCGTATTTTGTCTCCCACGCGGGAAGCGGCACCAGCCCGCTGACGCCCTTCGGGCGGTTATAGAGCCGTCCGCTCATCTGGTAGCCGATGTTGCCCCGCGTGTCGGCCATTACCCAGTTGAAAGAGAGCGCGTCGAGCTGCCTGAAATTCGACATGCCCTCTTTGACGGTTTTTGATTGCATTACGCGGAGCATTCCGTTTATATCGCCGGCGCCGCAATCCCTTGCGGCTGACCAGCACATGACGAGATAATATCCTTCATCGTTCGGGTTCCCCTCAAGTATCCCGAGATCGTTCTCGTAAATTCTTTCTTTTATCGGAGCGCCCTTTTTTACATGTATGATTTCTTCGCGGATAGAGAAGGGAATCCATTTTTTCCCGCGCCGATACTTTCCATCCCTGCAGTGCTCTATTCTGTAATCGATCATATCCATAAACGAATATGTGGGGCCCCACGCGAACGCACCGTTACGCCCTATTCCGAGCGCCGGCGTTCCTGGAAGGCTCGCGCCCATGATGGTGTCGTTGGGCGATCGCAATACTATTTCCTGCCATATGGAAGGTATGCGGTTGACTTCGAGGTGGGGATCGCTGCAGCAGATTGGTTTTCCCGACTCGGTGCGGTCGCCCGACACCACCCAGTTGTTGCTTGCCCGCATCCGCGGAATTTTTTCCAGCCACGCGACGGCTTCCGGGACGAGTGGAGGGGAAAGCGTTACTTTTTTCATTAGCGCATAATCGATTTTTTCCGTAAGGTAGGGGAAAAGCTCCTTCAATTTTTTTGCGTCGATGTCGTTTTTTATCATCTGAACGAGGAATTTCTCCATGGTGCCCTGCGCATCGGCCAGGCCGAGATATGCCATTATCTTTGCGAGGATCATGGTATCCTTGATTTCCCACGGCTCCGGCGTATGGCCGAGCAGCCTGAATTCAAAGACCGGCCGGTGGTTTAAAAGGTGGAAATTAAATCCGTCGGCATAGGCCTGAAGCGCCGATTTCGCCGCAGGCTCAAGTTTTTTTATCACGGCGTCGGGATCGGGGAAAAAGTTCATTCTCCGCATGTATTTGTCTACCTCGACAAGCGCAGGTTCGCCGGCAAGGATTTCTGCGGCCCTCCCCTGGAGCAGAATGCGTGTAAGCAGCGTCTGAAGCTGCCTGTCGTGTGAGTGCACCCACCCCATGCCGAAGGCGATGTCGTCGAAGGTGCGGGCGGTTATCTCAGGGATGCCGTGCGCGTTGCGCGCAATCGTAATTTTATCAATGGAACCCGAAATCGTGACTGGTTTGCTTTTTAGCTTCATAGATATCTCCAGAGAATTTTCAAGCCGGGGAATGCCGGTGCATGCGCGCAGAATGCCACATGTTTTTCTATATTACAACATGAAGTTGAATGTGTCAAGGATGTGATTTGGCGCATGACGTCCAAAGAGCGAAAAATGTTTTTTTTGTCACGGTATGTGCAATTTTTTCTTTTTCCAGAGCAGATATATCGCTGGATAGACAAGCAGTTCCATTATGAACGAGGTCGTGAGGCCTCCCACCATCGGGGCGGCGATGCGCTTCATCATGTCCGCGCCGCTTCCCATCGACCACATTATGGGCATAAGGCCCATGGTGGTTGCCGCTACAGTCATGATCTTGGGCCGTATGCGTTTCACCGCGCCGTGGATTATGGCCTCCTCGAGCTCCGCGAGGGTGCGAAGTTTTCCCGATCGCCGGGCCTCGTCAAAGGAGAGATCAAGAAAGAGCAGCATGAAGACGCCGGTTTCCGCGTCGAGCCCCATCAGCGCGATCATGCCGGCCCACGCTGCGATGGATACCCGGTAGCCGAGGATAAACATAAGCCACACAGCGCCGATGAGCGAAAAGGGAACGGCAAGCATCACGATGCCCGTTTTCATGGCCGACCGCGTGTTAAGGTAGAGCAGCAGAAAAATCAGCACCAGCGTGAGCGGCACGACCAGCGCAAGGCGCTGCCTGACGCGCTGCATGTTTTCGTATTGGCCGCTCCATACAAACGAATAGCCCGTCGGAAGTTTCATTGTGTGCCGTACCAGCTGTTTTGCCGCGTCGACATACGACCCCACGTCCCTGTCCGCCACGTCGACATACACATACCCGGCGAGCATGCCGTTTTCGTCGCGTATCATCGCGGGGCCGTACGCCAGTGATATGTCCGCGATCTCCCGCATCGGAACATGAATGCCTCTCTTCGTGGTCACAAGCACGCGCCTGAGGCTGTCGATGTCCGAGCGCAGTTCGCGCGGATACCGGATGTTGATAGAATAGCGCTCCCTGCCGGCTATCACGGTAGACACCGTATCGCCGCCGATTGCCGACATTATCACCGACTGCATGTCGTCGATGCTGAGGCCGTAGCGCGCGAGGGCATTGCGTCGCGGCGTGAAATCGAGGTAGTAGCCGCCGCCGACACGCTCGGCAAAAATACTGCGCGTGCCGGGAAGGTCGCGCAGTTTCGACTCGAGCTGTTCGCCGATTGCCTGTATCACGGAGAGATCGGGGCCGAATATCTTGATGCCGACCGGCGTGCGCACTCCTGTGGTCAGCATGTCGATGCGCCCCTTTATCGGCATTGTCCATGCGTTCGATACGCCCGGTATTTGCATTGCGCTGTCCATCAGCGAAATCAACTCGTCGTAGGGTATGCGGTCGTACCATACGCGGCGCAGCAGCGCCTTCAGCGGTCCGGGCGCCCATGACGAATACCAGCGGGGCTTTTCGCGCCACTGGTGCGGGGGCTTCAACGTGACGGTCGTTTCCATCATTGAAAACGGGGCCGGGTCGGTTGATGTATCCGCGCGGCCCGCCTTCCCGAATACGCGCTCGACCTCGGGAAACGATTTTAATATCCTGTCCTGGAGCAGCAACAGCCTGTATGCCTCGGTGACCGATATGCCGGGGAGCGTTGTTGGCATGTACAGTATGGTGCCCTCGTTGAGCGGAGGCATAAATTCGGATTCCAGCCTGAAGTAGACGGGCACCGACAGCGCGACCAGCAGCGCGGCGGCGCAGATCACTTTGCCGGGATGGCGCAGCACGAACCGGCATGGGCGCTCGTACAACCTGAAAAGAACTTTGCTGACAGGATGGTTTTCCTCCGGTTGGTATGTGCCCACCAGAAGAGTGTTCACTATTTTTTTGAGAAATGGTGGCGATAGCATAAATGGCTCAATCCGGGAAAAGAGCATTCGCACCGCCGGATCGAGTGTCACCGCGAGCAGCGAGGCTAATGCGATGGAAAGCGTTTTTGTCCATGCGAGGGGGGTGAAGAGCCGTCCCTCCTGGTCGACCAGCGTAAAAATCGGCAAAAAAGAAACGGCGATAACCAGAAGGGAAAAGAAGACCGACGGGCCGACTTCCTTCAGCGCTTCGAGTCGCACCGTGTGAAAATCGCCCTGCATGCCGCCTTCAATCCATATCTCGATTTTTTTGTACGCGTTTTCCACCTCGACAATCGCCCCGTCGACCAGCACGCCGATAGAGATGGCGATGCCGGAAAGGCTCATGATGTTGGATGTGATGCCTGCGTGATACATCGGGATGAATGCGAGGATGACCGATACCGGGATTGTGATGATCGGCACCAGCGCCGACGGGATGTGCCACAGGAAAAGCAGTATCACAAGGCTGACGATGATCATTTCCATAATAAGCTCTTCACGGAGGTTGTCGATAGACTGCCGGATGAGCTCGGATCGGTCGTAGGTCGTTACCAGCTCGACGCCTTCCGGGAACGACATTTTTATTTCGCCGATTTTTATCTTTACGCGCTCAATGACGTTCAGCGCGTTTTCGCCGTGCCGCATTACGATGATGCCGCCGACGGTGTCGCCGAGGCCGTCGAGGTCGGCGACGCCGCGTTTTATCTGTGGGCCCTGTGTGACCGTCGCTACGTCGCGCAGCAGCACGGGTGTGCCGCCCGGCCCGGATTTTACCGCGATGCGGCCGAGGTCGTCAGTTCCGGTGATGTAACCGTGCGCGCGCACCATGAATTCCCTGCCGCTCCATTCGACAAGCCTGCCGCCCGCCTCATTGTTGTTTTTCTTTATCGCCTCCATGATATCCGCGAGGGAGAGGCCGTAACTTTGAAGACGGTTGGGGTCGACAATCACCTGATACTGCTTTTCGAATCCCCCAATAGAGGCGACTTCGGCTACGCCGGGCACGCTCTGGATAGCGTATTTCAGGTACCAGTCATTGTATGTCTTCAGCCGTGCAAGGTCGTGATTTCCCGATCGATCGACCAGGGCGTACTGGTATATCCACCCGACACCGGTCGCGTCGGGGCCAAGCTCGCTTTTTGCGTCAGGGGGAAGCGATCCCTGCAATTTTGACAGGTACTCCACCACGCGGCTGCGCGCCCAGTAGATGTCTGTGCCGTCCTGAAAAATCACGTACACGTAGGAGAAACCGAAATCGCTGAAACCGCGGATCGTCTTTACTCTCGGTGCGCCGAGCAGGGTGGTGATAATGGGATATGTCACCTGGTCTTCAATGATGTCCGGACTGCGGTCCCATTTTGTGTAGATGATTACCTGCGTGTCGCTCAGGTCGGGGATCGCGTCGAGGGGGATGTTCTGAATCGCGTACGTGGCGTAGGCGACCGCGGCGGTAACGATAAATATCACCAGCAATCGGTTGTGCGCCGAAACGTGTATCAGCTTTTGTATCAATGCCGGTGCTCCGTCGGGGCGCGCTCCTGCGCGGATTTGAGCGCCGCCTTCAGCGACGATTCGGAATCGACAAGGAAATTCGCCGAGGTTACGACGCGCTCGTTGGAATGGAGCCCGGAGAGCACCTCGTAATAGCCGTCGCTTGACCGCATGCCGAGGGTGATCTCCTTTGGTATAATCGTATCGCCCGCGCCCTCCACGAATACGTAATTCTTAACGCCTGTCCTCATTACCGCACTTTCGGGCGCCGCCAGCCTGACGCCGTGATTATAGTGGAGTATCGCATCAGCGAACATTCCCGGCTTCAGCGTGAGTCCGGTGTTGGCGATGTCCATCCGCACCTTCATCGTGCGTGTCTCGATGGAAACCTCCGGATAGATGAAGCTGATTTTTCCCCTGAACGTTTTTCCCGGCCAGAACGAAAGGGTGATTTCGGCGGGCATGCCGATACGAACATAGGGGATGTCGGCTTCGAAGATATCGGCCTCGCCCCACACGCCGGAGAGGTCGCCGATCACCATAAGGGCGTCGTTCATCATTACTTTCTGTCCCGGCAACACGCTTTTTTCCAGCACGTACCCTGAGGAGGGAGAGAACATTGTCACGGCGCGTTCGTACTTTCCACTTTTTTCGATTTCGGCGATCTGCGCCTCGGAGACATCCAAAAGCGACAAGCGCTCGCGGGCCGCGCGCTTCACCTCGAGGATGCTGTCGCGGATGCGCTCGTTCGATATGGATGCGCCCTGTTCCGAGGCCTTTATCGCGGAGATGTATTCCTGCTGTGCCGACAGCAGTTCCGGGCTGTACACGGTAAACAGCGGTTCACCCCTGCGCACATGCTGGCCCGTCTGGTTGATATACAGGCGTTCAATCCATCCGCTCGTTTTTACGGAAACGCGGTACATCCGTGTTTCGTCGGCGAGAATGCGGGCGGATGCGCGTATCTCCCTGCGCAGCACGCGGCGTTGCACCACACCGAATGTCAGGCCGAGCATGTTTTTTGAAAGTGGCGATATCGTAATTTCCGAAAGGTTTGCCGGTTCGATGGTACGTTTCCCTTCGTCTGTTTCGAATGGCACCATGTCCATGCCCATCGAATCCTTGCCGGGTCTGTCGCTTATTTCGTTCGGATTCATTGTCGAACGGTAAAGTATTTTTCGCTTTGTTCCAGTCGGTTCCCTGAGATCTTTTTTTACGGGAACGAGTTTCATGCCGCAGATGGGACAATTGCCGGGCCTGTCCGATACGATCTGCGGATGCATCGGGCAGGTGTACTGCTGTTCCGCGTGCGAGAGGACGGCGCCATGTCGGCGCGATACATGGATTCCGTAATATGCAGCCGCTCCCGCGGATGCCGCGATAATGATGGTGATGACAGCGATTCTCATTTTTTTCAACGGGGCGCCTCCACTCCCGCCAGCGCCTCGAGCTCGGCGCGCGATATGAGATACTCTTTGCACGCCATGACCGCGTCTTTTTTGTAGCGCAACAACGTGCGGAGGTTGTCTATCGCCTGCATGAATTCGCCGCTGCCGGTGCGGTAGCGCGCGAGCGATGTCTCAAGGGCCAGCGAGGCCTGCGGCACCAGTTGTTCGGTATAGAGGCGGTACATTTCTTCCCATTTTTTCATGCGGCTGAGGAGTGCCGCCGCGCGGAACATAAGCTCGTTTTTTTTATCTTCATATGACATCCGGGTTACATCCCCCTTCTTTTTCATCTCTTCGACCATCAAGATATTCCGCGAGGCGAACCAGAGCGGGATGTTGAAGGTGGCCATGCCGCTGATCATGTCGTCGCGTTTTCCCATCGGGCCGCTGTCCCGTTGCATGTACGACATGCCGAGCTCAACATCCGGAATATAGTCTTTTTCCTTAAGAGAGATGCTGGTTGTATCCCTGTCATGCTCGATTTTCAGCATCGCGAGATCGGGATTGCCTGCTATGATGGAATCCCTTGCCATCGGCATCGCGAACCTTTGAAAATCCGGTGCGAGGATGCCTCTCGTCGACGCCTCGATATCGCTGCCGGCGAGATATGAAATCATGTGCCGTGATGACTCTTCGCGCTCGGCCAGTTCTATCAACTCCTCGTCGAGCATGGTATACTCGAGATTCGCCTTGATCACGCTGCTCAGGCTTCCCGTGCCCGACGTGGTTGCCGCTATCTCGCTGTCAATCAGCAGGCGCACCTGCGTTTTCATTTCGTTCAGAATGGAAATTGATTCCCTTGCGTAGGCGAGCTCGTACACGGCGCTGCGGATTGCGGCGATAAGTTGCAGCTTTTCCTTTCTGAGGCGCTGTCGCGATTGCAGGTACTCGTACCGTGCGATGGCCTCGCGCGCCGACAGTTTGCCGCCAAGCGGCAGCATCTGCGAAACCCCCAACTCTTTTGACGTCATGTCGCTGCGCCTGAATGATGGGTGCGCGGCCGGAAGATTGTTGACGCCGATTTTTAAACGGGGATCTTCGAGCGTTCCCGAACCTTCCGCACGCTTGCGCAGCATTTCTATTTCAGCTTCGGCAGCTCTGATTCGCGGGCTCCCGCTCAGGGCGACGCGCTCGATTTCTGGCAGGGACAGGGTTTCAGCGAACGCAGGGGTAAGCAGCGTAAGCAGCAAAAAAGCCGCTCGTTGAATATTTTTTCTCCATGTGCTTGCGTGCATATTCATGGGAAAGTATTCGCCATAACGGGGCGGGGGTGTCGCCGGTTATTTGCCGGAGGCCTTCGGAGAGTTTTCCGGGGTCACGCCGCTCGTTTCGAGTTTTTTTATGTATTTTTCAGGGTCCCTGGTAAAGGTCTGAACGCAGCTTTTACAGCAGAAATAGATCCTTTTCCCCTTGTAATCGACATACACGCTTTTATCGATCGGATTGCCCATGACCGGGCAGGTCGTTTGCTGCTTCGTCTCTTTCGCGGCTGCGTATGCGGTCATATCCCCCGCCGGGGACCGGGATGCTACGATTGCTGTCGCCAGGATCGGTATACACAGTAATTTCATCATGATACCGCGCCTCCTGTGAATAATATTGCCGCATCTTCCCGGAGGGCGTATAGCCACAGCCGGAAACACGCGACAAAGTATTTACTATCCATTAAATGTAATAAGTCAATATATTAATATTATTGCATATCTTTGCCGGCGCACATCGGTCTAAAGGTGCTTGACAATCCTGTGGATGACGAAGGTCATACATTAATATGCCGCCATTACGGGCGCACATGCTATGCTATGGTAACGTGTATGAAAAGCCTTCTTTTAAAAGACCACTTTTTTAATCCCCGCGGCATGGGCTTCATGGATAATCCCACACACTATGCCGTCGCCAGAAGTGAAGTCTGCAATGACGTTGTCCGGGTGATGGTGCGGATAGACGACGATGGCATACTGCTCGATGTGAAAGCGCAGGTCTACGGGTGCGGCTATGCTATCGCGGGGGCCTCGATTTTCAACAGTTGCGCGAGGGGAATGGGGATGGAGCGCGCGGCGGCATTACGCGCTGGCGATTTACTGGCGGACGCCGGCGATATCCCGGAGCGCCATGTCGCGTGCGTCGGGCTTGCGCTGAAGGCGTTTCAAAAAATATACGATGACTACAGGCGAGGTTTACAACATGGCACTTCCTGATCATATCGTACTTCGGGCTCATGAGTATACCCTTGGCGATATACGCGAAGTGGAGCTTCCCATAAGCACGGAGTATCAGTTCACGCTCAACCTTAACGGAAGGCCGTACGTCGCGATCGCGTGCTCGGGCGCCGACCTGAGCTGCCTTGCGGTGGGCCATCTTCTGTCCGATGGTGTCATCGCTTCGTCGAGCGATATCAGCGACATCCGCATCGACGAGGAAAATCTGCTGATCGATGTCGTTACCGCCGATACCGATGCGGTGGTGGAGCGGCTTATGGCCGTTAAGACAATTGCGTCGGGATGCGGGCAGCCGACGGGCGCCATTACTGTCCCGGCTGCGGGGAATGAAGCGATGCCGCGGCTGCGGGCCGATGAGGTGCTGGCGTGTATGAAGGAGTTTCTGCGCTCGTCAGCGCTGCACACGCTTACTCACGGGGTTCACAGCGCAGCCCTTAACAGGTTTTCCGGGGAAAGAATCGCCTTCTTCGATGAGATCGGACGGCATAATGCAATCGATAAGGCGCTTGGCTATGCGCTGTTGAACGGAATTCCGCTTTACGACAAAATGATCACCACGACCGGGCGTCTCGCGAGCGAGATTGTGCAAAAAATTATCGCCGCGTCAGTGCCGGTAATCGTGTCGCGCGCCGTGCCGACAAGCCGCAGCGTCGAGCTGGCCAGACGGTACAATGTCATCATGATCGGCCGAATACGGACGGGCGGCTTTCATATATTTCACGGATGGGAAAACATCATATGCTGATCCTCCGGGAATTCACCCTGAGCGATACTGAATCGTGCTCCTATATTCCTGAAAATAACAGCCGCTACGAATATTTTCTCGCGGCGGACCTCAACGAGGACGAGTTGGATGTGGTGCTGCGCAGCGGGTGGCGAAAGTTCGGATGGTATTATTTCAGGCCGCGCTGCGACGGGTGCGCCTCGTGCGTGCCTGTCCGTGTTCCGGTGAATTCGTTCTCACCGTCGAAAAGCCAGCGGAGGGTGATTCGAAAAAACATGGGCGTCAGGGCGAGAATACGGCCTCTGAATTATTCCGACGAGGTGTATGATATTTATTGCGAGCACTCGCGCGACCGGTTTCACAAAGAGGCGTCGATGCCGGATTTCATGTTCAACTTTTACCAGGTTTCGTGCCCAGCGGCGCAGTCGGAATATTATCTCGGGGGCAGGCTCATGGCGGTGGGGTTCCTCGACGTGTCGGCCCGTGCGCTCAGCACTGTGTATTTTGTTTACAGATCTGAATTCAGCGTGTACAGCCCCGGAATTTTCAGCGTGATACGGGAAATTGAGTTTGCACGCGACATGGGAAAAGAGTATTATTATCTTGGATACTATGTTGCGGAATGTCCGCGCATGAGATATAAAAACACGTTTCGGCCGGCGGAAAAATATTCATGGGATGAAAAAAAATGGCTCGTGGGCGCATAAAGTCTCGCATTACGGCCTGGATTGCATATATTGAAAGAAAGGTGGAATCGGCCTGATTGGAGTGTTTTGCTCACGAGGTTGAAGCAGGTGCGCTATGGGAAACAGGTATCATGTCCCCGAGTTTGACGGCGATGTAAAGCTCGAGGGCGAGATTGAGCTGAAAGAGCCGAAAATGTATCGTGTCATTCTTCATAATGACCATTACACCACGATGGATTTTGTCATCGAGGTGCTTATCGCGGTATTTCACAAGCCTGCGGCGGACGCGACCAGAATTATGCTTGATGTCCATAAAAGGGGGAAGGGCGTCTGCGGCGTGTATACCTATGATATCGCCTCAACGAAAGTTGCGCAGGTGCATACGCTTGCGCGGCAGCGCGAGTTCCCCCTCAAATGCAGCATGGAAGAAACGTAACGGAAGAGTGAGGATAGCGCATGCAGATAAGCGAGGACCTGAATCAAATAATAATGGCTGCCTATACGGAGGCGAGGACCCGGCGGCACGAGTTTCTTACGCCGGAACATGTGCTGTTCGCTTCGCTTTTTTTCAATGAGGGCAGGCAGATCGTGCAGGGCTGCGGCGGTGATATTGAGCGTCTCAAAAAGGAGCTTGATGGCCACCTTGCGGCCAATGTGCCGGGAATCGAAAACGCTGACCCTGTGCAATCGCTTGGATTTCAAAGCGTTATGGAACGGGCGATATGGCATACCACGTCCGCGCAGAAGGAG
The DNA here is from genome assembly GCA_002407865.1 of Spirochaetia bacterium UBA5368. Taxonomy (GTDB): domain Bacteria; phylum Spirochaetota; class UBA4802; order UBA4802; family UBA5368; genus UBA5368. Next base: position 58,478 of record DHPI01000028.1, read on the forward strand.
ATGCTCGATCTCGGGGACGTGATTGTCGCCATCTTCGATGAGAAGGAGTCGTTTGCGGCCTATTATCTCGAGAGGGAGGGAATAACGCGTCTCGCACTGCTGAATTATATTTCGCACGGCGTCTCGTCGGTTCCCGATGATATCCTCCCCGACGTGGATGAAACCGAAAGCGGCGAATCGCGTACTGACGCGGATGAAAAAAAACAGGACGAGAGCAAGGTGCTCCGTTATTTCACGACCGAGCTGACAGCACGGGCGTCTGCGGGCGACATGGACCCTTTGATCGGGCGGGAAGACATACTTGAACGGACGGTGCAGGTGCTGTGCAGGCGCTATAAAAACAATCCTGTGCATGTCGGCGAGCCTGGCGTGGGGAAAACCGCGATCACCGAGGGGCTTGCCCAGCTCGTTGCGGAGGGCAGGGTGCCGCGCCGGCTACAGAATTCGAAAATATATTCTCTTGATATGGGCGCGGTGCTTGCCGGAACCAGATTCCGCGGGGATTTCGAGGAGCGGCTGAAAAAGGTAATTTCAGCGTTGCAGAAGCAGGAGAAGGCGATCCTTTTCATTGATGAAATACATACCGTCGTCGGCGCGGGCGCTGTCTCGGGCGGGTCCATGGATGCGTCGAACATACTGAAACCGGCGCTTGCGTCGGGAAAGCTGCGCTGTATCGGGTCGACCACCTACGACGAGTACAGGAAATATTTTGACAAAGACGGCGCATTGTCGCGCCGCTTCCAGAAGATAGAGGTGCCCGAGCCGACCGTCGACGAAACCGTGCAGATATTGCAGGGGCTCAAGGACAGGTACGAGGAATACCACAACGTGCGCTATACCGACGAGGCGCTGCGCGCGGCGGCCGATCTGTCGCACAAGTTCATTGCCGATCGCAGGCTTCCGGACAAGGCGATCGACGTGATCGACGAATCCGGCGCGAGCGTCGCGATGCGCAACGGCGATGAAACCGAGGCAATATCCATCACACATCATGATATTGAGGTTGTCGTCGCGAAAATTGCGAAGATACCGGAAAAGAGCGTGTCGTCGTCGGAGATCGAAAAGCTGAAAGACCTCGAGAACGAATTGAAGCGTCAGATTTTCGGTCAGGATGCGGCCGTTGCCATGGTCGCGGGCGCGATCAAGCGTGCGCGCGCGGGATTCCGGGAGCCAAACAAGCCGGTCGCGTCGTTTCTATTTGTCGGGCCGACGGGCGTGGGAAAAACCGAGCTTGCGCGGCAGCTCGCGCTGCTGCTTGACGTGCCGCTTCACCGCTTCGACATGAGCGAGTATCAGGAGAAGCACACCGTTGCGCGGCTTATCGGCGCGCCCCCCGGCTATGTCGGCTACGAGGAAGGCGGTCTGCTTACCGAGGCTATCCGCAAGACGCCGCATTCGGTGCTGCTGCTTGATGAAATAGAAAAGGCGCACCAGGATATTTACAACACCCTGTTACAGATAATGGATTACGCCACGCTTACCGATAACACCGGCAAGAAGGCCGACTTTCGTAACGTCATTATCATTATGACATCCAATGCGGGCGCCCGCGACGTGAGTCGGGGCGTCATCGGATTCGAGGGATCGCCGATCAACAGGGACGCGATATCGTCCGCTGTCGAGCGCATCTTTTCGCCCGAGTTCCGCAACCGGCTGGACAGCGTTGTCAGCTTCAACAGCCTTACGCGCGACGACATCCTCCGCATCGTCAAAAAGGCCGTTGCCGAATTTCAGCGCCAGCTTGACGAGAAGCGTGTGACGCTGCGGGTGACTGATCGCTGCTATGAATGGCTTGCCGGCAGGGGATATTCGCCCGAATTCGGCGCACGCGAAATTGCGCGGCTGGTGCAGGACAAGGTGAAAAAGTTTTTCGTCGATGAGGTGCTGTTTGGAAAACTTCAGAGCGGCGGCGTCGCGCAGGCCGATATCGAAAACGATGATGTCGTCGTCAGAGTCGTGGAAGGCGAACCGGGTGATTGAAAAATTGCGGAATGTGCCGCCGTTATGCCGATATACCGCTTGATCGATGAAATCGTATTTCCGCCGCCGCATCGTGCCTCTGAAAGCGGAATACTCGCGGTTGGCGGCGACCTCTCGCCGGAGCGCCTGCTTACCGCGTACAGCGAAGGGATATTTCCGTGGTACTCGGAGGGCGAGCCGATTTTGTGGTGGTCGCCCGATCCGAGGTTTGTGCTGTATCCCGACGATCTGTACGTATCGAAAACGATGCGGCAGGTGCTGCGACGCAAAATCTTTACCATAACCTGCGATACGTGTTTCAGGGACGTCATGACCGCGTGCGGCAGACCGCGGGCAAAGCAGAAGGAAACCTGGATAACGACGGACATGCTCGAAGCGTATTATGCGCTGCATGAACTCGGGTTTGCGCATTCGGTGGAGGCATGGCGCGACGGCAAGCTTGCCGGCGGCCTCTACGGCGTGTCCCTGGGGCGGTGTTTCTTCGGCGAGTCGATGTTTACCACCGTAAGCAACGCCTCGAAGGCCGCGTTTATCACGCTTGTGCGGCGGCTGCAGGCGATGGGTTTTGGGCTGATCGATTGCCAGGTGTTTACGGCGCACCTGGAAAGCCTTGGGGCCCGCAGCATGCCGCGCAATGAGTTTCTGCGATTATTGCGGGCCGCGCTCCGGTACGAAACGGTGCGTGGCGATTGGGGCCGGATTTTTGATGCGCGCGCCGCGAATCACTCCCTGGCCGATTGAAATACCGATGCCAGAATGTTTTTGAACGCGGGGTACCGCGCCCTGGTGGATGTTCCCGCGAGTACTATCGCGGAGCCGCCGCTTTCGATCGTGAAGCTCTCGATGATGCGTTTATCCGCGCCCCTCGAAATTGCCCAGAAATAGGAGAGGGCGTCCCGTCTCCCCCAACGCTGCCGCACCATTGAAGCGCCGCTGCCGCGGAGCCATTCCGCCGATATTTCTTCCAGTGTTTTTCCGGATGACGGCAGCGACAGAATGGTGATGGATGCCGCGTTGTCCATGCTGGCAAATGTCCGCGCCATGCCGTCCGCGTATTCGGGGCCGGTTTCTTTTTCCACCCATCCCGCGGGGATATTGAGCGATACCCCTGAAAGGGTGACGGTCACCGGGGCGTTTTCAACATTTGCGCCAGCGTTTTCCCGCGATGCCTGCCACTGCGCCTTCGTCCATCGGGCAGCGAGCGTCCGTACGGCCTTTCTGTCGATATCCGCAAAATTAGATTCAGTCATTTTCCAGCTTGCAACAGGAACGGATGGTGCGCCCGCAAGTCGGCGTTTCACTGTCGAAAAATACGCATCATCGGGCGGGTCTATGATTTTAGTTTTGTCCCGGCGGCATTCACGTGCTACAAGCGTGAGGCGCGACAGGCTGGCGGCAACATGCTTCTTTATGAAAACCCGCGCTCGATACTCATCGCGTATGGCGCCGGCATCGAAACCATCAACAGATGGGATCAGTGATTGCTGCCGTATCGCCTGGTTAAGCGCGGGCGATGATTTTCCCGCCGCGATCTCGTCGTGGATGGCGGCATATGCCGAGGCGTACCTGTTCAGCGCCGTCTCCGCATGGCGGAGCGAGCCATAGTATGACATATAGGCGTCTATGGATGTTTTGATATGGTCAATTTCCATCTGCGCGATACGAGCCCGAGCATCCGGCCGCGTCGCGGCTGCATATGCCGTCTGCGAAGCGCGCTTTTTTGCCGCGGCGATGTGCAGCGAACGTATCTGCGTTCTGGCCGATTTTGTTTTCTCCGCAAAGCCGGTTTTCAGTTGTCTCAGTTTTGCGCCGTCGGCCGCGTCAATAAAACGCGCCTGGCGCTTCCCGATTCCCGCCGAAAAATCGAAAGCCTTGATGATGTTGTCGGCCCGGCGCATCGACGATGCATAGCGTTCGTAGAGCGGTTTCGGGGCATGCGGGGCGGCCGATGATGCGTCAGCCATGCATGTTTTTATGAAATCGATCTGCTCGCCGTATACTGTGATCTTGAAATTTACTGAATTGAAAATATCGCCGCTTTGTATCCGTTTCGATTGGGACGCCCATTTGCAGAATTCAACCGATTTCACGACATAGCCGCGGATGAGGTTGCGCCTGTCGGTATACACGGCCTTCGCGGAAAGAAATACGTCCTCATTCGGTATTTTTATGCCGCCGTTTTCATGCCGCAGCCGTTGCACTGTATTCTCTTCTGCGGCGAAGCCGGTTTCGCTGTCCGACAGGTGCTTTTCCATAACGGCGTTGAATTGAGCCTCAAGGGCGGCGAAGCGCGCTTCATCGTCTGTGCCGCTGAACGACGATGCCGTTTTTTTTCGCAGCGCGTCTATCTCACTGAAGATCGCGGCGCCGTCAGGATTTTTCGGGATGTTCATCGTGTAGCTTTTCCCGCCGGGACGTGATTTGTCGTACGTAGTAGGCCCAATGCCGCGCGTGTCGAAATATCGCTGCGCTGCGTCCCTGAATATCGCGTTTTCGAATGCCGACGGGTCCCGCTGCCAGGCGCGAAGCTGTGCAAGGCCGGGGGCGCTCCCGGCGGCCGATGCGAGCTCAATCATCCTTGCGTAACCGGCGATTTCTTTTTCAATTCGTTTTTTTACGCACCACCATGTGGGTGATTCTTCAATGTCTATATCCCTTACGTTGCCAATCTCGCTGCCGATCACTGCGAAAAAAACGCCGGCGTTTTTTTCGATATCATCCTGCGGGGGCGCGGGTGTGACGGCGCTGTCCGGCGTTCCTGCAAGCCGTTCGGCCATGGCTTTTTCGTGGAGTGCGTCTCTGCGCCGCGTCATCATCCCGAGCCCTGTTTCCATGGCGATGTACCGCCATTCGGTTTTCGTAATATCCGCGCCGAGTACCGATTTCAGCCAGGCTTCATCGACAGGCCCGTACAGGGATTGCGCATAATCACGCAAATGCGCCTCCACCGCGCGGCGGCTGCCGGCGGCAATGTCCCGGTTGTCGGACATCGACGTACAAAACCATGCGTAACAGAGAGCAAATGCGCCGGCTGCGGGGTGTGGCGTGTCGATGATGTCGCGGGGTTTCGCGCTCTCGGGCGAGGGTGGCAGCAGCTCTTCGGTTTCGATTTTTTTACACAGATGCTGCGTTGCGCGAAACTCATCGTTGAGGAGCGTTACAAGGCCGGGCGGGGCGCCCGGTACGGCGCTGATCGATTGTATTTCTTCCTGAAGCTTTTTCAGCCGCGCGTTCCATGCCGACTGCCGCAGCCCGGCGGTTATTGCGTGAGATGTGGAAAAAACGAAAAGTGTTCCAAGCAGCGCTATATGTAATTTTTTCATGGATTCCCCGCTCGCGTGATCAGAAATAGCCCATTTACTATATCGTATTATTTTGTGGTATTGATGAGGGAAAAGGCGGGAGGCTGCGGCCGCGTAAGGGCGGGGGATTACGATCTGCCGGATGCGTATTCATCGAGCACGCAGGGGATGAATTCCTCAAGCTTTTCCACGATGCCGTAATCGGCGATATTGAAGATGGCCGCGTTCGGATCGCTGTTGATCGCGATGATAAGCTTCGAGTGTTTCATTCCTGCGATATGCTGGGCCGCGCCGGATATGCCGCATGCGACATAGAGGCCCGGCTCCACCGTGGCGCCGGTGATCCCAATCTGCCGCCGGTGCTCAATCCATCCGCGGTCGCATGCGGCGCGCGAACCGCCCACCGCTGATTTTGAAAAAATTGAGGCAAACGACCGGACAAGATCAAGGTTTTCTTTTTTCCCGAGGCCTCTCCCGGCAGCAACGATTACATCCGCGTCGGCAAGCGTTCCGGTATCGCCCTCCTCCGTTTTCCTCCCCGTGAACACGACACGCCGCGCCGTGATATTGCTTGTGCGTATGGTGACCCGGCCCGGCCTGGCGGGCTGCTGTGTATCTAACGGAAATGCGCCCGGCTGCACCGTGAAGACCGTGCAGCCCGGTTCGGGGATGATGTTCAGCATCATCTTGCCGCCGAACACGGGGTGGCAGAACGCGATTTCCTGCGGCAGCGTTGCCATTTTTTCCACGGCGGTAACGCAGTGTGCGCCGATTCGCACAGCGAGGGCAGGCGCGAAATCGTATCCCCGCGAGGTGTGCGCCGCGATAAGCGCATGCGGCCGCGCTTCAGCGGCAAGCGCTGATAACGCGCCTGTATAAATTTCGGGATTGTACTCGTCAATGCCGGGATTGTCAATTACGGTGACATCGAGGCCGGTGCTCCCTGCGATGTCGGCGGCGGAAGGCGTCGTGTCGCGCCCGGGAACGACGATTTCGATTGCGCCGCCGTAATGCAGGGACAATTGGCGCGCGAAACTTACAAGCTCCCAGGTGACGGGCATAACCCGCCGCTGCTTCGTTTCCGCGATTATTACAATACGTGCATTCATGGCAGTTTTCCGTTACAGCAGCGAATGTTCGTGCAGCACCTTTAATAGCTCCCGCGCCTTGCCGCGCGTATCGCCTTCGATCATTACGGCTGCCCGTGTTTTCTCGGGCCGGTACATCCCGGCGACCGTTTCTCCCGGCGCGGCAATCCAGTCATCGCCCGCGTCTATCACC
>DHPI01000028.1:65191-69064 GCA_002407865.1 Spirochaetia bacterium UBA5368
TCACCGTTATTGCGCTCGATTTTGCGCGCAGCACATTTGATAACGAGGGATATCGCGGGCGGTTTATGCCCGATTGCACCGTGAATACGGCCGGAAGGCCCACCTCGTAGCACTCGCGTTCGCCGCCTTCGATTTCCCGCTCGGCATACGCGAATGCGCCCCCGTGGTTGACCCGAAGCGCGATCACCGACGTGAGGCAGGGCATGTCAAGCATCTCCGCGAGCATCGGTCCCGTCTGGCCGTGCATGGCGTCTTCCGACATTGCCCCGCACAAAATTAGATCGTATGCGCCGGAACGTGCGTGGCGCTGAAGCAGCGACGCGGTCTGGTATGGATTGAGATACAGGCCGCCGGCGTGCCGCAGGAGAATGCCGCTGTCGGCGCCCATCTCCATTGCGCGGCGGATGACGGGGACGACGCCTTCGGGGCCGGCGGATACGGCGTCGATGACGACGCCGGAAGTTGCCTCGCGTATACGAAGCGACTCCTCGACGGCGAATTCGTCGAAACGGTTCATTCTGTACGCCACAGACGCGTCGCCTGCCGTGCCCGGAAGATCTGCCGCCACGGCCGCCGCGTCATAATCGGGAACCTGTCGTACGCAGACAAGGATTTTCATTGCCACCGTCCAAAACGCCATCAGGGATATATACTGTCCCCAGTATGCGGCCCCGCCGACGCGAAATCAATAAAAAAACGAGCGCTTGCTATATTTTTTTATTTGACAATCAATAGTCGGTAAAGTATGTCGTATGTTGTTAGCGGGGGAGTCCGATGAGCGTACTCTACATGGTAAGGCACGGCCAGGCGTCGTTCGGGAGGGAAAACTACGACAGGCTTTCGAAACGGGGCGTTGAACAGGCGCGTATCGTCGGCGACTATTTTATCCGCACGGGATTGCGCTTCGACGCCGTATATTCAGGCGCCATCGAGCGGCAGCGGCGGACGGCCGTCGAAATTATATCCCTCTTTAACGAAAAGGGCGTTCCGATGTCCGAGCTGAATGTCATGAAAGAATTCAACGAGTACGATTCCAAGGGGATCATCACCTCGCAGATTCTCGAAATTTTAGAGGACGACTGGACGCTTGCCGGCGAGCTTGAAAAGATATATACCGACAGAAAGTCGTTCCAGATTATTTTTGAAAAGGCGATGATGCGGTGGGTCACGGGAAAACACGACAAGCCCGATGTTGAGCACTGGGCGCAGGTAAAACAGCGCGTCCGGAGCGGCCTTGACCGCGTTATGGCCGACAACGGTCGCAACAAGAAACTGCTTATCATCGCATCGGGCGGCACAATCTCTGCGGCGGTGCAGTATGCGCTTGGCGTAAACGACTATGAGACGATGAAGCTGTGCTGGCAGATTGTGAACTCGTCGATAACCAAGTTCATGTACGACGATGAAAAAATCACGCTTGCGGGTTTCAATTGCACGGCGCATCTCGAAATGCTGAACGATCGCGACATGCTGACATACAGGTAACCGTTGCGCGGGGATATTCCCGCCGAGCGCTATTTTATTTTATGGAGGTGCGGTAGAATGGATTTTGAAATGAACGACAGGATAAAAACAATAACGGGAATGATCAATGAATTTGTGCGTAAAGAACTCATTCCGCTCGAGCCGGAATTCCTTACCCACGAGTTTACCGAGATGATGCCCGAGATCGAGGAAAAACGGCGCATGGTGAAACAGATGGAGCTGTGGGCGCCCAACCATCCGAAGGAATATGGCGGCATGGGGCTCGATCTCATGGATCATGCGTACGTATCGGAAGCGCTCGGCGCGTCGCCGCTGGGCCATTTCGTATTTGGCTGCCACGCGCCCGATGCGGGAAATATCGAAATTCTGCACAAATATGGCACTCCCGAACAAAAGGAAAAATATTTGCGGCCGCTGGTCGAGGGAAAAATCCGGAGCTGTTTTTCCATGACCGAAGTGGAGATGCCCGGTTCGAACCCTGTAATGCTTGATACGACCGCGGTGAAAGATGGCGGTCACTATGTGATCAATGGGCAGAAATGGTACTCGACCGCCGCAGACGGCGCCGAGTTTGCGATCGTGATGGCGATTACCAATCCCGAGGCGCCGCCCTATCTTCGGGCGAGCATGATTATCGTGCCGTGCGATACTCCGGGATTTAACCTTGTCCGCAATATCCCGGTGATGGGTCATTCCGGCGCCGGCTATTTCAGCCACGGCGAAATCCTCTATCAATCGTGCCGCGTGCCGGTCGAAAATCTTCTCGGGCCCGAGGGCCATGGATTCGTCATCGCGCAGGACAGGCTGGGCCCCGGCCGTATCCATCACTGCATGCGGTGGATCGGTATTTGCAACAGGGCTTTCGACCTCATGTGCTCGCGGGCGTCGCAGCGAATCATCAGTCCCGATCAGAAAACGCTTGCGACAAAGCAGATAATACAGTCGTGGATTGCCGAGAGCGCGGCGGAGATTCAGGCCGCGAGGCTTATGACGCTGCACGCGGCGTGGAAGATAGAAAAATACGGCGCGAAAGAGGCGCGCGACGATATCTCGCTTATCAAGTTTGTCGTGGCCAATACGATGCAGCACGTGATCGACAGGGCGCTGCAGGTGCACGGCGGCATGGGCATGACGGATGATACAATACTCGCGTTTTTCTTCCGGCACGAGCGCGCGGCGAGGATTTACGACGGGGCCGACGAGGTGCACAAGATGAACGTGGCGAAGCGAATTTTGAAGGGGTACGAACGTGGCGGCGCGAAGCAGTGACGACGTGCGCGGCTATATGAGGTTCAACAGGTTCAGAAAAATAGTCGCGCTTTCTCGTGAGGAAATCTGCAGGGAGATATACCTGCAAAACAGGGATAGAATAAAAATAAAAAAAGAAAAAGTGGCGATTGCGAATCTCGTCAAAATATTCAACGCGACGCTTGCGCTCAGCAATAAAAAGGGATTCCATGCGATGAGCCTTCGGGACCTTTCAAAGGAAACCGGCCTGTCGATGGGAGCGCTCTATTCGTATTTTTCGAGCAAGGACGAACTGGTCGACATCATCCAGACGCAGGGGCGCCGTGTCACGGCGCAGGTGCTGCACGACCAGATTGCGCATGCCGACAGGCCGCGCGAAAAGCTGCGCCGCGCCATAATTTCCCATCTCTATCTGAGCGAGGTGCTGTATCCGTGGTTTTATTTTTCGTACATGGAGGCGAGAAACCTCAGCAAGAAACAGCTGAAAAAAGCGATTGAAAGCGAACTGCTGACGGAAAGAATTTTTGTAGATATTTTGAAGCGCGGATCGGAGGAGGGCATTTTCGCTTTTCCCGATACCAATTTGACGGCGGCGGTTATAAAGGCGGTGCTTCAGGACTGGTATATGAAGCGATGGAAATACGCGTCACGCGGAACCTCGGTGGAGGATTACGCGGTGTTCGTGGTCGATTTCGTGGAAAATTTTATTCTGGCGTAAATGTGGCGCATACTTGAACCAGGCGAGGTGGCGGTGATGGATTTGACAGACAGTGCAAAAGAAATTCGTGAGGGTGAAGCGCTCGATGAGCCTGTCGTAAAAGAATATCTGCGGGGTGCAATTCCCGGCCTGAGCGGCGAAATGAGTATACGGCAGTTCCCGAGCGGGTTTTCGAATCTCACATATCTGGTTACATATGGTGACCGCGAAATGGTGCTGCGGCGCCCGCCGTTCGGGAAGAAGGCGAAAACGGCCCACGACATGCACCGTGAATTTCGCATACTCTCGGCCCTGCGCCCCGTGTATCCGTACTGCCCGATGCCGCTTGCGTACTGCGACGACGAAACCGTTATGGGCTGTCCGTTTTACGTAATGGAGCGCATAAAGGGAATTATTTTGCGCAAGGATATGCCCAAAGGGCT
>DHPI01000046.1:0-6553 GCA_002407865.1 Spirochaetia bacterium UBA5368
CGAAGGACGATAACCGCCGAATAATCTTCATTAAAGTACTCGAATGCCCTGTGCGTGTACGGCAGAAAGGCGCGAAGCTTATTCTGGAGCTCAATTTGCGCGTCATCAAAATTGAGAATTTCCTTCTGGCTTTTTATATGGTATTTCTTCATTGCGTAGAGAAAATAATAGTCTGCCAGCTTTTTCAGCACGGTTTCTTCTATTTTAGCTTCGGCGTCATTCAGAGCGGAGTCCCTTTTTTCAACGAGTCCGCGGGTCTTCATGTCGGGAGAGCCTTTTACCGTTACCTGAAAATGGTCCCTGTCGAGAAACCCCTCTGTCTGGAAATCATTGAGAAGCCTGCTGGTATCGTACACCATTACCGTGCATGATACGATACACGCGATTGGCGCGAAAAGAAACGCGATTCCAAGTTTTTTCATAGTCAGTTTTTACCGCCGTGTCCAGTTGTCATACTGGACGTATACGATTGAATAATGCCGCAGATGTCAAGATTATTGCGCATCGCTGCCCACTCAAGATTGCTGCCCTGCCATCATGATCATTCATTTTTCAGAAGATTGATGATGTCCTGAATCTTATCCGCGTTGGGATGATCGGGCTTCATCGCCAGAAGCTTTTCAAAGTGGTAAATTGCCTTCTGTTTGTCTTTCAGCTTGCGGTAGTATATCATGCCGAGCTCTTCGTGGGCCGCCCAGTTGTTTCTGTTGATCTGCACCGAGCGGTCGAACGACTTGACCGCCTCTTCGTACATGCCCTTGTCGCGGTATGCGATGCCCTGAAAAAAGTGCGACCGCGAGTCCATGGGATTCAGGTCGATCGCCGTTTTGTATTCCTCGATGGCGTCATCGTACATTTTCGATTCACGGTAAGCGTTGGCCAAATTGTAATGCGCGTCGAATGATTTCGGGTCGTTCGTGATGGCGTTTCTGTAGAGCTCGATTGCCTTATCGTTGAGTTTATTCTTCGAATACAGGTTGCCGAGATTATTATACGCTTTCGAATAGTTCGGGTTTTTAATGATGGCCTGTGAATAATACTCTATCGCCTTGTTGTCATCGCCCAGCGCCTCGTATGTTTTGCCGATTTCGTACAGCGTGGGGGCGTCATCTTCCTTTATGCTCAGCGCCCGCTGGTACAGGTGCAGCGCCTCGCGGTGCTGTTTTTTCTCCGCATTAATGAGGCCGAGGTTGAAATACGCCTGATAATAATTGGGATCAAGCTCTATGGTTTTCTGGTAAAACTGCATCGCGTTATTGTACGATTTCATTTCATGATACGTTTCGGCAAGCTTGAAGTTCGTATCGGGATTCGACGGGCGGAGGTCACGGTCTTTCGAGAAATAATTGAGGGCCTCCGAAAAGTTTTTGCTTTTTAGATAAATGTCGCCGAGGTTGAAATACGCCCTGTCGAGTTTCGGGTCCTGCCGGATGGCGGTTTTCAGGTCGCCGATAGCCTTTCCCTGTTGATTTATCTTGATGCTGGCAAGGCCCCTCGAATAAAACGCGCGCGGAAATTCCGGTTGTATCTCGATGGCCTTGGTGAAATATTTTATCGCGGAGTCGAATTTGTTTTCCATGTAATGGATAAGCCCCAGCCGGTAATACGCGTCAGCGTTTTTCGGGTTGGCCACGATTGCGTTCTGAAACGATTTTTTCGCCTCGTCGTCCATCTTGTTGTGATAATAAAGTCTGCCGAGCCAGTAGTGGGAATAGTCGTCGTTGTTGTCCGCCTCAACGGCCTTCCTGTATGCGTTAAGCGATTTTTCGAAATCCTTCTCCTCTCGATACCTGTCGCCGAGATCGCGCCATTTTTTTGCCGCAGGCATCGTAGAATCCGGTTTTTTTATCTGCACCGGCGCTTCGTCGCTCATGTCCGATGATCCCGGTTTTCTTCCCGTGATGGATATATCGCCGGGCGCGCGTTCGGCGCCATACTTGGCGATTGTTGCAACGGGTTTTTTGTTCAACTGCGCAAGCGCGAGGCGGTATTTTTTCTGGAGGTTCCTGTCGCGGCTGTTGTACGAGAGGGCGGTTTTATAATACCAAACGGCGTTTTCGAAATCGCCGTTTTTGGCGTAAATGTCGCCGAGGCGCTCCGCGGCGCGCGCGTCGGTGGGATCGGCAGTAAGCGCCGTTTGAAACGCGTCGATTGCTTCGTCTGTTTTCCCGATCCTCAAGAAAGCCTCGCCGGCGCCCCTGTGATATTTCGATTTTTTTGCGTCGATGCTGATCGCTTTTCTGAAGTTCGCGAGGGCGTCATCGTACCTGCCGATTTGCATATATACGTTGCCGAGGTTATAGTAGCCTTCTGCGTCGTTTGGGTTGGCCCGTATTCCTTCTTTTATAACGGCGATCGCTCCCTTTGTATCGCCCCTGCGCAGGCGCTGCTGTGCGATATTCCAGTAGCTTTCCTGATACTGCGGAGCAACCTTTACCGCCTTTTTATATTCGTTCAGCGCCCTGTTCAACTCCTCGCGGTCATCGTATACGTTGCCGAGCTTGTTATAGGCGACCGGATATTTCGGAAAATATTTTTTCGCGAGCTCGAGCGTAGCGATGGCCTTTTCGTAGTCGCCTTTCAGCGCGTACGCGTGGCCTAACTCGTTGAGCGCTGAATAATTTTTAGGGTCGATTGCAAGGGCTCTCTTATAATATTCTATCGAGCTGTCTATTTCGCCCATCGCTTTATAGAGATTTCCGATCTTGATGAGTATGTCGATGTTTCCGGGGTCGGTCTCGAGAAGTTTGTTATAGAGCTCAATTTGCTTGACGCGAAGGTCGTTTACCTCGCCGATGCCGTCGCCTGAAGAGCGAAAAAAGAGAAAATAGCCGCCCAAAAGGAGAAGAATAACCACCGCGGCGATGCCGGCGTTACGCCATGTGTTCGATTTGTAAGATGAAGCCATCAGTGTGCCTCCTAACCTTATAATCCGTCGTCTCTGTATATGTCTTCCAGCTTATTTTTTGTCTTTTTATCCTCATGCCCGGCTTTTTTATCCTCGGCCTTGCGGTCTGCGTCTTTAAGCACAATGCCGCCAAGATGCAGCGCTTCTTCAACCGATATGTCGCTTCCGGGCGGCGGCAGCACGAAATCCGGATCTTTCAAGAGCTCAATTGCGCGGCGGATTTTCTCGTATTGCGGGTCTTCCGGCGCGATTTTCAGATAATTTTCCCAGTTTTCTATTGTGTGTTGCTTGTCGCGTTCGAGCATCAGGTAGGCAAGTCCGATGTGATAATACGCGAATTTGATGCTCTGGTTCAGCCTGAAGGATTTTTGAAAATTTTCAATTGCGGGCGTTGCCTGCTTTTTATAATAATATACCTGACCGAGGCGGAAGTAATCCTCCGCGCTGTCGGGATTGATGTCCAGGGCCTTGTGATACAGTTCGAGGGCGCCATCGTATCTTTTTTTATTCAGAAAAATATCGCCGAGATACGAATACGCGAGCTGGTTTTCAGGATGCAGCTTCAGCTCTTCCTGCAGCATCAACTCGGCCATCTCGAACTTTTTCTGGTAGAAATAGGTCATGGCCTTTTTGAACGTATCGTCGGGTCTCTTCGCGCTTTCTTCCGCGGATACGGGGGCGGCAAGCAGCAGCGACGTTAACGATATGAATGACAGTAAATGCTTTATTTTCATTGCAGTATAAATCCTTCATTGTAAATTATCGGCACGGTGGGACATCAATGTAAAGCCAATAACATGGCAGCTCCCATGAAGGTGCGCTCCCCTGATGTAAAATCCATGACTGCAAGCCTGCACCGAAAGCGCGTGCGGCGGATGCGATGATCTCTCCATCCTTCATTCCCATGTTTTCCTGTGCGTCATGTCCGCCACCTTGCGCGATGTGTCTATCACACAATTAATGGCTAAAGATTACCAGATTAATATATATGCGGCGGATAATAATAGCAAGTGGCGATTCAAGGACAGATACACGAAAAAGTATTGAAAAATAATGTGACATTGTATATAAGCTTCGTTTAGGGCATGATGTAAAATATAATCCGGGCTGGTTTGAAATGAAACGAGACACGGTATTGTCGCATTCGGGAATCGCGGTCAGGCGATGTATCGTAATAAGCGCCCTTTTCATTGCAAGCTGTGTACTGCCGGCGCATTCGGCAAATTTTGCGATTATTACCTTCTTTATCGGGAATGTGCTGGTGAAAACGGAGAAGACAAAACAGTATGTTCCCGCCTCGATCGGAATGAAACTGCGCGGCGACAGCGCATTGAAAACCTGCAAAAATTCCTTTGTCGAGCTGGTCGTCGGCGAGGAAAAGTTTTTAATCGAAGAAAACCTCAACCTCTCATATTCGGAGATTGTCGCAATGAAAGAATCGATGCGGCAGGCTGAACCGGGGAAGGGTTTTTTTAACGGGATAAAGTCGATTATCAATACCAATACGACGCGTGTCAACAGCATCACCTCTACAATTGCGATCAAGGGGAAAGATGCCGACGATGATGTGTTGTGGGACGGCGATGATAAACGCGTTGCCGTGAGTGCGCTTGACAAACGGGAAAAGGCGGTGTGCGAAGCGATTATTTCCGATTATGAAAAATGCGATTACGAAAGCGTGCTGAGATCCGTTGATAAATACGCGGGGTTGTTTGCCATGCGAAAGGATGAAATGGAATACCTTGCCGCGTTTTCGTGTCTCAAGCTTTGCCGGTACAATGAGGCGCGTCGGCGGTTTTCGGCGCTCTATAGCAAGGGCCGCAATGACGCGATAAAATCAGATGCGTGTTTTTACGCCGGGCTTTGCAGCCATTGCCTGCTCGATTTCAAAGGATCGCGCTCGTGGCTGACCAGGTACATCGGCGAATATCCTTCCGGAGAGCTTGCCGCGCAGGCGTATTTTATGCGAGGATTGAACCATTCTATTTTAAAAGAGTTTGACAGCGCGCGCGAGGATTTCCATATTGTGATACGCAGGTTCCCTGGCAGCCCCGTTTCGAAAGATTCGGAGAAGGCGGTTTCCCGCTTGCCCGATTGAATACCGTGGCGGCGTTTATCTTTCAGAGCTTTATGTGTTTAAGGCGTGCATGTTGTGTAGTGCGTAACGTACCGTGTGAAGTGTTATGAACAATGAAACGTATGCACATGCGATAAAACGTGTAGGCGTTGTGGCGGCGCTTGTGGTTACGGTGATAACGCGAAGCCTGCCGGCGTCGGCGTTTATCGGGAACCACGACGAGCAGGCGTGTATTGCTGGCGTATCCGCCATGAATGTTGTACCCCTCGGATTTTACGGCCGCAATTTCAAGAGCAGCGCCGGGTATGGGGCATCGCTTCAGATTGCGCCGTCCCGTGAAACGATGCATACCCTCTTCGGATGGAAATACTTCTTTTTTCAGGCCTCGTTTGCCTATGCCGCGATGGCCATGAAGGAAAGCGCCGATTCCAGGCTCAGCCTGTATTCAATCAGCGCAGGGCCTGTCTTCTATTACCCGCTGTACAGGTGGGCGTATCCCTTTACGTCCGTGTCGCTTGGAGGATATTACAGTACGCTGGAGCTTGACGCCTCCCGAAAGACCGCGGAAAATTACAATGCCTGCGGAGCGGCATCGGCGGGTGTTATGTTTCCGCTGCTTGCCTCAACGATGCTGCGTCTCGACGCCACGTATTCGTGGTATGCCATGCGGGAGCCGCTTTCGTCGGTAGCGTACGGCGTATCAGCGCACTATAACATCTCCTTTGATGGTTCGGGAAGCCAACTTGCGCGCAAGGAGTCGCTTGTCCAGATATCGGCTACTTCTATCGCGGATATCTTTCCCGCGCGTAAATCGTATTATAACGCCAGCGGCATCGGAACGGTCACGATTGAAAATGTCGGCAGAAATCCGCTTGGCGATGTGAAAATCGAAACGGAAATCGGGGAGGTCACGGATTTCGCGTCGAGCACCGAAAAGATCAGCGAAATGGCGCCGGGCGAAAAGAAGACGGTGGTTATCCGCGTAACGTTGAATGACGCCGTCATGAAGCTCGTTGAAGACAGGTATGTGCCGGTTCGGTTCCGCGTAGTGTACAAAACGAAAACGGCGGTTTATTCGTACGTTGAATACGACAATATCCTCGTCCATCATAAAAACGCGCTGACCTGGGAGGATTCCGCGGCGCTCGCGAGTTTTATTATGCCGAAGGACGAGTCGGTGGCCGCGTTTTCGGGAAAGGCGGTGTCGGAATATTCGGCCCACATGATGAAGGGGGTTTCGGGCAAGCTGCAGCAGGCGATGCATCTTTTCGCCGCGTTAGGCGCCGCCGGCATAACCTATAAAACCGACCCGTCAGGGGGATATAACCTTTCGGCAAAAAGTAAATCCGCGGTCGATTACGCGCAGTTTCCGCGTGAAACGCTTGAAAGAAAATCCGGCGATTGTGACGACCTTACCGCGCTGTACGCGTCGGTGCTTGAGCACGCGGGAATACGAACTGCCATTGTAACGGTGCCAGGACATGTATTCCTGATGTTCGATACTGAGATTCCGGAAGCCGCCAGAAATGAGCTTGGAGCGCAAAAGGGCGAGTACAGTATACGAAATG
>DHPI01000046.1:6707-8648 GCA_002407865.1 Spirochaetia bacterium UBA5368
AGTACAGTATACGAAATGCGACAGTCTGGATACCGGTTGAGGTGACGAAGCTGGGACGGCCGTTTACCCAGGCATGGGACGCCGCGGCGAAGAAGATGCGCCTCTTTGCCGGCAGCGGCATGTCCGTCGTGGAAACTGAAATCGCGTGGAAGAGCTTTCCTCCCGCCGATATGAACAGGGAGGACAAATACTCTCCTCCCGATATCGGCGATGCGCGCCGCTATATTGCACGCGATATTGATGTAATAAAGAATATCTGCTACACCATCCCGATGCAGGCGAAACTGGACGCGCTGAAAAAAGACCCGAACGATTACCGCGCGTGGAACAATATCGGCATCCTCCATGGGCAGTTCGGCGAGTACGAAAAGGCGATGGATGCGTTCGGGAAGGCCGCCGCATTGAAGCCGCTGTACGCGCCGGCCCGGACCAATATCGGCACCGTACTCATGCTGCGGGGCGATTATGCCAACGCCATCAATAGCTATGAAAAATCGCTTGAGGTGGACCCCGATTCGGTAATTGCGCGGATCAACCTTGCGAAGGCGTTGTACGAAAAGGGCGAATACGAAAAGGCGCGCGCCGAGTACGAGCGGGTAATTGCGAAGAACCCGGAATTTATGCGCCTGTATGCCTATCTCGGCGGCAAAAAACAGGGCGACAAGAAATCCGGCGGCGAGCACTCGCCCGGCGGCATGTGGGTGTTCGACGAGAACGATGATCAGGCTGCGGGCGCTCCCGCGAGAGGAATGCTGCATATAAAGAAAATGGGTACATCACGTATTTTGGCCCTGAGCGGCAAAGTACGGGTGGAGGGGGCCCTATGAGGCATCGAATGGCCATTGCGTGCATGGTGTGTCTGTGTAGCGGCTTTTTCCTTCCGGGGTGCTGGGGTGAGGATTACGGTGAACTGGTGGAGGAGGAAAAATCAATCATAGCTGATTTAAACTATATTGCTCCTCACAATACATATTTCCATATTGCGGACACAGGACAGACAACAAGTTATGCTGCTCATGATGACGGGGAATATAACACCCCTGTGCCGATATCGTTTACAGATAATGGAAATGGCACTATTACTGATAACGTAACCGGATTGACATGGACAAAATGCACAATGTTAAAAGGCAGTTCAATGGATACTGCTGATAATTGCATTGGTGCGAATACATTCAAGGAAGATATAGACTATATTCATGATGATGCTGTTGGTGCATGTGAAAACTTATATTATGCAGGAAGAAGCGATTGGCGATTGCCGACAATTGCGGAATTAGTGACTCTGATAAATTACGGAAAGGGTTCAATGGGCGATCCTGCAATTGATATTCATTATTTTCCAAATACAGTTTATGAAGATCTGTCAGCATGGCCTCAGCTTACCGCATTTTCTAATTATCAATACTGGGCTTCAACAAGTATGAATCTCGGGGGGAATCAATATTTCTGGGCGGTGAATTTTTTCGATGGATTTACAAATCTTTATGAACATAATAGAATGTTTTATGTGAGATGCGTGTCGGGTGGAGATGGCAATTTATAGTATCGATATGAAGAAAGCATTTAAAAAATTACTCATCATAGTTTTTATAGTCACCTCCCTGCCTTTATTGTATGGAGGAATAACATATTCTGTGAGAAGAGAAGCTGCCTTAAAAGGAACGGTGCTTGATAATTCAACAGGATTGATATGGATGAGGTGTTCTGTAATCGGCTATGCTTCTGGTTATACCATGACAGATTCAACTGATAATTGTGAATCAACGTCTGAAACTATGGTATGGGAAGACGCTCTTCAGGCGTGCAATTCATCAACACTGGGCGGATTGGCTTGGCGTCTTCCGAACATAAGAGAATTACACAGTATTGTGACATATTATAATAATCAATTTCCACGTATTAATAATTCCGCATTTCCAAATACCGTGCGTGGCCATT
>DHPI01000046.1:8785-9051 GCA_002407865.1 Spirochaetia bacterium UBA5368
CGAATGCTGTTGATAATGCATGGTTCGTTGATTTTAACTTTGGAAACGCGGGCATGAATAAAAAAACCAGGCAAAAATACGTCCGTTGCGTATCCGGCCCATGAAAAATAATGTAACACCAATAAATCCGAAGGCGGGGATAGCTATCCTCGCCTTTATCATAATATTTTCGCTTTTTTCGTGCTCGCCGCGGGTGGAACCGCTCGGCGTGTTCGGCAAATCGCGGCTTGCCGAGGTGCTGGGGCAGGACGGGGTGACGCCGATAC
>DHPI01000046.1:9156-24137 GCA_002407865.1 Spirochaetia bacterium UBA5368
GTCGTGTGACGCCGATACCCTTCGACGAACACACGACATTCTGGACATTCGGCGATACCATGCTCGGCGCATGGAAGGGGGGCGTTTCCGCGTCTGCGACGTTCTTGGCGTCGGCGGACATAAAGGAGATGCTGTCGAATTCACTGGCGTTTACCGATGCGCCGGCGC
Source organism: Spirochaetia bacterium UBA5368 (assembly GCA_002407865.1). Classification (GTDB taxonomy): domain Bacteria; phylum Spirochaetota; class UBA4802; order UBA4802; family UBA5368; genus UBA5368. The sequence goes on from DHPI01000046.1 coordinate 9,325, forward strand.
CGAAGACGGTTGCAAACCTGAAATTCACCTATTACAAAGAAAACGGAAAGATTGCGCAATTTGTGAAATTGCGCGCCGGCGAAAATCCCATGCGCGACAGGCTATGGGCCGTGGACGGCATACGGCTTGGCGACCGGTTGTACGTCTATTATATGGTAATAAAAATAGATCAGCCCGGAAAGCCGTTCGCCTTCAGCCTTCGCGGTACAGGAATAGCCCGGTGGGAAATTCCTGAAAAGTGGAAGCCGGGCGATGAGATGCGGTTTATGCGACTGCCGAACCTTTTTCCGGGCGGGTATCCCGCGTTCGGCGCATGTGCAATTGAAAGGAACGGCTATGTGTACACTATCGGGCAGTATACAACGAAACAGATGACATCACCCGTAAAGATCGCCCGTGTGATAAAAAATGAAATCGAAAATTCCGCACACTACGAATTTCTGGGGGCGGGCGGCGCATGGGTGCGCGATGCGCAAAACGCCGAGCCGCTGCTGAACGATGTCGCGGGAGAGTGCTCGCTGTCGTACAATGAATATCTGAAATGTTACATACTCGTCTATTGCCAGTTGTGGACGGGAAATATTATTATGGTGAAGTTCAGGGATTTCAGCGAGATTTATTCCGCTGCAAAAGAGGTGATCTACCAGCCGCCGAAACTCGAGCCCGGCGGCGCGGCGCCAAATGTATTCTATTACTCGGGAAAGGAAATCTTTTCACATGGCGGGGATATCTACGCGATATATATCAATCCGCTCGAATACCAGCCGTATTGTATTAAAATTAAACTATAAGTGAAATGCCGATTGACCGCGCCCGAACGTTGATTCGAAAGCGACGGTGCTCGCCCGGGCCATCCTTGAAAAAATCGGCGCGCCCGCCTAACTGACGCCGGTATACTCTATCATTTGTATTCCGGCTTCCCTGATCATCTCCTGCGCAAGGGCGTCGTTGTATGCATGCTTGAATATAAAGGTCTTTATTCCACTGTTGATAAGCATTTTTGTGCAGATAGAGCACGGCTGGTGCGTTATGTAGATGACGGCGTCCCTGATGGATACGCCGTGATACGCCGACTGAATTATGGCGTTCTGCTCGGCGTGTAGCCCGCGGCACAGTTCGTGGCGCTCGCCGGATGGCACATTATGGATGCTGCGCAGACATGTTTCGGGCGTGCAATGCGTTATTCCAGTGGGCACCCCGTTATAGCCGGTGGCGAGTATGCGCTTGTCCTTGACGATGACCGCGCCTACCTTGCGCCGGATGCACGTCGCCCGTGATGATACATCGGCCGCGATTTTCATGAAGTAATCATCCCACGAAGGTCTTTCGGACATTGTCAGTGTACCTCGTATTTGAATTTCAATGAAAGGGTTTCCGGCGTATCCCCGTGTATCACGATTTTCGCCGTCAGGGGAAGGCGCCGTTTGGTTCCCCGCATGAAGCCCTTTCTCAGCGGAACAACCGCATCGGGATGCGCGCGCGCGTAATTGCGCAGGGGCGTATCGTGTATCTCCATGACGAAATTTTTAATTTCTCCCGGCGCCAGCGGTATCGCGGTATCAGTACCGGCAAGCTGTTCGGAATATACGACAGTATCGCCGTGAAGGAACAGCAGCACGGCGCCTTTCTCCGGGAAAGATATTTTTCGCGGCGTGTCCGAAAACGACTGAATGGTGAACGATGCGAAATATGCGGCTGGTTGCTCTGAGTCCTTTTTCTCGGAGATGGAAAGGCGGTAACGCACCTGGTTGCTATCTATGGAGCCGGAAGAGTAGACCCCTGATGGAATGTTTCGGTAAGTGAAAAAAATCGCGACAAGCAGGCCGATGTTTATCAGTAAAATCCGCCGGGTGTTTTTTCTTCTTTTTACGGTACCTTCGGTGGGCTTGCCGTCCCTGAACAGTTCAACCCGTCTTCGAAGCGCTTCCCGCCTTTTTTCATCGATATTCATAAGATCTGTCTACCGTATAAAAATATCATGCCACAATGGAGATTACAGTACGTGCGGCGGCAATGTCAACAAAACTCTGGTTTGTATTGTGGTAAAATTTACTTGATATAAATGCCAAACTATGCGGTAATAGGTACAGACCGCACGGAGCGGTGCTGTATGCGAACAGCGATGCCGGCCGTGCGGTTATGTGATTATAACAACGACAGGAGAGATTCCGAAATGACGATTATTACCGATGTTCATGCGCGGGAAATTCTCGATTCGCGCGGAAATCCGACTATAGAAGTAGAGGTTGAGCTTTCATCCGGAGTTATCGGCCGCGCGGCCATTCCATCCGGCGCCTCAACAGGCGAGCACGAGGCGGTCGAGCTTCGTGACGGCGACAAAAAGCGCTATCTGGGGAAGGGCGTGTTAAAGGCGGTGGAGAATGTCAATGAGTTGATCTTCGCGGCTATCGTGGAAATGGATGCGTCGGAGCAGATACTGATCGACAAAACGATGATCGAGCTCGATGGCACGCCGAATAAATCGAAACTGGGCGCGAACGCGACACTTGGCGTTTCGCTTGCATGCGCGAAGGCCGTTGCCGCGACGATCGGAATGCCGCTGTACCGCTACATCGGCGGCGTCGGCGCATGCGAGTTGCCCGTCCCGATGATGAATATTTTGAACGGCGGGTCGCATGCTGATTCGAATGTCGATCTCCAGGAGTTCATGGTGATGCCGGTGGGCGCCAGCAGCTTCACGGAGGGATTGCGTATGGGCGCGGAGGTGTTTCATTCGCTGAAGGGCGTTTTGAAGGCGAACAAGTATTCGACCGGCGTGGGCGATGAAGGCGGGTTTGCGCCTATCCTTGGGTCGAATGAAGAGCCGCTCGATCTTATCGTGGAGGCCATAAAAAAGGCGGGATATGTGCCGGGTAAGGATTTTTTTATTGCGCTTGATCCCGCGGCAAGCGAGTTTTATGACGATGCGTCGAAGAAATACGTGTTTTCACGCAGCGACAAAAGCGAGCGAACAAACAAAGAGATGGTCGAGTTCTACGCGAAGCTCATTGAAAAGTATCCCATCATCTCCATCGAAGACGGCCTCGCACAGGATGACTGGGACGGATGGAAGATGATGACCGATGCGCTTGGCAATAAGATCCAGATTGTCGGCGATGACCTTTTCGTTACCAATACTGAACGGCTCAAAATAGGGATAGAAAAGGGCATTGCCAACTCGATTCTTATAAAACTGAATCAGATCGGCACGCTTACTGAAACGCTGCAGGCGATTGAAATGGCGAAACGGGCCGGCTATACGGCTGTTGTATCGCACCGCTCCGGCGAAACGGAGGATACGACTATTGCCGATCTCGTCGTTGGCATGAACACCGGCCAGATCAAGACCGGCTCCGCGTCGCGAACCGACAGGGTCGCGAAGTACAATCAGTTGATGCGTATTGAAGAAGAGCTCGGCGATATGGCGCGGTATTCGGGGAAAGGGGTATTTTACAGCATTGCGGCGAGATAATGACAGGCTTTCATTGTTTATATTGATTGCCGTGCTTGGCGGAATATATTTTTTCGTTTTCGGCGAAAGCGGCCTGATTGAAAGGATCGAGCTGAAGAAAAAACAGGCCGAACTTTCACAACGAATTGAGTTGTTGCGAGCGGAAAATGCCGAGCTTCAGCGACAATGCGAATCGTCCGGAAAGGGTGAAAACCTTCCGGGCGAGGCGTTGAATGCCGGATATATTACGCCCGGCCAGAAGCTGGTATTTTTTCGTGGTACGGATGAAGGCCCTCCGTCAGGTGAAAAAGCGGAGGAGGGCGTGGCGGCGCTGTCCGAGCCGTCCCATTTACGGATATTATGGCTTGTTCTTTCAATCATGTCCGTGATAGCGTACTATATGATCAAGCACAGGCATAAAGAACAGCACCAATGAATGGAGCGATATCCTACACCCCTGCCGACAGGCGGATTATACAATGGCAGCTTGGCGTCGATAGCGTATATCTGGCTGGCGTAATCGAGCGGTGCGATTACGGCTATCCGAGGATTATGCTGCTCAATCCGGTTGCCGAAGACGACGAAGAAGGGAAACTGAATTATTCCGCCATATCAAATTGCCTGTGGCTTACCTGTCCATATTTAAATGACAGAATACACAGGCTGGAGCAGTCAGGATTGATTACGGACATTGCCGAATTTATCCGAAGCGATAACGAGCTTATGGCGCGGATGAATAATGCGCATGCCCGGTTTTATTTTTTTCGAAAAAACCTGTATGGCAAATATTATACCGAAGAAGTTCCGCAGGAAATGCTGCACATCTTCAATTCTGGTGTCGGCGGCATCAGGGACATTGCGATGATCAAGTGCCTTCATGCGCATTTTTCGCATTACAGAATTTGTGATGACAATGTTGTGGGCAGAATAACCGCCTCGCTGCTTGATTACAGATTCAATTGTGATAATGGAAAATGTAAAAATGCAGATCAGGGACGCTGAAATAATCGATCTGAAAAAAATAAAAAAGGACGGATCCATCAGCGAAGACCTGGTAACCCATGTCGCCGGGACGCTTTCGAACGGCGGTATCGTCATTGCGCCAATCGATAATATATACGCCGTGATCGGCCTTGCGCAGCCCGACGTGGAAAAAAAAATCGTGCGGATTATAAAAAAGCCGGGGAAGAGGTTTGTACGGCTCATATCATCGTTCAAAATGCTTGATGATCTCGCGATGCTTACAAAGGTGGATTATGATTTTCTCAACCGGATATGGCCGGGCGAGGTTACGGTCATTCTCCGCCGCAGAAACGGCGTGGTACAGCACAACTCAATGGCATTCCGTTTTCCCCGCAGCAAATACATGCTCTCTATTATCAGCAGGGTGGATATGCCGCTTATTTTCGCAAATTGTTACCGGGGCATCGGTAATTATCCGATTTTCAGAAAGGGCGATATTGTGCGGTATTACAGGCAGAACGTTGATCTCATTCTGATTATTGACGAGTTTTGCCGGCGGCATCCGCGTTCCACGATAATCGATATTACGGAAAACAATCTGAAAATTGTGCGTGAAGGAAGAATTTCCTCAGAAGAGATCAAGTCCCTCTATTTTCTCGGAAAGGATGATATCCGGGATTACTGAAATGTTTCGCCGCCCGGCGTGACACACAGGTGGTTTCGCCCGAAGAGGCGGATCGCTCCACGGAAAGTTGACGCTGTTTTCCCCAGCGGCCGCATTTGCGCGGAGATGAAATCCTTCTTTGACAGAATCCTTTTTCCGACATGTGTGGCGGCGTAGCAGTACGACCGCGTTTTATAGCTCGCAATTATATAATACAATGGCTCCACGTAGCGCGTATGCGTCGCTGCCGCAAGTAAATCTATAACGGGGAATTTGTCATTCATGAACGTGATGCTTGCATTATGCGACTGGGCGCTGCCATGCAGAGTGGCATGCCGGCGGTCAACCACCGTGACACTGTCATAGGGAAGCAGAAACCACGAATTATTTCTTTCGAACGTGAGCCACCGGAAATTTGAAATAAAATCCGCATGTTCGGCCGGTTTCTCGATGTGCGGTTGCGGAGCGCCGGTTTCGTTATGCTGCATTTCAGGGAAATCGATAAAGCTTTTCTCCTGGAGCTCTTTAATTTTAGCATGGATAAAATGCAGCGCGTTAAAGTTGATACCGTCAAGCGAATAGCGCTGCCTGTAGGCGTACAGCATTGATTTCAATTTTAACAGGTACTCCCTCCCGAGCAGGCTGTTACAGCTCGAATAGATTGACGAAAGCACATCGATCTGGTTGATGATTTCGTTGTACAGGGAGTCGAAATCGGCGTATTTGCCTTCAAGCTTCAGGAGGGATTTTTCGAGATCGGACGATATCTCGCCGACGGATTGAAGATTATTCTGCCAGAAGTCTCTGTAATGGTGATAGTAGTCAGAATACTCTTCACGTGAACGCGTGTATATTACACCGTGCCGTACCATGTCGGCAATTGTCATGATAGTTCTCGTAAAAGTCAATGATTTATCGATATGTCGAAAATGCCGCGTTCTGTGTAATTGAACAATGTGTAAAAAATAATTATTGCAATATTGTATATGGTTACTATAATATTAAGTGTAATATGACACCATAATAATGTTGTATGTTTAATCAATAATTTTCGCGAAATGCGGACATGCGCAGATCAATAAATGTGCACTATTTGACGTTGCGGCATAAATTTTTATTGATTTTCAAAATGATATTTTACAGATTGTCACGGTATTTTGCGTTACACACCGGGATTGCAGTGATGCGGGCATGCCTTCCCGGATATCGAATTTCCTGTTTCAGATCAATTCTTTGTGATCTCAGTAATGCCCCTGTCAATTGTAGAGATCTACACGGATTCTTATTATATCAGCATTATCATGGATCGGCCAACGGCGGCATGCAATTGACGGCGGGGTTTTAGTAAAAAATTATGTGAAGGAGCGAATGATGCCAGCAGCAAATAAAAGAAAGACGAAATCAATGGACGGCAACATGGCGGCAGCCCACGTGGCTTATGCGTTTACCGAGGTTGCGGCAATCTACCCGATAACACCTTCTTCGCCGATGGCTGAATATGTCGACGAATGGGCCGCTCACGGCCTGAAAAATATTTTCGGCGATGTCGTTCGTGTCGTTGAATTGCAATCAGAGGCCGGCGCTTCAGCCGCGGTACACGGCTCGCTTCAGGCGGGGGCTCTTACAACCACATTTACCGCCTCTCAGGGATTGCTGTTGATGATACCGAATATGTACAAGATTTCGGCTGAAATGCTGCCAGGCGTTTTTCACGTTAGCGCTCGATCCCTTTCCACGCACGCGCTTTCGATCTTTGGCGATCACGCGGATATTTACGCGACGCGACAGACGGGTTTCGCGATGCTTGCCAGCGGCTCGGTACAGGAGGTAATGGACCTTGCGGGTGTGGCGCATCTTTCCGCCATAAAGGGAAGAATCCCGTTTGAGTACTTTTTTGACGGTTTCAGAACGTCGCACGAAATTCAGAAAATTGAGGTGATAGAATTCGACGAGCTTGCCGCGCTTATCGACAAAGACGCGTTGAATTCGTTCCGCAAAGCGGCCCTTAATCCGAACAATCCCGTGATTCGCGGCACCGCGCAGAATCCGGACATATATTTTCAGGTGCGTGAGGTTTCCAATAAATATTACGATGCCATTCCCGACATTGTTAACGGGTACATGAGGGAGATCACGAAGCTGACCGGGAGGGAATACCGCCCGTTCATGTATTACGGGGCAGAGGACGCCGAGAATATCATCGTTGCGATGGGTTCCGTTACAGAAACGATAAAAGACGTTGTCGATTATCTTGTTGAAAAAGGCGAAAAGGTCGGGCTGCTTACCGTTCATCTGTACCGGCCGTTTTCAGCGAAATACTTTTTCGATGTACTGCCGGAAACCGTGAAAAAGATAGCGGTGCTCGATCGTACAAAAGAGCCGGGCGCAATGGGCGAGCCGCTGTATCTCGATGTCCGCAACGTTTTTTATGAGCGACAATCCCGGCCGGTCATCGTTGGCGGCCGTTACGGGCTCAGCTCCAAGGATACAACGCCGCCGCAGATACTGGCGGTTTTTGAGAACCTTACACTGCCTGAACCGGAAAATGGTTTCACCATCGGTATTGTTGACGACGTTACGTTTACGTCTCTGCCGGTCAGGAATGATGTTTCGGTTGTGCCGTCTGGCACGTTCTCGGCGAAATTCTTTGGCATCGGATCTGACGGTACGGTCGGTGCGAATAAAAATTCCATAAAGATCATTGGCGACAGCACCGACTTTTTTGCGCAGGGGTATTTCGCGTACGATTCGAAGAAGTCCGGCGGCATCACGGTGTCGCACCTGCGTTTCGGCAAAAAGCCTATCCGCGCGACATATCTTGTTACTGCGCCGGATTTTGTCGCGTGCCACGTGCCGGCGTATCTCGACAAATATGAAATGCTGAAAGGACTGAAAAAGGGCGGCGCCTTTCTTTTGAACAGCATCTGGAATGAGGAAGAAACGAAAGAAAAGCTTCCCGCCGCCATGAAGAAATACCTGGCGGAAAATGATATTAAATTTTATATAATAAACGCGACGCAGATTTCAGAGGAAATAGGGCTTCCGGGCCGAACAAACACTATAATGCAGTCGGCCTTTTTCAAGGTGGCGAACGTTATTCCCTATAACGATGCGGTTCGCGAAATGAAGACAGCGATTGAGAAGACGTACGGCAAAAAGGGTGATGAAGTCATCAGACTTAATAACGCGGCCGTCGACAGGGGCGGTGAAGTGCTTGAGGTCGCGATTCCCGCCGAGTGGAAGAATATTACCGTACGTGACGGCGCGCCAAAACAGGATGTGCCGGAGTTTATTGAAAAGATTGTCTATCCGATGAACAGGCAGGAGGGCGATTTGTTGCCGGTCAGCGCGTTTGCCGATATTCCCGATGGCACGTTTCCAAGCGGAACCACGGCATATGAAAAGCGCGGCATCGCGGTGCATGTGCCCGAGTGGCAGCCCGATAGCTGCATCCAGTGTAACCAGTGCGCGTATGTATGTCCGCATGCGGTCATTCGGCCGTTCCTGCTTAATGATCAGGAGATGAAAAACCTGCCTGCGAATACCGCGACGCTGGAAGCAAAGGGAAAGGGCCTCGAGAACCTTCATTTCAGGATTCAGATCAGCCCGCTCGACTGTACCGGCTGCGGCAATTGCGCCGATGTGTGTCCCGCCAAAGAAAAAGCGCTCATTATGAAACCGCTGGAATCGCAGATGGGCGGCACTGTGCAGTGGGACTATTGCATAAATCATGTCACAACAAAAGACACGCTCATGGCGAAAACTACCGTGAAGGGAAGTCAGTTCTCCCGTCCGCTTTTCGAGTTTTCCGGCGCATGCGCGGGATGCGGTGAAACGCCGTATATCAAGCTTATAACGCAGCTTTTCGGCGAGCGCATGATGGTTGCCAATGCGACGGGATGTTCGTCGATCTATGGCGCCTCCGCTCCCGCAATGCCGTACTGCAAAAACGCGGATGGATGCGGTCCTGCATGGGCAAGCTCTCTCTTTGAAGACGCAGCGGAATATGGTTTCGGCATGCAGATGGGTGTGGCGAAAATCCGCGCTATGCTTGTGGAAACCGCGCGAACGCTTGCGGGCGAAGCGGTTGCAGATGCGACAAAGAGCGCATTACAGGAATGGATCGACGGATATAACGACGCTGAAAAATCGAAATCCGCGGCGGCGAAGCTGATCCCACAGCTCGAAAAGGAATCGAACGCATTGGCGAAAAAGATGCTCGATTTCAAAGATTATCTGACAAAGCGCTCCATCTGGGTATTCGGCGGCGACGGATGGGCGTACGATATAGGGTACGGCGGTCTTGACCATGTCATTGCGTCGGGAGAGGATATTAACCTTCTTGTGCTCGACACCGAGGTGTATTCGAACACCGGCGGGCAGTCATCAAAAGCAACGCCGGCCGCGGCGATTGCGCAGTTCGCTGCCGCCGGCAAGCGGACCAGAAAAAAGGACCTCGGCATGATGGCGATGTCGTATGGCTATGTGTATGTTGCGCAGATTGCCATGGGATCAAGCCAGGCGCAGACGCTGCGTGCAATCGCCGAGGCCGAGGCGTATCCGGGACCGTCGGTCATCATCGCATACTCGCCGTGCATCAATCACGGCCTGCGTTCCGGGATGGGCAAATCGCAGCAAGAGGCGAAGAAAGCGGTGGAATCCGGCTACTGGCACCTGTACCGCTACAATCCATTGCTCGAAAAAGAGGGCAAGAACCCGTTTACGCTTGATTCGAAGGAGCCGAACTGGGCCGAGTTCAAGAACTTTTTGCTTGGCGAGGTGCGCTATGCTTCGTTGAAACGTGAGTTTCCGGCCATTGCCGACGAACTGTTTGCCATGGCGGAGGAAAACGCGAAATGGCGCTATGCGTCATATAAACGCCTGGCGGCAATGGATTATTCGGAATAAAAGTACTGTGAAAGAACCATACAAAAAAGGCGGGGAGTGGCCCCGCCTTTTTTTATTCACGATTTACGCATGTGGATGTACAAAATTACCGGTGTGCGGCGATGTATGTTTTTAGTATGTTTTTTGCCGCGTCGGACACTTCTGTAAAGCGAAATGTATAATAGAATACGTTTTCCTCGCGCAGCGTTCTGTCGGCGATAATTATCGCGGTTATCTTCATCTTGAAATCCGATAGCACGAAATTGAGGGTGTACGTTTTTCTATAATCGAGTTTTTTTGAGACGCGGGCGATGAGCTCGTCTTCGTGAAGCTTGTAGACTACGATGTTGCTCGAGTTATTGTTTTTAATCGCTTCGGCGGGTTCGCCGGCGGCCGTAATCTCCGTTATAAGGCTTGGTATTATCACATCGATATACGGATGCCGTACTTCCTTGCCCCTGTTAAATTCTTCCGGTATGAGTATTTTCAGCCTGTTGCCCTCAACCGACAATATTTTCGATTGAAATGAATATTCGGCGTCGCCGGCCCTCCATAAAAATACATCAATGGAAATGTCTGCCGTGATCTTGCTGATTTCCTTGATTGTGCGGAATACCTCGAGTGTGAATGACAATTCTTCCCTGTTAATAATTTTTCCGATAAACACCGTGTTGTCGCGTGTTATTACATACAGCAGTGTCTTGTTTTCGATGTCTGCAAGGTTTTCAAGTGGATTTTTAAACGACGTGGGATGATAGAGCTTTTCGTACGTGATGATGAGATCTTTGCAAATCGCGGCAAGGGAGTCCTCTCGTTCCTGCCGGCTCTTAAGGTAGCTTAAAAAATTTCCAATGGCCGACTCGAACAGCTCGGAATTGTCAAGTATGTCGCCGGGATCGGAGAGCTCTAACGTCGTGATGATGCCGTTCAGTATCTTGTTTTGAAAGTTTGACAGGCCAAGCTGTTTTGTTTTAAAAAGAAATAGCTGATACGACTGGTTTTTCTTGTTTTTAACATACTGGTTGTATCGGAGAAGCAGGTAAAAACCGATGATCAGCAATGCAATAACGAATGCGAGGATAACTTCCGTATATTCAGCTATTCGCCACGTAAAACCGAATACAGTTGGCATGGTGGGATCTCTTTTTATATTTATAATAACCCGCGTATGCCGTGTAGGAGCGAAATTTTTGAACCTGTATATTCAGGTGGGCTTCCGCACGTGTGCGTCAACCTACTTTCCGAAGAAAGCGTGATTTCAGCAAACAAATATTGGGGGCCCATTTCGCTTAGTATTGGTTCAAAAATATTACCTTTCCTATCACGAGCATCGCAGGCTGAATCATATTCAAGCCCATATATCCTCCGCGCGCAAGAAAAAAAAGGGTATTGCCGCTTTTTTTGATTGCGGTAGCGTAAATCTCACATTAGGTTTTATTGATTGCCGTCGGTGCCGCGGATAACGTGAATAGCATGAGTAACATACAACAGCATCGAGTTGCCGTTCGCAGGGGGGCCGCCTGGTTTATCTTGCTGGCGGCGTGCATCATGATACATTCCGCCGCGATTGTGCCCGCGTATCCCTTCGGAAAAAACAAGGTGAACCGCGAGGTCTTTACCTGGAACATGCTGAAAACCATCCATTTCGATATTTACTATCCCTATGGCATGGAAGATATTGCGGGAAGCACCGCGAAAATAGTTGAAGAAGGATATGTCCGCATCGCCGATTATCTCAACCATGAACTGACGCAGGTCATTCCCGTCATCATCTATCCGTCGCATATCGATTTTCAGGAAAACAACATACTTTTACAGATCATCGGCGAAGGGACAGGGGGGTTTACCGAGGCGTTTAAAAACCGCGTCGTGGTGCCGTTTACCGGTTCGTACGGAGAATTTCGGCATGTCGTGACGCACGAGCTTGTGCACGCGTTTCAATACAACATGCTTTTCGACGATACGTCGGGGGCGGTGATGTCGCACTTCTCGTACGGCGGGATGCCGCTGTGGGTAATGGAAGGCATGTCGGAATACCTTTCGATCGGCTTTGACGAAACAGCCGACATGGTGATGCGTGATCTCATTTACAACGAACAGTACGCGACGCTTATGGAACTTACCATGCTCCACGTAAAAAGCGGCTATTTGCTCTACAAGGAGGGGCAGGCGTTCTATTATTTTCTGGAGCAAAAATACGGCAGGGAAAAGGTCGGCGAGCTTTTCAGGGACGCACGCGACCTTTCAAATTTCGACGAGGTGCTCCAGACGATTACCGGAAAAACGATCGAGGAGCTCAACCTTGAATGGTTGCGGTTTTACAAGAAGAGATACTACCCCATCGTCCGCGGCAAGAATTTCGACGAGGAAGAGGGCGTGCAGTATACATTTCATCAAAAGACCGAATCCTCGTTCAATGTGTGCCCCGCGGTATCGCCGGACGGCAAAAAAATTGCGTATATCACCAATATGGATGTCTATGCGTGTGTGTCCGTTGTCGATGTCGATGGAAAGAAAGAAAAAAAAATACGCACGCTGGTGCGAGGCGACACCACATCGAAATTTGAAGGCATGCACCTGCTCAGTAACTACCTTACATGGAGCGCCGACGGAAGGCATATCGTGTTTGTTTCGCAGTCGAGTGGAAGGGACGTCATTTTTATCATTGATGCGCAGAGCGGACGGATCGTCGAAGAGGTGGGCCTGCCGTTTCGCCAGATAATGGACCCGTCGCTCTCAAGGGATGGCGGCGCTCTCGCGTTTGCCGGTCAGAAAAACGGCATGTCCGACATCTATATCTACTATCGCGCGAAGAAGGTGATGCGGCGCATCACGAATGATTGTTTTGTCGAGCGATATCCGAAAATTACCGACGACAACCTTTATGTACTGTATTCGGCAAACTGCAATCCCGAAAACGATTACGAGCGGGATGATTTCAATATCGTGCGATGCACGATCGCGACAGGCGAACGCGAGGTGATAATCGCCTCGCCCGGAAACGACCTTCAGTCCGACCTCTCTGTCGACGGGAAGGAACTGCTCTACATTTCAAACAGGACGGGCATTTATAATGCCTACAGGTATTCATTTGCGACGCGCACCGACGTGAAAGTGACCGACGTGCTGTGCGGCGTGTTTTATCCGCGGTGGTTTCCCGCCGGCGACAGGATGGCGTTTGTCGGATACCAGAATATCGGGTACGATATTTTTGTTAAAGAACTGCTGAAAGAGCCGGCGGCGAATAGCGCCGTCGCTGAATCGGCGGCGCGCGATACGGACTACCTGCGGCCTGCCTATCCGCGATCGTATTTTGACATTTCGCGTTCGGTGTTCGATCCATATTCAACCCATATAAGTCCCGACTGGATTTTCTTCGGGATTGGCGGGACCGTCGGCTATGGATTCGCGGGATTCGCGCGTATGGCCATTTCGGATTACCTTGGGGAACACAGAATAATTCTGAGCACCGACTACCTGAGCTACGGGGGCTCGAACCAGGATTTCAACTTCGACGCGGCGTATTATTATCTGAAATACAGGTGGGATTACGGCTTCGGCGTATTCAGGCAGAAAAACCCCTACGGGATTATCACGCTTGCAAGCATCAACGATCTTATTCATAACGCGTACTACGATACGCTGTATATGGACCATTATGGCGCGTACGCGATTGCGAGTTATCCATTTTCAAAATTTTTCAGGTTCAATATCAGGGGAACGACAAGCCGTTACGAGCGCGCGTATTCCGCGCTCAGCGACAGGCCGGATGTCTTCGCCAATCTCAACCAGGTGGCGTTTTCATTGAATTACGACAATGTGCTGTGGGGGCCAATGGTGCCGCTCGACGGCATGCGCGGACAGCTCGAGGTGGAACAGTCGTTCAATCTCACGGGACAGGACTTCGTGTTTACCACGGCGACCCTCGACCTGCGGAAATATTTTCTGCTGAGTAAAAAATATGTCATCGCGCTCCGCGGCAGCGGCGGAAAAATATTCGGCAGGGACAGCGAATATTTTAAATTCTATATCGGCGGATTCAATTCGCTCAGGGGACACCCCTTCCTCGAATACGGCGGCGAGAATTTCTTTCTCTGTAACGCTGACTTCAGGTTCATATTCATAGAGGGAATAAAAATGGGCTGGCCGCTTTTCTTCCGCATGGGCGCGATCGGCGGGGTGCTCTTTACCGACTTCGGTTCCGCCTGGGACAACCATTATACATTCATCGATTCAACGACCGGCCGTTTCGCGGATTTTAAATCCGACGTGGGTTTCGGTTTCCGCCTGACGCTGTATCCGCTTATCATTTTAAAACTTGACTATGCGTGGCCATATTATTATAAATCCTTTGGCGATAGGGAAATATCCTTCAGCCTCGGTTTTGAGTATTAAATAAGCGAATGGAACATGCATAATGCGAAAATCTGAAATCCAGCGTAAAACATCGGAAACGGAAATCGTGTTGAAGCTCGTGCTCGATTCACCGGAAACATCGATCATCGATTCCGGCGTCCCGTTTTTCGATCACATGCTCGACGCGATGTCGCGGCACGGACACTTTTTTATCGATTTGCACTGCCGCGGCGACAACGAGCTTGATGACCACCACTCGATCGAGGATATCGGCATATGCCTTGGTAAGGCGTTTAAAAAAGCGTTGGGCGAAAAGGGGGGTATTCGGCGCTTCGGGCATGCCGTGATCCCCATGGACGACGCGCTGTCGCTCACGGCGGCCGATCTTTCAGGGCGCGCGTTTTTCAAGTACAGCGGCGTCCCGCTTTCGGGATACATCAACCGTTATAACGAAGAGCTTACCATCGAGTTCATGCGGTCGCTTGCGATGCA
>DHPI01000046.1:24281-27678 GCA_002407865.1 Spirochaetia bacterium UBA5368
ACGCTTGCGATGCATGCCGAAATAAACCTGCATGTTGTGCTGCTGTACGGTGAAAACAGGCATCACATCCACGAGGCAATTTTCAAATCGCTGGGGATAGCCCTGTATACTGCATTTTCGTATGATTCCGCGTTCGAGGGAAATGTCCCGTCGACCAAGGGAATCATCGTATGATCACGGTGATCGATTATGGCATGGGCAATCTTCGTTCGGTCGTCAAGGCTGTTGAAAAATACACAGGCAAAGTTTGCGTTTCCGGAGATCCAGCGGCAATCGAGTCCTCACGGGGAATTATCATGCCCGGTGACGGCGCATTCGGCATGGCGATGCGCAACCTTCGTGAAATGGGGCTGATCGAGCCCCTTACGGCGTATATCCGGGATGGCGGCTATTTTATGGGCATATGCCTCGGGTACCAGTTGTTGTTCTCCTCCAGCGAAGAGTTCGGATTCAACGAGGGCATGAATATCATCCCCGGCCGGGTCGTGAAGTTCGATTCGTCAAGTCTCAAGGTTCCGCACATGGGCTGGAACAATGTTGTCCTGAGGGGCGAATCGCGCTTCCTTGACGGCGTATCGTCCGGTTCGTATTTCTATTTTATTCATTCGTATTATCCCGTGGTAGAGGATGAATCGTGGATAATAGGAGAGGTGGAATATGGCGTGAAATTTCCCTGCATTGTCGGCAGGGGCAATTGTATCGCAACGCAATTCCATCCGGAAAAAAGCCACAACGCGGGATTGAAAATCGTGGAAAACTTTGTGAGGTCGGTATGCTTGTAATCCCTGCGATAGATCTGAAAGAGGGAAGATGTGTAAGGCTCGTCCAGGGCGATCCCGACAGGGAAACCGTATACTCGAACGATCCGGTCGCTATGGCGGTGTATTTTCAGGAATGTGGTGCGCGGCTGATCCATGTGGTAGATCTCGACGGTGCGTTCGAGGGGCGGCCGGTCAACCACGAGATTGTCGCATCAATCGCCCGTGGTGTGGATATCCCGATCGAAATCGGCGGTGGTATTCGAAATACAGAATCGATAGAACGCTACCTTGCCGCGGGGATCGGGCGCGTTATCCTGGGAACGGCGGTGCTCGAAGGCGGATTCGGGGATATTATACGGAAATATCCCGACAATATCGTCGTCGGTATTGACGCAAAGAATTCGAAGGTCGCGACGCATGGATGGAAGCAGGTTTCCAATGTGTCGGCAGTCGATTTCATTAAAGAGTTGCAAAATATTGGCGTCCGGGAAATCATATATACCGATATATCAACTGACGGGATGTTGACCGGTCCGAATTACGGCGCGATTGAAACAATACTTGAAGAGACCAGAGGGATTTCGCTTATCGCGTCGGGCGGTGTATCCTGTATGGATGATTTACGCCGGCTGCGGGAATTCAGCGGCAGGGGCCTGAAGGGAAGCATAGTCGGCAAGGCGATTTACGACGGAAGAGTCAATCTCCGTGAGGCGGTGCGGATCGTTGAAAGCGGTGAATGAACATTTCGTCACGGCAATGAGTAGTGCAAATATTTAGCGTGCTGGCAGGGTACATGGATGACATAAATAATTTCGACGTCGAAATAAAATTGCCTGTTGAAATAGAACAGTATGAGCGGAAAATTTACGATCTTAAACAATTAATCGAAATCGGCAAAGGTCTCAATTCCACCCTTGACTATAATGTGCTGATAGAATCGATACTTCTGACGTGCATGGGACAGATGCAGCTTTTTCAGGTCGGTATATTTTTGAAAAAGGGCATTGACGTCAATATGTATGTGCTGCACCGGAATTATAAGGGTTTCGATCTCGATCACACAATCGAGTACGAAATCGCGTCCGATTCAAAACTCATTGCGTTCCTCGAGAATAATTTCCGGTGTTACACCATGAACGAGTTAAAAGAAATATTTGCCGGCGATGAATCGCTCGCGACGCTGAACGCCATAATGCCGCTGCTTGTTGTTCCCCTCAAGGGCAAGGGCAAGCTCAACGGTATAATCATACTCGGCGAAAGAATCAATAACATGCCGTTTACGGAAGCAGAAAAGGAATACATGCTGAATATATCTTCTCTGGCGGGAATCGCGATACAGAATGCGTATCTTTACGAAATGGCGACGACCGATATGATGACGAAGTTGAAAATACATCATTATTTCCAGGCGGCGCTCGCTGACGAGAGGGAAAAGTCGTTGCGCCGTAAAACGCCGCTGTCGCTTATTATGGCCGATATTGATCATTTCAAGAAATTCAACGATACGTACGGCCATCAGTGCGGCGATATGGTGTTGATAAATGTCGCGAAGATAATCATGGCCAGCATCCGGCAGATCGATGTCGCTGCGCGCTATGGCGGCGAAGAATTTGCGATAATACTGCCCGGCACGGTGCTTGGCGATGCGATGCATGTCGCCGAAAGAATACGGAAGTGCGTTGAAAGCGTAAAGATTGAATCCAATAATAAAATTCTCGGTGTTCATATTTCACTGGGGGTCACCCAGTTCAATCCGGAGATTGATGTTGACAACAAGAGCCTTATCGAACGCGCCGATAAAGCGCTGTATCGTTCAAAAATTAACGGGCGAAACATGGTTTCGTTTCTGTGATGGCGCAAAAGCGGAAAAGTTCTTGATTTTGCGGACGATGTTGTTTTTTAATACGATTGTTCCATGTGATTAACAATCCAGGAGTATGGCATGAAGAAAAGAAATACTGTTCCGGGAAACGCGATGTTCCGCAGCGGCGCGATGAAGTCCGTTTCAATTGCGATGATCGCGCTGTTCTGTGTGCATTTCTTCATACTGCCGTCGCTGTATGCGATTACCGTAGAGGAGGCCGCGGGAAAACGCGAGAGGGCGCAGTCCTCCGAATATAACGATGAATTCGCGGGCAGGGCCCAGGAGCGCAGGGATGCCGGTACGGGATATCAGGAGAAAGACCCGAGGCTTGCATGCATGCTGTCGCTGATAATACCCGGAGGTGGGCATATATACGTGCGTGACGACCTCAAGGGTATAGGATTTTGCATGCTGACAGGGGCGGGGTATGCCGCTTCGGCGTATTATATGTATTCTGCGATTTATCAGACGGATACCAGCACCGACAGAAAGTCTCAACTCATAATATCCGGATTGCTGTTCGTTGTCGCCGCAATTATACATGTTGTCGGTGTCGTTGAAGCGTATAACGACACCCTCGAACTCAACGAAAAGCGCTTTTACTACGGCGTCAATCGGGAGCAAACACCCTATGTTGCGCGGATTATACGGGAGAAATGAGCTGTAGCGCGAAAAATTGCCGCGACATACAATATTTGGTTGACGCACAAGGCTGTAGTGTATTATTTTGTCCACGCTTATGGGCCCATAGCTCAGTCGGTTAGAGCATCTG
>DHPI01000046.1:27882-31503 GCA_002407865.1 Spirochaetia bacterium UBA5368
CCATAGCATGTCTGAGGATTCGCGATACCGGTTCTGGTTCTATAATTTGCGAAAAGTCAATATCACGAGAAAAGGGATAATAAGTATGTATGCGATTGTTGAAATAGGCGGGAAACAGTACAGAGTGGAAAAGGATATGACCCTTGATGTCGATAAGACGCTTGAGGGTGGCGCTGGTGCCCTGACGATAGATAAAGTTCTGATGTATGTTGACGGCGAGAATGTCATGATTGGAAAGCCGTACCTGAATAACGTGAAAATCACCGCCTCGGTACTTGGAGAGACCAGGGGAAAGAAGGTGCGCGGCGTCAAGTTCAAACGAAGAAAAAACTATACCCGGACGCTGGGTTTCAGGCCGCACTATCTCCACGTCAAGATCAATGAGGTTGCCCTGCAGTAGGCCTGTGATACACATCCTTCTCGAGAACTGTAATCCATTTGAATCGTTTGACAGGGATACGCTTCAGCCCGTCATCGTGCGGGTGGATGGCCATTCTGGATTCGGAAAAAAGGGGGGGGATGTTGTCTGTGCGGGCATTTCGGCGATTGTGCAGACGGCTGTTATAGCGGTTACGCGGGTGGCGGGATTGCGGCAGGATGTGATTCAGCGTGACGGTTATCTTGAGTCGAAAATCGACGTTCCCGTGAGTACATTAGAACGGGATGCGTTAAGGGTAATACTTCACACTATGGTCATCGGGGTTGAGGAAATTGAAAAGGCGTATCCCGGAAGTGTGAAAATAGAATTGAAGTAGTTCTGAAAGGTTGTACCAAGATTTCTGAAAATCAGCGAGGTAAGTGATGGCTCATAAAAAAGGCGGCGGCTCTTCAAGAAACGGCAGGGATTCCCATTCGCAGCGTCTGGGAGTCAAAAGGTTTGGCGGTCAGAAGGTTACCAGCGGCACCATTCTCGTGAGGCAGCGCGGAACGAGAATTCATCCTGGTAACAACGTCGGTCGGGGAAATGATGATACCCTTTTTGCGATGATTGACGGAGTTGTAACATACGAGAATTTCGCAAAAAACAGGAAAAAGGTTTCCATATATCCGGCATCATAAGCATGGCGTTCCCGCTGTTGCGATCCTTTGTGTAAGGAAACGTCGTTTGCGAAGACAGATACAATCGCGTAGAGCAGGGGCGCGGGTTTGTCCCTCTTATACGCGATTTGTCGTTTATGGGGTAAAGTAAAAACGTGGCGCGATTTACGGATTCGATAACAATACAGGTACGGGCCGGTAAAGGGGGCGCCGGATGCGTTTCCTTTAACAGGGAAAAGTATGTTCCAAAAGGCGGTCCCGACGGAGGGGACGGCGGAAAGGGCGGAGATGTGTATTTTGAGGCCAGCAACTCGTATTATAACCTCTCTCATTTTTTTAAGGACAGGCTGTACAGGGCAGAAAATGGCGCCCCGGGGATGGGCCGAAACAGACATGGCGGTGACGGCAATGATTTTGTTGTCAAGGTGCCGCCCGGCACAGAGGTATACAATGCTGAAACCGGAGAGCTGCTTTTCGATTTGACATCGGAAGGGGAAAGGGTGCTTCTCGCCCGCGGCGGTATCGGCGGCAAGGGCAACGCCTTTTTTAAATCGTCGACAATGCAGACACCGCGTTTTGCGCAGCCGGGAATGCCTGGCGAAGAATTGCGTGTAACATTGAATTTGAAATTGCTTGCGGATGTTGGGCTTGTGGGGCTTCCCAACGCCGGGAAATCGACGCTGCTGGCGAAAATAACAAACGCGAAACCAAAAATCGCGGATTATCCGTTTACCACGCTTATCCCGAACCTCGGCGTTGTACAGCGTGATGACGGAACAAGCTATAAAATTGCCGATATCCCCGGCATCATCGAGGGCGCCCACCGCGGCCTGGGACTGGGACTGTCGTTCCTGCGGCATATTGAGCGGGTGCGCGTTATCCTCTATCTTATCGATGTTACGCTTGATGATCCATCGTATAACCTCGAATTGCTCAGGTCCGAATTGAAGACGTATAACGACACCATGATGGATAAGCCGTATTTTATACTGCTTACAAAGGCCGACCTTTGCGGCGAAGAGGATGCCGCAAAAAAGGCGGAGTTATTCGGCGATGACGCGGTTTTGTCCGTGTCCTCCGAAAGCGGTTACAATATCGAAAGGCTGGTCGGCATACTGGATCAACTGCTGGGGTATGAACGTGTCCCGTAAGGAATTGCTGAAACATGTAAGGCGCATCGTCGTGAAGGTCGGTTCCTCGATTATTACCGAAAATGGTGGAATATCGACAAACCGCATCGCAATGCTGACATCGGATATCGCGTCGGTCATCAGCGAGGGGTATCAGGTCGTCATCGTGTCATCGGGCGCTATCAGCGCGGGCGCCGGGGCGCTGAACAAAAAGCGTGAAAACTGTACAATACCTGAAAAGCAGGCGCTTGCCTCGGTGGGTCAGAGCATTCTGATAAATGAATACAGAAAATGCTTTTCGTGGGAAGGTTACGAGGTGGGACAGATTCTTCTCACGGAAGACGACGTGAAACACAGGCGGCGTTTTTTAAACGCCCGTAACACCTTTAACACCCTTCTGAAAATGTCGATTGTCCCCGTTGTCAACGAAAACGATACCGTCGTAATTAAAGAGATAAAATTTGGCGATAACGATACGCTCTCGGCGCACGTTGCGAACATCGTTGAGGCTGACCTCCTGGTGCTTCTTTCGGATGTCGACGGCTATTATCATGATCTTTCAGATAACGCGCCCGTGGCCGAAATACGTGAAATTACCGATGATGTTATCATGCGGGCCGGCGGTGCGGGCAGCGTGCACGGTACGGGCGGAATGCTGACCAAAATTCGCGCGGCGGAGATGGTTGTTCGATCCGGGGAAATGATGATTATCGCCAACGGGCGGAAAGAAGGAATTCTCGGAAGAATAATGAAAGGCGAGAATACGGGCACGATCTTTATCGGTACGAACGGATCGATGAAGAGCAGAAAACGATGGATCGCGTTTAATATGAAAACAGCGGGCAGCCTGATAATAGATGACGGCGCCGTCGAGGCTATCCGCGATCACAAGAAATCGCTGCTCGCGTCGGGCATTCTTGATGTGCGCGGATCGTTCGATAACGGGGATGCGGTTGATATCCTCGATTCGCGGGATGAGAAGGTGGGCAAAGGCATCGTCAATTATACCCATCAGCAGCTTGCGGTCATAAAAGGGAAAAAAACGGTCGAGATAAAAAGTATCCTCGGATCGGTCTATCACGACGAGGTGATTAACAGGGATGATCTGATAACATATTGAGAAAATCCGTCTTCCGTGTAACATTGCCGTGATTATATTGACAAATATAAATAAATTTCTTATTACATACCCTCGTCCTGATAACCGGTTGACTGGGTGCGTCGCGCGCATCAGAAATTTTTCTCGTTTATTTTTAGGTATTTAATATAGAGGTATCATATGGTAGATCAGATTCTCAGCTTCCTGTTCGGGTCAAAACATGAAAGAGACATAAGAAAAATCAAGCCCCTCGTGGACGTTATTAACTCGCACGAACCGGCGGTAAAAAAACTGACAAACGAAGAAATCAGGGCAAAAACAACCGAATTCCGGTCGCGTATCGAAAAGGGAGAG
>DHPI01000046.1:31618-34186 GCA_002407865.1 Spirochaetia bacterium UBA5368
ACCGAGGCATTTGCGCTGGTTCGCGAGGCGTCGGTTCGAACGCTTGGTCTTCGGCATTTCGATGTGCAAATGATGGGTGGTATTGTTCTGCATCAGGGCCGCATATCCGAAATGAAGACCGGTGAGGGAAAAACGCTCGTCGCGACGCTTCCGGTATATTTAAACGCGCTGACCGGGAAGGGCGTCCATGTCGTGACGGTCAACGACTATCTGGCGCGCCGCGACGCCGAATGGATGAGCCCCGTTTACCGTTTTCTCGGCCTTACCGTCGGAACAATTCAGCATGACATGGATCATATGGAGCGCCAGGCGGCATATGCGTGCGACATTACGTACGGTACAAACAACGAGTTCGGATTCGATTACCTTCGCGACAACATGGTGGAGCATAAAAGTCTTATGGTGCAGCCTGAGCTGAATTATGCGATCGTCGACGAAGTTGACTCGATACTTATCGACGAGGCGAGAACGCCGCTGATCATTTCCGGATCGACCGACGAATCTACGAAAAAATACTATCTTGTCAATAAAATCATCCCCAGTCTTGTCAGCGGCCAGGATTACGAGGTAAACGAAAAAGACCGCAATGCCCTGCTTACCGAAAATGGTGTGAAGCACGTTGAACGCCTTCTCAAGATCGACAATCTCTATGACAATAAAAACATTGAGATTGTTCACCACGTAAATCAGGCGCTGAAGGCGCATACGCTTTTCCAGAAGGATGTCGATTATATCGTGAAGGAAGGCCAGGTGATAATCGTTGATGAATTTACCGGCCGTCTTATGCCGGGGCGGCGCTATTCGGACGGCCTGCACCAGGCGCTGGAGGCGAAAGAAAACGTTACCATCGCGAGGGAGAGCCAGACGCTGGCGACGGTCACGTTTCAGAATTTTTTCCGCATGTACAAAAAGCTCGCTGGCATGACGGGAACGGCAGATACCGAGGCGGTTGAGTTTAAAAAAATTTACAATCTCGATGTCGTGGTGGTGCCCACCAACGAGCCGATGATACGACGGGATTATCCCGACAGGATTTACCGCACCGAGCGCGAGAAATTCAATGCGATAGTCGAAGAGATTCAGGATTTGCGCAAAAAAGAGCAGCCGGTGCTCGTGGGCACTATATCGATTGAAAAATCGGAAAAGCTCTCGAACATGCTCAGGTCGAAAGGGATTCCGCACAACGTGCTGAACGCGAAATATCACGAGCGCGAGGCGCAGATAATCGCCGAGGCCGGAAGGCCAGCCGCCGTGACCATCGCGACAAACATGGCCGGCCGCGGCACCGATATTGTGCTTGGCGGTAAAAAAAGCTATCTCGATGACATGGATTGCCATGTACCCGTGCACAATGCCGCAATGTGGGATGAGTTCAAGGATGGCGTACTGAAAAACGATTTTGTCAGAGCGGAAACGCTGGTCGAAACCATGCTTGGCCAGGACAAGCAGAAGGCTGCCCAGGTGGCGCGGGCCGGGAAGGAGTGGATTGAAAACCATAACAAGGTCGTCTCTGCCGGCGGCCTTCATATCCTCGGTACGGAGCGACACGAGTCGCGCCGTATCGACAACCAGCTTCGGGGACGCTCCGGCCGCCAGGGCGATTCCGGTTCGTCCAGGTTTTACCTTTCGCTTGAAGACGATCTGATGCGCGTTTTCGGTTCGGACAGAATTTCGAACATAATGCAACGGCTGGGAATGGAGGAGGGGCAGGAGATCGAAAGCCCCATGGTGACGCGAGCGATCGCGAATGCGCAGAAGCGTGTTGAGGGCAGAAACTTCGAAATCAGAAAGCATCTCCTTGAATACGACGATGTGATGAATTCCCAGAGGGAGTTTATTTACAGGGAGCGCAGCGAGCTTCTTCAGGGAGAGGATATTGTCGATAAAGTTCATGCCTATTTCAGGGAAGTGTGCGAGATAGGCGTTGAGATTTTTTCGAACGGCAACAGGCATACCGATGATTGGGACCTCGACGGACTCAGGCTCTGGCTGAAAAAGGTATTTTTATACGATATTGACTATACGCAGATCAATCCCGCGGGAATGTCGTATAATGGATTCGTTGCGGCGCTGCAGGATGCGATGCTGGAAAAATACTCGCAAAAGGAACAGGAAATCGGCGCCGATACGATGCGCATGCTCGAGCGTATGATCACGCTCCAGGTGATTGATACGAAATGGCGGGAGCATCTGCTTGAAATGGACGAGTTGCGGGACGGAATCTGGGCCGTTGGTTACAGCGAGAGAAATCCCCTGGTTGAGTACAAGCTCAGGGCGTTTGAGCTGTTTAACGATATGATGGACCGGCTGAAGCAGGATGTGGTCGATTTTCTCATGAAGGTGCAGGTGCGGGAGATGGTGCAGGAGGATCTCGAATTTCGGAAGATCGGCGACGAGGTCCATGCCGAAGTGGAGCAATTTGGCGGAGGCGGCATTCCCTTTACGGCGTCGGCGCCGCCGCCTGTACAGGCGCGTAAAAGCGGTGAGGAGATGAAGGTCGATACTGTCGGCGGCGTAAAACGAAAGAAAACGAGAAGGAGCAGAAGGGGATAGCCATGGCATCAACCT
>DHPI01000046.1:34293-48475 GCA_002407865.1 Spirochaetia bacterium UBA5368
ATAGCCATGGCATCAACCTTGATGAAAAGCGTTTCGGGGATACGCGGCATTGTCGGCGATTCGATGACGCCGGACCTTGTCGTCCGCGTCGCCGGGGCGTTCGCGCGTTATTGTAAATACGGCACGGTGGTCGTGGGACGCGATACGCGCATTACCGGCGGTATGATCGAAAACATGTTCGAATCGACGCTTGCACTGTCGGGATGCCGCGTTATCCGGCTCGGCATAGTTCCTACCCCTACCGTGCAGATCATGGTTGAGGAAATGCGCGCATCGGGCGGTGTGGTGATTTCAGCCTCGCACAATCCAATCGAATGGAATGCTTTCAAGCTTATCTCCGCAAAGGGAACGTTTCTTAATCAGGCGGAGATGAACGCATTTCTTGCGACGATAGATAGCCAGCACCCTGCTGCCAGGTGGAATAAAATCGGGGCTATCGAGGAAAACAACAATGCCGATGCGATACATATAACGCGTGTACTCGATACTGTGAACGTGAAAAAAATCAGGGGGATGCGTTTCAGGGTGGCTCTCGATCCGGTCGGCGGGGCGGGAGCGGTTATTACGCAGAAATTGCTGAAAGAGCTTGGATGTGATATCGTTCCCGTTAATTGCGAAGTTACCGGGACATTCCCGCGCGGCGCCGAGCCTCTTGCGGCGAATCTCGCCGATTTGTCGCGCGCCGTTATTGAATCATCCGTCCATGTAGGATTTGCACAGGACCCCGACGCCGACAGGCTTGCGATTGTCGACGAGCAGGGGCGTCCAATCGGCGAAGAAAACACGATTGCGCTCGTGGTTGAACATCTCTTGAACAAGAAGCCGGGACGCGTCGTGATCAACCTGTCGACGACGCGCGCTGTCGATGATATTGCCGCGAAATATAAATCACCGCTGACGCGGGCAAAAGTCGGTGAAATCAACGTTGTCGAGGAGATGCGCCGCGGCGGGGCGAGAATCGGCGGAGAAGGCAATGGCGGCGTAATTTCCCCCGAGGTGCATCTCGGCCGCGACAGCCTTGTCGGAATCGGTTATATTCTTGAGATGATGGCAGAGCGGAAAGCCCCGGTTTCGGGACTGGTTGCTGAACTCCCCGGCTATATAATGAAAAAAGGCAAGGTGAAGCTCGGGGACGGCATCGATGTAACGGGAACACTCGAAAAAATACGGCGTGAGTTCGGAAACGAAACAATCAGCGATATCGACGGCCTGAGGATTGATTTTGCTTACGATGCCAGATTCAGCGGCGGATGGGTGCATCTGCGTTCGTCGAATACCGAACCTATATTTCGAATAATTACGGAAGGCAGGGATGAACGGCACGCATCCCGGATATATAAACACTTCGCCGGCCTGTTTAAAAAGTAAACGGTGCGCCGCGCCCGTCAGCCGGAATGTATAATGCGAAGGACTTCCTCCGTATCGTGCAGGTCGTCCAGATAATAATCAGGTTCGCATCGGAGAAGCGTTTCCTTTTCGGTCCAGCCGGTGCCGACGGCAAGCGTGCGCGCGCCTGAAAATTTTCCACAGGCGATGTCGTGCACCGTGTCGCCGATTACGATCATATCGCTGAAATCGACATGAATGTTAAAATTTTGCCGCAGTTTGTTCCTGGCAATGCCGGGCATTTCGTTGCGAATGTGCGTGTCATCGCAGAACACCCCGAATTTGAAATGCCGTGCAAGGTCAAACTTCGATAGCTTGATTCGTGCCCCTTCGGAGAAATTGCCCGTCAGCAGACCGAGAAGAACGCCGTTTCCGGTGTCGAGCGCTTCTAATATCTCGCGTATTCCCGGCAGCAGCGTTATTTCGTTTTCTCGTATCCGCGCTTCAAGATAGGAGAAATATTTTTTCTTGAGTATGTCGATACCGTTGTTGAGTTCCTTTTCGGTTATCCCCGCGCCGAGGAGCGACTCGTTGAGAATCAACATGTCGGTTTTCCCTTGAAAATTGACATGCTCCATCGCGCCTATCGTACCGAATACCTCGTTGCATGCCTGCTTGAGCGACGACCTGCCGGCTCCGTGGCAGTTGAGAATAGTCCCGTCGATGTCGAATAATGCGATCTTGATGCCGGGCCTCCTTTGTTTCCGTTATTAGAATAATATACCGTTTAAGTTAATTTCTTCAATATTTAAAAAAAGCTGGTTATTAAAAAAGCGGCAAGCACCGATCCTTATAGAGTACTCAATATAATATACTGAATGCGCGCATACTGTGAGGGTGAAATGCGAAATTTTGATTTTGAAAAAAATATAGAAAAATCAACCCGAAAGGTGTTCAAGCTGTTTTTTGGGAGCCGCCTGTATATGAGGCGGGGCGACGCGGAGCCTGTCGGTGATAATGTCATTGGCGTCAATATGATGATGGATGTGCATGGCAGCAAGCGCCTGTCGCTGTATATGGATAAACGTACAATAGCTTCCCTTAAAGAAAGACTCGGCGCTACCGGCGGGGCCGACGTCGATTATGATTTAATCGGCGAGATGGCAAACATGATCGCCGGTAACGCGATCTGCTTCACTGACGCGTCGGCCCGTATATCGCCGCCCGAAAAAGCCGCTGCCGGCATGTGTGACATTGTAGACGCCATGAAGTTTACCTCAAAGCTTGGAAGGTTTGCCATCGCGATACAGGACATGCAGTAGCGATACTATTTGCCTTCCTTTTTCTGCATGTCGTCAAATTTCTGTTTAAACAGTCTGCCAAAGGCCGATCCGGTGCCCTCCGCCGGCTGTTGGTTCATGAATTTTTCATAATCCTGACGCTCTTCCCGGCGAAGCGCTTCGAGTTCGCTCAGGATAAGTTTTTTGCCGTTCTTCTCGATTGTCCGCACCGCGACTTTAATTTCCTTTCCAGCCGGATACGCGCTTTGCAAATCGCCGCCGCGCGCCATGGCGCTTTCCTCGCGGGGCATAAAGCCGACCATGCCGTTGGATAAGCGTAGTGTTATACCGTTGGGACGGGACGATTCTACAATTCCGCTATGTGATGCCTCTCGTATTGAGTCAAGCGGCGTCTGCCACGGATCTGGCTCGCCGGTGACAAGTTCTAGCGAAATCTTACGCGAACTGGCGTCTATGTCGATCAGCTTGACGGTAACCGTAGAGCCGAGGGAGACGGCGTCTTCGGGCCTGTTGATTCGTTTTGTGTAACTCATGCGTGATACCGGCAAAAAGCCATCGATACCGGGCTCTATTTCGACAAACGCGCCGTTCTTGATTATATTAACGATTTTACCGTTTACTTCCTGTCCCTCGGCGTATTTCGATATGCCGTCCCACGGTTCGGGCCCGCTCTGTTTTACGCTTGCCACGATTCTTTTACTGTCCCAGTCGATTGACAGCACCTTTGCCTGTAATTTCTGCCCTGTTGCAAACTGTGAAGGATCGACCGACCTGCTCCACGAAAGTTCGGTTCGTGGAACAAGCATCTCGATGCCGCCGATATCGACAAACACGCCAAACTTCTGAATCGACACAACAGTGCCGGAAAGGATATCGCCTTCTTTAAGAACTGAGCGCAATTCATTTTCACGTTGCTGTTGCTGCTCTTCAAGAAGCGCCCGCCTCGAAAGCACAATATTGCGGCCGCGTTCGGTAATCTGTATCACCTTGAATGAAAATGAGTTTCCAACGACGGTTTCTGGTTGTGGAACCGGCTTGATGTCGAACTGTGAAAATGGGCAAAAGCATTCAATCCCGGAAATGGACACCCTGTAGCCGCCGTTGGTAAGGGTGATCACTGTGCCTTCGACCGGTATCGCGAACTTCCGCGCGTTTTCCAGTAATTCCGCGGATACCGGGCCGTTGCCTATTTTTGTCGTCATCGTTATCTCGCCGCCCCTCATGGCAACGATATACGCTTTTATCGTGTCTCCAGTTTTTGCCGAACAGTTGCCGTCATTGTCGGTAAATTCCATTTTGTCGATAATTGCTTCGCTCTTTCCCGATATATCAACAAAAATTGTGTCACGTGTTATGAACACAATTTTGCCCGTCACCTCGTCGCCGATTGCAAAGTCGTCGTTTTTCAACTGGGATTGCTCGAACAATTGTTCGAAATTCTCATCCTGAGAGGTTTGCTCGTTTTTTTCAGAATCGCTCATGTGTGGTATCTATCCTCTGATATTGTATCAAATTGATGGTGTATGCTGAATATCTATACGGCCTGTGTACGGCGATATCCACCGCGTACGGGGTAATGATTTATTTTCGTGGTATCCTGTCAAATAAATTTCAACGGCATGCCGGTGTGAATACACTGAATTCAAGGATGTCAGGCGCATACCATCTGGAACTGTCTGCGCGCGCAATTTCTGCAATTATAAATTGGAGCATTACGATGAAAAGAATTGACATAATTTTGCCCGCATGAAATACTATTTTAGTCTGTTCCACATGGAAGTCGCGTACAATACATAGATAACCATAAATAAACGGGTATTGAGGTGCAGGATGAAAAAGATTATTATAACCATGATTACGATGATGGCTTTTATAACAGTTGCCATGGCGCAGGACGCGGCGAAAGACGCTTCATCTGAAAAAAAGAAATCGAAATCCGCCCAGGAATATATTTCCGATCTTTCAAGCGGGGACGAGAAAACCGTACTCGATGCCGCCGAATGGCTTGGCAACGAAAAGGAAAAAGCCGCGATTCCGGCGTTGGCAAAAATTTTAAAAGATGACTCGCGTGTAAAGGTGCGCGCAAATGCGGCGGTGGCGCTTGGCCTTATCGGCGATGAAAGCTCCGTTGACGCGCTCAATGAGTCATTGTTGAATGATTCGAATGCGGACGTGAGGTATTCCGCAATACTTGCGATATCCAGGATCGGTTCGCCC
Source organism: Spirochaetia bacterium UBA5368 (assembly GCA_002407865.1). Lineage (GTDB taxonomy): Bacteria > Spirochaetota > UBA4802 > UBA4802 > UBA5368 > UBA5368. The sequence goes on from DHPI01000046.1 coordinate 39,138, forward strand.
AAATCGTATGATGCGTTGAAGACGGCGAAAGAAAAGGAAACCGACCCGTATGTAAAAGACTATATCGAAAAAATGGAAGCCAGATTCAAGAAAAAATAGTTTTATGTATTGACGTATAATCCAGGCTTCTTTGATACATAGGAAGGCATATGGCATGCCGAGGGGCGAATAGCGGCATGCTTTTTTATTTTATATGGAAACGGAAAAGGCATCACGTGTCTCGCACGTCATTCACGACGTGGCGTGATGGTAAAGGTGGCATTCCGGTAGCGCACACATGAAATGGGGGTGGTCGTAACGTGAACAATTATAATGAAATTAAGTATCTGGTGTTCGATGTGGAATCCGTTCCGGACGCCAGGCTGATAAAAATGGTAAAATACCCGGGTATTGATATAGATGAGCATGAGGCCGTGAAGCGCTTTCAGGAAGAAATTTTAACGAACTCTGGAGGATCGACGTATTTCATTCCCGCGACGTTTCAGTATCCCGTCGCGGTATGTGTGGCCAAACTCAGGGAGGATTTCAGTCTTGCCGATGTGGTTTTGCTTGACAAGCCGCAGTTTCGGCCGCGCGAAATGACGCGGCTTTTCTGGCATGGCGTTGAAAATCTTTATAAAGAGGCGGCGATGGTTACGTTTAACGGCCGCGGCTTCGACGTTCCGTTGCTCGAGTTGATGGCATATCGCTATGGATTTACCGCAAAACGGCATATGAGGGATAAATTTGGCACACGGTACCGCTTCGGTACACGGCATATAGATCTTCAGGATGTGATGTCAAATTTCGGCGCGATTAAAATGCAGGGCGGGCTTAATCTCCTGGCAAAGGTGCTTGGCAAGCCAGGAAAGATGGAAACTACCGGTGATGAAGTATATGACATGTACCGGGCCGGGAAAGTAACCGAGATCAATGATTATTGTATTCACGACGTTCTCGATACCTATTTTGTGTTTCTCCGAACAAGGGTGCTCTATGGTGAAATAACGCTGGAGCGCGAACGTGACCTTGTAAAATCGACCCGTGACTACGTTGCCGATAACATTGGTTCAACGCCCGCGTTCAGGCAATATCTTGATAACTGGGGCGACTGGGAGCCGTGGCCGTAGTTTCCGGTGAGTGACCGGATCGATCACTCACCGGGCGGGCGTCAATCGCTGCCCGCATACAGCGATTCGATTATATCCGCGTGTCGTGCAGACACGACCTTTCGCTTCACCTTGAGTGTCGGTGTCAGTTCGCCCGTTTCCTGGCTGAATGGCGTTGACAGCAGCGCAAATTTTTTAATCTGCTCGACCTTGCCGAGAGGTTTGTTTAATATATCTACAAGTGTGCGATATTTTGCAATTACCTCGGGCAGCGCCACGATTTTATCTGGATCCGTTTCCGATATTCCGTTTTCCAAAAGCCATTGCGTAAGCATGTCGAATCCCGGAACGATCAGGGCGACGAGGAATTTTCTCCTGTCGCCGATGACGGCAATTTGCTCAATAAGCGGATTAGTCTTGAAAAGGTTTTCTATTACCTGCGGGGCGATGTTTTTTCCTCCCGATGTGACGATAATATCCTTCTTCCTGTCCGTTATTTTCAGATATCCATCGTTGTCAATAATGCCGATATCGCCTGTTTTAAACCACCCGTCGCTGGTAAAAACCTCCCTGGTATCCTCCGGCCTGTTGTAATATCCTTTCATGACCTGGGGCCCTCGTATCAGGATTTCGCCGTCATCGGCGATTTGGCACTCCGTGCGGGGGAGAATCGGTCCGGCCGTATCCATTTTAATAGGCTTCATGTAATGATACGTATGCACGTGCGTGACCGGGGATGTTTCGGTAAGGCCATACCCGATGTGCGATTCAAGCCCGATACCGAGGAAAAACTCATATATTTCGTACGAGAGCGGCGCACCGCCGATGCCGATACATCTCATTCTGTCCATTCCGATTGCTTCGCGCAGTTTTGAAAAAATCAATTTTTCCGCGAGTGCGTATTTCCGTGACAGAAAATACGGCATCTTTTTGTTCACGGCGGTGTAATGCGCGCCCCTGCGGCCCGTGTTTACGGCCCATGAGAATATCTTTTTCTTCAACGGAGGCGCAGTTGACACCTTGGCCATGATTCCAAGGTAGAGCTTTTCAAGGATTCGCGGCACGACAAGAAAAACAGTCGGACGGACTTCAAGCAGATCTTCAAGAAGATGCTCGGGGCCCCGGGAATACGCCACCGTTTCGCCCAGCGCCAACAGGGCGTGGTAGCCGACCGTCCGTTCAAGGGAATGTGACAGCGGGAGTATTGAAAGCGCGATGCCCGAATAATCGAATGGATGGTGTTCGAGAAATTGATTGACCTGTATCACCATATTATTGTGCGTCAGCATCACTCCCTTTGGATTGCCGGTTGTTCCCGACGTATAAATAAGCGTCATTATCTCGTCGCAATTGATATTTCGTATTCGATTGTCAATTTCGTCTTCTTGAGGCGAAGTGCCGCCTTCCTTTAAAGCGTCGGCAAGCGTGACGACCAATGAGTCGCTGTATTGAATATCATCAAAAACAATAATTTTTTTTAAATGTGTCAGATCGGCTTTTTGGTCGAGCAGGTTGTCAACCTGTGTTTTCCCGCTGCAGAAGCACATCAGCGACTGAGAATCATTGAGGATGAACGCCGCTTCCGGGCCGGAGTTTGTGCTGTATATCGTGACGTCGATCCCCCCGACAGAGAGCGTTGCGATGTCGGCGAAAACCCATTCGGGACGGTTTTCCGAATAGATGGCTATCCTGTCCCCCTGCATAATGCCGTTTTGAATCAGGTATGATGCAAGTCGGTCAATTCGATTCTTTACCTCGCGCCACGTAATATCTTTCCAGCCATCGGTCTCCCTGAATTTCATAAAAACATTGTTCGGTTTGTCCGCCGCCCTGTTTCTGAAAATTCCGGGAAACGTGGTTTCTTCATATCGTGATGCAATTCCCATTGAAAACCTCCATTCAGTTTTTTATATATGTCGTACAACGTTGCATGAGACAAGCCGTCGTTTGCATACGTAAAATAATATTACCACATATGGCAATATATGTAAAGAATATTTTATGGCGGATATATTGAGCAAAATAAAGGGAAATATGAATATACAAAACGGCGCGCATTTGTGAATGCGCGCCGCGTGAACATCAGCTCTCGAAGACGGCCCCCCTGTCGGCCGATGATACAAAGTGCGCATAACGATGCATGTAGCCGGAGGTTATTTTCGGCTTCGAGGGTTTCCATGCCGAAAGGCGCTGTGAAATTTCAGCGTCCGAGAGCTTCACATTAATGCGTTTGCCGGGGATGTCGATCTCGACAATATCCCCTTCACGAACAATCGCTATCGGTCCGCCGGACGCGGCCTCGGGAGAGACATGGCCGATGGATGCGCCCCTCGTCGCTCCGGAGAACCGCCCATCGGTTATCAGTGCGACATCCTTGTCGAGACCCATGCCGGCGATTACCGACGTAGGTGTTAGCATCTCGCGCATGCCGGGACCGCCCTTCGGCCCTTCGTATATAATCACAACGACATCGCCCTTTTTAATTGCGCCGGACATTATAGCCTTTACCGCGTCTTCTTCCGATGTAAATACTCGCGCCGGTCCGCTGTGCTTCAGCATCGATGAGTCAACCGCCGCCTGTTTCACAATACATCCGTCGGGCGCGATGTTGCCGACAAGCACCGCAAGGCCGCCGTCCCTGTGTACCGGTTTCTCAAATTTTCGTATAACGCCGGGATCGAGTATCTCTCTGTTTTTTACATTATGTTCTATGGTTGCTCCGGTTACGGTCAGCGCGTCGCCATGGATAAGCCCGTGTTTAAGGAGTTCGTGCAAAATTGCGGAAATTCCGCCCGCCCTGTGGAGATCTTCCATATGATGAGGCCCTGCCGGTGAAAGCGTGCACAGATGCGGGGTTTTCTGTGATATTGGATTTATTTCCTTCAGGGTAAGTTCAATACCCGCATAATGCGCAATTGCGGGAAGGTGAAGGGCGGTATTCGACGATCCGCCGATGGCCATATCGATGGCCAGCGCGTTTTCGAACGCTTCGCGCGTTAATATTTTTCGCGGAGTTATCTTCTTTTTAACAAGCTCTAATATTTTACGGCCACTTTCCTTTGCGAGGCGAATTCGGTCTGCCATTACCGCGGGGATTGTGCCGTTGAACGGCAGCGCCATCCCGAGGGCCTCGGTGAGGCAGTTCATTGAATTTGCGGTAAAAAGTCCCGCACACGATCCCGCACCGGGGCAGGCCGCGCATTCAATATCATGCAGTTCCTCATCGGTGATGGATTTGCTTGCCGCCCGGCCCACTGCCTCGAAAACATTCGTTACGGAAATTTTCTGCCCCCTGTATTCGCCGGCGAGCATGGGGCCGCCGCTGACCAGTATGGCGGGAATATTGAGACGCGCCGCGGCGATAAGCATGCCGGGGATAATCTTATCGCAATTTGGGATAAGCACCAGCCCGTCAAACGGATGCGCGGTTGCCATGATTTCAATGGAGTCGGCGATAAGTTCACGCGAGCCCAGTGAATATTTCATCCCGATATGATTCATGGCGATTCCATCACACACCCCGATGGTCGAGAACTCGAGCGGTGTTCCGCCGGCCGCCAATATTCCCTTTTTTACGGCATCCGCAATTGTCGCGAGATGTATATGTCCCGGGATTATCTCATTGGAAGAATTCGCAATGCCGATAATCGGCCTGTTTATTTCTTCATCGGTAAGGCCGGCCGCCTTAAAGAGTGAACGGTGCGGGGCCCTCTCTATTCCTTTTTTCATTAAATCACTTCTCATTGATTTCTCCTTTTATGAGCGTTGTTCCATCGCTGGTATTGAGCATCGGCTAATGGGACTTAATATAAACAACAACCCTTTAGAATATGGGAAAAACAGTTCCTGTCAAGATAAAATACGTACCTTCATCCGTTGCATAAATGATACATCTGTACCATGAATGCATACACAATTTGGCAGTCGATTATGGTTCATTTGAAAAGCATCATATCCGCCTGGAAATATCAGGAGTTGTGAATACAATACTATTCCGCATTGGAATGAATAATGCATTATTACTGGCAGAAGGAAGGTGCTGCCATGAAATTTAATATATTGGAAATGTTTATTACATTCTGGGCGTCGGCCCTGCTCTGGTTGCTTGTGGAGTATTTATATTCGCGGATACAGAAAAATCACGGCTCGAATACGACATTTGAGCGTTACCATGACAAATAGCCTGTTTCGTCTCACGCCTGCCGTGTCGTGCGCATCCTGAACGATAACCGCCGTTAATCGCCCATCAGTATAAAAAATTGCTTTACTGCCTCACTATTTTGAGTGCGTATACGTATAATGGAATGAAACACGCACACTGTGTGGCGGGTACTCAGAGAAAAAATAGCGGGGAAGGGTATGCGTTTGAAATGCGTCGTTCTTTGTGGTGCGGTTCTCGTATCGGCGGTTTGCACCGTGAAAGCAGTCGCTCAGGAATATGAGAACATATTGCTGCGGGACATTGCCGCAGGTATTGATACATATAAAAATAAAGAGATCACGCTCAGGCTGCGGCTGAAACTTGTGGACAACGTTTTTCATGCCATAGTTTTTTATGATGCGAAAAACACCGATATAGAATTCGATGCTGAATATTATTATAAAAACGATATGTTGCGCCCGTTGCTTCTCGACCTGCATGCGGGCATGGAATATTGTGTCAGTTTCAGAGTTACCGGTGTTGGCGCCCTGGGAAATGTGTATGGCGAACTTTTACGGTTTGTTCCGGTTGTGTTAATGAAATTGCCCGAAGTGATTAACAGCGCTGCGCAATGAAAAAGTAAAAGGCAGAATAGCTGGGCGGCTATTCTGCCTTCAATTGTTGATCGTTACTTACGCGCAGTGCCAAGATTTCAATACAGTAATAATCGGGAGGGAATTACCATATTTAGTCTTGTATATTCAGCATCGGTATTCAGTGATGATTTCTTTAGTCTTTTTTCGTACTATATCAAAAATAAATTTAGTAATTTTTTAGGTTGACAATCGCGTGATTTAATTATATTTATTTGATATGCGTGGTCGAATTCTGTTGAAATGAATAAATGTCGTTTGAAAAATTAAAAAATAATAAAGGGGTCAGGATGAAAACGAACAGATTTTCATACGGAGTATTTGTGATGGTGCTTGGCGCGGCGTTTTTTATGATGTCATGCGGTTCTGCTCCGGAGGTAAAAGAGCAGACGGCGGTGCCGGCGGCGAGTCTTGTCGACATGCAGAATGAACAGCTGGCGAAGATACCGGTTACAGGATTTGATTACAAGAGCTCGACGATGCCTCCTCAGAAATGGGATAGATGGGCAAAAGCGGCTGCGCCGGTTGTCCGTGACATCATTAATAAGCTTCCCGAAGGATACGTGTTGCAGGTAACGGGGCACACGGATGCCCGCGGACCGGAAAATGCCATCGGGAACAAACCCGGCAACATCAAGATTTCGGCCGACAGGGCGAAGGCAGTGTTTAATTCGCTTAGGAAAGAAGGAATTACGTCGCCGAATATGATCTACAAGGGAGTCGGCTCGTCCGATCTTCTCCCGGGCGTCGATCCAAACGATCCGCAGCAGAGGCGCGTTTCGTTTAAGGTTGTTCCAAAGGCATAATGTGTTTACGCTGTGGTATAGATTGAAATATCAGAGGCGGAACTGCAAAGAACCGCCTCTTTTTTTCGTTACAGGGAATGCGTTCAGATGGTGAGCGGTAAGGGTGTTGTAATAAAGGTTTTTGGCCTGTATTACGCTGTTAAATCGGGCAACGATATTGTGAATTGTTTTTTGCGGGGAAAAATGCGCCAGCGTGGGGACCTGCATAAGTACAGCGATCCGATCGCAGTCGGCGATGATGTGTTGTTTGAAATACAGGATGACGGCGCGGGCGTTATAGAGGAGATACTGCCGAGAAAAAATGTTTTTTCACGCAAGGAAAAGGGCAGAAACAAGCGAGAGGATATTATCGCCTGTAACCTTGATCAGATAATCGTAGTGCAGTCGTTTGCCAGTCCGAAACTCAATCTTCGATTTGTTGACAGGCTTTATGTCCGCGGGTGTAAGGGCGACATTCCAATTGTCGTATGTATAAATAAAATTGATATTGCGGATGATGAAATTATCAGGTATATAAAGGAGTATTATAAAAACGCCAGGATCAGAATATCGATGGTAAGCGCCCTGACGGGAGAGGGTATTGATGAATTCAGAAAGATCATAGAAAAAAGAGTTTCGCTTTTTGTGGGGAATTCGGGTGTCGGTAAAACGAGTCTCCTGAATTACATGTATCCGCATCTGCAATTACGTGTCGCCGAGATATCCAGAAGCACCGGGAAGGGACGGCATACCACGACAAACGTTGAAATGATAATGTCCGAAAAAAAAACATGCATCATCGATACGCCGGGGCTGCGCGAGTTCGGACTGATGGATATTGAACCGGCCGCGGTTGGAAATTATTTTTATGAGTTTGGAAAACTCGGGGCGTTGTGTTCGTTTCAGCCGTGTACGCACGATCATGAACCGCATTGCGAAATCAAGAGAAGGGTGGATGCCGGACGCATCCACGAGGATAGATATGTTTCGTATCTCAATATGCTGTATTCAATCAGGGATTACCATGAAAATCTTTATGCGTAATGTGAATGGGCTGATTCGAAATGCGTTTCAGGGATGACGTGTGATGATCAGAGTGCGTGATGTCAGAGTGTCGTTCAACGGCCGAGCCGTATTGCAGGGCGTCAACCTTGATGTTCCGCATGGGAAACGTACGGTCGTGCTTGGGAAAAACGGTTGCGGCAAATCGGTATTGCTGAAAGCGATTTCGGGATTGATACCGCTGTCGGGCGGAAGCATCTGGATTAACGATCTCAGCCTTGAGGATTTTTTCCGCCAGCGCGAGCATCCAGGCGGCAGCGGTATCATGCTGGCGTATGTATTTCAAAAGGGCGGGCTCTTTGACTCGATGAATGTGTTCGACAATGTCGCCTTCGGTCTGCGCCGTATGAAAATGAATGAAGAATCTGTCCACCGAACAGTCATTGGTGCGCTTGCCAGTGTCGGACTGGCGGGCAGTGAGTATAAACTTCCCTCAGAGCTGAGCGGGGGCATGCAGAAGCGCGTGGGTCTCGCAAGGGCTATCTGCCTGAATCCGGAGATTATTCTTTACGATGATCCCGCAGCCGGCCTCGATCCCATTCTTTCGGATGCGATTGCCGATTTGATTCTTGAGATTACGGGAAAGTACGCAACCACGTCGATTGTGGTTACTCATGACCTGAATGTCGCAAGAAAAATCGCGGATTTCGTGGCCCTCCTTCACGATGGAGTGATTGTGTATCATGATACTGTCGACGCTTTTTTTTCCCGCACTAACGAGTTTTCACGCCAGTTTATCGAGGGCGATACTGAAGGCCCCATTGTCGAGCAGGCCATGTAATTTTCCGCCATGTATACCGAGAATACCATTCTATAATCTATAGATCACTGAGCAGATGTTTTTTTAGACATGCGCGGGGATATTGGTACACTTATAGAAGGTTGCAGTGTGTGAGATTCGTTTATTATTGACAATATTATTTCTGTATTTTAAGGTAGTTAAATTTTTTAAATTCACGTATAGGTGTGGTATATAGTAATGAAAACGCAGAGAATTGAAAAAGCCGATCTTGATTGGGGGGAGTTGCCCTTCGGGTATGTCAAAACAGATTATAACATCCGTTATTATTACAAGAATGGAAAGTGGTCCGAAGGAGAGCTTGTCTCCGATGAACATATATCGCTTCATATGGCCGCACCCTGCCTGCACTACGGACAGGAGGCGTTCGAGGGGCTCAAGGTATTTGAAACGGTCGATGGGAAGATTGTCGCGTTCCGTGTCGAAGAAAATGCGAAACGATTGCAACGCAGCAGCGAGCGTATTTTTACGCCTCTTGTGCCGATCGAGATTTTCCGTGACGCTGTACACCGGGTAGTCAAGGCAAATGCGCGTTTCGTGCCGCCGTACGGCACCGGGGCAAGCCTGTACATACGCCCGTTGATTCTTGGCACCGGCGCCAGGGTAGGTCTGGGGCCCGCCGAAGAATACATGTTCATCGTTTTTGTAACGCCGGTTGGGCCGTATTACAAGGGAGGATTTTCGGCTGTGAAGGCGCTGATTGTTGAAGAATATGACCGCGCAGCCCCGCAGGGAACGGGCGATTGCAAGGTTGGCGGCAATTACGCGGCGGGTCTCAGGGGGGAAATATACGGTAAACAGAAGGGGTAT
>DHPI01000046.1:48643-53943 GCA_002407865.1 Spirochaetia bacterium UBA5368
CCATTGTACTATATCTTGATCCGAAAGAAAAACGGTATATCGATGAATTCAGCACCTCGAATTTTATAGGCATTATGGGCAACAAATATCTGACGCCACATTCCGAATCAATCCTTCCGAGCGTCACCAATAAAAGTCTGGCGCAGCTTGCTGAAAATATGGGAATGATTGTCGAGCGGCGTCCGATCGACATCAGTGAGTTGGAAAAATTCGATGAAATCGGCGCGGTTGGCACGGCGGCGGTGATTACGCCCGTTAACCTGATACATTACCGTGACAAAGAATATCGTTTTGGGAAAGGAAATGAAGCGGGTCCGGTGATAACAAAGCTGTACGACAGGCTGACGAAGATCAGAACAGGCGAATACGAGGACAAATTCAACTGGCTGGAAGAGATTGACGTGTAAGCGTCGTTAATACGCGACGGCATTCAGACAAATCCAGCGCCGCCCATCCATGTGTAGATTGAATAGGGATGGGCTGCGGCGCCGTAATCCGAGATTTTGCATGAAAGAGCGGCATCGGGGCGTGCATGGTAAGCAAGAACCAATATGAATTAATCATTGACCTGTTGAATGAATCCGTACGGGTTCGCGATATTGAAGAATTATTCAGGGTCTTCAACGAGTTGCTGTATGCGCAGTTGCGTCCTCTCTCGATAGCCGCGTATGTTTCCATTGAATCCGAGGAGAAGCTTGTGCTGATCAATGAGATGGGAGGTAACTTTGACCAGCAGATCAGCTCGTTTTCCGGATTCTCGCTGATGGTGCGCAAGGCCATAAAGAAAAAAAGCGTTATTTTCATTCCTGCAAGCGAAAACGAAATCAGGGAAGATGTGCCGTACATGGCCGTACTGGTTCCTTTTATCGGCGGCGATTCATGCATCGGATTGACGGGCATGGTGTTCGACGCCGCGGAATATTCAAAACAGAAAGCACAGAGCGGTTTTTATTATCTGCTTGGCAGGGCAACCGGCGCAGTCGGACATTTGAAAGAGCAGATAACGGAATGCCAGAAGCTCGAAAGGGTCAATCCAGATGTCATGTATTCAGACAAGATTGACAGCCTTGGCGTCCTTTCGTCGGGGATGGCGCACGAATTTAATAACATACTTGCGGTTATACGGGGCTATGCGGAGCTCATCAACATGAGCAGTTTTGACGCCAGGGCCGTACAGAATGCCGTACGAGTCATTGACGAGCAGATTGAACGCGGCGCGAAACTGATTGAAAGCCTTAATGTCTTCGTCAAGGGGAGGGATGCGCAGCTCGCGTATTTTTCATTAAATGAAATAGTGGAAGAAGTAGTCGCAATGCAACATGCGATTCTCGACCGTGAAGGCATCGATCTGCGGATACAACTTGGCGATATTCCGAAGGTGCTGATTGACACGCATCAGGTCAGAGAAGCGATTCTCAACGTATTGCAGAATTCGATCAACACAATGCCGGATGACGAGCCGGGCTTTATAGAAATCAGCACACGGCGGGCCAATGGCACCGTTGTGCTGGGCATCCGGGACAACGGTGATGTCGTGACCAGAGATCAGGCGGATATGATAACGCATCCGCTGCGCTCGGTCAGGAGTATCCTCGATAAGGATGTGAAAGACGGTTCACAGGGCGGCACGGGACTCGGCCTCGCCATCGCATACGGCATTATGCAGAGTATCGGCGGAGTGATGACGGTTTCAACCGAGGATGACGATGGAAAGGATATTCAGCTCATCTTTACAAGAACCGAGCTTGGCGGCGAGAAAAGCGCCAGATATGAAAAAAAGGAAATCGTGTTTTTCGGGGATACCAGGATCCTGATTGTCGATGACGAGGACCCAATACGCGAATTTCTCAGCCGCGCGTTTGACAATAAGGGATATCAGGTAATCGCCGTGTCAAACGGCGAAGAGGCCGTGGAGATATGCGCATTCGAGGATATTGATATTGTCTTTCTCGATTATTTGATGCCCGGAATCAAGGGTGATAAGGTTTTCGAATCGATACGCCGTGTCAGCCCTTCGACAGAAATCGTTTTTATCACGGGCATCGATGAGATACCTCATGTCGACAAGCTTATGAACGAAGGGCTTGCATACGTGCTGAAAAAGCCGTTCAAGATAGAAAAGATATTAAAAATTACCAATGAGCTTATTCATAAAAAGAACATGTCGTAGCGCGGCTGAACTTATTCGGACTTGACCACTCTCTCGGCCTGCATCGCAAGGTATTTTACAAGCGTTTTTTCCGATATGAATCCGAGATTTACAAGAATAATCCCCATGAGACCGCCTTCCTTTTTCTGAACATCGAGGGCTTTATCGAGCTGCTCCTGCGTTACCTCGCCGTTTTCGAGAAGCATTTCCCCTAACAATGGTTTTGCCATCAGAATCCTCCAGGATGGTAATATTTCGAATGATGAAGCTTGTCAGATACTTCAGAATGCCACATCACTATATTGTACATGTCGCGTGTTTGCGCACTATACCTATAATAACCTGCTGACCGCATCCTTCCATAATTTTTTTTGACTGTTGCGTTCTGTTTCGGTTATTCTCGGCATGAACTTCGATACGATACGGTTGTGTTTTGCGACTTCTTCAATAGAATTGTAAAGCCGCTGGTTGAGCCCGGCCAGGTATGCCGCGCCCAGCGCTGTTGATTCCGTTACCTCCGGCAGCAATACGGGTATGCCAAGGATATCCGCCTGAAATTGCATAAGGTACGGGCCCTTGGTGGCCCCTCCGTCCGCACGCAACTCGTGGATTATTTTTCCCGAATCGTGCTGCATTACCTCAATAACATCCATGGATTGAAACGCGATCGATTTCAGCGCCGCCCGGATGATCTGTTCCCTGGTTGTGTCGCGGGTCAATCCGAAAATCGCTCCCCGTGCGTCCATCTTCCAGTAGGGCGCGCCAAGGCCGACAAACGCGGGAATGAATATTACCTCGTCATCCTTGTCGACGGTAAGCGCCATAATATCCGAATCGGCGCTCTTTTCAAAAAATTGCATGTAATCGCGGAGCCACTGTACAACCGCGCCGCCGACAAAGACCGAACCTTCCAGGGCATACACGGGTTTACCGAGAGCATCGCAGGTAAGCGTTGTTAGCAAGCCCTTCTCGGAAAGTATATGCTGGCTTCCCGTATTGATCAGCATAAAACAGCCGGTTCCATACGTATTTTTGATTGTGCCTTCGAATACGCAGTTCTGGCCCACCATGGCGGCCTGCTGATCGCCGGCGATGCCGCCGATTGGGATGCCGTTGGGCAATCCCGGAACGCCCGATGTCTCGCCGAAATACGACGATGAGTCGCGGACTTCGGGAAGAATGTTTAACGGGATGTCGAGCATTTCCATGCAATCCCGGTCCCAGCGCTTTTCAATGATATTGAATATCATTGTCCGTGACGCATTGGTGTAGTCGGTAATATGTGAGCGTCCGCCGGTGAGCTTCCATAAAATCCATGTATCGATGGTGCCGAAAAGCAGTTTGCCATTTTTCGCGAGATCGCGCGCGTTATCTGCGTTATCGAGTATCCATTTTATCTTGGTGCCGGAAAAATACGCGTCGATGACCAGACCCGTTTTTTGCCGCACAGTTTCTTCGTAACCGCGCTCCTTCAGGCTGTTGCAGATGTCGGTCGTTCGCCTGCACTGCCATACTATCGCATTGTAGATCGGTTTGCCCGTGTCTTTGTTCCATATGACGGTTGTTTCCCGCTGATTCGTGATGCCGATGCAGATGGCGTCATCGGGAGAGAGGTTTCCCTGCGTGATGGCGGCCGGAATGAGCTCTTTGATGGAATTCCATATTTCTTCAGGGTCGTGCTCCACCCACCCCGGTTTGGGGAAATGCTGGGTGAATTCACGGTAGGCGCTGGAAATCGGATGCCCCGCGTCGTCAAAGCAGAAAACCCTGTTTCCGGTCGTGCCGAGATCAAGCGAGATGATATATTTCTTTCCCATAAATGTTACCTTGCAAAATGTATTGCGAATAAGAATCATCCACGCGAAATCGTATGTCAATAAAAATATAGACAGGTGAATAATATTTGCGTTATTGAAGCATGTAGTAAATCATGTTCACGATAACGCGCCAGGAATGAGTGATATGGAGAAATTTCGCGATAGTTTTAAGGGAAAAGAGCTGATCTGCATAGCTGAAATCGGATTAAACCACAACGGCGATTATGAAACGGCCGCGCGGATGATTGAAGCTGCGCATAACGCGGGCGCCGACGCGGTTAAATTCCAGACGATTGTTCCGGAACAGATGTACTCGGTCTATACGACATCGCTGCTGCGCGACGGCTGCGAGTCGGAACCCGACATGAGCCAGATAGAATTTTTTAGAAAATTCCTTCTTTCTGAAAATGAATATCGTGCATTAAAAAGTCTGGCGGAATCTTTCAATATGGTTTTCTTTTCATCGCCGTTTGACGGCGATTCGGTGAACATGCTTGAGGCTCTCGACGCGCCGATATACAAGGTGGCGTCATCGGAGTTGACCAATCACGCGCTGCTGCGGCTGATCGGCAAAACAGCAAAACCGGTGCTCATGTCCACGGGCATCTCGACGGAAGATGAAATAGGGGCCGCGCTGGAGACGCTCCGCTTTGCCGGTTCGCCCGATATTGTGCTGCTGCATTGCGTGTCACTGTATCCGTTGCCGCCCGAGAAGGCCAACCTTGCCCGAATTGCAGCGCTCTCGCGGCGGTTCAATATTGAAACCGGATTTTCCGATCATTCCCCCGATGGGAGGATTGCCGAACTTGCGGCTGCGGCAGGGGCGAGGATATTCGAGAAGCACTTCAAACTTGCGGATGATTTCGAATGTCCCGATGGCGCGGTATCGCTTGCGCCGGAGGCGTTCAGAAAGATGAAAGAATCGCTTGCGATGACGGTCATGTATATGGGCGATGGGCATATCTCGTTTGATTCATCGGAAAAAGAGGTTGCAAATTCCGCGCGAAAAAGTCTTTTTAGCAGGTGCTTTATCCCGAAAGGCTCGATTCTGAAAGAGGAGCATGTTATCGCCAAGCGCCCCGGTATTGGCATACAGGCGTATTCGCTTGGGGACATTGCCGGTAAAACAAGCAACAGGGATATCCCGCCGGATTATATGTTAAGGAATGAATTTTTCGATTGAGGTAAGATGATGAAATTCTCATGTAAGCTGTTGCTCGCCGTTCCGCTTCTGGCGCTTTCGTGCGCATCCATACCTGTCGAAGGTAACGGCTTTTTCAACCCGGATGAGCTGGCCCTGCTGGATAAAACAACCCAGGCAATAGACTATGGCT
>DHPI01000046.1:54049-61296 GCA_002407865.1 Spirochaetia bacterium UBA5368
GACGAGGAACTGAACTACATCTTTTCTATTTCGATGACGGGAATGAATGACACACAGAAGGAAAAAGCTTTTACCGCTGTCGTGAAAGACATCCCATCCGAACAGTTCATGCGTTTTTATATGAAGATCTACAGACTGCATGCAATGACGCGGTATGTGCTTCACCGGCATAAGAACGAGAAGGAATGGAAAGAATATACGTATGTTAAAAACTATCTGTATCCGCCGCTTGATTCGTACTTTGCGATGATTGAAAAAAACCTTATTGCACACGATCCTGACAGCGCGCACAAACTTCCCTCTATAAAAAAGAAAATCGATACAAGCGTCGTATTATATTATCGGGAACTGGAAAAAGAAAAAGAGCGGGTGGATTATTAAAAAGAATCCCCGATCATCATTCGATCGGGGATTATTGCATATGTGATTGTCTCCGGCATTTTATCCGGCCTAAAATTAGCACTCTCTATTGGAGAGTGCTAATAAAATATAGCTATTTTTTGGGCATACGGCAACAACATTTTATAATCAGACTGCGGAATATCCAAGCTGCAATGACATCTGTTGCGAGGTTAGTTTTACCGCTTTTATAATCTCCTCCCGTTGGGATTCTATGTTGTCGGCGTTTCCCGTGATTGCAAAGGCCGCTATGATGTTGCCGGTGTAGTTGAATATCGGCCCCCCGATGCCGGCAAGCCCTTTTATGGATTCCTGGCGGTCAAACGCGATGCCATTTTTTTTGACGCTGTTGATTTCATGCAAAAATTCTTCTTTCGATGCCAGCGTTGAATTGGTCAATCTATCAAACGTGCAATTGGCAAGCATTTCCTCCCGGCGCTCCTCATCCAGATTGGCAAAAAGGAGCTTTCCTATGCATGTTGTATGCAATGGAATCACCGATCCTGCCTGCGGAAATACCATGTAACGGTTTTCCGGTTCAACTCGCAACACGATGATTATTTTGTCGCCTACAAGCATGCCGACATTCACCGGCTCTCGAAACTGGAAGCACAGGCGTTCCATCCACGCGCGCGCGGTTATAACCAGGTCCATGTTTGTCGCGTATTTCATGCCGAGCTGGAAAAGCTTAGGGCCCAGCCGGTATTTGAGCGTAATGTGGTCTTTTTCGAGATAGCCCAGCGCTTCAAGCGTGCCGACGATGCTCGATATTGTGGTCTTGGGGAGGCCAAGCTTCTGTGAAAATTCGGTAATGCCGAATGTTTTTTTCTCGCTTATGAATATTTCGAGAATTGTCGAGGCGCGGTGTATTGATTGAATAAGCCGTTTGCTGTGATTCATCAGGTTTTATCCCCGCCGTCTTCCAGCAGGCTGATGTTAGCGTTGGCCTGGGGACGACAGCATTTGCATATTTAAATTAATAACGCAATAACGTTATATTATTGACAGATTGTATTCTATACTGTAAAATGTGAACAATGTACGATAATATCGTACATTGTCAAATAAAATATATACGGCTTGAGGCGCCATGCGTCAGGGGTCAGAGCCTGATGCGGCGTGATAGCTGCAAAGGATGGCCTGCTATGGACATACTGCAAAATTTTCGTCGCAATGCGGGTGCGCCGTATGAAGCGGCGCGGTCATGGAAGCAAACCGGCAATAAACCCGTCATGGCGTATTTTTGTTCATACACCCCGGAGGAAATCCTGTATGCGGCGGGCGTGTTTCCTCTCAGGATATTCGGTACTTCCACGCATATATCCCACGCCGACGCGCATCTTCAGTCATATAGTTGCTCCCTCGTGCGGGGGGCGCTTGAGGACGCCCTTTCGGGTCAGCTTTCATTCCTCGATGGCGTGGTGTTTCCGCATACGTGCGATTCGATCCAGCGTCTTTCCGATATATGGCGCCTTAATGTGCCGATGAGGCTGCACGCGGATATTGTGCTGCCCGTGAAACTCGATAGTGATACGTCGCGCGCCTATATGGTTGACGTGTTGCGCAAATTCCGCAGCGATCTCGAAGCATCGCTGTCGGTCACAATCAGCGACGATGATCTTCGGCGATCAATCAGGCTATACAACCGTATCAGGTCGGCGATGAAAAAAATATACACGCTGAAAGACAAAAACCCCGCACTCATCGGCGGCAGCGACATGCGTGCGGTAATGAAGTCTTCAATGACGATGGACCGCGCCGTGGTTGCCGATATGCTCGAGGAGCTGGCGCGCGATCTTGAAAACGGCAGCGGCGCGGCGATGCCGAAATCCGGCAAACGGCTTGTGCTGAGCGGAAGCCTGTGCGATCATCCGGATGTGTATGCCATCATCGAGAAATCGGGCGGATTTGTCGTATGGGACGATCTCTGTAACGGGTCACGGTATTTTGAAGGTATGCTCCGGGAGACAGGCGATCCCATCGAAGCGATTGCGCAACGGTATTCCGAGCGCATAATCTGCCCCGCAAAGCATATGGCGCTCACTTCCCGCGGCGACAATCTCGTGCGGATTGTGAAAGAGCATAATGCCGCGGGCGTTCTTTTTCTGCTGCTGAAGTTTTGCGATCCGCACGCGTTCGACTATCCCTACATAAAGGAAATGCTCGATAATGAAAAAATTCCCTCCATGCTCATGGAGATGGAGCAGGTGCTTCCGTCTGAAGGCCAGCTAAAGACCAGATTTGAGGCCTTTATTGAGATGCTGCAATAGACATGCACTGGCGCAACGATATCATAACCGGAGGATTCTATTATGACTGAGGCTGTACAAACCAGGGAAGGCGAAAAGATGAAGGTTAAATCGGTCAAAAAGATGCGCGAAATAATGACCGCGTATTATATCGAAGCGAAAACCGCGCGGCAGAACGGCAAAAAAGTTGCGTGGATTACCAGCGGCGGGCCGGTCGAGCCGCTCGTCGCCATGGATGTTATTCCGGTGTATCCCGAAAATCATGCGGCCATGATCGGGGCGTCGCACATGGCGGTCGATCTCTGCGAAAAGGCGGAGGCGATGGGATACTGCCGTGACCTGTGCTCGTATGCGCGTTCGGATATTGCCGCGTCCCCTGTCAATGGCGGGCCCATCGGGGGGCTGCCCGCGCCGGATTTTCTTATATGCTGTAATAACATCTGCGGCACCGTAATGAAGTGGTACGAGGTGCAGGCGCGGTATTACAACGTGCCGCTTTTTATCTTCGATACGCCGTTTTGCCATACGGAGTTTCCGGATGAGGCGCGGTGGTACGTGCGGCGTCAGATCGATGAATATATAAATTTTTTAGAGAAGGCATGCGCCAGAAAATTCGATTACGACAAAATGAAAGAGGTTGGCAGGCTGTCGATCGAGGGGCAGCGGCTGTGGCAGGCCGTGCTTGATACCACGATGAACAGGCCGGCGCCGATGTCGGCGTTCGACGCGTTTTTTCACCTTGCGCTGATTGTGACGTTACGCGGCACCCAGATCGCGGTCGATTATTACAGCGGCCTCCTCGAGGAGATGCGCGAGCGCGCGGCGCTGAAGATCGGGGCGGTGCCCGACGAAAAATACCGGCTGCTGTGGGACAACCTTCCCGTGTGGTATAAAACGAAATGGCTTTCCGACAAGTTCGCGTCGCACGGCGCATGCCTTGTTGCCGACACCTATACGTCGGCATGGTGCGGCTCGCTGGATTATCTCAATGAAAATGATTTCATTGAATCAATGGTCGAAGGGTATACGAGGATTTACCTTAACATCGGCGTCGACGAAATGCTCAAAATAATAACGAAGATGGTGAGAAAATACGACGTTGACGGATTCGTGATGCATTCGAACCGCAGCTGCAAACCGTATTCGCTCGGCCAGTACGACATTATGAAAACCCTGCAGCGTGATATGGGTATTCCCAGCCTGATGATTGAGGCCGATATGCTGGATGAGCGCAATTTCAGCGAAAGCCAGATCGAGACGCGCATCGATGCGTTCATGGAGATCATCAAGCAAAAAAAGGGCGGCGCCTGACGGGGATTTGCGCATGATACCGCCGGGCTGCGGCGGTTGTTACAAATACAAACCAGCATTCAGGAGGATTCGTAATGTACCAGAAGAAGCCATGGCTGAAGTATTACGGGGATGTGCCCGAACACGTCGATTATCCGGAAATTACCCTCTATGAAGCGGTAATGAAGACGGTGAAAAAAAATCCGGACGCGATTGCGTATGATTTCCTGGGATACACGTCCACATACGGGAGATTTTCGGAAGAAATCGACAAATGCGCCGACGCACTGGCGGCCCTTGGATTGAAAAAGGGTGACAGCATTACAATATCGATGCCGACCAGCCCCCAGGGCATCATCTGCTTTTATGCCGTTAACAAGCTCGGCGGCGTTGCGTCGATGATTCACCCGCTTTCGCCCCCGAAGGAGATAGAGTTTTATCTTAATATAAGTAAAAGCAAATTTGCGCTTACCATCGACGCGTTTTACGGCAACTTTAACCAGGTGATGCATGCCACCGGCTGCAAAAAGCTTATCCTCGCGCGGATTCCGGATTATCTCGGCCTTATAAAGCGCGTTGGTTTCAATTTAACAAAAGGCAGAAAAATACCGAAAGTCCCCGCGGATGACAGGGTGATCTGGTGGAAGGACATGATGTCGGGAACATATCCCAAAGCGCCGATGGCAAATATGAATACGCACGATACCGCGGTTATTCTCTACAGCGGCGGCACCACCGGCGTGCCGAAGGGCATTATGCTTTCACATTATAATTTCATATCGGAAGGCATGATGGTGTCATGCTGGGGCAAGCTCAATGAAACGGACAAAGTGCTTGCCATACTGCCCATTTTTCACGGTTTTGGCCTGGGCGTGTGCGTCAACGCCGCGTTCATGGGTGGCGGAAGAAGCATCCTTGTGCCGCAGTTTACACCCGAAGATGTCGCGCGCTTGATAAAATCGAAACGCCCGACATTCGTTATCGGCGTCCCGACACTCTATCAGGCGCTGAATAAAAATAAGGATTTTCAGAAAACGGACCTTTCGTGCCTGCGCGGCTGTTTCAGCGGCGCCGATACGCTGCCCCGTGAGGTAAAGGAGGAATTCGAGGCGATTGTGAAGCGCCAGGGCGGCAATGTGAAGCTGCTTGAAGGCTATGGGCTGACGGAAGCGGTCACCGCTATCATGGCGACGCCGCTGAGTGAATACCGCGAAAACAGTATCGGCATACCATTCCCTGACATCGACGCCAAGGTGGTAAAAATGGGGACAACCGACGATATCGCCGTCGGTGAAGAAGGCGAGCTCTGCGTTAAGGGGCCGGCGGTGATGCTCGGTTATCTCGACAAGCCGGATGAAACGGCAAAGGTGCTGAAGAAGCACGCCGACGGGAATGAGTGGTTGCACACCGGTGACATGGTGCACATGGACGAGGACGGATTTTTCTTTTTCAAACAGCGGATTAAAAGGATGATCAAGTCATCCGGCGTTAACGTGTATCCTGGACAGGTGGAGGATGTGTTGCGCAAACATCCGGCGGTGGATATGGCCTGTGTCATCGGCGTCCCCGATAAATCACAGATTTCGAGAGTCAAGGCGTTTGTCGTGTTGAAGGACACGTCAAAAGAAAGCAGGGAAATGGCCGACGAGCTTATACGTCACTGCGCGGAGCACCTGTTGAAGTGGAGTTGCCCGAGGGAAATTGAGTTCCGCGGCGATCTGCCGAAAACGCTGGTCGGAAAGGTCGCGTTTAATGTTTTGGAAGAAGAAGAAAAATCGAAACTTCGCGCCGCCGGAGAGTTCGCGGGCTGAGGATGTGGTGAGATGTCTCCTTCCGTCATGTGGAATTCACGCATTGTAATGTCCGCATGACGGAAGTAAAAAATGTTGCATTTAACAGCGTGTGGGATGTATAATATATTGCTAACGCGGCTGCCGAATGTCATGTATGTGTAATACGGTTAATGAACAAGGCCCAGAAAAAAAAGATTATCAAGGAAAAGCGAAAAAGGAGGATACATACTATATTTTATAAAAGCAGTGAAAAATAATTTGAAATAATTTTGATTTTTTATAGCTTGTAAGTATAAAGATTATTGTTGGTGGATTGATGCTGGTTGATGTGCGCTGCGAGTAGCGGAGTTGGCGCAAATGTATGTGTAAATATAAATGCACAATAAGAAATAAATAGAACTTATCGTCTTCTTAGCGGAAATTAAACATAAAAAAATGATGCCTTTTCATGTGATAGTGAAAGGGGGATGATATTTCTCATCACTAATGGATGCAATATCGCTGCCGGCGATGAACTCCATTGGATCTGATGTTGCATACCAATATCCGATAACGCTACGTGCGCCGTGTGCACTGTCACGGTGGGGTTATACGTATCGGTTCTCTGGAAAAAAGGAGCATGGTATGATAGCGGAACAGAACAAAAAATACAAATTAATAATGAATATGCATCTGATGCTTGATATTACTATAACGATAACCGCATTTATCGTATCGTATTTTTTAAAGAAATATCTGCTTCCTGATTCATATCGCGGCTTGAGCGAGGAAATAAACTATTACATCATTGTAAGCCTCATTATCGCGATCTGGTTAATCATATTTTATCTGTACGATCCATACAGTACGTTTATGCGAAAAACGTACGTCGAGCTGCTGACCGATCTTGTGAAAATACTGACGGTCGGTATGATAATTTTGATTACATGCCTGTTTTTACTTAAAATTAAGGATGTAAGCCGAATGCTGCTGGTGATGTTTTATTTTCTCGATCTTGCCTTCCTTGCCGGTAGCAAATGCCTTTTACGCTACATCCTCGTCAAGAAGGAAGAGAGTGAACAGAACATTTATAATATACTTATCATCGGCAGCAAGAACAGGGCGACCAGCTTTATCGAGCTTATTAATTCCGCGAAGAATGGGTATAATATTGTAGGGTGCCTCGAGATAGACCCGGGAAAAATCGGAAAAGAAGTTAAAGACGGCGTGAAAATTGTCGGCACCATTGCAGATCTTAGGCGAATACTCATTACAAATGTCATCGATGAAGTTGTATTCGCAATGCCGTTGAATAAAATCGAATCAGTCGATGAATATATGTTTCTGATAGAGGTGCTCGGCATCAAGGTGCGAATTATTCCCGATTGGCTGATCCACTCGATTGCATACCAGCCGGGTATCGCGTCGACATGTTTCGAGTATTTTCACGGCATGCCGACGATGACGCTTTGCAGTACCAGCTCGAAACATAGCGATTTGCTGTTAAAAGTTATAATGGATTATTTTGTGGCGGGGG
>DHPI01000046.1:61420-65343 GCA_002407865.1 Spirochaetia bacterium UBA5368
ATTATTTTGTGGCGGGAGCGGTAACACTGATGTTTCTGCCGCTGATGCTCATGATTGCGGGGGCAATAAGGCTTTTTTCGAAGGGCCCGGTATTGTTCAAGCAGGAGCGTGTGGGTTTATACGGAAGGAAGTTTCAAATATGCAAATACCGTACAATGGTTATGAATGCCGAGGAATTGCAGAAAGACCTGATGGTGTTAAACGAGGCGGACGGGCCGGCGTTCAAGATTGCCCGCGATCCGAGGATTATCCCCTATATCGGCACATTTCTCCGTAAGACGAGCCTTGACGAATTGCCGCAGCTTTTAAACGTCCTGAAGGGTGAAATGAGCCTGGTTGGTCCGCGTCCGCCCCTGCCGTCCGAGGTGGAAAAATACAATCTCTGGTATCGAAGACGCCTTTCAATGAAGCCTGGCCTTACATGTTTATGGCAGATACGGCCCAACAGAAACGATTTGAGCTTTGTCCAATGGATGGAGCTTGACCTTGAATATATCGACAACTGGTCTTTAAGCCTCGACCTTTCAATACTCTTTAAGACGGCGCTTGTTGTATTCGCGGGCCATGGGCGTTAGATTTGCGTACGTGCGTCAGGCGGTTGCCTCCACCAGCTTTTTGCATTGGGCGCGGTCTATCTTGCCGTTGGCGTTCTTGGGAAGTGACCGTGTAAAATGAAGTGCGGCAGGCATTTTGTAGCGGGGTAGTTTTGCTGCGCAGAGCCCTAATATATAGCGTTCGGAGCATTCTCCATCGACGGGCGCCACGAGGGCGATAAGTCTGGTTCCCAGCAGCGCATCGGGAACGCCTAGTACGGCTGCTTCTATTATAAGGCCGGTTTCTTCAAGAACGTCCTCGATTTCCTGTGGATTTATCCTATGGCCTCCCACCTTCAATAGATTATCCTTGCGGCCCACAAGATAGAAACATCCATCTGCGTCGCAATATCCGAGATCGCCGGTGTGATAGCCATGACGGTCGAGAACGCGTGCCGTCGATTCGGGATCGCGCCAGTATCCAAGCATGATGTTCGGGCCGGAGGCGACGATCTCGCCCGTCTGGCCGGGGAGCAGTTCGGTGCCGCTTTCATCGAGGATGCGCATTGTAACGTTTGGGATGGGCGTGCCGATCGAATCCATTTTTTGTTCTAACAGGGCCGGTTCGAGATAGCTCAGGCGGGCGGACGCTTCGGTCGCGCCGTACATGATGTAGATGTTCGTATGATCGGGCAGGGCGCGGCGGAGTTCCTGCTTTATCTGGCGGGACATGTGTCCGCCTGCCTGCGAGCAGTAACGAAGCGATGTCAGTCTGTCACGGTTGTTTTTCAGCGGCGAGCGGTGAAGGAGATAGGCGTATGTCGACGGCACGCCGGAAAAACCGGTGACATTCTCCTCGATCATCTGCTTTATTACCGTGGCGGGGTACGCAAACCTGTTGTTTAGCACCACGGTGCCGCCGACCGCGAAATGCGTATTGAGCAGCGATTTACCCATCACATAATGAAACGGCAATACGACCATCTGGATATCGTTTTCGGTGAGGCGCAGATACCGGCATATTGAGTCGGTATTGACGACGATGTTTTTATGGGAGAGCATTACGCCTTTCGGCTTGCCGGTCGAACCTGACGTATAAATTATGCTTGCGAGGTCCGCTTCTCCGGTGGCGATATCAGGATTTAACGTATCATAACGCGGCAGGATTTTGTCCCATTCATCGACGTGCGCCCCGGACGGCCAGTGATATCGTGTGCCCCTGACTATGGCGAAACACGTTCCGTCAAGGGGGTATCCGCTTTCATGGATTGTGTTTTCGTACTGAGTCGAAGACAGTATTACTGCCGGCTCGAGCTCGTCAAGCAGCACGCGAAGGCTTTCCGGTTTTATGTCGTGACTCATCGGCGCCGCAATACCGCCCGCCTTGCATGTGGCGTAATAGCTCACGATATATTCCAGGGAATTTCTGAAAAGCAGCACTGCGCGGTCGCCGTTCGTGAAGCCGCGTTCTCTCAGCAGTCTCGCAAGCTGGTTCGCTGAAGCATTAATGTCGGAGTATGTGGCGCGGACATCGTCGCATACAAGCGCGACTTTATCCGGATGAGTGCGCGCGCTTTCCTCGAGAAAATGATGCACTCGCTGGCATTGTTCAGAAATCATATCGACGCGCCTCCGGATTTATTTAAATTCTATTTATCTCACATTATATGTCCGCGGACCTGACGCTATTTGCCCGCAAAACGGTCATATTCCCATCGTCCCTTTTCGACATTGCCGTCATAGTAATAATAGCAGATGCCCTCTCCGTGACGTTTATCGTTGATCCACACGCCGACAAACTTGTCGCCATTTTGATACAGCATGGTCCCGTTTCCATGACGCATGTCGTCTTTCCACATCCCGGTATATTTGCCGCCCTTTCCGTATGTGCATGTTCCCGTACCGTTTCTTTTTTCGTCAATCCACATGCCGGTGTATGTATCGCCGTTTGCATACCGCATCGTTCCATTGCCATAGGGCATGCCGTCTTTCCACTGGCCGGTGTAGATGTTGCCGTTTGCGTAATGAAAGGACCCGCCTTTCCAGTATCCTGCGGGTTTATACGCACCGGGGCGTTTCCACACGCCTCCTTCCATCTGGCGTCCGTACTGCCATTCCCCTTCATATGAATCGCCGTTCGAGAATGTGAGAATGCCTTTTCCGTGCGGATCGCCGTTTTTGAACTGCCCTCTGTAAACGCTGCCGTTCTTGTACGTCATTGTGCCGGCGCCTTCCGGTTCGCCTTTTTTCCATTCGCCTTCGTACCTGTCACCGTTGGCATAGGTCATTATGCCTTTCCCATACTGCTCATCATCCTTCCACTGTCCGGCGTACATGTTACCGTTTGCATATGTATACGCGCCATAGCCATTCATCGTATCATTTTCCCACTGGCCTTCGTATTTATTGCCCGCCCAGCGGGAATTTTTTCCAACAATAAACACACCTTCTCTGCGTTTCCCCTTTTTCCATTGCCCGGTATATGTATCGCCGCTGTAATAGTACATGGTGCCATATCCGTCGATAACGCCGTTTCGAAATTCACCTTCGTATTTGTTGCCGTTGGAAAAGGTCATTGTTCCATGCCCCCACGGCTTTTCGTTCCTGGATTCGCCCTTATAGATATTTCCATCTGAAAATGCGAAGGTGTCGCCAATCCACCTGTCGGAGAAATCCTTCATGTCTGCCATAAGGGCATCTTCAAGTTTGCGGCCGTTCCGCCATATGCCGGAATATTTCTTTCCATCGGCATACCACATTGTTCCCTCTCCCCACGGTTTCCCCTTTTTCCATTCTCCTTCATAATTATCGCCAGTGGCATATGTCATTACGCCTTTCCCGTTTTGCTCGCCGTTTTCCCACTGTCCGGTGTACTTGTCGCCATTGGCGTAATAATATATTCCTGTTCCAGACATCTTGTCATCTTTCCACTGGCCGACATATTTGTTTCCGGCCCATGGTGTTTTATCTCCAAGCGTATACGTTCCCTCGTATCTATAGCCGAGCTTCCAGTGTCCGGTGAAAATCGAGCCATCGATATACAGCATGGTACCATCTCCGTGCTGCATGCCGTATTTCCAGTGGCCGGTATATTTGTCCCCGTTGCTGTATAAATAAATTCCCTGGCCGTGCTGCATGCCGTATTTCCATTCACCGGAATATGAATTTCCCGACCATCTGCTCTTTTTCCCATAGATAAAGACGCCGCGACCGTGGTATCGTCCCTCTACCCAGTCGCCGTCGTAAACATCGCCGTTCGAAAAGACACAATAACCCTTTCCGTGAAATTTACCGTCTTTCTCCTGACCGAGATACCTGTATGCGGAACAGGATATCCCCGTCAGAATAACCATAAGTGCAGGCGCAATAACGGTGCTCAATATAGTGAGT
>DHPI01000046.1:65524-78882 GCA_002407865.1 Spirochaetia bacterium UBA5368
GTGCTCAATATAGTGAGTCCCCTTTTTTTATGCATTGCCGCAACCACTCGTCACACAGAAAATCACTTCATTCTGCGTGTCGCACATTTTGTATAACAATCTCTGCAACTCTATCTTTCAGGAGGATAGTCGAAATATAAACAGTGCACATTGAAAATTCAAGAAAAAATACGATATAATGATGGATGCTAAATACTATACTGTTCGCGGTAACAATCACCACAGAGGAATCTTGCACATTTTAATCAGCATAGCATAATGGGGGGGGGGGGAAAGATTCCGATTCGTTTCAAGATATCTGTAATGAATAAAACAGGGACGGCAAAAAGCGGCGGCAGCATGGCGGTGATATAAATTGCCTAACTTGAATAAAATATTGTAGTAATTAAACGTTTGACAAAATATTCGCAGCATTATACTATACACATAATACATAAAAATAGCGGTACTGAGCGGCAATAATCTAAACCGTCGTAATAAGAAATATATCATGGAAGGAAACACGCCACAAATTCGCGTGCGGTATGCTTTCATTAAGAATAATTATATTCGTAATATTATTAAGCATTCGTTATTCAGAATAACGCGTCGATATTACCGATTCAGGTATCTCGAGTGCGGCAAATATGTTGATATTCGGCCGCATTTCAGGTTTTCGCGAAAAGAGCCGTACACGGCTACGATTGGCAATAATGTATTCATTGAAGAATTCAATGTCTGGAACGCGATGATGGGTGATATTATCGCGGGCGATAATTGTCTTTTTGGATTGCATACCATCGTAATGGGCCCTGTTGAAATCGGCAATGGAGTGCAGACCGGTCCATATGTCAAGATACTGGGGCCGCGGCATGCTGTGTACGGGTATGAGCTCGCTGAAGAAAAAAAAACGCGTATCGGAAACAATGTATGGATAAGCACTGATTCGATCGTAATGTCCGGAATCAGCATTGGACACAACGTCATAATCGGCCCCGGATCGGTGGTTGTAAAGGATGTGCCCGATAATGCGTTTGTAATGGGTAATCCGGCGCGGGATATGTCGCGGGTATCGGGTTTTGACGTTGCGCGGATATAGCGATTCTATCATTATACGTATATTTTTTGCGCTGTAAATAAATTTAAAACAATTGGGTTTTTCTTATGGGCGATTCCGTGTATGTAAAGAATTCACCGGGCATAAATGTAAACGAGACGCATTGCATATCAAGGAAAAAGGCATCTAAAAAAGAAGGTCGGGAAAATATTATTTTTGGCGGCCTTTTATTTATTTTATACGGACTTATATCGAGGGACAGTATTCGCAGGCTGATACGATATCTTGTTTTAAAAATGGAAGGGCAGGGCTTCTATTCGGTTACCATCAGAAAAATATTGTCCAAATATCACGGTGTAAATGTAGGGATGTATACGCAGGGACCGTGCTACAGCGCGGAAAATTTTTTACCGGGGACGACAATCGGCCGCTATTGTTCGATATACCCCACGGTGATGCAGTTCAGCGGAAACCATCCAATGAACACAAAGTCGACCCATTCTTTTTTTTACAATCCAACCCTTGGATATGCGAAGAACGATATTATATCTCGGTCGAGATTAACAATTGGCAATGACGTCTGGTGTGGGCATAATGCCATCATACTGCCCGGGGTTACGTCGATCGGGGATGGCGCGGTAATAGGAGCCGGTTCGGTCGTCAATCAGAATGTGCCCGCATATGCGGTTGTCGTGGGCAACCCGGCTCGCGTTGTGCGCTACAGATTCAGCGAAAGTACGATTAAAGAACTCAGGGATTCTCGCTGGTGGGAAAAAAGTATTGAAGATCTATTGCCGGAGATCGAAGGTTTTCGAAAACCTCTCGAAGGCGATGGAAAAATACGATAAATACGGCGATACTACGCATTGGAAAATCGCGTCATGGCAGAGTTAAAAGCGACCCACATAATCGATCAACTATCGGGTTTTATCGTATCGGTGTTTCCGGATCTATCCGAAAAGAAAATTGTCGCGGCCGATAGATTAATAGAAAGCGGAATTGATTCGCTTGGAATGCTTGTTCTTATTGAGTATATAGAAAATACGTACCGAATACGGATTTCGAATGAGGATGTCATTGAAGAAAATTTCGGCACCATGGAAGCGATAGCTGAATATATCATTAAATCGCGCGCTGCCGTGTGAGTATCGTTATATTTGCGTGAAATGATGTAATTGACAACTTTGACATGTATTCAGCCATCCCGGTATCCTCAAAATAAATAATTACAATGCGGTTAAAAACTATACTTATAATTGCTGAAGCCGTTTTCTGGCTGTCGGCGGTCACTGCCTGTAATAATGCGGGTCTTCAGCCTCATGAAGCGGCCGTGGCCGTGGGCGCTATCACGGTCGATGCCGCAAATACGTGGATTGTATTACCTGTACGATCTAAAAAAGAGTATCTATCGAAACAGCTTGGGGGCGAGGGCGAGCAGCACATGCATGGAATCGCGCGGTCGCTTGCGAATCCGGATATTATCTATCTGTCGCAGGATGTTGCGCAGCTATGGAAAAGCATTGATGCCGGAAAGACATGGAACAAGCTGAAATGCGCCAATATGTTCGTGAAGTATGCGCAGGGAATTGAGGTTGATCCCGTCAATTCTGATATTGTCTTTGCGATTGTTATGCATCATACATCCATGGATGTCGATAATGCGCGAAAATACGCAGGCCTTTACCGTTCAACGGACGGCGGCGATTCGTGGACGCTGGTGCTGCACGCTCTTTCGGATATAAACAGGTCATATCAGCATACGGTTGCGTATGATGCCGGGAGTATCGGAAAAAAATGCGCAACACGATGGTATGCGGCTTTCAACGGAACCGCGATTTACCGGTCTGACAATGCCGGCATTTCATGGCGGAAGATCCAATCGATTGATAAAAATGAAATTGTGCATTCGCTGCAGATCAATCCTGTTAATGGCAATCTCTATTTTGCGTCGCAAGGCGGCGTATCGGTGCTTGAAAGCCGCATTGGCAAACTACGTCATCTGAGTGATAACGGTATTCCCCGAGGCGGCGTAACTTCCGTCGCGCTTCACCCGAAAAACAATGATGTTATCTACGCTGTTCTGGAGGGCAAAGGTCTCTATATATCGGAAAATGCCGGAAGACGTTTCGAATTGTTGAAGGCATTCAACGCGTATCATGTTTTCATAAATCAGGGTTTCCCCGAGGTGATTTATTTAACCGGCGAATCCGAATCTCTTGTAAGCAAAGATGCGGGTACGTCCTGGAAACAAATCAGGCTTGCGCCTCCGTCCGGCCTCGGAAGGGAATGGAAGCGAAAAATGTGCGGCAAACTGACAGGCATTGCGCCCGACCCCAGAAATCCGGCGAACGCGGTGGCATATTCGCAGGCGGATTTATGGAGGACGAACACGTACGGCGCAATCTTCATTCACAGCGCGGAAAAATTTACGGGTTTTTCATGGCACTGGTGGAACAGCGGCGCCGCGTTTGATACATGGAATTCGGACAGGTTTATTTTCATGAATTGCGATGTCGGGATGGTTATTACGGAGAATGCCGGCGGATACTTTGAGCGGTGTGCGATTCCGTGGTCATGGGTGCGGAAACGCATAAACTGGACGGGAATGTATGCCGGCGATATTATGCCGGTGGCGGGCTCTCGCGTAATTGTAGCTTCGTGCGGGATGTATTTCACCACAAAGCTTCTGCGGTCGGCTGACGGAGGCAAAAATTGGTCAATTGTCGATGATGAGTATAATAACAATCTCTTTGTAAAGTTTCATCCGCATGCGCCGGATATCGTGTATGCGGGCGGAAAAATTTCCGAAAATTCAGGCATTTCATTCCGCACAATTGAGTACCTGAAAAAAAACAACGCTGAAATCCTCGGCATGTGCGCCGCCTGTCCTGACACGATATATGCGGTGACAAAGCCGCGCACAACGATACTCAGGTCGGATGACAGGGGTGCGGCGTGGAAGGTCTATGCGCGCGCGCCGTGGCTGCTGAACAGACTCGATTCAAAACCGACATTCGCCGTACATCCGAAAAATCCCAATATCGTATATACGATTGATGCGGGCGGCGATCTGGTGAAATATGACGGTGCATCGTTTACGCCCCTCGGCGTGCTGAAAAATACGGGAATGTCGGATTCCGGTAATTTTGTTTCAGTGATTGCCTCCGATGTGAGGTTTCCGGATATTCTTTACGCGGGAACATATATGGCGGGTACGCCCTGCGTCTGGAGGAGCACTGATGGCGGATGCACATGGGTAGACATCAGCGCCAATTTGCCGCGTGCGGGATGCGGGCCCATCGCAGTACATCCGCTTACCGGCGACGTTATGATGGGCACAAATTTTGGTACATGGATATATCCACCGCCATATGGTTCGCCGAACAGTATTTACGCAAAAACGCGCAGAACCTCCCATTGATACACGAAATTGAAACATCCGCCGAAGAGAACGTGGAAAGATGCAGTATGCATGGTAATGATGAAGGCATATAATAAGTATTATATGTTGACATATTAAAAAGATATTTGTACTATAGTGGGTATGCTGCACTTACATAAATACATACATAAATAAAAAAGAAAAGAAAATATATTCCTCACTATTTGGCACTCTACACAGGGAAGGTTGCCGCCATGAAGCAAATCATACACGTTGCACGTTTCTATATTTTTTATTTCCGATCGTTTCTAAGCTTTGATATGGGTGCGTTACATCGCGCTGTTGTTTTCCCGCTTATGCTTTTTGCGTTGATTGTCGCGAGTGGTGATTGTTTTAATACGAACGGGAAAAAGAACAAATCCAATAATGGCGGTGAAGGCCCGCTCAGTGTGAGCTGTCCAACCGCTCAAGTGCCCGGCACCATCAATACTGCCATTACCCAAACATTTCCATCGTTGCAGGCGATAATCAATAAAGCAGACCCGTCAATACCGGTATATGGTCTGTATTCATGGGAAAGTTATTATGAAAAGGGCGGAGTTAATAATTACCAGCAGGAGGTACAGCAGGTCGGTTGGGCAACAGTGCGGATAGGAGGTCTTTATGAGTACGCGGATTCGATTCCCGATTCAACCATGATAAACATCGTAAATAGCGGAGTGGAAGTGTTGTTTACGTTAATGATGAAGGGAACGCGAAGGGACACCTGTTCGAGCGACGAAGATTTTATTCAAAAATATATTGCGTTTGTGGACAAAAAAATCGGCAAATACGGGCCGGAAGATAAAAACGGCACTAAGGGATCATTCTGGACGGGTCACCCATCGCTTCCATACAGGCCGGTCATATACTGGGAAATATGGAACGAGCCGAATGAACATTATATGTATGCGCTTCCGTCTTCATGGAATTCTGTTACCATGACGCAGAAGGCCGCACTCTATGCAAAGTTGCTGGTCGCGTCGTATGATTATATAAAAGCAAAATGGCCGTCAGTAAAGGTTGTTGGTTTCTCCGCAAGCGGGGTCAGCAGAAACGATATGTGGGCGAAGGAAAGCCCCGGGAATATCGGTTTTATTGAAATGGTGCATCAGAATATCAAAACAATGTACGGAAACGGGAAAGCGGCGAATTGCTATGATATTTTATCGGACCATCCGTATGTGCATTGTGCGCCTCCGGATTCCGAGGACATTCCAAGCCAGTGGTATCATTATTCGATAGCCAACAGCCATGCCGGTTACAGGGAAATAATGAGCCGATATGGAAACGGCGGCAAACCGGTTTGGTTTACAGAGATCGGATGGCACAGAAATACGGGCGCCTTTCCGGCAAGCGCGCAGCCATTTTCTGTTTCGGAGAGGATTCAGGCCGCGTATGTGTGCCGCCTTTACATGACGGCGATGCGTCTCGGTGTGGAGCGGGTACATGTAATGTTTTTGCTCGATGCGGATAATTTCAACGGCGGATTTTTCAACAACCAGACCAGGGCGTGGCGGGAATCGGCGCGGGCGGTGCAAACCATGACGCGTATAATGCCGAATCCGAAGATAGCTGGCGCAATCAGTGATGGAGCTGACGGGTATTATGCATACCGGTTTGAGTCAAATTGCCTGGCGCAGTCTTCACCGATAATAATAGCGGCATGGAATGTTGCCGGTGAGAAGAATGTTGCGATACCATGCGATAGCGGTGATTATATCGTTACGGATATGCTTGGCGGTACAATTGAAACGACGAATGAGGGCTCTGGAATAAACATTCAAATCGGACCGTGCCCCGTATTTATTAAAAAGAAATAGGAATGCAAGGAAAGCGGTCCGCTCGGGGATGCGTGGAGTATATGCTTCAATTTTCTCCGGCGAAACAGCCCTGGATAAATCCGATGCTCCAGTATGCCAGCCCGAGCAGAAATACGGGAAGCACTTTTATAAACCGTGCGGTTTCACCGGGACGCGAGGCGCAGATTCTAAATGCCATCCGCGTGAACTTTACAAGGAGAAAACCGGGAAAGAGTACAACCGGAATTATGCTACGGTACAACAATGATTGAAAATGCATTCTACGGTAAATGATAATATATCTGCCAAGGAGCTTTTGATTGCGTAAGAATGCGCTTCGATCTTCCCTGAATATGTGAAAAACTTTTGCTTCGGGAAGAAACCAGAGGGGTGTTATACGATTTATTGCGAACCCAAACAGCGTGTCTTCGGATGCCCGTATCTGCGGAAACCCGCCTGCCTGCATAAATAGTTCACGGTCGCAATACAGATTTACCGATGGTATGAACTGTTTTACCCTGTCTTTACCGACGTTCATAAATTCGTTTAATTGCAGGTATAACTGGGCGATAGCAAGTCCGTTGTTTCTCTGGAAGTCGGGGAGTTCCACACTCCCGCCGCCCGCAAGCCTTCCTTTGTTGTATTCTGAAACGATTATCTGAAGCCACTCGGGAGACGGATACGCATCAGAATCGATGAACGCGAGGATTTTTCCTGTGGCATGGCGTGCGCCGATATTGCGGCCGATTGCGGGCATAACCCTTATTCCTGCGTTGATGAATTGAACGCCATGCGCGCTGTAATGCTTTTTTATTTCATCCATTGCCGTGTTGTCGGAAGAATCAACAACAATGACTTCCTTGAGATGATTGCCCTGTAGGGTTAAAATGCCATCGAGCGTATGCCGTATGGTCTTTTCGGAGTTGTATGATGGGATGATTACAGATACCATTTTTGTCATTATAGGCTCCGTGCCAGTATTATGTTTTGATGAGGTATCTCATATAATAGAGGTAGTAACTATATTTTTTATTGCCCGCAAGACGGAGAATAATGACGCGCAGCATGGAGCCGGCATAGAATATAAGAATTGCGGTATAATATGTGATTCTACCGAAGTTCTTTTTAAAATAATACTTAAATGACGCGACATAATTTTTCGTGGAGCGCTCCCAGTTCGACTCGGAAATCAAGCCGCCCGTATGTATGATTTTACTGGGGGGGTAATAGAGCAGCCTGAATCCATTTTTTTTCGCCTTCAGGCAGTAGTCGGACTCTTCGAAATACATGAAATAGTTTTCATCGAGGGGCCCCAGCGTGTCGATGACTTCGCGCCTGAACATGAATGCCGAGCCTGCCACGGCTTCGACTTCGGTGACGCTGTTGTAATCCATGTATGTGCGATAGTACGAATTGAATATCTTCGAACCGCTGAAGATGCGGTGCAAATAGAACTTTTCACAGAATAAGCGCCACAGTGTCAGGTGCGCCTTCGGCTCGAAATATGACTGGTTCGATCTGTCCCGGAAGAGAAGCATTGGGCCTATAAAATGGACATCGGGGTTTTTTATTAGATAATCATATAACTTTTCAATACTGTTGTCATCAATGAAGGTATCTGGATTTAACAGGAGTATAAATTCACCGCGGGAATGACGTATCCCGATATTGCATCCGTACGCGAAGCCGTTGTTGTACGGCGCATAAATGATAGTGACGAACGGATACTCCGCTTTGATCCCGGCAAGGCCGGGATCGTCGGAATTATTGTCGACGATAATAAACTCATATTCCGCGCAGCGGGATTCATGCTCAACGATAGAATCGAGGCAGAGCTTAATGTCACGTGATGTTTTATAATTTACTATTATTATACTCAGCATATCATCGATGTTGCATCAGGTTATTTTTTGCCCGACTGCTGCAATCTGCATAGAAGCGTGTCAACGAACCGCCATGAGTCCATTCCGCCGCCGCAGATTATGCGAAACATGCCGAGCGATTCTCCACTCTCTATTTTTATACGGGGCAGTCGGTATGGATTGTCGCCGGCTTTGATGGCGCCGTGTTGAGACGTAAAAACGCTTGTATAGCCGCATTTTCGCAGAACCGCTTCAGTCGTCGAATTGAAATCCATTCGTGTTCCGAAGGGATACGCAAAAGCGGTAACGGGTTTGCGCGTGCAATCCTCCAGTATTTTTTTTGAATTGCGCGCCTCGCGCATGGCTTCGGCCGGTTCAATGGCGCAAAGCGATCTGTGAGAAAATGAATGCGATCCAATCGCAATACCGTTGTTGGACATCTCGGCAATTTCGCTGGATGTTACGTACGACTCAATCGAATTCGCTTCTTCCGATGAAACGTCTATCAACCCGGCGGAAATGAACGCGATTGCCGGTACGTTATATTTTTTCAGAATTGGATACGCGTGCGTGTAGAGGCTTTTGTATCCATCGTCAATTGTTACGCATACGGCATTGCGGGGAAGAATTTTTTTCCCCTGCACATGGTTTTCGATGTCGTTCTGGGACGCGGCGAGATTGTTTTCAGCTATCCAGCGCATATGCGCATCGAACATCTCGGATAAAATGCAAAAAGGATCGAACGGCGTATTTCCGAACCGGTGGTACGTCACAACGCGAACAGCGTTTTTTAAAGATAGTCCCATAATAAACGGGTATGATCCGGCCGCGGCCAGTTTTCGGGCGGCCTTTTTTACGTACCATCTTTTTCTGGAAATACTGCCGGCCATGTCGAAGAATCAGCCCCTTTTCGTTATTCGTTCAAAAAAAACTCTGATGAGGAAAAGCCCGTTTCCGATTAGATAGCGTTTCCATTTCGAGGGTTGCCGAAAAAGAATGTGCACCCATTCCATACCGAGTTTGCGGAGCCATAATGGCGCGCGGTCAAGGTTGCCCGCCCAGTAATTGAATAAACCTCCAACCGCGATTATCAATGGGGTATGTAATTTATCCCTGTTGTCGTGTATCCATTTTTCCTGGATTGGGTTTCCCATGCCCACAAGTAAAAGATGCGCTCCGGAAGAATTTATTTGATCAACAATCGTCGCGTTATCTTCCCGGGAGATATACCCGTGGTGATAACCGGCAAGCCGCCATAACGGGAAAAGCGAGCGAACGTTATCTGCTGCGCTTTGTATCGCCTGCGGTTCGGCGCCGAGCATATAATACCCGTAGCCTCCGCGACCGGGTTTTCTCAGCAATAGCGGAACAAGGTCGGTTCCGTTAACATTATCGCGTAACCTTCGATTGTGCAACAATCTTACGGCCCAGCGAACGCCGGTTCCGTCACCGAAAACGATGTCGGCATTGTTGAGAATTGCCGTATAGTTTTTATCAGGAATTGCGAGATTCAGCGTTGATGTATTGATAAAATATATTACGGATGGTTTTCCATTGCAGGTATTGATCAGCGTTTCGCAGAGGGTTTTGGCCTCGCCAATGGTGCAATCCGTAATGGTGATCCCGAAAATGCTCAGATGATTCGACACGCATATGCCGTTCGCATGTGCGGGACGCTGTTCTTTCATATGATGGCGCCTTATTGTTATTTGCGAGTTGTGTTATTTAAACTATGTATTTATATGTTTCTGTCCGGCTGTGAACACGATACAACTCACTCTCACATTTGCAACTATACTATATATGTTAACAAAGTCAAATGAAATTATGCGCTATCGGGATTGTTCTATTATCATTTTCTGCATATTCGAAATCCGGCATTCGTATGACGATTGTCCGCCCAGTATGGATATCGCACGGCGTTCAGCAGATAAAGTATATCATGATTGTTCCATTCGCCGCCCCGTGTTATTCTGATTGATGAATCTGGAGGCGAAACCGAACCATGAGGATTGTCAGTGACAGTATTATCGAGGCAGTACTGATAATAGGCCGGATCATAATAATCCCAGCACATCTCCATGACGTTGCCGGTCATATCGTATAGCCCGAGTTCGTTTGGCAGAAGACTGCCGACGGGAATTGTTCTCTGATATGTGATGTCACCTGCGTGATCGCTGAAAAGATAGCACCACCCGTAATCAAAAAACCAGCTTTCATTGCCTCCCATCGTATGGCGATTGCTGCCGCTGTAACTATAATTGTGTGTATGGGGGCCGCCCTTCGCCGCGTATTCCCATTCCGCTTCCGTCGGCAGACGATAACCGCCGGCATTCCATTCGACGCAGTTGTTATTCAGGTTAATAATGCCTGTTCTGTAAACAGCAGTACGTGTGGTATCAGTATAATAGCATGGCGTTAATCCCTCTTTTTCAGATAACGCGTTGCACCATTTCACGGCGTCGTACCAGCTTACAGTGGTAACCGGCTGGGTGGACTCAACGCACCGGTTTTGCGCATCTTCGCTTGCGCCGCCGCCGCGCGCGCCTTCAATGAGATCTGTGTAGCCGTTACTTACCGCCCACGCGCGGATTGTTGTCCATTGTTCGTACGTGATTTCGTATTTGCCGATAAAAAAATTGTCAACCTCAACAAAATGGGCGGGCTTCATGCCGTACATATTATTTGGAAACTCGTTTTTAATATCGCCCATGGAATATGCGCCCCCGCGGATATACTGCAAATCGATAGCGTTTGGATTTGTAATCGCGTTCACGTATGTCGTAAACGATGTGG
Source organism: Spirochaetia bacterium UBA5368 (assembly GCA_002407865.1). Lineage (GTDB taxonomy): Bacteria > Spirochaetota > UBA4802 > UBA4802 > UBA5368 > UBA5368. The sequence continues at coordinate 76,442 of DHPI01000046.1, forward strand.
TTTCTGCAAGCGGCGCGCCATCATACGAATTGAAGTCCGACAGGGTGATTGTATGCATCCCGGGGGATATGTCGGCCGCCGGATTGATGATCAGCTTTGTCATGGCGGGATTCCATGTAGCTTCGGTGGAAAATTGATTGTATTCAGCAGCATCGATTTGTACGCGCCATCCGTTATTTGTCATTGTCGGCTTGCTAAAAAAGATTTCAATATCAGTCGAAGGCGGAACATCAATATCGTATTCATCCGGGCTGACGATAGCGGCAAATGCGGGTGAATAACGAACTGTAAAATGCGTATTTCCCGCCAATGGCGCCATGTCTGATGCCTCGCGTATATTGGAAAGCACAATATCGACGGATGAATTTGCCGGCCATGGCGTCAAATGATGCAGTGTGAGCTCTGTTGCGTTTTCATTCCAGTATTTATAAATATAATTTTTGGTGTATGTGGAAGCGGCGCCTGCCGATATCGACCAGTCGTTACAGGTAATAACGGGTTGTGTAAATGTAATAGTTATATCCGTACCGAATTGTGCGTTGTCGGTGGGCAGTACATGGGCGGTAAACTGACCGGAAGGATCGTTCGTTCCGTTACCCGGCGTGTTTCCGGGTGTTTGCTCGCCGGGAATTTTTTGGGAACACGCAAGTATAATCGTGCAAAACATTATACCCGCCGTCAGCGACTGTAGTGTTCTTTTCAACGCACACCTCATTGTGCATACCGCTGTCGTATATACGGGCACATGCTGTCAAATTTATGACATTATATACGGTTGCTTGTATGCAAAATTAAGGGAGTTATGTCGAATGTTCATTTTCTCCCGATGTGGCAGTGTATCAAAATTCATGATAAAAAGAACAACATGCTTGACATATTGATCTGATATAGTATTATCATAATATAAATATAAATTAACATCCATAATAATATCTACCATTTCGTTATAGAGCGCCGCCACACAGGGGGCAGGCGTTTCGTTTCACTTTTATGCGCACACATTGGTTTGCCGGTTCGATACATACAGATACACGCGTAACATATAAAAAAGTGCAAAAAATAATAATCATCAATAAAAAAAGATTCTAATCCAATATATATTGATGTATTATTAATGCACACAAAAAAAATATATATGAAACCGCATTATATAGCAATGATAGTCTTTATTACATATAGCTCATTCGCATATGGCTTCGAATATGTTATTACGGGTGTTGTCAGCGAAACATACGATGACAATATCATGCAATCGAGCACGGTGCGTGAGCAGGATTTTATTACGAGTGTTATGCTTGGGCTTGGTGTGCATCATGAAGGGCGAAACCAGACAATTGATTTTATGGGGAACTTCAGGCAAAGTTTTTATCTGCAATATCAGGGATTGAATGAAAGCTCTGAAAATTGTAATCTGACATATATAAATGAGCTTTCTGGAAGCGATCGGTTTCAGCTGAATGACATATTTACACATTATCCGGAACCGCAGACATTCGGGTACACGCTTGGCGGCGTGCCGGGGCGTTACGCGTATGTGAACAACGCGCTGACAATCACGTATGTAAAAAATTTCAGCGGGCGGCTCGCGGTAACGCCCCAGTATTTATATCAGATAAACAATTATCTGAATGGTGAACTGTTTGATACAACGATACATCGTCCGGGCGTTCGGGCTGATTATTCGCTGACCGAAGCTCATATATTTTCTCTCCTGTACGATTATACATTGATAAAATTTGATACCGGAACGCGCACAACCGCGCATTCACCCGGCGGGATGTACCATATCTATTTTACTCGAGTACTTCATTTTTCGATTCGCGGCGGCTATGATTTCAACACCATAGATGATGGAAGTGAATTCAACGAGCCGTATTACGAAGCGTCGCTGATGCGTGATTTCAGGGACGGTTCGAGTTTCCGATTTACGTACAGCAAGCGAACACTGATAACGATGCAAAATTATGATGTTCTGGATTCATGGCGATATGAAGCCGAACTGCGAAAGCAGATTGCCGGAAGGGTAAATGCCGCCTTCATAGTATTTTATGGAAGAGGCAGATATCTGGTACAGAACTGGGCGCAGAAGCTTTTAGGAACCGATGCTGAGCTGGGATATGAATTCAGGGAAAATATAATAGGAAGAATGCGCTATGTATATAACCGTATTGAGTACCAGCGGGTGGAGGGGAATGAGCAGTTTGACAGAAACAGGATATCCCTCGAGTTATCGGCGAGATTCTGACCGCCGGTAATTAGCGGAGCCGACGGAACACTGGAGGTCATAATGAGATATATCAATATAATATTGCTGATTATTGTCACAGGCATATCAACAGAGGCGTTTGGCAGGAGTGATGAGTATACCGTCGGAGTCGGCGACATACTGGAAATCCGCATATTGAAACCGGACCAGTCGACAGATCGTGTCACAGTATCGC
>DHPI01000046.1:79019-79619 GCA_002407865.1 Spirochaetia bacterium UBA5368
TCTGTCGCGTACCTCGGGAGCGTGCAGGTCAAGGGGAAAACAATCACGGAAATACAAAGAAATATACAGTGGGGGCTTGCAAGCGGATATTTAAAATACCCGGTGGTCGTTGTCGCGCTGATAGAATCCAGAAGCAGAAACTTTACCATTTCCGGCGAGGTCAACAGGCCGGGGACATACCCGCTCTCGGAGGATACGACGGTATTAAAAGCGATATCGATTGCCGGAGGGTTTACGAGGTTCGGTTCATCGAGCAAGGTGAAAGTGCTCCGGCCGCGAAAAGACCGTCCCGGTTATAACAGCATTAAAATCAATCTGAAAGAGGTTATGGATGGCAATGCGCAGGAGGACATAGTACTGGAGCCGGGGGATATCGTCGTTGTATCGGAAGGAGTCTTCTGATGTTCCGGTATGCGTGTTGCTGTGGCTCTGTATGCATGCGCATGTATCAAAAGGCGGCTACGACCGTATGACATTATTGAGAGAGTCTGCGTTCCGAATGTTGCGATAAAAGGAGAAATGATAATGGATACAATAATCAAAGATATCACCCTGCGTGATATTATCGCGGCCCTGTTCAGACAGAAAATATTAATTATT
>DHPI01000046.1:79760-80473 GCA_002407865.1 Spirochaetia bacterium UBA5368
TGACTGTATCGATTATCATGATCGGCGTGTTTCTGGGATTGCTTTTCCAGACACCGCTCTATGAAGCGAAAGTCATTATGCACATCAAGGGAATCAGCCAGATAGAGTCTGAAACATACCAGGGAATAGGCCCTTTCCGTGTGCACCTTACGCAGATGCAGATTGTTCGATCCAGGCCGGTTATAAAACGCGCCGTGAAAGCGCTGAAGCTGAATGAAAGGCCGCTCGACTATGAGAAAATATTCTGTCATCCTCTGAAACAATTGGTTATTGACTATAAAGTCGGCAGACTGCGTGAAGAATTTGAAAAAATGACTCCTGAAAAACAGCGGGATTTCCTTGAATTGAAGGCCGAGCAGACGCTTATGGAGAGTCTCGGTACGGATCTGTTGCCGAATACCGATATATTTGTGATCACCGCTCAGGATTACACACCGGAGGGGGCGATGGCGATTGCGAATGTGGTAAGCAGGTCGTATGCGATTTATGATCAGCAGCAGCAACTTGCCGAGATGATACAGCGGTATGGGCGCCTGCATCCATCGGTGCAGCAATTAATGGACAACATCCGTTATATGGAGCTGAATCTTTCAGGCGAACAGCTTCCGGACCTCGATGCTATCGGGACCGCCAGTGTAAAAATCGTTCAACAGGCGACCTCCAACTTTGAACCCGTCGGAAGGCCGAAAAAGGTTGTCATGATCATTGCGTTG
>DHPI01000046.1:80597-87518 GCA_002407865.1 Spirochaetia bacterium UBA5368
AAGGTTGTCATGATCATTGCGTTGTTTATGAGCGTGTTTGTCGCGTTTTCTCTCGCGTTTATCATCGATATCCTCGATCAGTCATTCAAATCGCCGGAGGAAATAGTCCATCTGCTGGGCATTCCGTTTCTTGGTTCTATTCCTCAACGCAATTACAGGGACCCCATATTTCTTAAAGACGCATTCAGGGATTCCATGTACACCCAGTTCTATGAGGACCTCTCTGAACAGATATATATTTTCATGAAAACGCAGAGAAAGAAGAGTATTTTACTGACATCATATCAGGAAGATGAAGAAAATAGCGTACTCCTTTCGAACATAGGCTATTGCCTGGCCCAGAAAATGAATCATAAAGTGCTTATCATCGATGCAAACCTGCGCGGATCGTCGTTGAACAGAATATTCAACTTTCAGGAAGGCCCGGGGTTCGCGAATCTTCTCGAAAGCAATTTGCTTGAATACCATCCCCCGATGCTTATTGAGGAAAAACAGAAAGCGAATAACGACGTAGTGAAAGCCGCGATTGCGGTAACCGCCGGCGCCCGCGTGAAAAGCGCCGGGCAGTCGCCTGCAGGCACACCGGCAATAAATATCGCCAGGGGTTTTGAATACAGCAGTATCACGGCGAGTAATTCAACCATGATGGATAATTTGATTAAAAAAGTTGATTCAAATCTCGATGTGCTTCCCCCTGGACGAAGTTTTCAGAATCCGATTGTGTTGATGGAAAAATTCAACATTAAGAGAATCATCAACGAGGCGAAACAGAATTACGAGGCGGTATTGTTCGATTGCGCAAACCTGAAGAATTACAGTGACGTTCTGGTGCTGTCGAAAAACCTCGATGGAATAATTATTGCGATCGACGCTGAAAAAGACAAACGGCAGCCTTTGAAAAATTCAATCGAACAGATGAAAAGCAAGGGTGTAAACATTCTCGGTTTTATATTTAACAACAGAAAGTTCGTTATTCCTGATGCCATCTACAAGCATTTGTAACATCTCGTTGAAATACGCGCCGGGATGAAATTGGTATGAATAATCGATATGATATCATGGACAGGATAAAAGGGCTTGCGATGGTGTATATCGTTCTCGATCATGCGCAATCGCCGGTTGATCCATTTATCAGGTTATTTCATCTTTCATTGTTTTTCATCGTGTCCGGCTATTTTTACAATGAAGAATACTCTAAAAAACCGTTCATGCTTTTTAAAAAACGGATTAAAAGCCTGTACATTCCTTTTATAAAATATGAATTGCTGTTTCTGCTGCTGCACAATGTGTTTTTTAAATTCAATATATATAATATTAACGTCCCCATAGAAGGGGATGCCGTCACTCCGTATACCGGTGCGAGTATTATTAAAGCGGTCACAACAATATTCCTGTTCTGGAACAGGGAGCCGTTGCTTGGCGTGTTCTGGTTTTTTACCGTCCTTTTTGCGGTCAATATTCTTTTCTGCATGATACGCTATACGTCGCTTCTGTTGTTGAAAACCATCAATGAATACATAATTGCAATGGTTATATTGCTTCTGTTTGTTCTGGGAAATATACTTTCATATTTTTCAATCACACTGCCGGTGGGATTTCATGTTTCACTTGTTGTGCTGCTAACGTTCTATGCGGGATTTTTATACAGACGGTATGCGCGGAATATGACGTTCAATATGTATATTGCGGGTGCGTGTTTCTGTATACTGTTTATTAGCATGTTCTCTGGCAGTGTCAATGTTCCGCGCAATACATATTCAAGCCCGTTGTTTTTTATAGGAAGCACGGTTCTCGGTTTTTATCTTACTATGTATATGGTGAATTCGGCGCCCGCGTACGCGGGTAAATTTCTCGGGATGATTGGAAGAAACACAATTATCATTATGGCATTTCATTTATTGAGCTTTAAAATAATTAATGCCGTGCAGGTGTATGCCTACAGACAACCGGAACACTTGATCGCCTCGTTCCCCGTTCTTGACAGCTCCGGAGGGTGGTGGATCGCATACGTAATAATCGGCATTGGCGTTCCGCTCCTGATCAAATACGGGATGCTGAAAATTATTCAATTTAAAAATAGCATATATGTGAAATACAGATACGGAACTCTTACGAATGAATAGCGTGATTCCGGATATGGCATGAAAACAATGAAAGTAATTTTAACAGGCGCGTCGCTGTCCCAGGAGAACAAGGGGATCAACGCGCTTACGCTGGGCGCGATTCTCGCTCTCCTTGACAGTAATCCTGAATGTGAAATCGAATTGTTTAATCAGAACTCGACATATGACGCGCAGGTACAGCACGGCATTAACTTCAGGGGAAACACGGTAATAGTTACTGAAAATTATATATGGTCGTCCAGATTTATTTTGTGCGGGCTTTTGCATCTTGTGTTTTCGTTTATGCCTGCGCGGATAAAAAAAATCATTTTCATCGATAATTTAAAAATATTTTATTTTGTGCTGATGAAGCTGAAACGAAAAAAAGTGCTTCCGGGCGAGCCGGCGCTTAATAAGCTGATTCATGCCGATTATATCGTGAATTGCGCCGAAGGAGACAGCTTCAGCGATATTTACGGGATGCATGTGTTTTTACGCCAATCGCTGGACAAGGTGCTTGCGATAGCATACAAAAAAAAATTTGTAATTTTTCCGCAGACTATCGGTCCGTTTAATTCCGCTCTCGCAAAAAGGCTGTCGAAAGAAATTTTGAAACGAGCTGAAACTATCTATGTTCGTGAAAAACGCTCCAGGGAATATCTGACGCGCGAATTTGGCGAGCTTCCAAACTTAAAAGATGCAAGCGACATGGCCTTCCTGATGGAGCCTGAAAAAGTGGATGATGCCGCGTTCGAGAAATTTTGTGAAAGCGGAATTGTCACGGGAATTAATATAAGCGGCTTTTTATACGATCATCCGACGGGAAAAAATAAGATTTTAGGGGATGCGGTCGATTACGCCAAAATCTCCGATGAGATCATCAAATCGCTGCTGTCGATTGACCCATCGATAAAGGTGGTTTTTGTCTCGCATGTGGAGAATGAGGATTATTGCGCCAGTAAAAAAATAGTCGATGTTTTTATAAAACGAGGATTTGGCGACAGGCTGTACGTGCTGCATGACGGCTATACCGCGCCTCAGTTAAAATATTTTCTCAGCCGTTTTGAGTTTTTCACCGGCGCCCGCATGCATGCGTGCATCGGCGCATTTTCAACAACCGTGCCTACGGTTCCGCAGGCATACAGTTATAAGTTTATAGGAATAACCGATAAATTTGGGCTTGGCGATTTCGTCATCGATTTAAAAAAAGATACGATCGATGTCATCCGTAAAAAAATCATAGATGGATACACGAAACGGGATGATATAAAAAAAAGAATCAGCGGCGCCCTGGCGCAAATAAAGAGCGACTCCTTGAAGTGCGGAAGCCTCCCGTGATGAAAAACATTCAACCAGTCGTGGATAGCCGGCTGTGCCTGAAATGCGGCGCGTGCTACAGTGTGTGCAGGGAAAGCGCAATTACGATTGCGGGCGATATAGATAAAAGGCCTGAAGTAACGGGGGAATGTACACGGTGCGGAAGGTGTGTGCAGGTGTGTCCCGGACTCAATCCGCTTGTGCACGAACGTGAAACAGTTTTAGGTCCCGCCATTGCATGCTATATCGGATATTCTGAAGATGCGTTTGTGCGTTTCAATGCGTCGTCAGGCGGCATTATAACTTCCATGAACATGCATTTGCTCAGTACAGATTCTTTTGACGGCATAGTCTGCGTACGGCAATCGAAACAAAATTTATATGAGAATGAAGTAATCCTCGCGCAATCGGCGGATGAGATACTATCCGCCTCCGGTTCGAGATATTCCCCGGCGTTTGTATGCAGGGGAATACGGGACCTTTCACTGAAAAAGGGAAGGCGGTATATATTTGTTGGAAAACCATGTGATATTCAGGCCGCCATAAAATATGAGCGTCTTGAGAAGGGATTTGAATTTTTGAAAATAGCGTTGTTTTGCGCGCAGACCCCATCGATGGAAGCCACTCGCGAGGCTGTTACCTCGGGCGCAATTAATACATCCGAGGCGAAGGCGGTGCAGTACAGGGGGAACGGATGGCCGGGATGGTTTCGCGTACTTGCCTCGGATGGCAGTGTTTTGTTACAGCGGCGGTATCATGATGTGTGGAATTCAATTCTCTGCCGGAGGAAATACAGCAATAAGCGGTGTTTTTTATGCCATGATTGCACCGGAGAGTTCGCCGATATAGCGGTCGGAGACGCATGGCTTCCCCAGTATATGGGGAATAGTCCCGGACATTCAATAGTGATTACGCGCACGCCCCGCGGGCAGGAAACCGTGGACAGATGCATCGATGCAAATGTTCTGCATCTTGAAGAGACAGATCAAAGCAATGTAATAAAGGCGCAGACCAGCCTGTTGTCGAAAAAAAAGAACCTGTTTCTAAAAAAAATGTCGGCTGTGGTGACGCTCGAAAAGGTGCCGAATGAACGAATTCGATGGAGCCTGCGTGAAAATGATATTCGAAGAATCCCCGGCCTGATGAAATATTTTGTGCTGCACAGGCTGCGTGTATAGTCGTGACGGATACGTGACGGATACCGGAATGAATACAATTGCCCTGAAACGTCTGCTGGAAAAGTTTCTAAAGCATAAATCAACACAGAATTTTACCATTATTGCGGCGATAGCCGTGGTGCAGCTTTTCAACAATGTAATACTGGGAAGGAGCCTGTCAAAGGATGAATTCGGTTTATTCTCCTTCGTTTTTTTTAATGTGGTTAACTTCCTGTCGGTTTTGCTTTTATTCGGACAGAATTCATCAATACTTCGCTATTTTTCCTCAAAGAATATTCAGCATTATAAATGGAAACAGTATTTGCTGTCTTTTTTCGCACTGATAATAGTGCCGGTTGTTCTCAGCGCGTTTGCAATTAAGCATATTTATAAACTGGAATGGACGTGGTTTTTAATGGCCGTACTCGCGTCCTTCATGATGTGCTGCACAAATATGACGTCCACATTTTACAGGTCGCAGGGATATTTTAATACCGCGATCATCCTTGAACGGGGCCATCCTGTTTTTTTTATCATACTGCTCGCGGCGTCCCTGGTATTGTATAATACTGTCACCATTGGATTTGCCGCCGTAGCAAAGCTCATATCTTTTTCCGTGCAGCTTGTTGTAATCGTGTATATGTTTAGCCACTGGAAAGAAGGAGGGGAGCGTATTGAGAAAAGCGTTTTCTCGGAGGGAATTACACTGTGGGAGCTCAGCCTGTCTGTCATTGTTCTTACAAGCATCGACGCTTTTTTTATAGCCAAAATACTCGACTACAGGGAGCTGGCGTTGTACAGCGTTATGATTGCCGTAATGCAGATCTATGAATTCAGCAGAATATCGCTTTTCCAGGTTTACTCCCAGAAATTTTCGAGATCGAAAAATATAAATATTCCCGAGTTTGTCAGTCTGTTGGCGGTTGTTGCCGTTATGGTCACGTTGTTTTACCTTTTTTCAACTAAATTCATTGTACGCATACTTTTCGGCGGGAAATATGACGCGTCATTTGCCCTTGTTGTTTTGTTCTGCTGTTATGGCGTAATGAATCTTATGTATGTGCTTCCATCGTGCTACCTGGTTGGCCAGAGCAGCAAAAAAGAAATGCACTATATGCTTGGAGTAAACATTCTGAGCATAGTAATAAAAGTTGTTCTTATATTTGCGTTGAAGAGTTACGCCCTTTCAGGATTTTTAGTGGCAGGGATTGTCAGCCAGTTTTTCAGAACGGGCGCTGGGTATGTCATGGTATTTAAAAATAAAAAAATTGATTATCAGGCGCTTGCCAGGTATGCGCGGCCAAAAATATTCAAAAGCGATTATCGATAATTTTTAGAAAGCGTACCAGGGCTTTTTTACACGCGATATGAAGGTTTGCGCTTTTCGAAAAACCGGAAAGAACAATGAAGACATTACACACGGTGCTAACGGAAGTAAAGAAACCGGCAGGTATTGCGAAACTGGCCATTCCCATGTTAATTGGATGCGGACTTGCCATGTTGATGGTTTTGAATTCCGATGCAGCGATAATAGCCGGGATTGTAATTTGCGCCATTCCTGCCGCGATCGTTGCGGGTAAACGGATTAATGCCTGGCTTCTCGATAACGAGTATTACAGTGAAAAGAAGTTTATTGGAATTATAATTTTTATTTATCCGCTTCTTCCTCTTCTGTGGGGAATAGAAGTAGGAAGCACGCTCCCGGTAATTCGAGCGCATCGCCTTCTCATGATGATCGTGATACTGTATCTTGCGTTGAATGGCATTTTTCTGAAATCGTATGCGGATTTTTTTAAATCGGGAACGTTTACGTTGCCTGTCGCGTGTATAATCTTTTCAATGTTTATAACAATGCTGGGCAGTTTCAATTTTTTCACATCCATGTTTTTTCTCTTCTCGTTTGTATTCGAATCATTGATACTTGCGGTGGTTGTTTTTACTGTATTCAGGGAAAGGCATGATATAGATATCCTCATAAGCATTCTGTGTATGTCGGGCTATGTTCTTGCGCTTTTGGGAATATTTGAAGCGATTACGGAAATTAATGTGTTTTCATATTTTGGCGTATACAGGAATCTCAGCAGTCTTACTCATCAGATCAGGGAAGGCGAGATACGCATTTATGGCTCGTTCGACCATGCAATATCATTTGGAACGTATTTTGCCCTGCTGCTGCCCCTCTATTTCTATAAATTTGAAAAACACCCGCTGAAGCTGTATGCGTCGATCGGGTTGATTCTTGGCGTTATTGTGGCGACACAGTCGCGGGCGGCCCAGATTGGCGCGGGCATTACAATCCTGATGTATTTTTTATTTATTAATAGAAAACAAATTCTTTTGATGAT
>DHPI01000046.1:87653-89522 GCA_002407865.1 Spirochaetia bacterium UBA5368
ATTCTCGCGAATTTCGGGACGCTCAGCTATCACATGAGGACGCTGAATCCATTTGCGCCACCGAACGAAGTGTTGCAGGCTTCCACCATGGCGCGTACCGCGCAGTTTGACTTTTTACTGCACTATATAAAAAAGCAACTCTTAATCGGTTATGGCATGGTGGATGTGCCTCTCATGATGCGATGGATCGGCAATTATGCGAACACGATAGATAATTACTATTTGTTATACACGTTTTATTACGGACTGATCGGCCTGGTGACATGGCTGATCTTGATGATTGCGGTGTTGGTCAAGCCGATTATATATTTTGGCAAAGCCATATTCGATAATCATCTGATGATAATGCTGTTGACGGCCTGTATCGTGTTTTGCGTTATTAATTATGTCGTGGCGTTATGGTCATTTCACTTCCTTTTCTGGATTTATGTCGGAATAATCGCGCGGTTGCTGGTTAATTATAAAAACGAAGTTATGCAGCACCGCGCGCACATGACGATGTCGCTCTGAGGCGCGTGGTCGTTTTTAAGTATCATGTGTCAACAGGGGAACTTCGGCGTGATGTTCTCACGATCAGTAGCCACTCCATCTGGCGCAGTATATCCACAGCCGCCAGGCCGCGAACGCTTTCATGTTTGCATTAATATAGTGGGTGTGCTGCGGTTGCGCCCGCGTGGTGAACCAGTCACTTCCTTCTTTGTGTTTTTTCTGCCAGTCCAGCGCCCAGTTCCTGTCGCCGTGTGCGGCAATGAATGGAAGGCTCCAGTTGCCGCCATCGAGATTTTCCGTCGTGACGCCATCGTTGTTCGCATCGTAGTTGCACGAATCGGTCGCGAACCTGTTCCCGTAATACACGCCGTCGGGATCGTAGCTTTCGATATCCTCGAAATCGTACAATATTTTATTATTTTTTATACAATAGTTTCTGATGATGGTATTCCTCGTGTGGACGCTCCCATTGAGTCCGATATCGTGCTTTTGCTCTCCGCGCGCGAGGTGTCCTGTCATGTAAACGAACTTCACCTGCGGGTAGGCTCTTTCAAGCTGTGTCATATTGCGCAAATAATTATGGATTTCCTGCGGAGGGCAGTAGCCCACCTGGCCGCACCACGCCCATACGATAACATTGCAGTTGTTGCATGATGATGGATTGTACCGGGGCGCGCCGGTCGCATAGTGTGCAAGCTGCGATCCGTCGCCGGAACCGGGGGCCCATCCGAGATACTTGCGCGTCGTGTATACCCATGCGGTGTAATCGCCATCCGACATTTTGCCATCTGTTTTTCGCGAACCGAGGTCTCTGCCGTATTCGCTCCAGTTTTTCCATGGATTGTCGCAGAGATCAAGCTCGCTGCCCGATGGCCTGCCGTCGAAATCGACGGCAAATGTGCCCGATGCATATCCTTTTTTTGACATGAATGAATCGAGTGATTCCATTCCCACGACTAATTGCTGTCCGTGTGACGTGTGGCCGTAGGCAATGTGGAGTTTCTTTTTAGCCTGCACAATTGCCTGTACCGGTATTTTAGCAATATCCCTCTTTGTGTGGTCAATTATATTCGGGGGGGATTGAGCGGCGTACAGGCCGGGTGCGATGAAACAACGTACTGTATGCAACAAGCCTCCATGCAAAAAGGAGATGCCAATGCAACACGCCGTCACAATACTGCCGATTTTAACGTTCATATCATGCTCCTTTCGTATAAATTTTTCAATGTCAGAAACATGCGTCGTTACGGCCCGTCCCAGCCGGCGATGCGGGCCCACATCCACCACGCGGCATACGCCTTGATGTTGGCGTTTAAATAGTGCGTATGCTGCGGCTGAACAGAGGTCTTATACCAGTCTACGTTTTGCGTGTGGCTGTTC
>DHPI01000018.1:0-1742 GCA_002407865.1 Spirochaetia bacterium UBA5368
GCGCGCGGCCGTACCGGCCGCCGATAGTCGCGTTGCCGGCGTTAGTCGATACGCCTGAGCGTGTGGCGGTATTGCTCGGTGAGATCGACGTATATCTGCTTGCCGAATTCCCATGTCTGCATGTGTTTCTCTTGCACCTCGCCGATCTCCTTTGCGGGAACGCCGGCGTAGATTTTGTAATCGGGTACGTTCATCTTGTTCACGACCAGCGCGTGTTCGCCGATAATCGCCCATTCGCCGACCGTCGAATAATCGCTTATCGTGGAGCCCATGCCGATTACCGCGAGGTCTTTTATGGTGCAGTTGTGTATCATCGCCATGTGTCCTATGGTGACGCGTCTGCCGATATCCGCTTTGTCGAACGGCCGCGCGTGGATGGTGACCGCCTCCTCGACGGCGGTTTCATCGCCGATCGTGATCGTTCCATAATCCCCCCTGATGATGGCGCCGAATCCGATATAACAGTTTCTGCCGATACGGACGTCGCCGATGACCTGCGCCGTCGGGGCAATCCACGTTCCTTCTCCGACCCGCGGCCTGCGTTTGTTGATTTCATAGAGCGGCATATGTTCCTCCTGATGATAGCCTGTGTATGGGTGAGGCACTGCTGAATAAGCGATAGATTCCCTCGCCATTCCGCTGTCGTCGCGGTGCGCATCATCCGCGCAGTTGAAGCGCGTCGAGAATCCTTTTCACCGCCTGCGATTTATTGAGCGGGTAAAAATGAAATCCCGGTATTCCCCACGACATGAGCTCTTCGCACTGGCGTATTGAATACTCGATGCCGGCTTCGCATATCGCATCCTGCGAGGCGCAGCCGTGCAGCCGTTTCATCAGCTCATTCGGTATTTTTGCGCCGCACATAGTCGTGATCCTTTCTATCTGCGACAGGTTCGTTACCGGCATGATCCCCGGGATGACCGGCAGCGTAATGCCGATCTTTCGTATCCTGTCCATAAAGTCGTAAAAATCGTCGTTATTATAGAAAAGCTGTGTAATGATGAAATCCGCGCCGGCATCGACCTTTTTTTTCAGGTTCGCTATGTCGGCTTCGAGACTCGGCGCCTCGATATGCTTTTCCGGATAGCCTGCGACGCCGATGGTGAAGCCGTCGATCTTGCGCAGAAACGCCACGAGGTCGCTGGCGTAGGCGAATCCGTCATCGTGCGGTACGAATGACGCTTCTCCCTGCGGAGGGTCGCCGCGAAGCGCCAGTATATTGATAATGCCCCGCCGCTTCACCTCGGAAAGATACTGCGCAATCTCCTGTTTGCCCGCCCCCACGCATGTGAAATGCACCAGCGGTTCGATGCCGATCATGTCGCGTATGTGAAGCGACAGCTCCAGCGTTTTCCCACGCGTCGAGCCGCCAGCGCCGTACGTGACCGATATGAATCCCGGATTGTACGGCTTGAAATCGCCCAGGGCGTCCATGAGATTTTTTTCCCCCGCGGATGTTTTGGGCGGGAATATTTCAAAGGATATGACAAAGCGCTCTTTGTAAATATCGGTGATTTTCATGTATGTGTTTTTTCCTTATCTCCTCATAATCCACCATAAGTATCGTTTTTCGCCGTGCAAAATCAATCATATTTTTTTGAATAATTATGTCGCATTATTTTCGTGCAGGGGTCAGAGCCTCGTCGTGTGCATCTGGCTCTGCGATGCGAATTATGTGCGGTTATTTACCGCCTGGGGTCAGAGCCCTTTTGTTGTTACGTCAGGGGGTCAGAGCCTAAAAT
>DHPI01000018.1:1850-2039 GCA_002407865.1 Spirochaetia bacterium UBA5368
ATTGGTATTCATGCGATTCCGCTGATTTTGCGGGTAGGGGGCCTAATTATTTCTTTGTTTTCGGGAGTATTTCAAAAAATAGTTGACAATGAAGAGCGGCTGAAAAAGATTCATTGCAGATGCCGTATCGGCATGCTATGGTGTACAGCAGTATTCGCAGGGCGATTAGCTCAGTTTGGTTAGAGCGCC
>DHPI01000018.1:2158-9289 GCA_002407865.1 Spirochaetia bacterium UBA5368
TTAGCTCAGTTTGGTTAGAGCGCCTGCTCGACACGCAGGAGGTCATTGGTTCGACTCCGATATCGCCCAATTCTTATTTTTGCAGGGGAAAAATAGTGAGCAACGAGGTGAGGATTACCCTGCCCGATGGTTCCGAAATGGCGGCGGAGAAGGGGCAGGCGGTCTATGATATTGTAGGGAAAATTGGGAAAAAACTTCAGAAAGACGCCATTGTCGCGCAACTGAACGATGAACTGGCAGATCTTTCACATAAAGTAACCGCCAATGCCTCGTTAAAGGTGTTCACGTTTAAGAATCCCGAAGGAAAAGACGCATACTGGCATTCCGCATCTCATCTCATGGCGCAGGCTGTCAAACGCCTGTTTCCCGACGCGAAGCTCGCGATAGGGCCTTCCATCGAAAACGGATTCTATTATGATTTTGACGTCGAGCGAAGTTTTACTCCCGACGACGTGCAAAAAATTGAAGCCGAAATGGCGAAAATCGTCGCAGAAGACCTTCCGATTGTGCGGGAAGAACTGTCCATGGAAAAGGCGATAGAGCTTTTTTCATCCCTGAACGAGCCGTACAAGATTGAACTGCTTCGCGATCTTGACGCGGAAAGCGTTTCAATATACCGTCAGGGCGAGTTTGTCGACCTCTGTCGAGGGCCGCACGTGCCGAGAACATCACGCATCAAGTCGTTTAAACTCCTTACAATCGCCGGCGCATACTGGCGGGGCGACGAAAAGCGGCAGATGCTGCAGCGCCTGTACGGAACGGCATGGCCGACCGCCGACGAGTTGGATGCGTATTTAAAGATGCGCGAAGAGGTGGAGCGGCGCGACCATCGCCGTATAGGAAAGGAGCTCGAGTTGTACTCCATCCAGGAGGAAACGGGCCCCGGGCTTGTGCTCTGGCATACGAAGGGCGCGCGCCTTCGCAACAGCATAGAAAACTTCTGGCGCGACGAGCACTATAAAAACGGCTACGATCTTGTGTATTCGCCCCATATCGGGCGCGGGCAGTTGTGGCAGACCAGCGGGCACCTCGATTTTTACCGAGAAAACATGTATTCGTCGATGGATATAGACGGACAGGAATATTACGTAAAACCGATGAACTGTCCTTTTCATATAATGATGTACCGAAGCAGGGGATGGTCGTATCGCGAGTTTCCGTTGCGATGGGCCGAGCTTGGTACCGTGTACCGCTACGAACGCAGCGGCGTACTGCACGGCCTGTTACGGGTTCGGGGATTTACGCAGGATGATGCGCATCTCTTCTGCCGGCCAGACCAGATGCCGGAGGAGATCGACCGTGTGCTTTCGTTCAGCCTGTATATGCTCAGGTCGTTCGGATTCAATGATTTCAAGGTATACCTGGCCACACGGCCGAAAGAGAAGTCGGTGGGCGAAGATGATAAATGGCAATCGGCTATCAAGGCGCTTGAAGAGTCGGTGCGGCGCGCCGGCATTGAATACGAGGTAGACGAAGGGGGCGGCGCGTTTTACGGTCCTAAAATCGATATAAAGATCAAGGATGCGCTTGGGCGCGAGTGGCAGTGCTCCACAATACAGTTCGATTTCAACCTGCCCGAGCGGTTTGACCTTACCTATATTGACAGGGACGGTCAGAAGCACCGGCCGATCATGATTCACCGGGCGCTCTTCGGTTCCATGGAGCGGTTTATCGGCGTGCTTATTGAGCATTATGCCGGGAGGTTTCCGCTGTGGCTTTCGCCGGTGCAGGTGCAAATTGCCAGCATCACCGACGAGACGGTCGATTTTGCCGCCGGGCTTCGCGATAGAATGATGAGGGAGGGATTGCGCGTAGAAGCCGACCTTCGTAATGAGACTATCAAGTACAAGATCCGCGACGCTATTGAAAAGAAGGTTCCCTATATCGGCGTTATTGGCGGCAAAGAGGCCGCGGCCAATTCGATATCGGTAAGAAAACGGGGTGAAAACACCTCGGAATCGATGCCCATTGATGAATTTATTGCCCGTCTCAAGGATGAGATTTCGCGCAGGTTGTAACCGCACGCAGATTTATTAAACCGAATATTGTGGCGGCGTATAACGTTGGAATGCGGGTGATGTGCCGTATCCCCATTAAATTAATGGGGATGGCGGTAAAATTTTGTTGATTTATAACGATATATATTGGCACAGTGGCGTATTATTCTGTACACTATGCCCTTCCGGCAGGTGGGGTGTTGATGGTGTACAGTATGAGAAAATTCCTTCGATATTTTTCCATTATACAGGAGGTTGGTTATAGACAAGTCAGACGGCAAACGGTTCAGGATCAATGATCAGATCAGGTCTGAGATGGTGCGTCTTGTCGGTGAAGAAGGCGGACCGCGGGTTGTTCCCCTGGCAGAAGCGCTGGGGCTTGCGAAGAGCAAGGAATTGGATCTTGTGGAGATTTCGCCCGATCAGGATCCCCCCGTGGTAAAAATCATTGATTTTAGCAAGTTCCGGTTTGAGCAGTTAAAGAAGGCCAAGGAAGCGAAGAAAAAGCAGAAAGTGATTCATATAAAAGAAATCAAATTGCGGCCTTCGATTAACTCGCACGATTATACCCACAAGGTGAATCATGCGAAGGAATTTCTTGAAAAAGGCGATAAAGTCAAATTTACCCTCATGTTCCGGGGGAGGGAGATTATTCATAACGAGCTCGGCTTCAAGGTTATGCAGAACATTCAAAGCGACCTCGAGTCGATTGCGCAGATAGAAAAGAAGCCTTCGATAGAAGGACGAAATATAACAATGGTGGTTGCGCCCATAGTTACGGGAGTGCAGAAGAAGTGATGTAGTGCATATCTGTGTGAGGTTATAACAATGCCGAAATTAAAAACGAACAGCGGTGCGAAGAAACGCTTTAAAGTCACTAAAAACGGTAAGGTGCTCAGGGCGAAGGGCTATAAGAGCCATTTGCTCGAAGCGAAGGCATCGAAACGGAAAAGAAAGCTGAGAAAACCGGCGCTTGTGAATTCAGCAGAACAGAAGCGTGTCAAAATCATGCTTCCCTATGCGTGATGATGCAGCGATAAATGTAAACACTATGTAAACGAGGAAAATTATGCCACGCGCGACAACAGGAAAAATACATCATAAACGACGTGAAAAACTGCTTCAAGATGTGCAGGGTTTTTACGGCGCCAGAAAAAATCTCTTCCGCACTGCAAAGGATGCGAGGAGAAAGGCGCTTCAGAATTCGTACAAGGACAGACGCCGTAAGAAAAGGGATTTCCGTGCGCTCTGGATTCTCAGGATTAATGCCGCAGCGCGCATCAACGGTATTTCGTACAGCAGGCTGATTGCGGGAATGGATGCGGCGGGAATCGAGATTAACCGGAAGATCATGGCCGATCTTGCCGTCAATGATCCCAACGCGTTCAAGAAACTTGTCGATACTGTAAAGGAAAAGATATCCTGAAATTCCGTTTTCGGAATATGTGGTTGTGCCCTACCATACCATGAAAATACGAATAAGCGCCGTGCTGACGGCGCTTATTCTATTTACGGCCGGGCCAGCCGCTGTAGTCATGGCCGGCATGCCGCTGACGGAAACCGTTGCGACGCTTCCTGAAGGCGTTGTCGCGCTCGAATTCAGGGAGGAATGGATCGCACAAAACGACGGCGCCCGTCGTGAAACAATAGGAATCAACCTCGGCATTTTTCCGTCTTTTAATGTCGGATTTTATCTTCATTATCTGCACAACGCGTATTTCAACTCGAGCGACAATGAAATCGGCGATTCGTTTCTCAGGCTGTGGCTCTATTGCGGCGATTACTTTGCCTCCTCGCTGCATCTGGGATTTCTCGGCGTGTTTCGTGTGCCTACCGGAAGCAATGTCTATGTCGACCAGAGGTGGAAAAACCTTTCATTTGGCAATAACGAATTGAAGCTCGGCCCTGTTGCACAGTATGATATTGGTGCGGTCCATATTCACGGCAACGCGTTCTATGTTTTCAGAGAGAAGCACCGCGAGGGATTCTACGATGGATTTCATATCAATCCGGGGAGGAAGACGACGTATCAAAAGTTGTTCGGGCTGAATTTCAAGGAGGATGATACGTTTCTCGCGTCGCGGCGGTTGAAGAATGATTACGGAGTGTTGTCAATTGCGGTGAATACCGGGGTCTGGTATCCGGTGATACCCTATACCGGAATATATGGTTCGCACACGTTTGCCGCTCAATCGGACGATGATAAGGCGCTGCGGATCGAGGGGGCGGGCATTAATCCGCTGTTAGTGTACGCCGGGTGCAGGTATTTTTTCACGGCATCGTCGATGATGGGGCTGTACTGTGTCATAAATCCGCTGCGGCAGGATGGTTATATTCGGGGTATAATCGGCGCTGAATTGAACATACAATTTTAATAAATAAAACTTGATTATATCCATCCAAAAAATTAAACTGAAAACGGCATTTGATGCTATGCGTCCGTGAAGCGCCAAATAATGAGGGAGTGCCGTTTTTTTATGAAAAGTAACGGCGGCCAGGCCGACACTAAGAGAGTGGTGACATGGTGCGCTACCGTTGCGGGTGAAGTGACCCGCGTGAAAATGCGCCGGACGCGCCGGTAATTCATATTTATAAGCATAGTGGAGGTTGGTTGCAATGATTACAATGCAGCAGCTTGAGGAGCTCGAAAGCAGGATTATAAAGGCATTACAATTGATCGGCGATTTGCGTACGGAAAACGCGAAGCTGGAATCCGACAACGAAACCCTGAAGGCGGAGACGGAAGACGCGCGTCTGAGCCTGGAGGAGAAGGAACACGAAGTCGCCCGCATACAGAAGGAGCTTGACGAGGCAACCCGGGAACTGGCCGGCCTGAAGGAAAAGGAGGAGCTTCTTGGAAAGAAAATAATTGAATTGCTGGGAAAACTCGATGGAATACGCGGCGGTTCTACGGAATCCCCGAGAGCGGCGGCTGCCGAGAGTTCTCCTGCTGGCATCAGCGTTGAAACAGTCCGAGAAGCCGGCGAGAGCAAAGCGGCGGACAGGGACGACGATATCATAATAATCGACGATGACACGGCGCTGGGCGATGTCGAGGTTGTCGTGGAAACCGTTCCGTCGAAAGAATCCTCCGGCGACGAGATCATCCTGCTCGATGAGGGCGAAGACGAAATTGTTATTGATGATGTCGATAGCGAACTGGCGATAATCGATGAGTCGGAAGCGGACCAGTCGAAAAATAAAAAAGAAGCAAAGGAATCCTCGGATATCGACGATGATTTCCTCATAATAGAGGATGAATAATAGAAAAATAGAGGATAAATAATAGAAGACGAAAAATAACGAGCGTGGCGCGGCCGGCGGTTGTACGCCGGGGGAGGATAATAAATGGAAGGCAACAGGGTAAAGGTGACGATTTACGGGCATACCTGTAACATACAGGGCGACGCCTCTCCCGACTATATCGTACGGCTTGCCGGTTATGTGAATGAAAAGATGGAGGATGTCGGGAAAAATATTTCCAGCGGGAAACCCCTGCAGGTTGCCATCCTTGCCGCGCTCAATATTGCCGATGAATATTATCAATTGAAGGAATCGAAAGCTGGGGTAAACACCGTCATTGAACAGAAAACAAAGGCGTTGATATCAATGCTCGATGAGGGATTGATAGGTGATATATTCTCTAATTGCGTCGATTCCGAAAAGCGGATATAATGGCGCCAGAAAGCCGCGGCGACGCATGGTTGCCGCGAGCTTCATTATCAGCCTCTCAGATTTGAAAAATTTCTTCCATGTTTTTTACACTTTTAAACTATCCTGCAGGTATTAAATACGACTGATGAACCGCGATTTGACACCATTGGGTGATGAGGATCTTGTAAAGGTATTCAAAGATGGCAATGAACGCGCGTTCGATGAGCTGTACGCGCGCTATGCCTCGAAACTGAAGCGGCTGATTTACTATTATCTTGGAGATGCGGAAGAATCCGATGACGTGCTTCATGACGTTTTTCTGCGCGTTTTTATGCATATTGATTCTTTTAATACGGAGAAGGTGTTTTCTTCGTGGATTTACAGGATTGCGGTAAATTGCAGTAAAAATTACCGTAAGAAGAATTATCGTAACCGGGTGCTGCTTGAAAGCGAGCAGATGGATATTGAAAATACGATAAATAACGCGTCTCCGGAGGATATTTTCATTAAACAAGAAGATATGCGGGCTTTTTACAGCGCCGTTAATTCTCTGAAGGATAATTTCAAGATTGTGTTCCTGTTACGCTTCGATCACGGGATGCAATACAGTCAGATATCACAAGTGATACGGTGTCCGGAGCGGACCGCGAAATGGCGCATGCAAAAGGCCATTGAAAAGATCATTGATTATTTAAAGGACAGGGACGTTGTCTGACAGGGTGATGTCATTCACCGTGAAGGGAAATTGATGACGGAAAAAAAAGACATTATCACACTCCTCGAAAAAATAATCTCAAAAAAGAAATATCGCGATGTGAATCGCGAGGCGCTGCGTGATGTTTTTTTGCGTGCGGAGCTTCGGCAGCCGCGTTTTGACGCCGGGAATGAACTTTTAAAAATCAAGAGCCGTATCCATGCGGCGGAGAAGGGGAAAAACAGGGGGTTTGGGCGGCATGCCGTTGTGTACCGGGCGTTTGCCGGGATTGCGGCGTGCGTCGTAATTGCCGTGGCGCTCGCGGTGTTCCAGTCACGAGGAAAGGACGCCGTGACGGGTGCGCCGGTATGCAGTTTCGTGTATGGTGACGTGCGCCTTGAATGCGACGGAGGCGCGGCGTTTCTTACCGCGGGCGGCACATTGAAAAATGACGATGTGATAGTGACGGGCGCACGGTCGTGCGCCGATATCACGTATCGCGAGGAAATACGTATCCGGATCAAAGAAAAATCGCGCCTTCATGTTGCCTCGCTGATGCGCTCAGACGGAGGAGCGCTGAAGTGCGATGTTGAATTATCGCGCGGCTCGGCGCTGCTCAATTTCAAGAAAATCGGTCGGGGCGACAGCGCGACGATAAAGACCCCGACGTCGGTTGCCGGTGTGAGGGGCACATCGTTCGGCGTCGCCGTCGCCGACGACCTGTCTGTGCGGTATGAAGTGCTGGAAGGCAAGATCGTGGTAAAAAACAGGATTGCGGGCAGCCCC
>DHPI01000018.1:9408-11975 GCA_002407865.1 Spirochaetia bacterium UBA5368
GGGTAAAAAACAGGATTGCGGTCAGCCCCGATATCCGTGCGGACGATGCCACAAAGCTGACCGTATTGCGAATTGAAAAAGCGATTGAGGAAAAAGAACGCATTGTCGGCCCCGGCAATGTGTGTCACATTGACGCCGGACAGCATCGCCGGTTGCAGGAGTCGGTAGACAGCCTGATTAAAAAGGCGGAAACGCATGGCGCCGATTCAATTTCGGAGAAGAGTCTGCAACAGATAGCCGCGTCGGTTCCTGAAATCAGGGAAAAAACCGCCGGCGCGCATTCAATGGCCTACGAGCTTCGCGGTTTTGCAGCCGCAACGGCGCCCGGTGCGGGCGGAAAAATTACCGCATCTGTAACCGCATCGCCGGATACGGCTGAAATTGTGATTGACGGCGTTTCCACGGGGAAGGGAAGCGTGACGTTTGAATCCATCCGTGAATCACACGTGCTGGAAATTAGCGCGCCGGGATATGAAACAAAGCAGATACGGATGTTGCCGCGTAAAAATCCCGCGCTTACGGTTACCCTTGCGCGAAAAGTCGATGAAGCTTTCAATTTCAACGCATGGGCGTCGTCGATGCAGTCATCGTATATTATCACGGATTCGGCGGCGCAGTCGATCATCAGCGTTTCGCCGCATGGCGTAATCGACTCGGTGACACATGGCGCGAGGCTGTGGAGCTATGAGTGCGGCTCGGCGGTGAATTCGTATCCCGTGATGGATGCCGACCGCATGTATATCGCGACGGCCGATGAACGGCTGATTGCCGTTTCGCTGAAAAACGGTAGGGCGCTGTGGAGTAAACATATTGAAGGCGTGCTGTATCCCGGTACGCGGCCCGCCCTGTGCGGCGACAGCCTGTATGTGGTGACCGCGAAGGGTTGCCTGTTCTGTTACGACAGAAAGGGAATACTGCGATGGCGCATCAGCCTTCCAGGGGACGCATATTCGTCTCCTGTCATCAGGGATACTCTTGTTTTTGTCCCTGTCCAGGATGGATACGTGTACGGGATTGATGTCAATCTCAGGCTCATTGTGCTGAAAATAAAAACCGGCAGGATTGTGGGTTCCACGATAGCGGTAAGAAACAGCCGCCTGTATTCCGCGAGCCTGGGCGGGGAAATCATGTGTTATAATTATCGCGGGGATGAAATCGAATGGCGGTACGCCGCGAAGGGAGCGGTTATTACCGATATCCTCCTCAATGAAGAGAACATGTATATCACAACCGTTGGCGGCGATATCATAAAGATTTCACTGGAAAACGGCCGGCAGATATGGCGTATCGCCACAGGGGATGCAATTGATCGTAATCCTGTTCTGGACAGGGATGGCATCTACGTGCTTTCGCGGCAGGTTTTCTATCTGGTCGACACTGAGAGCGGTATTGTGAAATGGTCGTTCGTCATCCCATCGGAAGCGACGTCCAACATCGCTCTCGCCGATAAGAATGTAATCTTTGGAACAGAGAAGAAAGGGATTGTCAGCCTGAATAAATAAAGTATCGCGATCATATATATGTGCGGAGTCTGGAAGGAAGTACGTTGCAAATGAAGGAGCATATGCAATGAATAAAAAATATCTGGCGTGTATCATAATGGTACTGATGGCCGTTTCATTTTCGTGCGCGAAAAAGGAAGCCCCTGCAATAAAGGCCGTTGTCACGTTCGTGGTGGGGGAGGCGTCGGTGTTAAAAAACAATGCGTGGAAAAAAATCGATGTGGGAGCGGAACTGGTTCAGAATGACAGCATTAAAACAGGCAACGCTTCCACGATCGACATTCAGATAGGGCAGAGCATTGTCCGCGTGAAGGAGAACAGCACGTTGCGGCTTGCGATGCTTTACCTCGATGCCGGGACGGGCATTGAAAAGAACACGCTCGATCTTGCTGTTGGCACAGTTCTCGCGAAACCGAAAAAGCTTGTAAAAGGGGAGAGCTTTCTTGTGAAGACGCCGACGGCTGTCGCCGGTGTGCGCGGCACCATGTTTGTGGTTGAAGCGAAGCAAACCAGGGATACGCGCGTATCCGTTATCGACGGAAAGGTGAGCGTTACAAAGCGGATTGTTGCGCTTGAGAATATAGAGCGGTCACAGGTGAAGGAATCTGAAGCGATACAGCAGGTTGAGCGGCATCTCGAGGAAAATGCGGTTATCGTGACCGAGAACAAGGCGTGCAATGTCGAGGCGAGGGCAGTAGAGGAAGTGAACAGGAAGGTCGAGCGGCTTGTGCAGACTGTCGTTTCCGAAGAACCGAAGAAAGAAGAGCCGGTGAAGGCGGAAACGGCGACAATTGTAAATGAAATAATCGCCGTTAAGGCGATACACAAAGAGGAAATCAGGAAGGAAGACCTGAATCTGAAGAAAGAATTCGAGGCCATGAAGCCTGTCGAGCTTCCGAAAGCGGCTGTGGAGATGGAGGCCGCCCCGCAGAAATCGGCATTTGACATTTCTGTCAATCCGGGGAATGCGAGCGTTTTCGTGAATGGCGAGCTTGCGGGATCGGGCACCGTGTCGCTTTCGCTGCTTCCCGGAACATATACCGTGAGGGTACAGGCCGAAGGGTT
>DHPI01000018.1:12094-13502 GCA_002407865.1 Spirochaetia bacterium UBA5368
AAAGGCCGAAGGGTATGAGGACGCGCAGAGGAATTTTGTCGTTGTGCAGGGCGTCAATGTGAAAGAAACAATCGCGCTGCAGAGATTAAAACCGGTCGATAGGGTGCGATGGAACCTGGATATGCGCGATGTCGCGAAGGCCATCGTATATTCGGAGAAAAATGTGTACATTGCGACCGAGAAGGGGGCCCTTGCCGCCATCGACAGAGACAGTGCGAAAAGGATATGGCACACGGTGTTAGCCAGCCCAATTACGTCGGGTATCGTTGCTGATGGTGGCATGCTGTACTTTTCGACCGCGGACGAAAAATTATTTGCTGTCGCCAAGAAGAATGGCGCGGTTCAATGGTCGTTGCCGATTGAGGGCGCGGTGATCGATTCGGTGTCACCGGTAGTTACGTCGCAGGCCCTGTATGTTGCGACGAGCAAAGGGGTTGTGTATTCTTTTTTCTTAACAGGGAAGATGAACTGGAAAACGCAGGTGCAGGCCGGCGTATTCGAAACCCCGTTTCTTGTGAGCGGCAATCTTGTGATATCCGGCAGCGACGGACGCCTGTACTCCCTGCGCGGATCGTCGGGAAAAGAGGAATGGACGAAGGATATTGGCAGCAGGTTCAAGCTTGCCTATTATGACGGCATCGTCTATACGGTGAACTATAACGGCAATTGCATTGCGCTGAACATTAATGACGGTTCGACCGTATGGAGCCGGGAGCTTAACGAGACGATTATCGCGAATCCCATCATCGCAGGCAGCAAAATAGTTGCCGGGACGCTGGAGGGAAAGATCATCGCGCTTGCAAGGAACGATGGCTCTGTTATATTCAGAAATGACATCGGAGGGTCGGTGCGGAACAATATGGTAATGAGCGGCGATTCGATTATTGTTTCGACCGGCGCAACGCTGTATTCGCTCGATGGTAACGGCAAAACGCAGTGGAAATACGATACGCCGTCGCGCATCGTAACGTCGGCCAGTATAACGGGAAATGAAATATATGTAGGACTTGACAACGGAAAGGTCTTTTCGTTCAACAGAAATCTTACAGGGACGAAGCGGTAATCTGAAACTTCCGTTGCGGCATCGAAGGGACGGCGTTTATTGCCGTCCTTTTTCGTAGCAGATGCCGCAGTGCAGGCAGTCGGTATGCTGGCATTCCGCCCGGCGTGTTCTGACGGGGTATGATAGTTCCGCGGGAAGTTCTTTCATCACGATGTCCGATTCATCCGATAACGCGTTCTGCTCGTGCGCGAGCAGCGCCGCGCCATAGGCGGCAGTGATTTTATTAATGACAGGGACGATGAGAGTCTGCGCGATTTTTTTCTCCATCCGTACGCGTACGGCCTGGATGTCGGAAACCCCGCCGCAAAACAGCACCGGGCTTTCGATCCGCATTCCCGGGCCGAG
>DHPI01000018.1:13618-17555 GCA_002407865.1 Spirochaetia bacterium UBA5368
CGCATTCCCGGGCCGAGGTCGTGCAGGTAGTTTTCGCATATTGCGTCAATAAGACCGGCGGCTATTTCCTCAACGCGATATCCCATCTGCTGAAGGTTGATCATTTCAGTTTCAACAAAAACGGTGCATCTGCCCGTGAATTTAGCCGCGTCGGGGGAGCGAAGGGCGAGCGTCGATAGCTCGTCCAGCGTCACGCCGAGCCTGTTCGACTGTTGTTCGATGAAAGAACCTGTGCCCGCCGCGCACACCGAATTAAGCTTGAACCGCGTAATCTCGCCGCTTTCGAGCGCGATGAGCTTGGAGTCCTGCCCGCCGATTTCAATGACCGTTTTTACATCGGGCATCATCGTTACGGCCGCTTTCCAGGTTGCAGTTATTTCGTTTTTTACCAGGTCGGCCCCGAGAACGCGGCCTGCGGTCTTTCTGCCCGAGCCGGTGACGCACATGCGTGAATAGCGCGCACATCCGGCGTTACGCGCGTGCGCCACGAGCTGTGACGCGGCGCCGAGAGGATTGCCACGGTGCAGGATATATTCCGAATGCACAATGTTCCGCGAGCTGTCTATTATTGCCATCTTTGCGCTGATGGACCCTATGTCGATTCCGATGAACATCTGTGAATGGTGCAATCCGTTTTCCGCGTATGGCAACAACAATTTTTGCGGCATTTTCGAATAAAAAAAGCGGGGAAAGGGTATCCAATAGTGCTGTAATATCGCTCCAGGAGCCGACACTAATTATAGAATACAACTAATTATGTGATACCATTGTATGTTGCAGGGATACTGCTGTCGAAAAAAATGATTGAAAAGAATGTATTGTTACTTTAAATTGCGTGGGTGCTCCCGGTATGGTTTGATCATGGAATCATCGTGTGTGTATCGATCGGGCCCCCGGGCAATAAAATATTAATACAATAACGGGTTGGGGTGTATGAATATCCAGGAACTTACCGCGGGAAAGAACAATCTCCCGATCGAAGAGGCATCCGAAACGAAAGACGCAGACGTGGCTGAAGGCGAAATCGTACAGCTTGTCAGTTTTCTGTTGGATGATGTTGAATACGGGATCGATATTCTGCGGGTTCACGAGATTATTCGATTTCCCGATATCACCAGGCTGCCGAATACGCCGGCTTTTATAAAAGGTGTCGTCAACCTCAGGGGGAGCGTCATTCCGGTAGTGGATGTGCGTGACAGGTTCGGCTTTCCCAGGGCGGATGTTACTGATTTAACAAGAATAATCGTCATCGAAACAGAGGATAAACTTGTCGGCCTGATGGTCGACAATGTGTATCAGGTTGTGCGCCTGCCGATGAGAAATATCGAGCCCCCTTCGCGTATGATTGAAGGCGTGTCCGATGAATTTATCGAGGGCATCGGCCGCATGAACGACAGGCTTGTCATTATACTGACTCTTGAAAATATTTTGTTTGAAAAGGCGCAGAAGCAGTTGCAGTAGCATCCTGCGGCGCGGCGGCATACTGTCGTCTGGACGAACGGGATCGCATGAGATTTCACAACGGGGAGACACGATATGGCATTTTCGCTTGGCGAATACCAGGATATATTTCTTGAGGAAGCGGATGAACAGCTTCAGGAGCTCAACCAGAACCTGCTGAGACTGGAAAAGAATCCCGAGGATATAGAAATTATCAATAACATATTCAGGGCGGCGCATTCGTTGAAGAGTTCCGCGGCGTTCGTTGGACTCAACAATCTGAGCGACCTTGCCCACAAAATGGAAAATCTGCTGCAGGGCATCCGCGATAAAACCATGCAGGTTACGCCGCCGGTTGTCGATGTGCTTTTTAACTGCTTTGACGTGATAAGCGCGGCGATCGATACGGTTGGAGCGGGGGAAAAACCGGAGGAGGATTTTACGGAGATCATGAGCAGGATAGATGAGATTGCCAGCGCCATGCGGTCCGGGTCTGGATTTAAAGGCAGGCCGTCGGAGAAAAACGGCGCGCAGGAAGAAAAGGGACGCACCGCGCTTACGCCTCGCCAAATGAAGCAGATAAAAGAAGGTCTTCAGTCCGGTCTCTCGTGCTGCGAGGTGACAGTGTACATCGATCCGTCCGCCCCGATGAAGGCGCTCAAGGCGCAGTTGATAGGGCACAATATGCAAAGGATCGGTACGATTGTGGCTTCGGATCCGGATATTGAAATGCTTACCGAGGCCGTCGTCGGGGATGTTCTGCGGGTCGTATTGCTGACATCGTCAACCGCCGAGGATGTGAGAAAGTGCTGTGAAATAGATCTGGTTACACGGGCCGACCTGAAGCGAATAAGCCTGATCAGGAAAGATGACAAGATGATGCTGCGGTTCCATGGAAAGGAAACCATTTACGAGGAAGAAAAAGACGCCTATTCGGATATCCCCGGAGGAATGCCGGATGAAATGAATCACGCGGCGGACTATGACGATGATGACGAGCAATATCATATTGAAGCGGTAAAGCGCAAGGACGATAAACGGGGACCGGCGCTTAAAATTGTAAAAGTGTCCGTCGACAAGCTTGACCAGCTATTGAACAATGTCGGAGAGCTGGTGATCGCGAATTCCGGGTTCTTCCGGCTGTATGAGGATTTGCGCCGGAGCGGGATGGACAAGTCGATCACCAACGAGTTTAAGAACCGGATGGACCAGATGTCGCGCATTGCCAAGGATCTGCAGGGCGGTATTATGAAAACGCGAATGGTGCCCATCGGCCAGGTGTTTTCCCGCTTCAACCGCCTTGTGCGTGACCTTGCCAAGGAATTTGGCAAGAGTGTTATGCTCGAAATAAAGGGCGAGGATACCGAGCTCGACAAAAAGGTAATCGATGTCATAGGCGAACCACTGATGCACCTCATTCGCAACTCGATCGATCATGGCATTGAATCGCCGGAAGAGCGGCTGCGGCTGAAAAAGTCCGAGACCGCGACGCTTACCCTGAATGCGTACCAGTCGGGCAATCAGATATTCGTGCTTGTCAGTGACGACGGCAGGGGTCTTGACGCCGCGAAAATCAGGAAAAAGGCGCTCGATCGCGGTCTCGCCACGGCCGAGGTGCTTTCGAACATGGATAATGAAGATGTTTACAATTTTTTGTATGTGCCGGGTTTTTCCACAACCGACATCGTTACCGACATATCAGGCCGCGGTGTGGGGATGAATGTGGTAAAGGAGATTGTATCCGAGCTCAACGGCAGTGTCAGTATAGAGACCGAGCCGGGTATGGGCACGCGATTTATTCTGACCTTTCCCCTTACGCTCGCGATCATTCCCGCGATCATGGTGCGTGTCCAAAGGGAGCTGTACGCGATTCCGCTCTCGGACGTCATTGAAACGATTAAAATCGCTCCCTCCGATGTCACCACGATCGAAGGCCATGAGGTCATCAATCTGCGCGGTGAGATTCTTTCGCTGCTGCGCCTCAACGAGTTTGTCGGCATTGAAAGCGCTATCGAGAACGGGAAAAAGGTGCCCGTTGTTGTTGTTGGTTACGGCAACAGAAAGATAGGTCTTATCGTCGATTATCTCGAAGGCAAGCAGGAAATAGTAATTAAATCGCTTGAGCAGAATTATACCACTGTGGAGGGGCTTGCGGGGGCGTCGATCCTCGGGGATGGCAGCATCTGTCTCATCCTGGATATCGCGTCCATGATCAACAAGGTCATCAACGAGCAGGACCGCCTTTCACGGGGGCAGCGTCAGAAGATTATGCAGGCGAAGGAAGCGGAAATAGAGCAGGTTGTGCCTGCCCCGGAAAAAGCGGCCGGCCGCGCGAGTACCGATGAAAAAGCGAAACCCGTTGTTATTGAAAAAGAGGCGAAGCCGGCGCTGGCCGTGAAAGCCGTCGAAGCGGAGCGGCCCACAGTGCTGCCCGAACGGAAACCGGCAGAGCCTGCATTTTCCGCAGGCGCGGCCGCGGCGCAGCGGCCGGTTGTGG
>DHPI01000018.1:17692-18155 GCA_002407865.1 Spirochaetia bacterium UBA5368
GCGGCCGGTTGTGGAAGTGCGTGAGGAAATAAAAGAGGAAGTACGTGAAGAAGTAAAAGAGGATATCGTCTTCAGCAAAATCGCCGCCGAGCAAAAGCCCGCGGAAGCCGCCCCCGCGGGGGAGGCTTCCGCGCAGGAAGAAATCGAACCATCCGAGGACGACGCTGCGATTGAAGCGAAGGTCCGCGATTTGCTGAAGAGCTTCAAGGATGAGTTGAAAGAAACCGTGCGGCAGACCATGGACAGGGGCGAGGCTGACGATCATATGAAAAAATCGCTCCAGATCAGCGATGATGATATTGACAAGGTGCAGGTGCTTGCGAACGTGGGTATTGCCAATGCGGCCGAATCGCTTTCCAAGATACTTGACAAGCGGATCGACCTGTCGATTCCCGATGTGATGCTGATGCCGGTTGAAAAAATCCCCGAAACCGTGGGTGCGATTGATAACGTGTATATCGGC
>DHPI01000018.1:18301-21066 GCA_002407865.1 Spirochaetia bacterium UBA5368
GTGTATATCGGCGTGTACATGCCGCTTGTGGGAGATATCAAGGGCACCATACTCTTCGCTCTTCAAGATACGGCGGGATTCGAGCTGATCGATATGCTCTACGGCATCGAAAGCGGCATGACCAACCAGCTTGATGAAGACGGCGAGTCGGCCCTGAGAGAGGTGACGAATATCGTCGGATCATCGGTCGTTAATGTGTTTTCCGAAAAAACAGGGATTGCTATAAAACCGACGGTGCCGACGATTGTGCACGATTACATGCAATCGATACTCGATTCGATTCTTGTGGTACATACGATTGTCAACGATTATGCGCTCGTGATGGATACAGAGTTTTATTACCAGGACGATAAGGTCATCGGCAAGCTGTTGATACTGCCCGAAACCGAGTCTTTGAAAAAAATTGTGAAGACTCTGGACTGAAACTGGCATGCCTGAGAAGATTAAAGTCCTTGTGGTTGACGATTCTACCCTTGTGCGCAAGGTTATTACGGATATTTTGCAAAAAGACCCGGACATAGAGGTTGTGGGTACCGCGAACAACGGGAAAACCGCCATCTTTAAAAATCAAACCCTCGATCCGGATGTCATTACGATGGATATCGAAATGCCGATCATGGACGGGTTGGAGTGCTTGAAGGCAATCGTCGAGACCAGGCCAAAACCGGTCATCATGATGAGCGTACTGACGCAGCATGGCGCCGAGGCGACCTTCAAAGCGCTTGAGTACGGTGCGGTCGATTTTATCCCGAAGCCCTCCACGGCTCTTTCGATTTCAATCGAAGAAATCGCCGAGCTGCTGATAAAAAAAGTGAAGTCGGTGTACAGGTCGAAGATAAAGCTGCACCGCCGTGAGGCCGGCAGGCAGGATTCCTCCATGCGGACGCCCGAAGACATGCTTCGCGACAAGTCGAAAACCGCGAAGGTGGTGGCGATCGGCACGTCGACTGGCGGTCCGTCCGCGCTTCTGGAGGTGTTTCATTCGTTTCCCGAGAGCTTTCCCTCGCCGGTGCTCGTGGTGCAGCACATGCCCGAAGGATTTACGCGCGCGTTCGCCGAAAGATTGAACTCGAATTCGAATATGCATATAAAAGAAGCGGAGGATGGCGAAACGTGTATGCCCGGCTGGGGATATATTGCGCCGGGGCATTCGCATATGGCGGTGGAGAAAAGCGGCGACGAGAAGGTGATACGGGTGTACAAGGCTGACAAGGTATCCGGTCACATGCCCTCCATTGATGTGCTGTTTAACTCGGTTGCCGATACGTGGGGGGAAAATTCCGTGGCGGTGATAATGACCGGCATGGGCAGGGACGGCGCCGAAGGCATTCTCAGGATAAAAAACGGCGGCGGTTACACAATAGCCCAGGACGAGGAGACATCGGTGGTGTACGGGATGAACAGGGTGGCGGTGCAACTGGGCGCTATTAACGAGGTCGTGTCTGTCTATGACATTGGCAATAAAATTATTGAACATTTATAGCGTTTCACATAGCCCGCGATTTTTATGCGGCATATGAAATTATTGTTGAACACTTTTACCGGCGTTTATACAGTGTAAGCTTTATAAATAATTGATGTGAAGAGGTATTCCGTTCGGGATTTTTGACACGTGCCGTTGTTGAAAAATCCATCTGCCATACAACGGATTACATGGACCGTTCGCGGAGGCCGGTAATGTTGAGCGGTGTTATAATATATTCAAATGGAGATGGGAGATGGCGACAATTTTAATAGTTGATGACGCGAAGTTCATGAGAACCCTGGTGAAGGATGCGCTTGTGCCGAGGGGGCATGAAGTGATTGGCGAGGCCGAGAACGGCAATCAGGCTGTGGAAATGTACAGGAAACTCAAACCCGATCTGGTAACGATGGATATTACCATGAGAGAAAAAGACGGCATACAGGCCGCCGAGGAAATCCTGACATTCGATCCCTCAGCCCGCATCATCATGGTAACAGCCCTGGGCCAGGAGAACCTTTTGACCCGCGCGATTAAAATTGGTGTGAGGGATTTTGTCGTGAAGCCGTTCCCACCGGAAAGACTGCAAAAGGCCGCGGATAAGGCCCTTTCGTAGATTTTTTACCGCGGCGTCCGTCAGTGCCGGATGCCGCCGTGTTACAATGATACTGCACAACGGAGAGGCCATCTCTCCGTTTGTTTTCAATCGCCGAATGGCTATGCTGAACATTTCATAACGGGACAATGCAGGAAATAGAAACAAAAACAGATGAGACTGCCGGGAAAGAGGCGGACCACTACATAATCCACATTGAGAATTTCGAAGGGCCGCTTGATCTTCTCTGGAGCCTTATTAAGAACGCGAAGATCGACATCACCGAAGTTTCGATATCGCATATTACGGAACAATATATCCAGTATCTGAAACGCATGGAGGCGATGAAGGTGCAGGTTGCGTCCGAATTTATTGTAATGGCCTCTGACCTGCTGTATTACAAATCGAGGGCGCTGCTCCCCGGCGGGGACATCGAAGATGAATATTTCGTTCCACCGCTGCCGCCCGAGCTGATACAGAAGCTGCTTGAGTACAAAAAATATCAAAACGCATCGCTGAAAATGCGCGAGCGGTTCGAAACGCAGTCGGATATTTACGCGCGAATGAATATCCAGAAAGAAATATCCGGCGAGGGCGAGTTGATCGAGGTATCCCTGTTCGACCTGTTGAGCGCGTTCGCTGATGTTATGGACAAGACGGTTGTTGTTGAGCAGAAGGAAATTATATTTGACGAAATTCTTGTATCCG
>DHPI01000018.1:21183-22372 GCA_002407865.1 Spirochaetia bacterium UBA5368
ATTATATTTGACGAAATTCTCGTATCCGACAGAATTAACTATGTTTTTGAGCTTTTAAAGCAAAAAGAGCAGGTACTGTTTACTGAATTATTCACCGCGCAGCCGATGCGGATGGAAATAGTTGCAACATTTCTCGCGATACTCGAAATGGCAAAAATGAGACGGATTAAAATCATGCAGCACCGGGTGTTTGGAGATATCCGGATAATCAGGGCATTTACCGTTGAAGCTGTGTAACGACGATATGGAAGATATACAAGATACAATAACCGCTGCGCACGAAGACGCGGCGGAGGCAGTTACGGACGCGGCGAATGCCGCAGGGGACGATGGCGCGGCGAATGAGCAGCGTGACGAACTCGACATGCACGGCCTTTTTGAGGCCATTCTTTTTCTTTCGAACGATCCGGTGCCGATTTCGTTTTTTGTAAAGAACCTCGGCATCGATGCGACGCAGGCGAAGATAATTCTCGATTCGCTCGTTGATGAATATGAGGAGCGCGATGGAGGCGTCAAACTCTGCGAGATATCCAACGGATACCAGTTTCTTACCAACAGGCGCTATTCGGGACAGATCCGTAAGGTGATGGGATTTTCAAAAAAGGAAACCCTTTCGCGGGGGATGCTTGAAACGCTTTCGATAATTGCGTACAAGCAGCCCGTGGTGATCGCCGAGATCGATGAGCTCCGCGGCGTTTCGTCCCGTATGATGGTTGCGAACCTCATGAAAAAGAATCTCGTCAAGCCGATGGGCCGAAAGGAGCTTCCCGGACGGCCGCTGGCTTACGGCACTACCGACGAGTTTTTGCGTTTTTTCGGTCTTAACAGGCTTTCCGATTTGCCAAAGCTTTCCGAGATCAAGGAATTCTCGTACCTGGGGGATGAATCAGCGGATGGACCGGAAGTTCGACGAACTTGACCGCAGCATAATCGAGCTTATCTCGAAACGCTTCGAGATGTTTGCCAACGATCTGAAAAAAAACGGTGTCGATGCCGTCGAGGCGTTTTCGCCCGCCGAGCGAGCGCGCCTGCTTGCGTTGATTGAATCGGCGAACAGGGGGCCTATACCAAATGAGATTATCCGCCGGTTGTATACAGAGCTCCTTACCAGCGCGGTAAACAGCGCGCTTCCCGTAAAGGTTGCCTATCTGGGGCCGGCCGGCACATTTTCGCACAGCGCCCTCCTTGA
>DHPI01000018.1:22578-24253 GCA_002407865.1 Spirochaetia bacterium UBA5368
GGCGTTGTGCCCATTGAAAACAGCACCGAGGGCGCGGTCACGTATACCTATGACGAGCTTCTCGAAGCGGATGTAAAGATCGTCGGTGAAAAATACCTGCGAATAACCTACAGTATTCTCTCCGTGGAAACGGACATGAAAAAGGTCAGGAAACTCTACTCGCACCCGCAGTCGTTCGCCCAGTGCAAGGAATGGATACGCAAAAACCTGCCCGGCGTTGAGCTGCACAATGTCGCCTCGACATCGCTTGCGGCCGAGGCTGCGTCGTGGGACAAGTTCTCCGCGGCGATTTCGTCGGAAACATCGGCGGCTATTTATAAACTTAACGTGCTGGAGTCGGGGATTGAGGATTCACGCCAGAATTATACGCGCTTTTTCGTAATCGGCGGCAGCGATACCCTTCCGACGGAGAAAGACAAGACATCGATCGTGTGCGCGGTTCGCGACAGGCCGGGGGCGCTGTACAACCTTCTGCGCCCGTTTCACGATGCGGGGATAAATATGACAAAAATAGAGTCGCGGCCCGACAAGAAAAAGATGTGGGAGTATAATTTTTTCATTGACTTCATCGGTCACAAGGATACTACAGTCGTGCGGCAGGCCATGGAGAAAATGAAGGAGGAGCTTATATTCCTTAAAATCCTGGGATCCTACCCCGCGGAAAAATGACCGCGTGTGCTGACCTCATTACCCCTCGTTAACCGGAGCATGCTATGCTGATTGTCCTTAAACCGAATGTTACCCGCGAAGAAATCGATCATATCGTCGATAAAATAAAATCGCTGAATCTGCAGCCGCATTTATCCACCGGCATACAGAGAACGATCATCACCGTTATCGGCGATGAAGACCTCCTCCGCGAACAGCCGCTCGAGGCGCTTGCCGGCGTCGAGTTTGTCAAACCGATTTTGCGGCCATACAAGCTGGTAAGCAGGGAGACACATCCCGATGCGACGGTGATCCGCGTCGACAATGTCGAAATCGGCGGAAAAAAAATTGTCGTCATTGCGGGCCCGTGCGCCGTCGAGGGCGAGAAAGAGGTTGTGGAGCACGCATGGATGGTGAAGAACTCGGGAGCCGTGCTCTTCCGCGCCGGCGCGTACAAGCCCAGAACATCGCCCTATTCGTTTCAGGGTTTTGGCATCAACGGCCTCAAGTATCTCGCGCAGGCAAAGAAGGAAACGGGCCTGCCGATTGTTACCGAGGTAATGGACCCGCGCGATGTGAAGCTTGTTGCTGAGTATGCCGACGTGCTGCAGGTGGGAACCCGCAATATGCAGAATTTCAATCTGCTGAAAGAGGTCGGAAAAATCGATAAACCCGTGCTGCTGAAGAGGGGCATGAGCGCGACGGTCAATGAATTTCTTATGTCGGCGGAGTATATCCTGTCGCAGGGGAATATGAATGTCATTCTATGCCCGCGGGGCATACGGACATTTGAGGATATCGCCCGCAATACGCTCGATGCCGGGGTGGTGCCGATTATCAAGGACCTCAGCCATCTTCCCGTTATCGGCGATCCGAGCCACGCGATGGGCATCAAGGATTACGTACCGGCGGCGGCGATGGCGTTTGTCGCCGCGGGGGCGGACGGCGTTATGATTGAGGCCCATCCAGAACCGGAAAACGCGCATTCCGACGGCCAGCAGACGATCGATCAACAGACGCTGGTTGG
>DHPI01000018.1:24486-30885 GCA_002407865.1 Spirochaetia bacterium UBA5368
TTTAATAAAGTTGCGATTATCGGGCCGGGGCTGCTGGGCGGCTCGATCTGTAAAGGCCTTCGGGAAATTAATTCCGGGATTCGAATCGATGTATACGCGAGAAATCCACAGACGATCCGGAAAGCCGTTGAAGACGGATATGTCGACCGCGTTGACGCGATCCAAAACTGCGACCTCGCGGGCGTCGACCTCGCGGTCATTGCGACACCGATTATTCCTTCACTCGCCCTTATTACGAATCTGCTGAACAGGCCCGATCTCGGGAGCGGCGCGCTGGTTATCGATGTGGGCAGCGTCAAGGGCGCGGTTGTATGTCACGCCGAAAAGCAGAAAAACGCCGCGCGGTTTATCGGATGCCATCCCATGGCGGGATCGGAAAAAATGGGCTTTGACCACAGCAGCGCCGGGCTCTACCGCGGCTCGACGGTGATTGTCACGCCGCACGCGAAAAACGCCCGTGCGGATATTGCTGTCATCGCCGCGTTCTGGGAGGCGCTGGGCGCCCGTGTTGTGGAAACGGCCGCGGACGAGCATGACGCGATCGTCGCCCGCACCAGCCACCTTCCGCATCTGCTTGCGTGCGCGCTTGTCGACGTGGTGCGCGAGCGCAATTGCGAAGATGTGCAATCCTTTATCGGAAACGGTTTCCGTGACGTTACCAGGATATCGATGGGCAGCGCCGATATGTGGGCCGACATACTGCGTACAAACACGGGACATGTGCGCGCCGCGCTTGCCGCATATGCCGCAAAACTCGATGAAATAGCGCGGTTGCTTGATCGAGTTGAGACCGCTCCCGACGATCTCCGGCGCTTTTTTAACGCCGTAAAGAATTACAGGGAAAAGATCAATTAAAGGAAGTATGCAATGATAATTGCGGTGGACGGGCCCGCCGGCTCCGGAAAGAGCAGCGTATCGCGCGAAGCTGCCCGGCGGCTTGGAATAAAATATATAGACTCGGGGGCGTTGTACCGTACGGTGACATGGTTTCTGCTTGAAAAATACGGGGGATTGACGCGCGGCAAAAGTTATGCTGAGGATTGCGACGGTCTGTCAATAACGCAGGTGTTCAATCCTGACGGTACGCTGACGACATATGCAAACGGCGCCGACGTATCGAATAAAATACGGGATGAGGTAATCGCGAAAAATATAGGCATCGTGTCCGATGATCCACTGATCAGGGAATATGTCAATGCGCTGCTTCGCCGGTGGTCGATGCGGGATTCGATTATAATGGACGGCAGGGACATCGGAACGGTCGTGTTTCCCGACGCGGACGTGAAAATATTTCTTGATGCATCCGTGGAGATTCGGTCGTTGCGGAGGTCTCTGGAGTACGAGGAAAAGGGAAAAACGGTTGACGTAAACGCCATAAAAAAACAGATTATCCGTAGAGATGAAGAGGATATGTCGCGGCCGTTCGGAAGGCTTGTCCGGGCGGACGATGCGTTTTATATAGACACATCTTCCATGGAGATGGAGGATGTGGTGCAAAGTATGGTTGATATTGTTCGGAATTCCACGGCGAAAACCCGAAAAAACTGAGTATAAAATTTACGACGCAGGGCAGGGCGTATGGAAAATGTAAGCGATAAATTTGATGATAGCATCAGCATGGAGAACGTCGTCAATTCCGTGCTGGATGTTATTCAACCGAACCGTGTTATACAGGGTGAAATCGTCACCATCGACGCGGACTTCGCCTATGTGAATGTCGGAACGAAATCTGACGGCAGAGTAAGCCTTAACGAATTCGAAACGCGTCCAAACGTCGGTGACGTGATCGATATCATGCTGGTGGACAAGCGCATGATAGACGGCATGTATATATTTTCCAGTTCCGCGGCGCGTACCGAAAAAAGCTGGCGGGCGTTTCTCGAGTCGTACAGAAATGGAAATGAATATGTGTCGGGAAAAATATCCGGCGCCGCGGGCAAAGGGCTGATAATCGACTGTGATGGCGTCAGTGCGTTCCTTCCGTTTTCTCAGACCGGCGATCTCCGCGGGAAAAAGGGAGAGCCGGGCGACACGGTCTATACGTTTAAAATTAAAAACGTTGATGATAAAAAGCGAAACGCCCTCCTGTCGCGCAGAGAGTATTGCGACGAACAGAAGGAAAAGGTGTGGGAGAATCTGGCGTCGAATTACAAGCCCGGAGACAGGATCAAAGGCAGGGTGACCAGGCTTGTTGAGTACGGCGCGTTTGTAGACCTTGGCGGTGTCGAGGGGTTGCTCCACAAAACCGATATAACATGGAAGCGCGTATTTAAGACGAAGAACATTTTAAAGCCCGATGAAGAAAGGGAATTTGTGGTGCTCGATATAAAGAGAGAAGAAGGCAGAATATCCCTTGGATTGAAGCAGCTTGAAGAGGACCCGTGGGCGTCAATTGACAGCCGCTATAATGTCGGCGATAGTGTCGCCGGTAAAGTGGTAACGCTGACAAACCAGGGTGCGTTTATCGAAATTGAGGACGGTGTCGAGGGATATCTCGGATCGTCCGATGTGTCGTGGACCAGGCGGAATGTGGCGGTAAAAGATATTCTTGGCAAGGGCGATTCCGCACAGGTCATGATACTTGGCATTAACAGGGAAGATCGGCGGCTTTCAGTTGGCCTTAAACAGCTTACCGAAAACCCATGGGATACAATCCATGAGCGGTTTCCTGTCGGTTCAGTTCACAAATGTCCGATAAAAAAGATTGTCAGCTTTGGGATGTTCGTCGCACTCGAAGAGGATATCGACGGCCTGGTACATGTCTCGGACGTGAGCTGGGACGATACAAAGAAAGACCTTTCGTCGATATACCGGGCGGGCGATATGGTCGAATTCAAGATACTCGAAATTAAAAAAGAAGAAATGAGAATCGCCTGTGGGATAAAGCAGTTGACGCCGTCTCCGTGGGAAATACTGCGCGAAAAATATCCGCCCCGCTCAAGGGTGTCGGGAGCGATATCGAGCATTGTGCCGTTCGGGCTTTTTGTGCGGCTTGAGGACGATGTGGAAGGGCTTGTGCATATTTCTGAGGTTTCGCGCAAAAAAATAGAGAATCTCAATGAAAATTTCAAAGTTGGCGACCAGGTTAACGCGATCGTGCAGGGTGTGGATGTGGACAGAAAGAGAATTTCTCTTTCGATGAAGCACTATGAAGCGGCCATAGAAAAAGAGGAATTGAACAGGATACTGAAGAACGCGAGCTCGAACAGGGTGACCATCGGCGACCTGATAAAAATGAAGCAGGGAGAATAAAAAATCGGCACATGGAAAAGCGCGAGATTGAAATTACAAGGAATGTAATCGAGCGGGCCCTCATGGCCGTGAAGGATTATATCAACACGCACAGGAAGGAATTTGTAATCGGGTGTATTTCGGTGCTGGTGCTGGCCGTGCTGATTACGGGTGGAATCATTGTACACAACGCCCACGAGAACGCCAGCCTGGTGAAATTTGAACAGGTGCTCGACGCCTATAACTCCGGCGCGGCGGGCGATCCGCAGGCGCGCATCGCGAATTGCAAAAAAACCGCGGGCGAACTGGAGGGTATTGTCCAGAAATCATGGTGGGGATACGTCCACGAGAACGGGTATTTTGTGATTGGCGGTCTGTATTATAGCGAGCGCTTGTATGCAGAGGCGAAGAACTTTTATCTTAAATTTGCAGAAAAATCCCCGAGATCGTTTTTTGCGCCCATGGCGATGCAACAGGCCGCCCGCAGTTACGAATCGCTTGGCGATTTCGCCGGTGCGCTTCAGACATACGTGCGCCTTGAGAAAAAGTACGGCAAAAGCGTTATTGCCGATCAGATTTATTACGACCTTGGCAGAATTTACCAGCGACAGGGGGATATCTTCAAGGCGCGTGAAAATTATAACCGTGTTGTTACTGCGTTTCCACAGTCGAGGTTTGCCCGGATGGCCCGGGAGCGGCTTTTTTTACTTGGATTGCACAACGGCTGAGGAAGGCTGAATACGTGCGGTGGGTAGTGAAGGCTCCGAGAGGGGCATTTTACGCTCGGGGGAAGCGTTGCCGTAAATATAACTTGACATAATCGTTGCGTATTTATAATGACAGCATTTCAGGGGCGTGTTTCCTGTCGATATTTTTGCCGTTCGGATAGATGATGCGTGACAATAATAAAATACTAAATATGGAGTTGTACCGTGGCAGTACCAAAGAGAAGAAAATCAAAGTCTAAAAGTCGTATGAGAAGGTCACATGATGCCATCGGCACGCCGAACCTGAGGCCGTGTCCAAGATGCGGGGCGTATGTAATGCCCCACAGGGTATGTCCTGAATGCGGGCATTACAAAGGTCAGTTGGTTGTTGAACCCAGCGTGAAGATCAAGGATAAGAAATAAGATACCAGTCCAGACGATATGCGGAAGATTACGCGTGTCTTCCGCTTTACAAAAAAAGTAATTGTGTTAATCTTTTTCGTGTGCTACAGTTGGCGTAAAGCGTTCATGGGGCCGTGTGGTGTGGCATGGCTTTTATGATGTGGTTGATGTGATACAAAGGGACGTCAGCATGGATTTCATGACAGGGGGTGTGCGGTAATGGCGGTTGATTTTGATAAAGTTAAAAGGATAATTATCGATCAGCTCGGTGTTGAAGAAGCTGAAGTAACCGAGGACGCCTCTTTTGTCGATGATCTTGGCGCGGATTCCCTTGATACTGTTGAGCTGGTGATGGCGCTGGAAGAAGAGTTTGGCATTGAAATACCCGATGAAGACGCCGAAAAAATCATTACTGTTGGAGACGCAATAAAATATATTGAGTCGAAGCTCAGATAGCAACCCTCCGTATTGCAAGGAACACAGTTTCAATGGCTGATGATGATAAACTACAGCACAATAAGAAAAAAAACCGCTACCGGCAGCTGAACAGGCTGCAAACAATCATTAAAATCAAATTCAAGGATAAGAGCCTGTTAAACAGGTCGCTTATCCATCGATCGTTTCTCAATGAAGCCGGGCCGGGTGCAAAAGACAATGAGCGTCTGGAATACCTGGGCGATTCGGTGCTTGCCCTTGTGGTCAATGAATACCTGTTCAAGCATTTCGAGCATTACCCCGAAGGGGATCTTGCAAAGATTAAGTCTGCCGTGGTCTCTGAGGCGACGTTGTACAAGGTCGCGAACGAAATTAATCTCGGAAGCTTTCTGCTGATGGGACGCGGGGAAGAGATGAGCGGCGGCAGAACGCGCCCATCGATACTGGCAAATTCGCTGGAAGCGGTCATCGGGGCGATATATCTTGATTCGGGCCTGAAGGCGAGCAAGAAGTTCGTGCTTTCGCTTTTAAAGCGCGATATTGAAAGAATAGACAGCCTCTCCACGTTCAGAGACCCGAAAACAACCCTGCAGGAATATGTGCAGAAAAAATACCACGAAAGACCCGAGTACGAGGTTATCGATGAAAGCGGCCCCGATCACCAGAAAGAATTTACTGTGCGTCTCCTGGTGCTGGGAAAGGGCGTAACCGAGGGCAGCGGAAGAAGCAAGCGAAGGGCGGAAATGGACGCCGCGGGTAAGGCGCTGGTAAAAATTGAACGCGGAGAAAACCTCATTTGATTTTTTCAAAATTTAAAAATACCCGCATCAGGGTTGCCGCAGTTATCGTCGAAGACGGAAAAATTCTTCTCATTGCGCATCGAAAAAAACGCAACGTGTACTGGCTGCTGCCGGGGGGCGGCGTTGATTTTGGCGAATCCCTCAAGGAGGCGCTGCAAAGGGAGCTGAAGGAGGAATTGAATATCAACGTTGATGTTCGAGACATCGCGTTTGTCAGCGATTCGATAGACCCGGACAACGAACGGCACATTGTCAATATCTGTTTTTTCTGCATGCGGCGGAGCGGCAAGCTCGAGCTTGGCAGGGACAAGCGGCTGTACGACTACGGGTTTTTTTCCCCGAATGAATTGAATTCCATCATCGTATTCCCCCCCTTCAAGGAAAAGCTTAAAAAATTGTGCGCCGGTAAGGATACCTCGCATACGTATATTGGGAAAAAATGGATGAATCTCTGAAGAAGGTGAAAGCCACAGCGGGCGGAAGCGTATATGATATTCTTATCGGTGATGACGCTTTTGCGGAAACCGGCGGATACGCTTCGGAATTGCTTGGCCGCGGTTTTGCGCTGTTTGTCAATGAGCGGGTGTGGGAGCTTCATGGCGACTATGTGCGCGAATGCGTTGCCGCGTTTCCGAACCATGATGTATTTGTAATGCCCGACGGCGAGGAGCACAAGAATTACCGGCATGCCGGGCAGGCGCTCGAATGGATGCTTGAGAGGCACTATTCCCGCGGTTCGTGCGTGCTGGCGGTGGGCGGCGGGGTGACGGGCGATTTCGCAGGGTATGTCGCGGCCCTGTACATGCGCGGCATCCCTGTCATCC
>DHPI01000036.1:0-8672 GCA_002407865.1 Spirochaetia bacterium UBA5368
CGGAGGTATCTGCTGTTCATGGGGGTATCCTTTTTTCAACGCTAAAATTTAGCCATTCAAGGAATACGAAACTTTCCCATGAATATTTCATATTATAACATTTGTCAATTATTTATTCACATATAGCATTATATTAACTTCTTGAGTTAGGCGTTTTTTAAAAGAAAAAGATAATGGGACAAAAAATAGTATTAATTTTAAGCCCCATTATGAGATGATACAGTGATAGAGAAGCAGGGAAAGCCGAAAAAGATAGAGGGTCTTGGTTGGCATTATTCGCATTCAAAAGGTAGAACTGTATATGGTCACTGTCTGGCGACAAGTCATTACAGGAGGGGAGATGTATCATTTCCATATGATTTTCGATTTTATCTCAATGAACGTGAACGCGTAGCATCTGAATCGGGCAAAGTTTTTAAAACAAAGCCGGATATAGCATGTGAATTGATAGAGAAGTTTGAATCGTTTAGAGATGAAAAGATATATTGTTTAGTGGACAGCTGGTACACTTCAGAGAAGGTAGTAAAAGCTGCAAAGAGTCGTGAATTTGAGCTTATAGGAGCGCTTAAGAGCAATAGGGTATTCCAGTTTACGGAGCACGGTAAAAAGCATAAGCTGTCAACTTATGTGAAAAACCTGAGAAACACATCCTTTGAAGAAACTGAATTAAAGGGTGAAGGACCCTATGCTGCGGATGGCAAGGTTCATTTTTGCCAGCCGCCAGGTTGTCTGGTTGCTTTCCTGCCCGTAAATGGATATATCGTTGATTTTGCCCTTGTGCTCGGCCACAAATTTTTCCGATTGCACAAACATGCCGCCGGAACCGCAGCAGGGGTCGAATACGCGGCCTTTATAGGGCTCAAGCATTTCCACAAGAAGTTCAACAACACTGCGCGGCGTATAGAACTGTCCGCCCTTTTTGCCTTCGGCGAGAGCGAATTCACCGAGGAAATATTCAAATACATGGCCGAGAACATCAGTGATGGTCTTCTCCCCGCGCCCTTTGGGAGAGGGCCGGGGGCGCGGGCTTAAGAAATGTTCCTTATTCCGCATTTATGTTCTTACTAAAAGTCATGGCGCTTTGCCTTTCGCACCAATCCCCGGTTATGCAACGTTTTCGATGGAAACCGACAGGCGACACGCATAACGCTCTAATTCTCTTTATTTTTACCTACAGGCAAAACCATTTTTCGCTGCATTAGGACATCCTGTTTGTCAGGACTATGGGGCCTTACGCCCATAAAAATTGTGCTCTACGCTAAAGTTGCGAGGCAATGACCATCCGCTGAACGTTTGACGAACCATCAATCGAAATCAAAAGCTGGGCGTCGTTGAATATTTTACGCAACTCGGAATCACCCGAGAAACCGCGATAGCCGAGCATCTCCAGGCCGAATTCGGCGGCATCGCGCAGCGTTTCACTGGCGTACAGCTTGGCCATCGACGCCTCCATGCTAAATTCGGCTCCTTCGTCGATACGCGAAAGGGCGTCTCGGTAGAGCAGTTTCGCCGCCCGTATCCGTGTGGCGATATCTGCAAGCCTGAACGAAACGCCCTGAAACGAGAAAAGCTCTTTTCCGAACTGCGACCTCCCCTTCGTATACGCCGCCGTGATGTCGAGCGCCCTCCGGGCGGCGCCGGTACACGCCGCCGCGACGAGCGGGCGCCCCTTGTCGAAGGTCTCCATCACCAGAAAGTACCCGCTTCCATTTTCACCGAGAATGTTTTCTTTCGGAATATGCACATCCCTGAATCTGACACTGCCAATAACGCTCTGGTTGAATCCGAAGTCGAATCGTGAATTATCGCAATCGACGCCGGGCAGCGACGCGTCAACCACAAATGCGTTGAGGGCCGCTCTCCCCGCCGCCGGGTTCGTCGAGGCGATGACGATGAAATAATCGGCTATGGCGCTGTTGATGACCACGCTCTTCTCGCCGCTGATGATATAGCTATCGTCCGATTCTCTTGCCTCGCACGTGATTCCCGAAATATCGGAACCGGCCGCTTCTTCGGTAAGGCAAAAGCCGAACACTTTTTTCCCGTCTGCGATAGCGTCAAGATACACGTCGCGCTGTTTCTCCGTCGCGGCTATCTTGATAAGCTCCGCACAGTGCACCGTGGTAAGCAGCGCCGGCATAAATCCAATACCGTAATAGCTCAACTCCTCGCATATGATGCCCGCGGTAAGGTAATCATCTCCCCTGCCGCCGTGATCGCGCGGAATAAGCATCGCCTGATATTTCTCTGCGGCATGCTCGTTGTAAAGCCGCCGCGTAATCGCGCCGTCGCCATCGCGATCGGATGCGGCAAACCCTAATCGTGAGACGAAATCGCGCACCCGTAGCAGTTCTTCTTTTTGGGATTCCGTGCGCCTGATCATTACTTTTTCTGCCTCCATTCTAGATAGTTCAGAAAATCAATGAGAAGCTGCATGCTTTCTTCATTGAGGAG
Source organism: Spirochaetia bacterium UBA5368 (assembly GCA_002407865.1). Classification (GTDB taxonomy): domain Bacteria; phylum Spirochaetota; class UBA4802; order UBA4802; family UBA5368; genus UBA5368. Next base: position 2,455 of record DHPI01000036.1, read on the forward strand.
ATGAATCCGTTCAGCGACGGCATGTTCTGTGCGCTCACGGTCTGCGGGAGCAACGCTATCCTCTTCCCGGAATCCGTCTTCCTGAGATATAAAAAAGTTCACGTTCTTGTCGAGTACCCTCGCGACCATCTGGATATGATTAAGGTACAGGCGTCTCTTGCCAAGCTCGTAATTCGAAAGGGCAGCCTGAGTAATCCCCAGCCGCTCGGCAAGGTCGGCCTGGGTCATTCCCTTCTCCTCGCGGGCCAACTGGATTTTTTTCCCAATTTCCTTGAATCCCATATATCCAAATCCTGTGATGTAATCGGCGTATGGTGGTCTTTCAGTGTAAAAACTTCAATTATATTTTACAATCAGATATTACAACTTTCTGTTATATTTATATAAAATCCCGTAATATTTTCTTGACACTCTATAACAATATTTAATATATTATAACATATTGTTATACGCAATGTTTCTTGACGTTACTTCGCTTGGGAAAAACCGCGTACGCGGCGTATTCCCGGTTTTCATACCATCTGTGGAGGACACCATGGGTAAGTTCAAGTACAATCAGGAAGCCCCCAAAAAACCTTACCCTCATGTACGGCAATGTCAACACCCATATGATCGGCGCGGACTTCAACAATCCCGATATCCGCCTCACTGGCTCGGGGGCAATAACGATCTCTCGCCGCTCTGCCGCACCATGATCCTCGCTGGGCTTCAGTTTCCGCAGAAGTTTGTACGGGAGGTCGACTTCATAACATCGCCCGTCCATCTTAGCGTCGGGGATTGGAGGAAGAAAGCGGGACTTCCCAGCCCGGGGCCAGCCGTTGTGATTTCGCGGGCCGCAGTATTCGACTTCGGGCCGGCACCCAGGCGGATGCGCATTAAATCGCTGCACCCGGGCGTCTCATTTGAGCTGCGTCAGCTTGCCTGCGGATTCGAGCTTGTTCAGCCCGGCAGCGAGATTCCCGTGACGGAAATGCCATTGCCCGAAATACTTGAGATCATTCGAAACGAAGTCGATCCGAAGGGGTATTTACCGGCATACCCGGCATGTGACGCAGTCAGCGGCCGGAAACCAGGCGTATATGCGCCATTGAAACGGAGGAACACAATGAGTTTGATTACAGACCGACGCGATCAGGATTTTGTACTGTACGAAATGTTAAAAATTCAGGAGCTGTTCAATACCCCGAAGTTCAGCGACTATTCGCGCGACATGTTCGAAATGACCCTTGATCTCGCCCAGACAATCGGCGAAGAAGAGATGCTCCCGCGCTACATGCAGGGAGACCGCGAGGGCGCCCGCCTGGAAAACGGACAGGCGAAGGTTCCCGCCTGCTTTCACGAGCTGCAGAAGATCATCGTCGAAGGGGGATGGTTTACCATTGCCGAGTCAACTGATGTCGGCGGCCAGGGGTTCCCCTATGTGGTCGCCACCGCCGCCCAGGAGAATTTCATCTTTCACATGGGGTTTTACATGTACGGCGGGGCCGGCATCGGCGCGGCGCATCTGATTCAGGAATTCGGATCTGAAAAGCAGAAACGCAAATACATGGATAAGATGTTCGAGAGCCGCTGGGGGGGCACCATGGTGCTCACTGAGCCCGAGGCGGGCTCAGATGTCGGCAACCTTAAAGCGAAGGCCGTGCGCCAGAGCGACGGAAGCTTTCGCATCTTCGGCTCTAAAATATTCATCTCGGGCGGCGATTCCGATCTCTTCGAGAACATCGTACATCCCGTTCTCGCACGCATTGAAGGCGATCCGCCGGGAACTGCGGGCATCTCCATATTCCTGGTTCCCAAGTACCTGGTGAACGACGACGGCACACTCGGCCGGCGGAACGATTATACCGTCACCGGCATAGAGCACAAGATGGGGCTTAAAGGAAACGCGACCTGCGCCATGAGCTTCGGCGACAACGGCGAATGCTACGGGGAGCTTCTCGGTGAAGAGCGGCAGGGCATGAAAATCATGTTCAACATGATGAATGAGGAGCGCATTAACATGGGACTGCAGGGATTAGGGACATCATCCGCGGCATACCTTCACGCCCTGAACTACGCGAAGGAACGGCTGCAGGGCGCCGACCTCGCGAACATGCAAAATCCTTCCGCGCCGCGGGTGCCCATCATCCGGCATCCCGACGTACGTCGCATGCTCCTGTGGATGAAGAGCCACGTGGAGGGGATGCGGGCGCTTGTGTACCTGTGCGCACTCGCCATCGACAGAAAACACGCCTCGGAAGGCGAAGAAGCGGCAAAGTGGCACGGCATTATGGAGCTCATCGTGCCCATCACGAAGGCGTTCTGCACCGACATCGGTTTTAAAATCACCGAGCTTGCGGTTCAGGTCTACGGCGGGTACGGCTACTGTCAGGATTATCCCGTTGAACAGTTTATGCGCGATCTCAAGATCGGATCGATCTATGAAGGAACGAACGGCATTCAGGCGCTCGACCTTGTGGGCAGAAAGCTGTCACAGAAAAAGGGCGCAAATTTTATGAATTTCCTCGGCGAAATGAACAAAACTATCGCCGAATATAAAAATCTCGAAGGGCTGACGGACCTGGCGGCGGACGTCGAGAAATCGGCAGGCCTCCTCGCCGACATGGGAATGTTCTTTTTTCAGTGCGGCAAAGAAGGGAAATTCATGGTGCCGATCGTGCACGCCTACCCCTTTCTCATGCTTATGGGAAAGATCATCACAGGATGGCTTCTGCTATGGCAGGCCGGTATCGCACGGCAAAAGCTGAACGCGCTTTTCGCCGAACACGGCATTGACAGCTCGGATAAAAAAGCGCTGAAAGAGTTCCTCGCACAGAGCAGGGACGGCGCGTTTTATCAGGGCAAGCTGCACACCGCTCGTTTTTATATTATCAACGTCCTTCCCGAGGTGTACGCCACCGCGCAATCGATTAAAAGCGGCGATCTTACACCGCTGGCGATCATGGACGAGAGCTTTGCTTCATAACGGATTCCAGAATATAGGCAATTTACATTTACAGAAAGGAGGAAAACAATGCCACGCGACATCATGCAGTTATATCGTGAAAAGCTGTGTACGCCGGAAGAAGCGGTTCGCTCCATAAAGCCCGGCTTCTGGGTTGACTATGGTTTTTTTAACGGGAAGCCGCAGCTATGCGACCGGGCGCTCGCCGCGCGCATGGACGAGCTCAGCGACATCACCATCCTTGCGGCCGTAACGCTGCCGCCGATACCGGAAGTGCTTACGCGCGACCCGGAAGGAAAGGTATTCACCTATAACGATTTTCATTTCAGCCCGTTGAGCCGTATTTTACAGGCGCAAATGCGCAATGTATTCTACAACCCGATCCTCTATTCAGAGTGCGAACGCTATTACAGCGACTGCATCAACGACCCCGATATCGTGGGTACGCCGAAACGGAGCGCCTCCATCGTGCAGACCTGCCCCATGGATGAGCACGGGTATTTCAATTTCGGGCTGCACAATTCATCCACCTACACATCCCTTACGCACACGGATGTGGTTATTGTCGAAACGAACTCGAAGCTCCCCTACTGCCCGGGAGGCAGAAACGAGCGGATACACATATCACAGGTAACCCATGTGGTGGAAGGCGACAATCCAGATCTTTTGGAGATCCCGTTCCCGGAACCGACCGATGTCGAACGGAAAATGGCCGCGCATGTGATGGAGCACATTACCGACGGGTGCTGCCTCCAGTTCGGGATCGGCGGCGTGCCGAACGCGGTGGGAAAATTTCTCGTTGATTCCGATCTGAAAGATCTCGGCTGTCACACCGAAATGCTGGTCGACGCATATGCCGATCTCTACGAAGCGGGAAAACTTACCGGCGCGCGAAAAACGCTGGATCGTGGAAAAATGGCGTTTACATTTGCGGTCGGAAGCGGGAAACTTTACGAGTTTATGGACAAAAACCCTGTTATTGCTTCATGCAACGTGGAATATATCAATCATCCGAATATCATTAAACAGAATGATAACGTCATATCCATTAATTCAGCGCTGCAAGTTGATCTTTACTCGCAGATCAACGCTGAAAGTATGGGATTCAACCAGATATCGGGCAACGGCGGCATGTTCGACTTCGTTCTCGGATCGTACTGGTCGAAAGGTGGCCGCAGCATTATCTGCCTGCCGTCAACCTATACGCTATCCGACGGGAGCATTCATTCGCGTATTGTGCCGTTCTTCGAGCCCGGCACCATCGTGACCGTTCCGCGGCAGATGGTAAACATCATCGTAACCGAGTACGGATGGATATCGCTCAAGGGGGATTCGACATGGGCAAGGGCGGAGAAACTGATATCCATTGCCCACCCGGATTTTCGTGATACACTCATCAAGGCGGCAGAGGCGCAAAAGATATGGAGGAAAAGCAACCGCATCGCCTGACGCGCGGCGGCAACAGCCAGCGAACACGCACCAGCATTCATACGTTATAAAATTTTGATACAGGGACGGGAGGACCGGATATGTTTGATTTCATGATGACTGACGAACAATTAAAGCTGCGCGACGAGGCGCGTGCGTTTACGAAGTGGGTGCCGAAGGAGATGATTCTGGATATGGACGCGGAAAAGCTCCATTTCCCCCACGAGTACCTGAAGGAGGCCGGGCGCCGCAACCTGCTTGGCATACGGCTGCCGAAAGAACTCGGCGGGCGCGGCCTCGGATGGGTCGACGACGGCATAGTTGCCGAGGAGGTCGGCGTGGCAAGTTACTCGCTGGCGTGCCTCTGGGGCGTCGGCGCCGACATCGTGTGCGAGGCCGTAGCAAAATTCGGCACCGACGAATTGAAGCAGGCGATCGTCGTACCGCTGCTTAAAGGCGACGTGTACGCGGCCGAATGCCTCACCGAACCGCGCGGCGGATCGGATTTCTTCGGCGCGGCGACGACCGCGCGCAAAGACGGCGGCGACTGGGTGATCAACGGACAGAAGCGCTTCATCGTCGGCGCTGAGGGCGCCGACTGGTTTATGGTCTACGCCGTGACGAATCCGGACGCGCGGGCCCACGAACGCATGACATGTTTCATGGTGCCGCGCGACGCGGGCGTCGAATCGAAATACATCTACGGCCTTATGGGCGTGCGCGGCGGCGGCGCGGGGCGCGTGATTTTCAATGACGTGCGCGTGCCCGAGCGTTACGCGCTGAACGGCATCAACGCAGGGTTCCCTGTCTTCATGACCAACATGATCCCCGAGCGGCTGGGCACCGCGCTTATGACCATAGGATCGGTGCGCCCCGCCCTCGAGATCGCAACGCGCTATACGTCGATGCGCAAGGCCTTCGGCCAGCCCATCATGAACTTCCAGGCTGTGGGATTCAAGGTGGCTGACTGCGCGCTGAAAATGGACGCGATGCGCGCCATCGGCTACGCCGCCGCCCGCGCGGTCGACTCGGGCAAGGTCTCGGCGGGCCGCGTCAGGAGAATGGCATCGGAGGCGAAAAAGTTCATCACCGAAACCGCATGGGAGGTCGCGAACAACTGCATGCAGGTAATGGGCGGCATCGGCTACACCAGCGTGTACCCGATAGAGCGAATTCTGCGCGACATTCGGCTTTCGATGATATGGGTGGGCACAAACGAAATTCAGCAGATGATCATTCAAAACGAGTGGTACAAGGAATATTTCAAGGTGCTTTCAAAGGAAAACGTGCGCGACGTGGAGTTCGACGCGGTGCATGCCGACCAGGTCGAAGAAAAAGTGTACGAGTGATATACGTGGGGCAGAAACAAGGGGGCCTACGCCCTTCGTTGAGTAGTATTCAAAAAATAACCGGCGCGCAGGTGCCGGTTATTTTTTGCGGTACTTATCGACCCGGTAGATGCGGATGTCAAAACCCTGTACGTAAAATCCGTAGAGAAAATTATCGCGGTCAACAAGGCCGGGGTCGTAGTGGTTATAGGTATCCTCCTCGTTCTTGTTCGACTTGACAACCACGTAATCGGGCCTGAGCTTCGCAATATTCCTCACGTTTCGCCTGTCATCGGGATTCGAGTAGATAATACGCATGTCGCTTTCGAACGCCACCATCGGCGCCCAGTCGCCAATAATTACGCTGTCGCCGGGGAGCGAATTCACATAATTCATGCACTCGCGCAACCGGTCGGTCTTGTTAAATTGCCAGCTCAGCAGGTAGATGAGCTGTATCTCGATCAGCAGAAACACCATCAGCTTGCTGGAGACGTGCCGCTTGATAAACCCGACCACGT
>DHPI01000036.1:8791-12332 GCA_002407865.1 Spirochaetia bacterium UBA5368
TCGTTGAAATATTTCGTTATATAATAGACTACCGGGATGACCAGCAGCATCAACGTAAACACGTAATAGGCGTTCGCATTCAGCAGATTGCCGCGCGACAGGTTCATATAAAACTGGTCGAATATGATTTTGCGGTTCTCATAACTGACAAACAGCATCACGATAAAAATAATGAACTGCATTATGATATAAAATACGAGCAAAAAGATCAGCGCAGACGCGACAGGGGAGCGTTTTTTCTTCGCGGGGCTGCCTATTATTTTCAACTCATTCGTGTAATTGCCGACAAAGCGGGCGGCAAGGTACAGCATCGGGATTTCACAAAAAAGAAAATACCTCAGAGGGCTGTACGACGACATGTACACGACGATAAACGAAAACAAAAATTGTATCGTGAAAAAAATATCGACCTGAAACTGGCGCAGCCTTTCGTTTCCGTACCCGACATATTTTTCGCTGAACAGTATCTTCAATACCGCGATCACGCACAACACGCAGAAGATGAAGGTGTTTGGCTGAAGATATATCACCTCCATGAACCAGATTTTACCGAGCAGTATAAGTGGATTGCCAAGGTACCGCACCTGGAAACCGAGGTTCGCCTGAAATGTATACAAAATGAACGATATGGCGAAGATGCACACAATCGCGGCGAGAAAAAGGTTCTTTAACTCGAGAATCCGCGGCAGCATTCGCTTCCGCGAATACGGCACAAGCACCGCAAAGAAAAATCCCGCAAGTATCGATCCCATGTAGATCGCGAACGACCCCTTCATTTTCATGCCGACCAGTGTGACGACTGCGACGAGCGCCGCAAGGAAAACGGCGTATATCCAGCGCCGGGCGCCGCTTTTGAAGTTTTCACCGTGCGAAAAATACAGCATCGGTGGGAGCAGCAGCACCCCAAAAAAAATCATCGGCATCTCGTAGAGCGCCATGCGGCTGTGAAAAAGAAATATCACATTGATAGCGAGCGCCAGGCCGATCAGAAAAACCGTGCGCTTGGGAAAATAGGCGGATATCGTCGCTAAAAATATCGCAATAATACAAAGTGAAAGAATTACGTTGAAATAGCGCAGATTAAGTATGCTAAGGCCGAAATGTTTGAAGATCCAAAGCTGGGCGGCGTATATCACGCGCGACGATTCCTTGTGGCCGCCGTATTCGTCGAACTGCGACCAGCGGTTCGCCCCGTATTTAATCGTATTCCTCGCGTCGAGCGCCTTGTACCCCTCGTCGACGTACACCGCCGCGCTCCACGAAAGATAATCGGGGGGATCGCTTGTAAGGCTGTACAGGCGCAGCGAAGCACCCAGCGCGACGATGCCGAGTATGATGAGCGCCTTATGGATAAATGATTTTTGTCCCGCGGTCATGCCTTTTTAGCGGTTTTTTTCGCAGTTTTCGCCGTCTTTTTGGGCGCGGTGCGAACGCCTTTCGGCGCGGGAGTACGATCCGTCAGCACAGTGTCGTCGATATGATAATTCGTGTCCGCGTTTTTTACAAGCCTTTCGTCGTGCGTGGCGATAATGATGCTCATGGATTTTGTATCGCGCAGCGTCTTGAAAAGCGAGATAATGTCCTGGGACGATTTTTCATCAAGATTGCCCGTCGGCTCGTCGGCAAGAATAAGCCTCGGATTGTTGATGATGGCCCGCGCGATGGCGACACGCTGGCGCTCGCCGCCGGAAAGCGTCGACGGATATTGATGGATTATCGCCTTCAGGTTAAGGTATTCCACCAGGTAATCAACCTGCTCCCTGATCTGGCGCGACGCGGGATTAAGTATCGCCGGATATACGATATTCTGGTACGATGTCATATCGGGCAGCAGGTTGAAAAACTGGAACACGAAGCCAATCTCCCTGTTGCGGAAGGTGGAACGGCGGTAATCGCCCCATTTAAATATATCCTGCCCGTTATAGATCACCCTTCCCCTGTCGGGCTTCAGCAGTCCCGATATTATGCCCAGAAGCGTCGTTTTGCCCGCTCCCGATTTTCCCGTAATCGCGATTATAGAGTTATCCTCGACCGTAAAATTCACTTCTTCGAGAATCTTTCTTTTTCCAAACGAGGTGCTGACGTTTTCAATCCGCAACATATCCCTTCTGCCTCTCACTACGTATCAATATGCTGTGCTATTTCTGTACCGCTTTAAAAAGATTCATGTTCGATGCAAAAATCGACGGCACCAGCGCCGAAACCGACGAGAGCAGCGCCGACAGGCCGATCGACATGACAAGTAGACCGTCGGGCTTGCTTATAAACGAAAGCCCTTTGAGTGCAGGCACCCAGTTGCCGATATTCGCGGACAGATAGTTGATAAGCACGTGCCCCATATAATATCCGATAATGCCGTAAAATACTCCGACAATCGCCGCTTCAATCACGAACGTCAATATGATCCTGATCTTGGAAATACCGACCACCCGTTGCAGGGAAAACGTATAGCTTCTGTGATACACAATCGTAAGATACGAGTTGAATATCGCGATGACGGTCAGCAGAAGAAACACCGTAATGATAAACAGCGACGATCCGTCAAGAATGGCGAGCGCCCGGTTTGTGCGCGATGCAACATCCTGCTGCGATTCTATTTTTAAGTCGAGTTTCTGGATGCTGCGGGATATTTCGGGAAGGTCTTTCACGTTTTTCACTTTGACGAACAACTTCGCATGCGAATACCCCGGCCCCCTGTCGCTTTTGTGCTGGCTGCTGAATTTCGTGATAAAATCGGACGGAACAATCAGGCCGGGCAGCGGCACCTCGGCGGTGAAACCGAAAACGGTCCCCGGAAATGTATACGATTTCGAATCGGGGTCCATCGGCGACCCCTTTGCGTTCAGCTCAAGCGGAAAACCGGCAAGCGCCCTTTCTCCGAACTGGGGCAGCCCGCGCGCGGAGGCGTAATTATTGTACAGATCGAGGGCGTACTTGGGAACGAGCACCGGCACAGTCGCGCCTGCCTTAAAATCGCGCCAGTGCCTGTCGCTCTTTTTGAGAAACTCCCTGCTTATGCCGAACACGGGCACATACGTCCTCATGGACCGTCCCATGACATCAACCCTGATGCGTGTCGTATAATCAAAGCTCAGTATCGCATCGATTGACGCAATCCCTTCAATCTGGCGTATTTTCTTCACCTTGGCGGGGCTTATGGCCTCCTGCTTCGCGGTCATGGAAAACATCACGTTTTCGTCGGCGCTCCCCTTCGGCGATACGATAATTTCATTTATCTGGAGTGACCCGAAGAGCTTCCCCCCGATATATTCCTTAACAGCCTGCCGCATTGAAAGGTAAAAAACGACGAACGCGATCAGAAACACGATCCCGAAGCTCGAAAGGAGCGTACGGGGGATGTTGTGGATCATTTCCTTGAAGGAAAAATTGATGTTTCGCAGAATATATCGGATAACCATGGTATAAATCCCGTTTTTCATTGGCCTTACAGCACCGTAAAGAATATGAATATCAACACGCACGTCAACACTTTTATTTTTACAGACGCTATCGGTATCAAGGTAGCAGTAGAACTTTAGGG
>DHPI01000015.1:0-940 GCA_002407865.1 Spirochaetia bacterium UBA5368
CACGATACCGGGAACATTTTCGGTACCGGGACGCCGCCCTCGCTCCTGGTGGCCGCCGTACAACACCGGCCGCATCTTTGTGCCCCGTTTTACAAAGAGCGCCCCCATGCCCTTGGGCGCGTGAAACTTATGGCCGGATATGGCATACAGATCGCAGCCGATTTTTTTCACATCGATCGGGATCTTGCCGGCCGCCTGCACCCCGTCGATGTGAAACGGGATTCCGCGCTCGTTCGCCAGCGCCCCGATCTGTTCAACGGGAAAGATAACGCCGGTCTCGTTATTCGCGTGCATCACGGATATAATCGCCGTATCGTCGTCGACCGCCTTCCGAAGAAAGTCCATATCGAGGTTTCCCTCTCGGTCGACGGGCACATAGCTCACGCGGTAGCCCTCATGCTCGTACTTGCGGCAGAGATTGAGCACTGCGGGATGCTCCACTTTCGTGGTGATGATGTGCCGCCTGTCGTGGTAAAAGGCAAGCGTTCCCTGTATGGCAAGGTTGTCCGATTCGGATCCGCCCGCGGTAAACACTATTTCATAGTCGTTTTCAGCCCCCAGAAAATCTGCCACCTGCCGCCGCGCATGTTCAACGTCCTTCGCGGTCGCCCCGCCGAAATCGTGCATACTCGACGGGTTGCCATATTTTTCGCTGAAATAGGGAAGCATTGCCTCGAGCACATCGGGATGCACCATGGTTGTCGCGTTATTGTCAAGATACACATTTTTATTCATTATACAATTCTCCTACTTCGACTCTATCACATCGATATCATCCGCGACAAACTCGCGCAGCTTTTCCTGCACAAGGTTTTTCAGGGTTACATCGGACACAAGGCAGTGCGAACATGCGCCCCGAAGCGCCACGTACACCTTCGTGCCGTCAATATCCACCAGCTCGATGTTGCCCCCGTCTTTCTGGAGGATGGGCCGTATCAGG
>DHPI01000015.1:1075-5970 GCA_002407865.1 Spirochaetia bacterium UBA5368
CGTATCACGTCGCTTATGGTTTCCTCGACAAGCTGCATGCGCCGGATGTTCGTAAGCGGCTTTTTCTCCGCCTTCCGCGCAACCGCCGCAACCGGTTCCTTCTTCAATTCCTCGTTTAAAATGTCTTCGATTTTATGGATGCACGACCCGCAGCCGCCGCCCGCCTTGGTATAGTTGGTGACATCCTCCACGGTCTTTAAATGGTTCTCGCGGATCACCTTGCGGACAAGCGTATCGGTGACGCCGAAACACTGGCAGACAATTTCGCCCTCCACGTGCTCGTCCCCGCCGATGTCAACGCCGCGCCAGTTCGCCAGCGCCTTGTCCAGCGCCTCGCGGCCCAGCACCGAACAGTGCATCTTCTGCTCGGGAAGCCCGCCGAGATAATCGGCTATATCACGGTTCGTGATCTTCTCCGCATCATCCACGGTTTTGCCGATGATCATCTCCGTCAGCGCCGACGACGACGCAATAGCGCTGCCGCAGCCGAAGGTCTGGAACTTGGCGTCCTTTATAATATCGTTTTCTATCTTCAGATAGAGCGTGAGTGCGTCGCCGCACACGATGCTGCCAACCTCGCCCACCGCATCGGCGTTATCGATAACACCCACGTTCTTCGGGTTCTTGTACAGATCTTTTACTTTATCGGTATAATCCCACATGGGATTCCTCCTGTGTCGGTGAAATTAATACAATATACTATAATTACTACACCACGACAACGCAAATCTTCCGGCCGCAATTTATTCATCCGGACTTGCGCAACCGGCCCCGCATCACGATTTCGCCCGCATCCATTACAATTACCTCCGAGCACAAATAGCGGATCTGCGACATGTCGTGCGTTATAAAAATACAGGCCAGTTGAAGCTCTTTATGCAACTTCAGCAGAAGGTCAAGTATTTTAATCTTCAGGGAAACATCGAGATTATTCAGAATTTCATCGCAAATGAGCAATTCGGGCTCCACGGCAAGAGCCCGTGCGATAGCGACACGCTGGCACTGGCCGCCGCTCAGCTCGTGCGGGCGGCGGCCCCCAAGCGCGGCATCCAATTCAACGCACCGCATCAATTCGATAACGCAGCGTTTTTTTTCTTTTTCCGCGACAGCGCGGTAATTGTCGATCGGTTCCTTTATTATATTCTCAACCGTCATATACGGATTGAGATAATTGCGCGGGTCCTGCCATATCATCTGAATCTTTTTTCTGAGATTGAAAATATCTTTTTTTCCTATAGCGCTTACATCTGTATCGTTATATAGAACCACGCCCCCGCTGGGCCGCTCACAGCCGGCAATGCACCTCGCCATGGTGGTTTTCCCGGAACCGCTCGCGCCCCCGAGTCCCAGGATTTCATCGCCATACAGGTCAAAGCTGACATTTTTTACCGCGATGATACGCCCACGCCGGTTGCTGAACCGACGGCTTGTATAATACACTTTTTCAAGATTTTTTACGCTCAGACGGGGCCGGCGCTCATCCATCGTTCATCTCCCCGGCAGTATGCGCATGTCGCCGATCAAGTGCCGCGTGTGAACATGACGCGGTGCGGTAATAATTTCATCCACCGCACCCCGCTCAACAATTCTGCCATGATGCATTACCGCCACAGCGCCGGCAAGTTTGCGCAGATCTTCCATTTCGTGCGTTATCAGCAGAATCGACGTGCCTTCCTTCTCGTTCATCCGCCTCAGCATGTTCAAAATCGCGCCGCGGCACTCGTTATCGAGCCCCGCTGTCGGCTCATCGGCTATCAAAAGCATAGGCTTCAGGGCAATCGCCATGGCGATCAACACCCGCTGCCGCATACCTCCGCTCAACTGAAAGGGGAACGCCCCTGCCAGGGATGGGCCGATTCCCACCGATTGGAGCGCGCCGAACGCGTTTTTCCGCGCGGTTTTCCACGAACAGCCGTAATGCGCCGTATAGATTTCGGCCAGCTGCGAACTCACCCGCAGGGTTGGATTCAGCGCCGCAGACGGGCTCTGGAAAATCATGAATATCTTTTTTCCCCATAGTTGTTTCATTTTTTTCCATGAGGATGAAAGAATGTTTTCACCTTCAAACCATATCGCCCCCTCCGTTACCGCGTTGGGCGCGTCGACCATGCGAACAATAGAACTTGCGGTAATTGTTTTGCCCGAACCGCTCTCGCCTGTGACACCCAGCACATGTCCTTTCCCGATTGAAAAACTTACGCCATTAACGGCCCGTACGCAACCCCTGGCGGTTTTAAACCGCACACGCAGATCGTCAACTTTCACAAGCTCCATGGATCAGCCCTTTTATTTTTTTATTTGAAAAATATCGCGAAAGCCCTCGCCGAAAAGACTGAAGCCAAGAACCGTTATGAAAAGCATAACGCCCGGCGCGGCCATCAGGTGCGGCGCCGACAGCATTACCAGCCGCGCTTCGTTGAGCATACCGCCCAGCTCCGGCGTGGGCGGCTGCGCCCCGAGCCCGAGAAAACCCAGTCCGGAAATAGCGAGAATGACACTTTTGACTTCATAACTCGACAGAACGGCAAGCGACGGAAGTATCTGTGGAAAGATATGCCGCGCGGCAAGTCTAATTCCTCTGGTTCCAAGAAACGACGCGGCCGTCACATATTCCTTTTCTCTGGCGGCAAGCGTCATTCCCCTGACAAGCCGCGCATACGGCGCCCACCCCGCAATCGCCACCCCAGCCACCGCGCCCCTGAGAGACGGGCCGATCAAGCCCGAAATCACGAGCGCGAGAATGAGCGAAGGGAACGCAAGCATGACATTCACCAGTTGCATAATCGCCCGATCGGTCCTTCCGCCGCACAGCCCGGAAAGCATGCCTATTGCGCTGCCGACCGCCACAATTACGGCCGACGCAATGGCACTCAGGCCAAGCGACACCCGCGTTGCGTACATTACACGGGAAAGAACGCACCTGCCAAGCGCATCCGTTCCAAGCGGATATTCGCGGGCGGGAGCCGTGAGCCGTTTCTCCAGATTGATGTCGAAGGGATCATGCGGCATTATCCACGGGGCCAGCGCGGCAACCGCAACCTGGAGGCATATAATCAGGGCGCCCGCGGCAAAGAGCCTGTTCTTAAAAAAAGTTCGCATGCTGCCGTTATCCGCGATTCAACGCGCCGTAGCGGATTCTCGGATCGAGCGCGCGGCATACGCCATCGGCTGCCGTATTGACCGTGACAAAAACAAGCGCCATGAAAACGACATAGCCGAGTATAACCGGATAATCGCGACAGAATATCGCCTCAAGCGCGAGGGAGCCAAGCCCCGGCCATGAAAATATTTTTTCGACTATTACGCTGCCGCCCAGAAGGCCGCCGAAGCTCATGCCCCAGAGCGTAATCATCGGGATCATGGCGTTCTTCACGATATGTCTGCCGACGACATACCGGGCAGGCGCTCCCTTCACGCGCGCCAGCTTTATATAATCCTGCTGGAGGATGTCTATCATCACCGCGCGGAATGTGCGGCCGTATATTGACGACGCGGCGGCGCCCAGCGTAACTACCGGCAGAATCAGATGCGCGACGCCGCGTTTCTCCAGCAGGGGGAAGATATCGAGTTTCAGCGAAAACACGTACAGCAACACAAGTCCCAGCCAGAAAACGGGAACACACACAATCAGAATTGAAAATACACGCAACAGGATATCCGGCAGCCGGTCGCGGCAGAGCGCGCCGGCGATGCCCATTCCAAGCGACGCAAACACCATACACCCGAAAGTTAAAACGGTAAGCGCCAGCGTGGCGGGAAAACGTTCAAAGATAATATCTTTAACGGGTTCTCCCGTTTTGAATGACCGGCCAAAATCGAAAACAACCGCCCTTTTCAGCCAGGTAAAATATCGCGCGTACGCCGGCCTGTCGATTCCGAGATCCCGTTTTAAATCCGCCAGCGCCTCGGGCGCCGCAGATTCCTCATAGCTTTTCAACAGTATGTCCGCCGGGTCGCCGGGCGCAAGGTAGAGCATCGCGAAGGTAATGATGGACACTCCCAGCATCACGGCGGCAACCGTGACAACGGAGCGTGCGACAATACGGATACCGCCGGCCATGGTTTCCCTGTTGTCAGCCATTTTTTTCCCACCATATCAGGGACAGATTTTTGTCATACCGCATCCAAATATATCCATCACATGCAACATCGTTAAAAAACGCGTGTATCACGGCATCAACTTTTTTTCCCGCCCCCCCGAACAGGCGAAAATACCGAGAATAGAAATGTTCGAACACTTCGACCGGTCGGCATATTTCAACCGCATACGGAAGACTGACGCAGGCGGCCTTTCTTCCCCGGTCGAGAAGCATAGCAAGGGGAACCTCCGCGGAAAGCTCCGCATCGCACGGCCGCTCAAATATTTTTTGCCAGAGCGCTTTTCTGAATTCCGAAGCATCGGGGCACGCGCTCAGCACGAACGCGCAGTAACGCCCGGACATCTCTTCCATCATCGCAACGCAGTCCGGCTCCCTCATAACGGGGCAGAACGCGGCCAGCACAAGGTCATATTTCGCCGAAGGGACAAAGCCGCGAAATTCACGGCACACAACGCTGATGTTCGACACACCGGCGTTCGCCGCCTCGCGGGACAGCACACCGCACATGCCGGCGGCCGGGTCTATTGCGGTAACGGCGCACCCGTTTTCCGCCAGGGGTATCGCGAAGATGCCCGGCCCGCTGCCGATATCCAGGATTGTACTATCGTTCCCGACTATCCTCGCCCGCATGCAATATTCGGCAAGAACCCGGCCCATTTCGTACGTGTGGCCCGTAACGGCGATGTAGCTGTCGCAGACATCACTCCAGAATTCATTCCATTCGGCCTGTGTTACCGTTCCCTTCTTCATCGCCGAAAAAATCCTGTCGGATATCCACCTGCGGATTTCATGGCG
>DHPI01000015.1:6098-9263 GCA_002407865.1 Spirochaetia bacterium UBA5368
ACCTGCGGATTTCATGGCGCTTTGCCGCGCATTTCCCGGGGGGATCATCCGTTGCATTTGCTTCGCCGCCCTCATCAGCCCGTCGATACGCGCCGGCTTTACACGCGTCAACCCGGGTCGAAAAGACGCGTCCATGCCGAGATCGCACACGGTATTTCTGTACGAAAAGAAAGCCTCGTCATGGTACAACGGGATGAACGGCATGTCCCTCCATACGATTGCGGACAGCGCGCAATACAGAGACTTCCGTCGGTTGATATCCATCTCGTATTTGGCGCGCCCGATCAGGGCATCGACCTGCGCGTTCATATACCCCATATTCTGAATGCCATCGCCGGCCATGGTATTCGAGTAAAAAAAATCGGGATCGCCCGTCTGAAGATTGCGCGGCTGGATGCTCATGTCAAAATCGCCTCTTTTCAACAATTCCCTGTAGGCGCCGGCCTCCTTTACCAGAATTCTGACAGGCACGCCTCCGTTTCGAAAAATGTGCTCCACAACCTCGGCAATTTGCACATAGGGAAGGCGCTGAAGCACTCCGCTATGCAGCAAAAGTATCAACGGACGATCCCGCAACGGAAATGCCCCGTGATCGGGAACGCCGCAGGGCGTGTATTCATCGCACACCCACTGTGCCGCCAGCGGCGTATACGGCGTACGGGCGGGTATTCCCGCGCCATTATTCAGCAGCCGCACAATGCGCTCGCTGTCGATTCGACGGGCCAGCCACAATCGCGCCCGCACGTCGGAAAATGGAAACCGGCGGCAGTTAAAAAATAAATAATGGGTGGTTGCCAGTCCCTGTTTCTGAATAATAATATCAGGACAGGATTTCAATTCGTTCACCTGTTCCGGGAGGATGCCTCCCAGATCGATAATCGCATCAATTTCCCCCTTCAACAGCGCGTACACCCGCGTTTGCGCGTCGGGAATATTTCTGAAATATATCTTTTTATACGCGGGGGCGTCTCCCCGGTACGCATCGAACGCGGAAATTTCGATACCGCGTCCCGGTATTATCCGGTCGATTTTAAACGGCCCCGTGCCGATAGCGTTTTTTATGCTGCCATCCCCGCCAAACGCCGAAGGGTGCAGAATCGGGCTTCCATAATACGCAAGCATGGAGGCGAAAAAGGGGATGGGCTTTTTCAGCGCAAAAACCACCTTCCTGCCGCCATTACACCTCACCGATTCAATTTCCCTGCAAATGCCCCTTGAATCGAATCTGGGATGGTTTTTGCGCCGCATAAAATTATCGACCACATCGCGCGAGCATAGAACGCTCCCGTTGTGATACCGCACGCCGCTTCTCAGAGTGAACGTCCATACCTTGCCACCATCGCGCACACTCCAGCTTTCCGCAAGTCCGGGCACCGGACGCATATTTGTGTCAAGACGGGTAAGCGATTCCCATACACAGGTGCTGCCATGAATATACGTTTCACTTGCGGGACCCTCGTAAAAGTCCCTTCCGACACCGACGACAAGGGCGGGTATCGCGTCGAGCGCCGCCCTGTCAGGGGCATTCGCGCCGTTACACGACGCACACACCGCAACAACGGCGCAGGCCAGCGCCGGGCAAAGTCTTTTTATGCAATGAAACATCGCATTCATGCGGAATGCTTTAATAAAGATACCTGGCGCCGACATTTACCTGCCATGTTCGACCGGGATTCACATAGATGAACTCGGAATTATACGTTTCATCAAACACGTCATTGCAAGAAAACGCCGCGCTGACAATCAGGGATTCATACAGCGTCCAATCCCTCCAGAGCTTTATATCGACAGTCTGAAACGGTTTCATTTTATAGCAGGGAAGATCGGTATTATCGTTGTCGTAATAGCGTTGGCCCGAATAGCGCAATGTCGCCTGCATGTTCACCACCGCGGGATTGAAATACCTGATTCCCGCGCTCCCCTGGTAGTCCGGCGCGTTGGATATCTGATTTCCCTTTAGATTGGGATGCACGCCGTCATACGGCGTCGGGTCTTTCACGATACGGGAATGGTTTTGCGTATGACTGACATGCAGAAAGATGCGCTCAAAAATTCTCTGTTCAACAACCGATTCAACACCGTATATTTCAGCCTCCCCCACATTCCGCGTCCGCACAATGCTGACCGCCGGAAGGGTCGGGTGCTGGTCGTACCGGTAGAGAATCATGTCCGTAATCCTTCCATAATACGGGGTAATGCTCATAGAGGTTCCCCATTCACGGATTTTGCATTCAAGGCCCGCATCGACCATCCAGGTTTTTTCCGGCTTCAGATTTCTGTTGGCTTCGTTCCATGTATTTCCCGCATTCGTGTTTTTGAAAAACCAGCTCGACGCCCCCGGCCAGAATGCGGTCCCGCCCGAACTCCTCACCGCGAATACTTCATTTATCTTGTATTTTATTCCTCCCCGGTAGGTAACGGTATCCTTGTACATGCCCTCCGGATCTTTCGGATCCGAGGCGCTGTCGTAAATGTCATAGTACCGCCATCCGTCATAGCGCAATCCCGCAAGCACGGTCAGCCGATCATTAAGAAGAAACAACTGATTCTGGATATAGCACGCGTACTGGTCGGTGGTGGTTTTACTCTTTGACTTGTTCTGGCCGGTAACCCAGTCATTGATCTCGCTTTCCATTTTTTCCGTGCTGTAAAAGACTCCCACGGTAAGGATGTCGCTTTTGCCGAAATAAAAGTCGGATTGAAGCTCGGCGGGAATTCTCACCAGTTTCGATTCGGAGGCAAACTGTTTCGCCGGATCAAAAACCAGATTCCCCCCCACAAGGCTGAGTCCCTTATTTGATTTGCCCGGCCTGTCCCAGAACTGGTGACCCGCCGTGGCGGTGATCTTCATAAAGTCGCCTATCGGCGTATACACCCTGACGCTTCCGACACCCTGGTTCCCATTGTCAAGCGAAATGGCGTTTTTCTGTCCACCGCCTACATACAAATTTGCAAAATTGTACGCCACGAAAAAACCGGCGCCGTTTTCATCTTCCCAACCGAAGTTTGCCGCCCAGTGCGTAGAGCGGTATTCGTTGTTTTCAAGCGATGCGCTTTTGATATAACTTTTTTTTCCGCTATTATACAGCGCGCGCATCTGGTCCACGGGCTGCATTTTATAACCGTCGGAATAGTCGCCCGAATACGATACATAATAGTGAAAAT
>DHPI01000015.1:9384-10237 GCA_002407865.1 Spirochaetia bacterium UBA5368
ACGATACATAATAGTGAAAATTGCCCATCCTGTCGCCGATGCCGGCGTGGGGACGCCATGTATTCTGGCTCCCGTAGCCGGTTCCCACATGTGTGCCCATACCCGGCCTTCCCTGCCGTGTTACTATGTTTATCACGCCGCCGGAGGCGTTCGATCCATACAGCGCCGACGACGCCCCGAGAAGAATATCGATCCTCTCAATGTCATTATTGTTGATCGTCGTGGTCAGCATCGGGGTGGTGGATGTGGCAACCGGAAGCCCGTCCAGGAGATAGAGGGTTCTGCCGACAAAATATCCCGTACCGCGCATATTCACCCACGGCGGCGCAGTCATGGGAGCCTGGGCGACATTAACGCCCGGGACATTGCGCACAAGCTCGCCGTAATTGTTCCTGCCGTACTCGGGCTGGGATTCTATATCATCGCGATCGACGGTATACGCCGTTACCGGCAATTTATCGGCAAGCGTTCTGGTTTTCGTCGCCGTGACAATAATCCCCTTGTCATCATGCCTGTGCTCGCTTTTCCAGGTTTCCTTCTTCTTCCCGGGCAATTCTTTATCAGGATCTTTTTTCGTTGCTTCGGTGTTCACCATATCACTGGGATCCGCCCTTTCGGGAGTCTGCCCCGAAAGGGATACCTGCGCCATAATCAAAAAGAAAACACATAGCGCCGCCGCACCGTAATGCTTGAAAGCGAAAACATTGCGCAATCTCATTGAACCCTCCAACACGAAAAGCAATAATTTGATAAATTAATTTATATGAGGAAATAATAATTTTGTTAATTAGTAGCACATATTTTATATAAATATTACTGAGTCAACATTAATTTATTATTAATATTATAATAC
>DHPI01000015.1:10370-11581 GCA_002407865.1 Spirochaetia bacterium UBA5368
TAATCTTCGCACAAAAGCGGCATATATCTCAACCGGGGACGTTACAGCTGGAAATGGCGTGATTACGCGATTCGGGTGAGCGCGGTTTTGCGCGTTGTTCGATGATCTTCACGGCGAAGAGCGCGGCTTGATCCGCGAGGAACAAACCGGTTGCAGTCATTACCGGGAGTGAAAAACACGCGGGTGGCATATTCTGGATTATACACTCTGCATCCTGTCAGGGAAAAACAATGAAAGTAAGGATAACGGATATCATGGCCTTCGCGTCACTCGGCCCGCACCACTATTCCCGATACCGGCGCAAGTCCGCGCGTGCTTACCGACGACGCGGTTTCTTTCCCGGTATGCCCACGCTTTACATAGATGTGGAGGTAATACAGGCCCTTTTTCGCCGTTGGAAAACCCACCTCGAAGCGCTTCGTCGCGTCGTCGTACGTTAAATTCCAGAACGCGATATTCGCCGCGACGGTGTTCGTGAAATCAGGATACGATCCCCGCCCCCTGATCTCCGCAGCCGTCATCGGCGAGGGAAACGGCTCGTAATACGCGATCGCGTAAAACACGCCATATCCCGGCGCGGCGACCTTCCCCGACACCTTCACCGTGTCGCCCGCCTTCACCGCCTGCGGCACAGCGTCAAACTCGAGGTAGCGGTCAATATACAGCTCGTAGTAGCGGAAATCGTTATCGACCAGCGAAAAGCCGAGTCCCACATGCGTGTGCCACGGATCGAGAATGTTTTTCCGGTGGCCGTCGTTCGGCGGCGTTTCGTTGTACATGGCCATATGCGCCTCCGTGATAAAGCCGCGCACACCGGCGTAATCCTTCGTCATCGGCGCGGAGCTCCACCGCATAGACGCGTTTTCCGATGCGTGATCCAGGCCGCCTGCAAAGGCATAACGGTGATACGGTTTTTCGCCCCGGAGATTGTAATGGCCGTAATAACCGCCCTTCACCGCCTCAGACGCGGTTTTACTGGCCACGCGGCAGGCCAGAATGTCAAGCTGTACGGGCCGCAGACCGTGGCGCTCCCGGTTGCGGTTTATCACCTCAAGCACGTCGAGTTTCAGCTTCAGGGTCGTTTCGTTATCTTTGTACCCAGCCAGACGTGTGTCGCGGTTGTTTTCCGCAACGAGCCGCCGCAACTCGGCATCGTCAAAGGCAATTGCCCCCGCATACGAAAAAAACACAAGCACCACACTGCAGCATAG
>DHPI01000015.1:11667-16564 GCA_002407865.1 Spirochaetia bacterium UBA5368
ACTGCAGCATAGCGTCATGGCAGCTTTACGGTATGATATCATATGCGTTCTTCCGCTATCAAGGATTTGTACGGCTTCTATATAACGTGAGTCGGGCAAATATAAAACAACACATCCCCCCCTTGATGGGGAAATGCGACAAATTGCGTAACTCACGCATATACAAAACTACAGCGGCGCGCAAAAAATAGCGCCACTTTATTCACGTGCGGAACACTCACGCATGGCATTTCGAACAAGGCTCGTGCGGAAGATACTCAGAAAAAGCACGATACGGCAATAAAAAACTGCGCCGGCGCGTACAGCGACCATGTAAGCACCGTGCTGTGGGGAATTTTCTTTATGAAAGTATTCACTGCAAGCACAGAATCAGAAATGGCAAACAGCGTCGCCGCGGCCGGGAGCAACACGCCAAGGGTCGCGTCACCGTGCCGCACATGCGAATACGCGAAAAAACACATTAGCAAAAGCGCCGACATGTACAACAACACGGGGAAGGCATGCCCTCCCTTCTTTGCGCGTATTTTCCCATAGAAGAAAACAACAAGCGCCCCGAAAACCGCGAGCAGCACACCATGCCAGGGCGCGAAGCTGTAACCGATGGAAAACGCGGCGATATAACAGCAATGCGTCAGTAAAAAGAATATCAGACCGTGAATAAACATGTGTATTTCTTCTATCATCAGCAGCGTATCGGCAACAAGCGAGAACAGCAGGCCGGCAATAATGCATGCGGTGTACGGGGACATGCCAAACGCCCTGACCGCAAGCATCGCAAATGCGAATATGGAGATGGTCACAAGGGGAGTCAGCACATACTTTAACGGCAAAATGCGCAAAAACGCGACAAGCTCACGAAGAATAAAAATAGAAACAAACAGGACGAACAGTCCCGTAAAATATTGCAACGAGAATAAATGGCTCATTATTTTTTATCTGGATCCTTGCCTGTTGGCTTGTTTTTTTCCCTGCTGAAAAAGTCGGAAAGACCGCGCAACGCGTCCGGTTTGAAATCGGAGCTGACCGCGGCGATGTTTTCCTGCTGAATTTCATCGTAGATTTCCTTGCGGTGAACGGTAATGGCCTTGGGCGCCTTGATGCCCAGCTTTACCTGGTCGCCCTTGATGTCGATGACGACAACCTCAATCTCATCGCCGATAATAATGCTTTCATTAAGCCTTCGTGCAAGTACAAGCATTGCTATTCCTCGTTCATGGCCGCGGCTTTCATTTCGTCAAGTATCCTGTGTTTCACCCTGTATTTATCGCTCAGGGATATGGCCTGCCGCCCCGTTCTATTTTTCGGATTGATGATGATCGGGCCCTGCAGGTTCGCTGTCATATCCGACGGATCGGATGGAATAGTCACAATCGCGAAGACGAGCAGCGATCCCGGCTCATCGGCGCCGACCGCCTCGATATCACCCTGGGAAACCACGAGCTCGTAATTCAGCATAAAATCCTGCGGCCGGATGATGACAAACGCCAGTCCCTGCTCGGTGAGCGACTGCATCCACTTGAACGGCGATTTGTCGGTAAAATCAAGTATGGCGAATTCCTTTACGAAATCGAAGCCCAGTATCCCGTCGGGAAACACGACAACCTGGCGCTCATCGACCTCTATTTCGCCGAAGGGTTTTGTCAGAATTTTTCGCTGCAATTCAGTGCTCCTCTTGTGACAATATAAACGTTGCGTGGTTATTTGCAATTAAATTAATTCCATGCGTCATCATCGCAGAAAATCCATCAGCGTCTGCCGTATGCTCCGCGCACCCACCGCCAGCGCGTACTGATGCACCGTCTCGAGCCATTTGAAATTCATCATGGTCTCCGCGACATCGATACCCTCTGTCTGCGAAAGCATTGACAGCACATTGCTCTTTTCGAATTCGGCGCGCTTCTGCAGCTCCTCGACGCGGTTCTGCTTGGCGCCGATGGCGGCCGTATGGCGCAGCACATTGTCGAGCGCCATATCGAGCAGGCCCAGGTCGCGGCCGCCCACAAGCTCCTGGTCGCCGCGCACAAGGTCGTCGCGAAGCTGAATCGCCATCTCGAAGATGGACATGCCATTCACGGTAACCGCCGAATCGACGTTGTTCGGGGGATGTGGATACGCCGTGTTGATCATGCCGAGGTCTTTGAACACGCGCCCGCTGCCCGCATCCTCGAGCCATATCTGATGCGGTGTCGTTGTTTCCATTATCAGGTTATTTCTGCCGCCCCTGGACGCGCGGACCGAAAGCCCCGCGTTGTTAATCTTGTCTATTATGACATCGAGATTGTCGCCCGCGGAAATCATAATCTCCTTTCCGTCGATACGGATGGCCTGGCTTGTTTCCGACACGTACTGAGAGGCGTCCCTGTTCGATGTCAGCACCTGGTTGGTCGCCCAGAACACCTCGTTGCCGGGAACGTTCACCTCCATGTATTCGCCCTTCGTCACCTCGCGCAGCATCTTCCCTATGTTGCCGCGGTACTCGACGCCGGTCATGGCGTCGCCCTGGTTGCCCGCGGTAAGCGTCTGGTAGATGGGGACAAAGGGGTTCGGCGTTTCTATGGTGCCGGTTTCAAAGCCGCCGAAGATCGACTTGCCGGTTGCGCCTTTACTGTTTGCGATCGCGACGAGTTCCTCGAGAAGCTCGTTGATCTCCGTGGCCGCGGCCTCCTTGCGTTCAAAGCTGGAATAAATACCGTTGGCGCCCTGCACCGTCAGCACGCGCAGCCGCTGAAAAATACGGGTGATCGACTGCAGCGACGAATCGGCCTCTTCGAGCCTCGATTTGCTTTCAGCGATGTTCTGAATATACTGCTCGACCTCCGTCAGCGTTGTGCGATAGAGCATCTGGTTTGTCGCGGAGATGGGATTGTCGCGCGGCATGCGCACGCTTTTTCCCGTGGCAAGCGAATCCTGTATTTTGTCCATGTCCGCCTGGTGGCGGTTCAGGTTATAAATCATCGTGTTGTTGATCATCTGGTTTGTTACGCGCTGCATGGCTTACACTCCTATCCTCAGAATGGTTTCCAGCATTTTGTCCATCGCGTTGATTACCCTCGCCGACGCGTTGTAGCCGTGCTGGAAGGCCACCATATTCGACATCTCCTCGTCGAGGTTGATTCCCGAAACCGACTCGCGGAGGTTGGCTAAATTTTTCAAAAGGGTCTCCTGGTTCTTGATGCGGTCGGCCGCTTCCTCGCCCTGCGCCCCAATCCGGGACACGAGCGACACGTAGAAATCGTTGAAATTCACGTTCCGGTCGACCATCGCGTTTTTGTGGCGGAGATTGGCGATGCGAAGCGCGTTGCTGCCATCACCCACGCCATCCGACGTATTCACGTCGCCAGTGCCGCCCAGATCGCGACCGCGCGCCGCGGCGATGCGGTCAACATCGTATGCCACGGCGTCGGATACGGCAATGTAGGCCGCCGGATTGTACTTCGGCGAGATGGTAATGTGTTCGCGGTCGGGAAGCAGTTTCATTATGTCATTGACGCGCCGGTAATCGAAGGCGCCCTGCGGGCCCGACTGCTTTAAAATTCCCGCGAGGCCTACGAGAAGCTGTCCCGAATCCTCGAGATGCCGGATCATGAAGTTCTTCTTGTCGCTGTCCCCCGCAACGGTCGCCTTCAGCGCAAGCTGGCCGTTGTGATTGAGATAGGCGACGACCCCCGTATTCGCATCGTTTATTTTTTTCATCACCGTGTACATGGTATCGCTCGCGGCATAGTCGATCTGCGTCTCCGCCTCGGGCTCGCGGTTCTGCACAAACGTCAGCGTGCCGGTAATGCCGATTGCGGCCGAGGCGTCGATTTTATTCGCGCCCGACACCTTGAAAATCGCGGTCACATCGTCAATGCCGTCATTATTGAGATCGTGATTGCCCTCGACATTATCGCTTATCATGATGTGCCTGAAAAAATCCACGTTCGTTTCGCCGTTGCGGCCAAATCCGTCGCGGTGCACCTCGTTCGTAAGATCGACGAGATTGATGGCGAAGGCGTTTATGTCGTTGATGTTTTCGCGGATGATTTTGTCGCGCGCCTCGATGAGCCCGGCGATCTCGCCGCCCTTGATCGTCACGTCGGTGCCGGTTTTCCGCCACACGACCTTGTAATAGCCGTTATTCTCCGGGTCCTGCCGCGCCTCCAGCGGCCGCAGCACCTCGCCCTGCACAAAATTTTCCGAGCCGATATACACAATCGTTTCATCCGTATCGCTGCGCCCGACCGAAATATTGACCAGCTCTGAAAGCTTTTCAATAAGCGCGTCACGGCGGTCCTTGAGGTCATTGGGATTGTCGCCAAGCGCCTCCGCCTTGAGGATGCGCTCGTTCAGGTCGCGGATGTCCCTTCCATAAATGTTAATCTGCGCGACGCGCTGTTCAATCTGGCGGTTCGCGTTCGTTTGCAGATCGTAAAGCTGGCGGTAGAGGTGCTGCACCTCGTTCGCGAGATTGACCGCCTTTTGCTTCACCACTTCGCGCGTCGAACGTTCTTCGGGATATTTCGAAAGCTCCTCCCATCCCTTCCACAGCTCGTCAAGCCTGCTCCGCAAAGAATTTTCCGTCGGCTCGTTGTACACCATTTCCGTCTGATATATAAAATCGTTTTTCGTTTTCCAGTATCCCATAACGTCTTTTTCGACGACGATCCGGTCGTCGATAAAGCTGTCGCGAATGCGCTCCACAGTCTGCACGACCGACCCCTGGCCGATGTTGCCCGGCGCGTTCGAGCGGTTGAGCGCCGGAACGTACAGGGGGTCGGCCGAGGTAATGACGACCCGCTGGCGGGAATACTCCTTATTCTCGGCGTTCGAAATATTATGGCCGGTTACATGCAGAGCCTGCTGGTGCGACAGCAGCCCGCGTTTCCCTATTTCTATACCCATAAAGGTAGAATTC
>DHPI01000015.1:16690-17253 GCA_002407865.1 Spirochaetia bacterium UBA5368
AGAATTCATGGCGCAACCCCTTTACACCGTTTTATTAAACAGCAGCGAACCGCCGACCTTCGGTTTTTCAAGCCCCCGGTCGCTGTAGCCGACGTTGACTGACACTGTATTTTTCAGTCCGGACAGCAGTATGTTGAAAAATTCAAGATTATCCTCAATAAGCGTGCGGTTTGTTTTGTTGAGCGAGTCGAGCCGCAACAACAGTTTTTTCAGATCCATGCCCGCGCGAAGCAGCCTGTGCGATGCGTCTTCGTCCATGCTCAACACGATATCCCTGAGCGTGACCGCTCGCGGAAGATCGTCCAGGCGGTTGATTTCGGCATATTCGGTTATATGTTTTTCCCGGGCCGCCTCGAGCACGGCAATGCGCCCGAGCAACTGCTCCTGTTTTTGCGAAACTGATTCCAGCAGTTTGCCGTTTCTTTCTATGATCGCAGCGCTCTTGCTCTCTTCAAGGCCATAAAGCTCGCTGTAGAGTTCCGTCTCCTCTAACAGTATCTTCTCAATCCGGGCAACAGGATTCATACGCTCCCTCCGTGGAAAAAAATATTCCTGGTAAAATC
>DHPI01000015.1:17385-21321 GCA_002407865.1 Spirochaetia bacterium UBA5368
ATTCAACCGGCGCACGCATGCGGGGACTGTCCGAATAATCCCTCCCATCAAAGATGGTACCTTTCAGGACAGCCCGAAATAACACGTTCAGGTCAACCCATACGCCGCCACCTACTGTATCGGCCGTTTCCAGGAATGTGATTAGGTTTTTTCCAGACAATTATTGATTGACCATCGGTATTCCAAACCTATAATGCCGCCGTGCAGACTCGTTTTTGGGGGGATTCAGATGGGATTGCTTGAAGTAAAAAAACTGTCCCTGACGCTCGGCGGGAAGAAAATACTGAACGATTGTACAGTCGATTTCTGGGAAGGGCACGTCCACGCCATCGTAGGTCCAAACGGCGCCGGGAAATCGACGCTTGCCTATACCATCATGGGGCTTTCGGGCTACCGCGGCGCAACCGGCGATATCGTCTACGACGGCAAATCGATACTCGGCCTCGGCATCGACGAGCGCGCGCGGATGGGCATTACGCTGGGCTGGCAGGAACCCGCGCGATTCGAAGGCCTCACGATCAAAAACTTTATCAGGGCCGCCGCGAAAGATAAAACCATCGCGTCAATAAAAGACGCGCTCGAGAAGGTGGCGCTCAATCCCGATGAATATCTCACCCGCGCAGTGGACAAAACGCTGAGCGGCGGCGAACGAAAACGCGTCGAACTGGCGTCGCTGCTTGCAATGCGCCCGCGCATCGTGCTGCTCGACGAGCCCGATTCGGGCATCGATGTCGAGGCGCTCGAGAAGATATTCGAGGCGATACACCTGCTGAAGAGCTACGGCGCCACGGTGATCCTCATCACCCACAGCATCGCCGTACTGAAACAGGCGGAACACGCCTTCCTCATGTGCCGCGGCGAGATATTCGACAAGGGCTCCGTGGACAAAATCAGCGGTTATTTCGAAAACAAATGCATCCCGTGCGAGCGTACAGCTATATCATCCTCCCCCGAAGGAAACTGACATGAAGGCAGGACAGGTTACACCGAAAGAACTCTACGATACAACCGAACTGGAATACGAAGCGCTGAATAATCCCGATGTCGCGCACATCGAGGTGCATCACAATACGGTCGTCGGCGCGCACCTCGTCCCCGGTCTCGACGTCACCGCGAATGAAACGGAAAACGGCGTAGCCATCGTATTCAGGGTAACGGAAAATTCAGTGATCGAAAAGCCCGTTCACATGTGTTTCGGAATGCTGCCGGAAAAAGGCGTACAGGAAATACAGATGAACGTAATAATAGAAAAGAACGCCCGCGTATCGGTGCTCGCTCATTGCACGTTCCCCAACGCGGTCGAGGTGCTGCACACGATGGACGCGCGCATCACCGTGGGCGAGAACGCCGACTATGCCTATTTCGAGCGCCATATCCACGGCAAGACAGGCGGCGTTACCGTCGTCCCGAAGGCGAAAGTGACGCTTGAAAAAGGCGCGCGGTTCAAAACCGAGTTCGAGCTGATACGCGGACGTGTCGGCTCGATCGATATCGATTACGAAACCACGTGCAAAGAATGGAGCGTCATGGAGATGAACGCGCGCATCAGCGGCACGCACAACGATGCAATACAAATTCGCGAAACTGGACACCTTGTCGGCGAGGGGGCGCGCGGCGTGCTGACCTCGCGGATCGCCGTGCGCGACAGCGCCCGCGCTGAAGTGCACAACAAGCTCACCGCCACCGCGCCATTCGCGCGCGGCCATGTCGACTGCAAAGAAATCGTGCAGGATAACGGCGTCGCCACCGCGATCCCCATCGTCGAAGTGCGCAACCCGAAGGCGCACATCACCCACGAAGCCGCCATCGGCAGCGTCGACACGCGGCAGATGGAAACGCTGATGTCGCGCGGCCTTACCGAAGACGACGCGGTCGAGCTGATTATACAGGGATTGCTAAGCTGAAGCGCTGGCAACTCTTCATTGATGGCAGGCACAACAAGAGATTGCAGGCGTCGGGGGTAAGTCGTCGCATCATCCGAGAAAACAGCGAACGCAGCACGCGCTTACGCCATATTCTTCACGGAGCGGCGCTCGAAAAAATAAAACCCCCAGCCAAGCAGCGACAGAAGCGCGAAAAACACCGCCGTATTGCGCGTCAGCCCGGACCCACTCATGCGGCGCTCGAGAAGTATTTCGAGGTAGATTTTATCATCTCGCGTGAAGGGCTCGCCCGCGTACATCTTCTTGTCGTAATCCCGCAGAATGGACTTCACGGGCATCGCCATGGCATCGAAGTTTTCGTATCGCGCAAACACCTGCGGATTGCGGAGCATTCTGTACGCATTCGCATATGTATCCGCCACACCTTCTTCCGCCGCGAGATACGCCGAGACCTTCGGTTCGACGCGAAACATAGAGTATCCCGCCACAAGCCCCAGGATGAGGGCGACAGCAAGCGTTATAATGGAGAAATAGAAGTAGAGCCTCGTATCATTTATCTTTTTCATCTGCCTTTCCCTGTATGAGTTTTTCAATGCGCTCCTTTCTGTACGATACGGTCTTCAACTCGATATATTTCTCGTTGATAAAGATATCGTCCGTCGAGCCGCTTTTCACGATATCGTCCGGCTGTATTTCAAAAAGATCGAAAATCGGCTTGAAATCATGCTCACTGCCCCGCATCTCGACAACGACAGAAGCGGTTTCAAAGGGGAAGATCGCGGCCACGCTAAACGGGATCGCGCCGAACGGCTTCGGCAGCCGCTTCCCACCGTCTTTTAAAATTATTTCTCCGCGATAATCCATCAGGGCGGCGCCGCTATTCGAATTTGTTATCCCCGCACGAATTGTCAGCACAAAATTCAGGGTGTTGTTTTCAATCACGGCGCGGATCGCCGCGCCCGGCGATTCCAGACGCTCCGGCGCCTTCGTACATCCCGCCAGCAGGGCGAACACGATAACAGATGGAATAATGAACCTTTTCATCGTACACCTCAAAACCGATACTGCCATTTGTATTTCACAATACACCGCCGTACGTCAAGAAAAATATACGGCGCTTTGCCACTGCGGCTCGTTATCACAGGTCGGCGTGCCGTGGCACTGTATCGCCATGAATCGCTCCGGTGCAAAAAATTATTTGACCATTCACCGCCCATACCATCATACAAAACTATCATTGAATCCGGGAGGGTATATGCCAGCCGACGACAAACTACGCACCATGGCGGATTTCTGCAAAACGAAGTGCCCCGTGTGCACAAAGGCCCGCGCGCGGGGGAAGGGATTTCTTTTCTGGATGGTAAAGCTCGAGCGAAGGGTGTGTCCCTATTGCCGGGCATACGAGCAGGTGTACGGAAAGCCGGCGTATAAATAGCAGGCCGCATACTGAATGCTACTGAACCGAAACGAATGAACATCGCGCTGCCGTCTCCATTTTTCTGCGCCCCGATGGCCGAGATCACCACACCCGCCCTGCGCCGCGTTATTCGGCGCTTCAGCAGGGACGTGGTCCTCTATTCGGAAATGCTCCACGCGGGCGCAATCGCCGCGCGCGCGAAGCACAATGAGCCGCTGACCGCAACGTACGATTTCGACGCTCCGCTTGTGTATCAGATCGTCGGCGGTAATCCCGATGTCATGGCCGGGGCGTGCCGCATGTTGAGCGATCGTTCGCCGTACGCCATCGATATCAATATGGGCTGCTCGGCCCCGGCGGTCATGAAAACGGGCGGCGGGGCGAAACTGCTGGCCGACCTGGATACCGCCAGGAGCATCGTCAGGGCGTGCCGGCGGCACACGCCGTGCGGGCTCTCTGTAAAAATGCGCTCAGGCTTCGACTCGAGCGATCCCGCACGGCTGGCCGATTTCACCGCCATGCTGCAGGATGAGGGCGTCGATTTTATCGCACTGCACCCGCGTCACGCAAAGCTCGGTTTCCGCGGCGCGGCCGACTGGCGCCTGGTCCGGATGGCGCGCGAAAGGCTCGCAATCC
>DHPI01000015.1:21472-23635 GCA_002407865.1 Spirochaetia bacterium UBA5368
GCAATCCCCGTCATCGGGTGCGGCGATATCACGACTGCCGGGGTCGCAATCGAGCGCCTGCAATCCACCGGCTGTGCGGGCGTCATGATCGGCAGAGAGGCCGTGAAATCACCGTGGATATTCCGCTCGTGCGCCGACCTTTTGCGCGGCGAGCATCGCGAGTACGAACTGCCGGTGCACGAACTGTTCATCACCGTGCTTCGCGACATCCAGCTCTACCTTCCCGAAAAGCTGCACAAGAGCCGCGGCCACCGCTTCTGCCGCTATTATTCGAAAAATGCCTATTTTTCGCACGATTTGTTTACAAAAATACGCCGGGAGGATACAATCGACGGCATGATTTGTGTCGTTGACGACTATTTCGGCCGAAATCCCCACGAAAAAACAAGAAAGGAGATTCACGCATGCGGTTGATGAAATACAGAAAAAAAGACGGCCTTGCCGAATGGGGCATGGTCGATAATGAAAAAATAATTCCCCTGAAAAATGTGCGCTCCGCCGGCGAGGTCTTCGCCGCAATCAACGGGAAGCGCCTGCCGGCAGGCAGGGCAATCGCCCGCGACACAGTTTTACCCGTGGCCCCCACCGACGCACGGGTGCAGGTCTGCTGCGCGGGGCTCAACTACCGCGACCACGCGGAGGAGGTGCGCATGCCGCTCCCGAAGAACCCCATATTCTTCACCAAGTCGGCGGCGGCCCTGTGCGGCGCGTTCGACGCCGTGCGCTATCCCGACACGGTCACGCTGCTTGACTACGAGATTGAACTGGGGCTGGTCGTCGGGCGGACAATCGGCGAGGGCGACATCATTACCCCCGGCAATCTCGGGGAATATATTCTGGGCATAACCATATTCAACGACGTATCCGCGCGCGATTACCAGATGCGCGCGGGCCAGTGGTTTCTGGGCAAAACATTCCGCACATTCGCGCCGATGGGGCCGTATATCCAGACCATCGACGGCGACGTACTGTCGCAACTGTACTCGCTCAATCTCGAGCTGCAGGTACACGACCCGCACGGCGCGCCGTATCCGGACAAACGCCAGCGCGGTGTCACCGCCAACATGATCTTCCCCGTTCACGAACTGCTGAACTGCCTGCGCGAAAAATTCGACCTGCTGCCGGGAGACGTTATTGCCACCGGAACGCCGTGCGGCGTCGCGATGGGCCGCCCCACCCGCCTGCGGACACGAATCGAGGAGATACTCGGCGTTTTGCCCGCGAAACGGACGGAAAAATTCCTCCGCGGCGAAATTAGCGGTAACAAAAAATACCTGCGGCGCGGCGATGTCATAACGGCGAGGATATTCAGCAACGACGGCGTCGTCGATCTCGGCAAGCAGAAAAATACGATCGTTTAAATCGAGAAGGCGGCGGGGCACACCGCCGCCTTCAAATATCATATATATGATAATTTAGTTTCCATATTCAAAATTCTTCTTGCATAAAAATACGTATTTCTCAACCTTAAATTGTACATGTGTCGCTCTTGATATACGCGTCGACAAGCTTTTCACGGAGAGAAGCTGAAATTTTAATACATAACAAGGAGTATCGACATGGTAAAAAATGTTGGCCCGGCGGACAAGTTCATCAGGTTTATGATCGGAATATCGTTTTTATTGAATATAATCATACTTGAACCCGGCATTGTCGGCGGCCTCGTGCTTCTGATACTCGGCTGCGGTATGCTGTTCTCCACGTTTACCGGCTTTTGCTGGGCATACAAGCTGCTCAACATCAGCACATGCGGGGAAACATGCGCCGCCCCGTCGGAGGATGCGCCCGCAAATTAGCATCGATTGGCCTTATCCGCCAGACGAAAACCCGCATCGCGTATGCGGGTTTTTTATTTGTCCGGCAAGCCGGGCAAACCCGGTCACCTGAAAGAAGGTGACGTTGCCCCGACCATGGGGAAGACAATCCGAACCGAAGCGGCGCTGGCGGCAGAAGAATCCGTAGTAGTGAAGAAGTTCCGGCCGGAGAAGCCTGGTAACCGAGTGGAGGGGTAAAGCCGGAGTCAGCTACTCTGGTTTTATCCTGCTCGACATTCCTCCCGAAATGTCGAGCAATATCCCCCAAAAAAAATTTTGACTTTTCCCCCCTTTTGTGATCATAATGTGCCACCATGGAGCATATAGAGCCTGCTTTCCGTAGCGTTCG
>DHPI01000015.1:23780-27032 GCA_002407865.1 Spirochaetia bacterium UBA5368
GCCGATAATTCGGTAGTATCGCCGGCAAGAAACGCGATAATACCATTTAATTTAATAGTACAGAAACAATTCCCCGGTATTCATTTTTAAGTTTTTTTAATAAATAAAAATATTCTACTTTACAAAAAACCATGCATTATTATATAAAATACTTAAATTCTAAAATTGGAGCGCATTATGGATACGGATAAAATTTTAAAAGAATTGCAGCAGGATGTGGCGGGGCTGAAAGAATCATCGCAGAACAAGCTATCAATGGTTGTGTTCAGCGGCGACATGGACAAGCTGCTCGCGTCGTTTATCATCGCAAGCGGCGCCGCGGCGATGGGGATGGATGTCGTAATGTTCTTTACCTTCTGGGGTACGCCCGCGCTCCGCGACAAAAAGAAAAAGGCGGGCGGCAAAGACATCTTCGGAAAGATGTTCGGCGTTATGCTGCCAAAGGGCCCGTCGAAGGTGAAGCTTTCGAAAATGCACATGGCGGGCGCCGGCACCGCCATGATGAAGTATCTCATGAAAAAGAAGAATGTCTCGTCGCTTGAAGATATGATCGCCCTTGCCGGAGAACTGGGCGTTCGCATTTACATCTGCGAGCTCTCCATGGGGCTCATGGGGTTCAGCCACGACGAGATGATCGATTACCCGGGCCTTGAATTCGTGGGGGTGGCAAAATTTCTCGAAGAGGCCGGCGCCAGCAGAATTCAGTTGTTTATTTAGATGGCAGGACGCATGTGTTTCGCCATTTTTTTAAATGCCGCATATAATCACTATAAAAATCATAGTAAGGAGTCTGCCATGAGTGAAGAAATAAAAGCGAATGTGACAATGGATCTCAAGGGGCTTGCGTGCCCGCTTCCCGTCGTCAGAGTAAGTCAACAGGTAAAGAAGATGAAGATCGGCGAAATTCTCGAAGCTGAAACGACCGATCCGGGCGCGCACGCGGATTTTCCCGCATGGGCAAAATCCACGGGTAACGAGATAGTAAAAATCGACAAGGGCGCGTCATCGACGAAGTTTTACATTAAAAAGCTTAAATAACACTGCGATACCATCATACGGAGAGAGGAGATATGTGGGATACACTCTATTACTTTATCATGGTTCCCATGGTATACATTGCGTTTGCAACGCTTGTTCTGGGGCTTTTGTTCAAGTTCGCGGTCGTCTTTTTTTCACCGGGCATAAAAGGAACGCTGGGAACGTATCCGCGGCGGCTTCCCCGCATGCTCGGTATAATAAAAGATGCGTTCGCGGTGCCGACGGCCTTTAATAAAACGAAGGTCTTCTGGTTTTTTATCGTCGTGTATCATGTCGCGTTCGTGCTGCTGTTCATCGGCCACCTTGAGCTGATACGCGAATTCAAGGTGCTGCAAATAATCCCCCACCGGGTGTTTCTCGGGGCGGGATGGGTCGGTATCGCACTCATCGTCTCGGTGCTGTATTTTCTCTTCAGGCGGTTCCGCAGCCCTCATAATGCTATATCGGTGCCGGAGGATTACCTGCTTCTCATCCTCCTCTTCCTGACGCTCTTTTTCGGCAGTCACATGAACCTGGCGTCGCGGCACCTCGATTTCCAGTTCGACCTCGCGAAAAGCCGCGAATACCTGAGCGCACTGTTCACATTCAAACCGGCGAATCCGTCCGATATAGTTTCGCCATATCATAATGTGATGCTGGCGCTGCACGTGCTGTTTGCCAATCTTTTCATGATGCTGTTCCCGTTCAGCAAGATGGTGCACTCGGTGTTCGCGTTCTGCTCACTCAATCTAAAGAGGAAGTAGCCATGGAAAAAGAAAAGATACAGGAACTCAGGCAACTGGTAAAGTCGCGCTTAAACAGGCCGATGCGGTATTATCTCGACGTCTGCACGCGCTGCGGCCTGTGCTACGACACATGCCACGCCTATTACGGCATACCGAAAAAGGAATACTCGCCGGTCAACCGCGCGGAGGTTGTGCGAAAGGTATACAAAAAATATTTCCGCCCCTCCGGGTTCGCGTTCCCTTACTGGGGCGACGCAACAAAGCTCGATGAGCGGGTAATGGATGAATTAAAAGAAGCGGCCTTCTCGTGCACGGGGTGCAGGCGCTGCATGATGTTCTGCCCGTTCGGCGTCGACATGCCGCACATCCTCTCAATCGCCAAGCTGCTGCTTATCGGCTACGGCAACGCGCCGGAGGAGCTTATAATGCTTGCCGACAGCGCCGTTGAAAAGGGAAAGAGCATCGACTCGTTCAAGGAAGGCTACCGCGAGGTGATACGCGATCTTGAAACGCAGGTACAGGAGCGGCTGAAGCTGCCTTCATCGGAAGATCTCATCCCGATGGAAAAGCAAAACGCCGATGTGCTCTATGTGGGGCTTTCGGGAGCGCACTCAATCGTGCATCCAGCGGTGATATTTAACGCCGCGAAGGAGAACTGGACGCTCTCGTATTTCGAGGCCGTCAATTTCGGCATGTTCGCGGGCGATCCGGAAAAAATGCAGTTTATCGCCAACCGCATTGTCAAAGAGGCAACGTCGCTCAACGTGAAGGAAGTGGTCATCGTCGAATGCGGCACGGCATACCGCATCCCGAAATTTCTTCTGGGGCCGCTGCCGTTCAAGGTCACGAGCATTGTCGAGAAAATATACCGGTATATCAAAGATGGCAAAATCAGCATACGCGAAGGAGCAATTGCCGATGCGCTTACATATCACGATCCCTGTCAGCTCGGCCGCAACGGCGGCGTGTACGACGAACCACGGTATGTGCTCGGCGCTCTCGCGAAGGATTACCGGGAAATGAGCCCGACCCGCGAGTACAACTGGTGCTGCGGCGGCGGGGGCGGCCTCGTGGCGCTTGACAATGAGGATTTCCGCGTGAAAACAGGAAAGGCGAAGAAAGACCAGATCACGGCAACCGGCGCGAAAATCGTCGTATCAGCGTGCGAAAACTGCATATTGCAGCTGAACACCATTAAAAACGGCTATGGGCTCGACGTGGAAGTAAAATCACTGACGGAACTGGTGTCTGAAAACCTTATCGTCTGACGGCAGCCGTCGGTAACGGCGCGTTCGCGTGCCGCTGTACGCCGGGGGCTCTGACCCCACGAAAGAGGCTCTGACCCCGGCGCGGCATGCGAACGCTACGCCTTCAGCCTCTCAAGCGCCTGGGCCGCGTTTTTATAACCGGGATCGAGCGCACACACGCGGCCCAGCACCTCGGACGCTTCCTCCCTGTCGCCCCGCTTATACAGCACCATCCCTTTGAG
>DHPI01000015.1:27154-28288 GCA_002407865.1 Spirochaetia bacterium UBA5368
ACAGCACCATCCCTTTGAGATACAGATATTCGATATTCGCGGGATTCCTGGAAAGCGCACTATCGATGTAGCGCAGCGAACCATCGAAATCATTCACTTTGAAGCACACCCTGCTTGCAAAATACAGGTGCGCATCGCTCATTGCGGAAATATTCAGGGCGCGTATTATTTCAAGGGCGTGCCCATAGCGCCGCTCCTTGAAATGGCGCATCGCCTCTTTTATCTCCGCGCGAACCACCGGGGGTTTTCCTATTTCGATTATCATCAGCGTCATATCGTCCCGCCTGGTCGCCGGTATGCCCTCCTGGTATCGCTCCACTTCGCCGATAATGTGTTCAAGCTGTTCATCAACAGAAAGCGGCATCGTGTCCCGGATGAGGCCTATCAGTCGCGGTTCGCCAAAAAATTCAGACTGCGTGTTGCGGGCTTCGGTAATGCCGTCGGTATACAGGTATATTCTGTCCGACCTCCGGAAAGCGGCGCTGTGGTTTGTATACGACGCACCGACATCGGCCCCGACCGGAAGCCCGTCGGCGGAAAGCCTCGCGATATCACCGTCGGGCGATACGATAAACGGCGCATCATGCCCGCAGTTTGTATAGCCCACACTCGACGCGGCCAGATCGATGACGCAGAGAAACATCGTGAAATAGAACCCCGTTTCAAGCAGGGTCGGTGTAAGATTTTTGTTGATCGCGGTGCACACGGAGCCCGTATCGGGAAAATCTCCCTTCAGCCGGTTTTCAATCTCGGTCTTGATCATCGACGTAAGCAGCGCCGACGGCACCCCGTGCCCGGAGACATCCACGATCGCGACGCCGATTTTCCAGTCGGATATCTTTACCGCATGATAAAAATCCCCGCTTACCTCCATCAGCGGCCGCAGCCTGGCCGCCATATATATACTCTCATTTCGGGGGAGCTCCGGCGAGAGAATCAGCTTCTGCACATCGCTTGCCACCTTCAGCTCGAACAGCATCTGCGAGTTTTTCGCCTCCAACATCCTGGTCCGTTCTTCGACGATTTTCTCCAGGTTGTCCTTCAGATCATTGAGATTCTGGTACATGATCGAGTTCGAAAGGGATATCGTGACCGCGGCGTGGATGTCATTGATAAAGTGCACCTCGTCGGCGG
>DHPI01000015.1:28378-28801 GCA_002407865.1 Spirochaetia bacterium UBA5368
AAAGTGCACCTCGTCGGCGGAAATTTCGTCGTGATTCTTTTTTTCACCCATAAAGACTACGCCGATAACCGCCTGGTTCTGCACCAGCGGAACAATGAAGTCGCATGCATACCGCTCGAACACGTCGAGAAACACGTCACGCACAGGCCCGTAATACGGATTGGTTCCCGCCATGTTTCGTTCAACCATATGATCGGCGCCGGAAAACCACTCCACAATATCGGGATGCAGCTCGATGCGGTTGCCGCGAGTATCGCCGAACGCCAGCGTTTCGCCCTCTCTGAGGTATACGCCGGCAAAACGCAC
Organism: Spirochaetia bacterium UBA5368; assembly: GCA_002407865.1. Taxonomy (GTDB): domain Bacteria; phylum Spirochaetota; class UBA4802; order UBA4802; family UBA5368; genus UBA5368. The sequence goes on from DHPI01000015.1 coordinate 28,685, forward strand.
GGCGAGCGTTTTTTGCAGAGTGTCCTCGAAATCCCTGATAAGGGTGGTAAGGTTTTTCAGAAAAGAAATATCCTGAAGAAACTGGAGCTCTATTTTTCTCAGGTTGAATTTCTGCCG
>DHPI01000015.1:28928-34261 GCA_002407865.1 Spirochaetia bacterium UBA5368
TTGAAAAGATAGTTTATCAGCGGCTGTATGCGCTGAAAGTAAAAATAATTCCCGGAAAACCACGCCACAAGAACGATAAAAAGCTGGTACGGAAGCATAGCGCCGAAATGCGAATGCAAAAAACCGAAAATGAAGATGTTCGGGACAATGATCGCCGAGGATATGACACTCCACATCAGCGTTTTATGCAAAATGCTTGTGATATCGAGAAGCCTGTATTGCAGCACGCCATACCCCATGATCGAAAGCGGAACAAACATAAAATTACCCGCGGGATACAGGTCGATGCCGTTCATCGCCGGAATATTCAGCAGCGTAAGCACGCCGATTATCGTAATCGAGAGCAGCATGTAATTCAGTTTTCTCCGCACGATCTGGTTCGTTTCCACACGAATTCGAACCGCGTACGTGATAATCCCGTACGCAACGCCGATAATGCAATAGAGCCCGAACAGTTCGAAAGCGATGCCTCCCCGCGCAATATGACCCCAGTGATACTCGTAAAGACCCGTCAGATAGTAACCTGTAGGGGTAAGCGCGGCAAAAACAGCGCTTATAATAAAAAGGGATATTTCGAACGCCCGCCTGCGGACATTCAATATGTTGTGAAAAAAAAGCACGGTAATCGGAATAATAAAGACATAAAAAAAATGAAATGTTCGCTCTATTATCATGATGGTCGCCACGTCTCGCATAAAATAATGCAGAATGAACACCGGCGAGAGCATCGATAACCACAGGCATACGAGGGAAAAAAGGATATTCTCGGCTTCGAGTTTGCCCTTGACAATGGATATCAGAGCCAGTGTCAGCCCGACGGCAAAACTGAGAAGTGGCGGCAGCATGTATATGGAAAACGATGGTATGGTGAGGTTCATAGAAGGCTCCATAATAACCCGGCAGATGTCGGCACGCTAAGGCGCAGCGCGATTATTTCAAGTAGAAAACGTAACCATTATTTTGTACATGAATTATTGGCCTCAGGGTAAAATGTAAAGCAAGAATCCGCTTCGCGTTTGATGGGAAGTCTTCCTTAAATCCCCCACGGGGGGATTTAAGGAAGACGCCGTTGCATATTATGCTCACGGAGATTTGCATCACGAAAACGCCAGAAAGTCCCCCGCGGGGGGATGCGGGGGGACTTCAGCGCACGTTACCGCTTCAGGTTGATAAGCTCCTGCAGCATCTGGTCGGACGTCGTGATGGTGCGCGAGTTCGCCTGAAATCCGCGCTGGGTAATGATCATGTCGGTAAACTGTTCGGAAAGGTCGACGTTCGACATTTCCAGGGTTCCCGCCACGATTTTGCCCCTTCCCGCTTCGGAGGCAGGCCCGATATTGGCGAGGCCCGAGTTGTTCGACATCTCATAGAGATTTTCGCCCGACGCGGTAAGCCCCATCGGATTGGTAAACACCGCCGTCGCAATCTGCCCCACCGTCTGCCTGGTGCCGTTCGTGTAAACGCCGGTAATCACGCCCGAATCGTCGATGTTAAACGCCTCCATGTAGCCCATGCTATAGCCGTCCTGTTCCACGGCCTTTGTGGTCGACGGTGACGAATACTGCGTAATGCCTTCAACAAGCCCCGCTTTTCCCAGATCGAGCCGTATAGTACGGACTGTCGGGTCGCCGGTAATACGATAACTCGCGTTGACCGAAAGGTCGCCCTGATTGAGCTCGTCGGGGCTGGATTCATCGGATACGGCGATCAGCCGCCCCTCGGGGGAAAAACGCAGGTTCATCCTCGAACTCGGGTTCGGGCTGTTCGGCTGGTTTGCGCTCGAAGGCACATCCAACGTCACCTGCCCCATAGCGTCGGTCACCGCGGCGGAGGCGGTCCACTGGTTCGGCGCCGTCTTCCAGAATGTCATGGTCAGGCGGTGCGGATTGCCGACCTTGTCGTAAATATCGATGTTCGTTGTCACGCCCGCCGAGGCGCGCATGCGGTCTGTCGCATTTGACGGAACAACCGACATCTTCGAATCGAGGTTGCATTTATACTTTATATACGATGTCTCCTTCGCCTCAACCTTCCCGTACACGGGTATAATAAGGTCTTCGGGCGTTCCCGACGCGTTCACTACCTTTTCGCCCCGTTCGTTTGTGCCGGCCATCCAGCCCTGCACCCTGAGGCCGTTTGCCGGGTTCACCAGGAGGCCGTCCCTGTCGAGCGCAAAATTCCCGGCGCGGGTGTAGTAGTGCTTGTCGCCCTCGGCAACCACGAAAAACCCGTCGCCCGAAATCGCAAGGTCGGTCTGGTTACCGGTCGTCTGCAAACTCCCCTGCGTAAAGAGGCGGTCGATAGACGCGACGGTCATGCCGAGGCCAACCTGCTTCGGGTTGACCCCGCCCTTGTTTTCCTCCGGTTTCGCCGCTCCCGCTATCGTCTGCGAAAGCATATCCTGAAACGTCACGCGGGTCGTCTTATAGCCGTAGGTGTTCACATTGGAGATATTGTGGCCGATAACATCCATCCTCGTCTGATGGTTTTTAAGGCCGGATACTCCCGAAAACAGTGATCGCATCATATCGCATCAACTCCTGAATAATAGATTTTCCGTTAGCGGCGCGTTTCCGTTACCGCGCTTTGATTGTCCGTATATGCCCGAATCGCGGCGTCCCGCGCGGAAGGCATACTCCCCGCGCCGGCGCCCGATAGTATATCATCCCTGAACATCCGCACGTTTTCCGCATCCGCCGCAAGAAACGACGAAAGCCCCGACGGCTTCGGCTGCACGGCGTGCGGCGCCGCGTGCGCCGAACCGCTGTTGTTAATAATTGCCGCAGTATCCGAATGTGGTTTCTCCTCCGGCGGCAGCACCGCGTGGATATCGTCGAGCGCACAGTCTGTAGCGCCCACCCTGAGCCGTACCTCGTTATCCTTAAAGAACACGCGCGACACAACGCCATGCACCGCCGTGCCGGTTGCCGGGTTAAAGGCCTCCACGTTGCGGCCAAGCAGCCCGTACGCCTCCCCCGCGCGGGCGCTGCGGTTGAGCGTCTGCATCGAGTTGTTGATGTTGGTCATCTGCTCCAGCGACGAAAACTGCGCCATCTGCGAAATGAACTCCCTGTCGGCCATCGGCTGTGTGGGGTCCTGGTGACGAAGCTCCGTCACGAGCAGTTTCAAAAACGCGTCCTTGCCCATGTCGCCCTTCATCGAGCCGTCCTTGCGCTTCAATTTCGCGTTGACGCTCTCGGCGGCCTGCCTGCTGCGGGCCATGTCCTCGGGCGACAATGTATATGTTGTATCCATTACGCATATCCTCTTTGGCCTATATTATCACGTCGATTGCGCCGTTATGCGCCATTCCCGTCTGCGCCTCGTAGCGCTCGTGCACCGCGGCGCCGGGCCCCTTCACGGCAGGAAACGCCGCCTCGCCGGGCATATCGCCGAAACGGCCCCGCTGGTCGCGCACGTTCACCTGAAACTCGCCGAGAGCAATGCCCGCCTCGCTAAGCCGCTCTTTTATAATTTCAATGTTTTCCATCAGCGCCTGCTTTACCTCGACCGAATCGACAAGAAAGCGCCCCGTGACAGCGCCGTGCTCCAGGCCCAGCTTCACGTTGACGCTGCCAAGCGACTCGGGGTGCAGCTTCAGATGAAAGCTGCCGTTTTTCGCGTCTTTCACCACCACGCGCGCATTTTGCACAATAGATTGCAGATGCTCCTCGAAAAGCATCGTCGGCGCCGGCCTCGCGGCCGCCGCCGCGGGACGATCGTGCGCGGCCCCGCTTTTAAAAATATGCGGGCCGAAGTTATTCGAGGCATTGCCGTGTTTCGATCCGGCGCCTTCGCGCCCCTCATCCTTCAACACGGGCTGCGCCAGCGCGGCCTTTACATCCTGCGACCGGGCCCTGCCCTCGGAAACCTCAAGGTCGGGCGCGGCGGCCTTACCCGTTTTGCGCACCAACCGTCGCAGCAGCTCGCGCGCCTGCGCCAACTCATCGCGGAATGCGCCCATCTGCCGTACATCATCGGGGCGCGTGAACGCCTTCGCGCCGCCCGCTTTTTTCATAAGCTCGTCGATTTTCTTCACAAGCGCGTCGAGAAGCTTCCCATTGCGCGTATTGCGCGGATTTTTCTCCGCAGCCGCGTTTCGCACTTCGGAAAACAGCGGCTTCAAATCCTTCAGATCCTTCGAAAACTCGGGCATCCTCCCGAGAAACGACATCAGGTTAAGCACATGCTGCGAAAGCCGCATCATATCGCCCGCGTCTTTTTTGCCGTCGGCCGTTCGCGCTTTTTCGGGCGAAACCCGGTGTGCGTGAAGCCCGCCCGGATTGGCCGCCATATCGGTTTTTTTGGAGGATTCAACGGCGGTTTTGCCGTCCGCCGGCTTTTCAACGTGTTTTACGTGCGCGGCCTCATTCTCACGCGGCGCATAACGGCGCTCTACGCCCGCCGATTCCGCATTTTTCGCGTAATCGTGCCCGGCATGCGGCGCAGTTTCGGCCTTCACCGGCGCGGAATTGTCGATTAACGCCCTTTCGGCGGCAAAATCGGCCGGAGGTGCGCCCTCATTGAGTTTGTCTTCCTGCACGCGCTCGTTCAGCATACGATCAAAACACGCCGAAGCGCCCGCCGGCGGCTCCTGCCAGGCCACAGGCGATGGTTCAATAGTGCGTACAACGGCAATTCCAATCAATGGAACCTGGTTCTGCATATTCCTCCCCGCGTTGCGGGACGCGCTCCCGTGCGTGCGGTATGGATATTTTTCTTGTATTAATATCGTGAGAGGCCCGGAGAAACTGAATGTAAAATTTCGCGAAAAAAGATTAATACCAAACCCCACGCTGCCGCCTGGGAATGCCATCGTGATAGTGCACAACCGCACGGCCGCCCCTTATGGCAAAAAAAATACCGTCCGGATGGTATCAAATAAAATTTAGTGATTAGTTATTTTTTTTGTTGTCAGGAAGGATATCTGTTGATATATTGATATATGATAGCTTGGCTTTTTTGATACTTCCATAATTGCCAATCCTCCATTTTGGATCCCGGATTAGCGTCCCCAAAATAGGAGACCTCTTGGACACTCATCCCTGCGTTGCAGGGATGTTTTTTTTCCCCAAAAATAAAATAATTTATCATTGACTTTATTTTTTTTTACACTATGATGTGTCGGCCATCGTGAGCGTTGACGGCGGTCAAATGGCGCATGCCGTGCGAAAAAATGGTTTGACATTCCCAAATGAAGTTTGTACCATATATTTTAATGCAGTGCAGTTAAAAAAGACGCAAATTTTTAAAAACGCCCTATATGCAAACGAGGTAGTATATTATTTTCCCTGGAAGGGCAATAGTGTCCCGCCGGGGAAGCGTAATATAGA
>DHPI01000015.1:34346-36926 GCA_002407865.1 Spirochaetia bacterium UBA5368
GAAGCGTAATATAGACTTGTTTCAGCCGTACAACAATTCTTTAAAAACGCAGCTGCCAAAAAGGTGGTGGCAAAAAAACAATTAAAAATATTTTGTAGGAGGATTTTTGTATGAAGAAATTTTTAGTAGTATTAGGCGTTCTCGTATGCGCCTTTGCTCTGGTAAGCGGCGACGTATTCGCGTTCCAGGAAGCCTTTAGCGTATCCGGCCACAGAACACAGAGCCGCAACGCGACAGTGGGCACAATTGACGCGGCGTATTACAATCCTGCCGGTCTTACAAAATTGCAGGACGGTCTGTTCCTCGACCTCGGCAACAGGGTGCTGGGATTGACCACAAAGACCGAGGTTGCGAAATCTCCATTCACCGCACTGGGAGGATACAACACAGAAAGCAAATCCTCAACAGTGACATACCTGCTTCCCAACGCGGCAGTCGCGTATAAAACAGGCAAAGCCGCCGTGTTCTATACATTTGACATACGCGAAGGCGGCGCGGGCGGAAAATGGAGCGGCGCTGACGACATGCATGTTGTTGGTACACCTCTCGTTGCCAAGATGGGTAATCCAATGACGGGTTTTACTCCGTGGAACCTTCCTGCAGACACGGGAGCGTTTAACGGTGTAGTAAACTCTTTAGACAATATTGAGATGACGACCTATACCTTCGGCCACACCCTTGGCGGCGCATACGATCTTACCGACAAGATCGCGATTTCCGGCGGCCTCCGGTATCTCAAGAAGACATCCGACGCCAAGGTTGAATTTAAAAATGGCTCAGAAATGAAGATGCTCTTAAATTACGAGGGATATGCCGGTTTCGTAGGTCTCCTCGTCAGCCCGATTGAAGGCCTCAATCTGAGCGCGCAGTACCAGGGACGTTCGACCAAACTGGGAACGACTGAAGATGCTAATAAAGCAACAAGCATTTCCCCGAGCGTTCTGTATTTGGGCGCTGGCTACAAGGTAATGCCCGAGCTCGAAGTACAGTTCTCATACACCTGCGAATTCACCAAGGCATGGAAGAAGGACTGGAACAGGGATTGGCCGTACGATGACAGAAGCAAGAACAAACAGGTGTTCGGTCTTGGCGCCGAGTACACTGTAATGCCCGCCCTTATCGCGAGCGCCGGTGTTGCCTACAAGACAAATGACACCTCTGTTGAAAAGAACTATGATCCTACGGATCCCAGCTTCAACGAAATCGACTTCGGTCTGGGCGCTGTCTACAAAGTAATGCCGAACCTCAGCGTTGAGATCGGCGCGGCGTACAACTACTACCTCGAGTCGAAAGGCAAAAGCACTGATCCTACCAAATACCTTGGCGAATACACCCACAACAGAAACGCGTGGGTTGTTGGCCTTGGCGTAAGCTACAAAGCCCTGTAATTTCGTACAACAATTCTCGTACATTTCAAAAACGGCCCCATTCGGGGCCGTTTTTTTATGCGCCGTGAATGCGCCCGACGACGCGAATTCGTCGTAACCCGAATGCGCGTTCGTCGTAACGTGAAGGCGCGGATTCCCCCCGAAGGCGCGGATTCGAATCCGCGCCTTCGGGGCGCATTCATCGCGGATTCGGGGCGCATTCATCGCGGATTCGGGGCAAAAAAATAATCTTGACTCGACATCATAATGTATATATCCTGTATATACATTATGAAAACACCCGATTTTTCTGATATATCCGGTTTCGACTGGGACGATGGCAATCGCGACAAAAATTGGGAAAAACATAACGTTACGTCGGGTGAATGTGAAGATCTTTTTTTCAACGAGCCATTCTTCACATATTTCGACGATCCCCATTCACGCGATGAAAATAGATATTTCGGGCTTGGAGAAACCAGTGAAGGACGGCAATTGTTCATTGTTTTTACATTGCGCAGTAATAGAATTCGAATCATTTCCGCCCGTAATATGAGCAAAAAGGAAAGGTCAGCGTATGAAAACCTTAAAAAAGATTCCACATTTCAAGAATGAAAACGAGGAGATTGACTTCTGGGCAACCCACGACGGCAGCGATTATATCGATTTCTCAAAGGCGTCGAAATTTTCCCTCCCCGGCCTGCGGCCGACCACAAAAAATATATCTATCAGGCTACCCGAACCCCTTTTGCAAAAAATCAAAACGATCGCGAACAAAAAGGATGTTCCCTATCAGTCGTTGATCAAGTTGTACCTGGCCGAAAAGGTCAAAGAAGAAACATTGCGCTGATTACCCGACGACGCAAATTCACGTTGCATCCCCGCACACCCACACAACACCGCCACATCCGTGATGTTCGCGTTGACGGGCAATGTACATTATGTGATTATAAAAATCGTTTTCATTGCGAATAAAATGGTCATGATACGATTTTTGCCATTTAAACGGGGGGAATCGGTTCCGAATGCGCGAATTCGCGCATTCGGAACCGAAACGGTTTTTATACGATTGAATAACCGCATTATTGACGATTATTTTATTCACATCGTCCCCCGACGACGCGGATCCGTCGTAACGCGAATCCGCGGATTCGTCGTAACGCGAATGCGCGGATTCGTCGTGCCCCGAAGGCGCGGATTCGAATCCGCGCCT
>DHPI01000015.1:37045-37446 GCA_002407865.1 Spirochaetia bacterium UBA5368
GGATTCGAATCCGCGCCTTCGGGGGGAATCGTTAAATCCCATAACATAATTACAATCACGGGAATAATTGCGTTTCAATGACCCGATAATTTCCGAATAATTCCACCGCCCCGTCGGCCGGATCAACAAATGTACATGATCGGGCATGACGGCATATCCGTATATGGCACACGATTTTATTTCCGAGCAAAACGCCAGCTCGTGCACAAAAAGTTCACAAAAAATCTCATTTTCAAAATACGGATACCTTCCGTACGTCACCATGGTAATGAAATACACGGCCCCCTGGATGTATATGCGTTTCTGTGAATTTCGATGACGTTGCATATAATGAATACGAACACGCCGGCCGATTTATTAAACATTTTTCGCCCCGAAGGCGCGGATTCGAATCCGCGCCT
>DHPI01000015.1:37599-37842 GCA_002407865.1 Spirochaetia bacterium UBA5368
TTCGAATCCGCGCCTTCGGGGCGCGTCGTAAAAATTTAACATTCCCGTAACATTCGTGGGCTTATATCGTTTTGATAATTATTGACAATTGTCATGTTCGGCCTTTTAAATAGCACTGTGAAGCGCAGATTCGAATCCGCGCTTTAACAAGGAGAATGCGGTCAATGTCACTCATCAACGAAATAATCGACAAGGTAAAAAAACAGGACCCCGATCAGCGGGAATTTCACCAGGCGGTGCAGG
>DHPI01000015.1:38003-42362 GCA_002407865.1 Spirochaetia bacterium UBA5368
GAACCCACCATCAAGAAGCACCCCGAATTCGTAAAGGCGAAAATATACGAGAGAATCGTAGAGCCCGACCGGGTCGTCATGTTCCGCGTCCCGTGGCTCGACGACAGGGGAGATGTGCAGGTAAACAGGGGCTTCAGGGTGCAATTCAATAACGCGATAGGGCCTTACAAGGGCGGCCTCCGTTTTCACCCTTCGGTCAACCTCGGCATCATTAAATTTCTCGGGTTCGAGCAGATTTTCAAGAATTCCCTGACGACCCTCCCGATGGGCGGCGCGAAGGGCGGCTCGGACTTCGACCCGAAGGGAAAATCGGACATGGAAGTGATGAAATTCTGCCAGTCCTTTATGCGCGAGCTGTACCGCCACGTGGGGCCGGATATTGACGTTCCCGCCGGCGATATCGGCGTCGGCGGCCGCGAAATCGGCTATCTGTTCGGCTATTACAAGAAGATCGTCAACGAGCACAGCGGCGTGCTGACCGGCAAGGCGCTCGAGTACGGCGGCAGTCTGATACGTCCCGAGGCGACGGGCTATGGAGCAACCTATTTCGCGGCGGAAATGCTCGCAACCAGGGGGAAAGAGCTCAGGGGAAAGCTCGCCGCGGTAAGCGGCTCGGGCAATGTCGCGCAGTACACGGTTGAAAAGGTGAACACGCTCGGCGGCAGGGTCATCTCGCTCAGCGATTCCAACGGCACCGTCATCGACGAAAAAGGCATCGACGCCGACAAGCTGAACTATCTTATGGAGCTTAAAAATATCCGCCGCGGGCGTATCAGGGAATACGCCGACAAATACGGCGTGAAATTCTTCGAGGGTCAGAGCGTGTGGGACGTCATCCGTGAAGAGGGAATCAAGGTCGATGTGGCGTTTCCTTCTGCCACCCAAAACGAGATCGACGGCCGCAACGGCGAAGCGCTCGTAAAAAACGGCTGCATCTGCGTGTCCGAAGGCGCCAACATGCCGTCTACCCCCGACGCTATCAAATATTACCAGGAATACAATATTCTTTACGGGCCGGGCAAGGCCGCCAACGCGGGCGGGGTCGCGACATCGGGACTGGAAATGTCGCAAAACAGCATGCGCCTCTCGTGGCCGCGTGAAGAGGTTGACGGAAGGCTGCAGGGCATTATGAAAAGCATTCATCGCGCGTGCCTGGACGCGTCCGAGGCGTACGGCAAAAAGGGCGATTATGTGACAGGCGCCAATATTGCCGGTTTCGTCAAAGTTGCAAAGGCGATGCTCGCATACGGCATCGTGTAATTCCGCGTGCGTTCACACGCAGGGCGCGGTACGCTGAATTTTCCCAAAAAGGAGGCCTGTTATGACCGTTGAACGTGAAATCCCGGCTGCCGGCGCAAAAGCCCCTGATTTTACCCTTCCCGACAAAGACGGAAAAACGGTCCACCTGAGGGATTTCAGGGGCTCGTGGGTTGTACTGTATTTTTATCCAAAAGACAATACCTCCGGGTGCACGTTAGAAGCGACCAACTTCACGGCCGAAATTGACGAGCTGAAAAAGCTTGGCGCGGTGGTGCTTGGCGTAAGCCCCGACTCGCCCGAAAGTCATTGCTCATTTTACGACAGACACAGCCTCAGGGTTACGCTGCTCAGCGACACCGGACGCGAAACGCTCGAAAAATACGGCGTGTGGAAAAAAAAGAGCATGTACGGGAAAGAATTCTTCGGCGTTGTGCGAAGCACTTTTCTTATCGATCCGGAGGGCTCTATCGCGCATGTATGGAACAGGGTCAAGGTGCCGAACCACGCGGCCGAGGTAAAAAAGCGGCTGGCCGAGCTGCGGCGCTCCTGAAGCAACCATCAGTAAATTACCCAATTCGGGCAAATAATTATAGTACAGAATACGCGCCGCGGGCGCGGCAATCGTTACGCTATTAAGAAAGCGCATATCCCGCACGCGCTCCGTCACAAAAGTCGGGCGGAGCGGCGTGCGGATATGCTGAAAAAAAACGATTTAAAAGAAAGTTTATATATCCTCTATCTTTACATTTTTTTTGAAGATATCGCCCAGAAGATCTATGTTCGCGATGTTATCGCGCGTCAGCAGCGGCTCCATCGCATCAAGCTGCCGGGCAACATTATAGATGTCGTCAGAAACAAGCAAGAGCGGCACGTTAACCTCCGAAGCGCGCACAATTATATTCGACGGCGGCAGCATGTTGTTCGTCAAAAGTATGCCCGACGTACTCGAATCGAGCGCGGAGATTATCATGTCGCTCCTGTCACCGCTGGTAACAATTAGCTTGTTTTCCCTGTTAAACAGGGGGTTCCGCAACGCCTCGTTCGTCGACATGGCGCCTACAAACACGTGCTTTACCGGGGCATTCAGGTGGCGTTCGCCGCTGATCACCTTGGCAAAGAGGTACTCTGAAAGATAATCGACGCTGAAATAGGTGAAATCCGGAAGGTATGGAAGCACGCCTAACACTTTCACGCCGAGATCGGTAATAGGCTTGAGGTACGTGCTGTTAAAGTCTTCGAGATCGTGCACCTTGTTGATTATCACGCCTCGAAAATCAATATCCGCCATATCCACATGCTTTTTGATGAACGTCACGTCGTCGACGATCGAATCGTCGTTTCCGGTCACCACAAGCACAAGCTTCGCCTTCATTTTTTTCGCGATGGTTATTGCGTCGAGATTGACCGACACCCCATACATGAGGTCTTTTCCGCTTTCAATTATCAGCGCATCCCTGCCGCGCGACGCGTTTTCGACCATCTCGTCCAGCCGTTTTTTAATGCTCTCCTCGTTGTACATATAGCGAAGCTTCGAATGTTCAAACCCTATCGTCACGTCTTCAGGATTATCCTTCGTTCCCAGAATATAGCTTACCAGCGCCGCGTCGTAATCCCAGGACCGTTTTTTGCGATATACCAGCCTGTCGCCAAGCGGTTTAATGTAACCGAAATTCTTTCCCAGCGCCTTCGCCAGCCCCACAACAGCGCTTGTTTTTCCCGAGCTCTTTCTCGATGATGCGATTACCAATTTGTCCATAGGCCGCTCCTTGTATATAGTGTAGTGTAAGTCTCCTGTTTGCGCACCACTTCCTGAAATCAATCCGCCCGGATGATGCACCACCTCCCGAATCCCCGTCAGGGAGACTCCGTGCAAGCGTCTGTGCATCCCCCATTACAGGATGGGGGTATTCCGGGACAGCCCTTATACTGCCCGTGCTATCCGGCCAGTTCGCTCAATTTGACGTTCGCCTTCACAAGCTCCGCAAGCAGATTGATGTTATCGCTATTGTCCCTGGTCAACAGCGGCTCCATCGAATCGATCTGACGCGCCACCTGGTAGGTGTCCGAGGGCACCAGAAGCAGCGGGATGTTCATCTCGGACGCCCTGGCAATTATGTTCGACGGCGGCAAAAGATTGTTCGTCAGTATGACGCCCACGGTGTTTTTTTCCAGTGAGGCAAGCACCATATCGCTTCTATCGCCGCTGGTGATCACCAGCCTGTTTTCCTTGTTGAAAAGCGGATTTCGCAGGGCTTCGTTCGTCGACATCGCGCCCACGAATATCGTTTTTACTACATTGTTGAGGCCGCTTTCGCCGGCGATAACCTTCGCGAAGAGGCATTCCGAAAGGTACCCAACGCTGAAATTCCGCAACTCACTGTGATAGGGCAGCATGCCAAGCACGTTGATGCCCGTTTTCGCAATTGCCGGCAGATACGTGTTTTTAAAATCGTCGATATCGTGCACCCTGTTGATGATGACGCCCTTGAAATTGACCTTTGCCTTCGAAACGAAATTTTTCACGAACATAATATCGTCGACAATGGCATCCTCGACCCCGCTGACCACGAGCACAAGCTTGCCGGCAACCGTTTCCGCCAGCGAAAACGCGTCGAGATGCACCGACACTCCGTAGGAAAGGTCCTTCCCCGTCTCGACAAACAGCACATCCTTGTTTTTTCCGGTAGTCGCGACAAGCTCCAGAACCTTGTCGCGGATGCGCTGTTCATCATACATATATCTAAGTTTTGCGTGCTCGAACCCGATCGTGATGTCCTCGGGGTTCTCGTTTAAACCCAGCACATTCGTAACAAGGGCCGCATCGTAATCCCACAGCCTCTTCTTTCTGTACAACAACCTGTCGCCAAAGGGCTTAATGTACCCGTACGACATCCCCATGGCCTTCGCGAGACCAACTATGACGCTGGTCTTGCCGGCGCTTTCACGCGATGACGCAATCACTATTTTCTCCATAGACCACTCCTTTATATGTAAGTTATAATTTAAATAATTTCCGGTTATACGATTGTATCATGATATTTTTATATGTCAAGATATAATCTGACGACAAAACCGAACACAATGTAAATTCCGGGGATG
>DHPI01000015.1:42490-55445 GCA_002407865.1 Spirochaetia bacterium UBA5368
CGGGGATGGGGGACAATAAAAAGGCCGGCTGGAACCATGTCCCGGCCGGCCCTGTGTGCGCAAGAATACTCGAATGCTACTTCGTGATAAGAATACGTACGTCAACGGCCTTGAGGCCCTTGCCCTTTTCGTAGACTACCACAGGGTTGATCTCGATGTCGGTAATTCTCGGAACCTTTTTGATGATGGTTGCCGTCTTGATAATCGTATCGAGAACTACGTCGATATCCTTCGGATCTTCGCCGCGGGCGCCGAGCAACAGCGCATACGACTTGGTTTCGGCTATCATCTTGAGGGCTTCCTTCCTGTTGAGCGCCGCCGACCTGAAGGCAACGTCCTTCATTACCTCGACGAAGATGCCGCCCATACCGCACATAACGATCGGGCCCATCTGCGCATCCTTGCGAGCGCCAACGATAAGCTCCGTGCCCTTCTTCACCATTTCGCATACTTCGATGCCGTCGATAACCGCGTCGGCCTTGTACGCCTTGCAGTTTTTCAGAATGGCTTCATACGCGTCCACAACTTCATTCTTGTTTTCGATGTTCAGCGCAACGCCGCCCGCATCGCTCTTGTGGAGGATGTCACGGGAAACGACCTTCATAACAACGGGATAGCCGATCTGCTCGGCATACTTCACCGCTTCGTCGATGTTCTTCGAAATCGCGGCGCCCGGTATCATGATGCCGGCAGCCTTCATCACATCCTGGCCTTCATTGGCAAGGAGGAATGTTCTGTTGTCGGCAAGGGCCTTGTCGATGACTTTCTCGATCGCGCCGAGATCGATATTCGCTTCGTCGATCGAATCGTCGCGGTCCGCGTTAAAATTATGGTGTCTGAACAGCGCGCCGAGGCACGAAATGGCGTCGTACGGGTCCGCAAATACGGGAACGCGCTCTTTCTTCAATGTAACAATCGCGCCCTCGACAGCGGAGCCGCCAACGATTGCGTACACTATCGGTTTCTTGGCGTCCATGTGCTTCTTGTAGGTATTGCGGATCATCGGAGCGAGGTTTTCAGAGTCGAACGTCGCCGTTTCGCAATACAGCGCCATTGTCGCATCCATTGCCTTGTTGTCAGCCGGGGCTGAAAGCGCAAGGTCGTACGCGGCCGAGTTCGCGCCGCCGGTGATGTCAATCGGGTTCTTCAACGAACCGAATTCCGGGGTTGCAGGCGCGAAAACTTCTTTCAGAACGGCCTGGTCGTCATAGAGATCAACGCCGTATTTTTCGCACGCGTCGGTCGCCATAACGCCGATGCCGCCGCCGTTGGTGACGATAACGCCGTTTTTGCCTTTCGGGGCCGGCGCTTCGGCCATAAATTTGCACCAGTTGAATGCTTCCTGGAGGCTTTCGGCCCTGAGAACGCCGCACTGCTTCAGGATGGCGTCGGTAATCGCGTCCGAGCCGGCCAGCGAACCGGTATGTGACGCCGCAGCCATGGCGCCGCGTTTTGAACGGCCGGATTTTACGCAAATGATCGGCTTCACTTTCGTCGCTTTTCTGATGGCTTCGATGAACTTCTCGCCGCCCTTGACGCCTTCAACATACAGCAGAATAACCTTGGTAAGATCGTTGTTAACGACATATTCAAGGCAATCCGCTTCGTCAATATCAGCCTTGTTGCCAATCGAAACGATGGCGGAAAGGCCGATGTTCTCAACCGCGGTTTTTCCAATCATCGCGATGCCGAGCGCGCCCGACTGCGTGAGAATGGCGAGATTCCCGCGAAGAATTTCGGTCGCCGAGAATGTGGAGTTAAAGTTGCCGGTCGCGGAGAACACGCCGAAGATATTCGGCCCGAGGATTCTTGAGCCCTTCGATTTCGCGTATTCAACGATCTTGTGCTCAAGCTCGTGCTCGCCCACTTCCGAAAAACCGGATGTGATGATCTGGATGTGCTTTACACCCTTGTCGGCGCATTCTTTTACAGCATCAAACGTCAACTTTGCGGGAACAATAATCGACGCGACATCAACATCGCCGTCAATGTCCTTCACGCTTGAATACACCTTGGTGCCCAGGATTTCGCCACCCTGGGGGTTGATCGGATAAATCTTGCCGGCGAATCCGCCCTGCTGCAGGTTGCGTACGACGCTATAGCCGATTTTGCCCGGTTTTGACGAAGCGCCGACAACAGCGATGCTTTTCGGTTCGAAAAGCAGATTCATGTTTGATTCTTTCATAGCATCTCTCCTCTAAATTGCATCTTAAGTTCATATACCCCAGCACCACTTCTCTTTTCTATAAAAAAGCCCATTTTTTCGAACAAATGCAACATGGGTCTGTTTTCCACAAGCACCTCCGCCGTAAATCCCAGCAAGCCCTCTTTCTTGGCAAGGTACGTAACATATGAAAGCAACTCTGAACCTATTCCCTTGTTCTGAAAATCATCCCGAATCACCAGCGCGACCTCGGCGGTATGCGCATATTCCTGCTTGCCGTACTGGGCCAGGCCGACAACGATATCCTTCTGCATCCGCTCGATAACGGCAAGAACCACCATTTCGCGCGTGTAATCAATAACGACAAACTCCTGCAGACGCTCATGATGCATGTCCTTCCGCGTCGAGATAAATCTGCGGTAGATGCTTCTGTCGGAAAGGGAATAAAAGAAATCCTTCAACAGCGGCTCGTCGCTAATGCGCACCGGGCGCAACAGCAGCTTCAAACCGCTTTTCGTCGTTCTGTACGTTTCCAGCGTTTCCGGATACTCGCCCTTCTTCCCCGGAATAAACGCCTGGTCCTTATAAATAAGGCCGACCTTCTTCGCCTCCTCGATAAGCCATGGACGAAACTTTGGATGGGCTATCGCGGTCAGCGACATGGCCCGCTCACGGATATTTTTTCCGTGCAGATAGGCGATTCCGTATTCTGTCACGACATAATGCACGTCGCCGCGTCCAAGCGTAACACCGGCCCCCTCGCTGAGAAACGGCACAATACGCGACTGCTCGCCGTCGTTGGAAGTAGAACGCATTGTAAGAATCGTTTTGCCCCCCGGCGAAAGCACCGACCCCCTCATAAAATCGGCCTGCCCCCCGATGCCGCTATAGAACACCTTGCCTATCGATTCCGCAGTGGCCTGCCCCGTCAGATCGATCTGAAGCGCCGCGTTGATCGCCGTCATGTTTTTAATGCCGGCGATGATAAGCGGATTGTTCGTATATTCTATCGAACGAAATTCCACGCTTGGATTGTCGTGAATGTATTCGTACGACGAGTTCTTGCCCATACAAAACGACGCCACCGTTTTCCCACGGTCAACATTTTTTTTCGAGTTGTCCACGGCGCCGCATTTCATCAGATCGACAATCCCGTCGGAAAGAAGCTCGGTATGCACGCCGAGGTTTTTCTTGTTTTTCAGGTTCGCAAGCACGGCGTTGGGAATGCTGCCGTATCCTACCTGGATGGTGTCGCCGTCCTGTACAATTTCGGCCACATGCCTGCCGATGCGATCGGCGATTTCATCGGGCACTTCAGAATTGAACTCCAGAAGCGGCTCGTCCTTATGGATGATAAAATCAACGTCGGTAACATGGATAAAACCGTCACCGTGAACGCGCGGCATGCTCGCGTTGACCTGCGCAATGACAAGGTTCGCACTTTCAATGGCCGCTTTTACTATATCGACGCTTATGCCGAGACTCAGGTATCCGTGGTCATCGGGCGCCGACGTCTGAATGAGCGCCACGTCAATCTCAACAAGTTTTCTCTGGATTATGTTCGGGACTTCCGAGAGGAAAATCGGCGTATAATCCGCAAGCCCGGCATTGACCGCGTTTCTCGTATTATTGCCTATAAAAAAAGAATTGTGGCGAAAATTCGATTTAAACTTTACGTCCGTATAGGGCGCCACGCCAAGCGTCCACACCTGAATCACTTCCGCGTCGAAAAAAGCCTTGGGATACGACTCAGCATAATTTACAAGGGCGTTTACAAGATACTGGGGCTCGCCGCACGCGGTTCCGATAAAAATTTTGTCGCCTCGATTGATACGGCTGAAAATTTTTTCCTCGGGTAAAAACTTCTCCGGATAAAGCTTTTTAATTTCCTCTATCTTTGAATTCTGATTCATACCCTCGGATCCTGTTCAGATGTACTGTTACAGAATTTCCCTTATTATATACTATAGCACAAATTTACAATGAACATATTTTTGTAATCATTTTTAATCAACAAAATCTGAAAATTAATGACTATTTTGGAATCTATCAACATCCGTATAATAGTAGTAAGTGCAGAAAACGCAAGTCAAATGGTTTTTTAATTTTTTGTCATTTTTTTTATTAAATTTTGTAGGTTCTTTATTAGATACTAATTTGCCGCGATACCGTGCGAAAAACGCCTTTCGACACACACCCTGTTTATTATATCACGGCATCACGCCACTTTCATTTTTTCCATTCAATTGAATCGACCGTCCGGACGTTCTTACGCCGCATCCATCAAAACATCTTGACGGGGCCCATCGCACGCTGGTATTGTTGCGGTACAGCAGGCGCGGCAGCGCCTGAAAAAAAGATGTTTCCCGGAAATCCCCGGGGCATCGCGACGCCATCCATACCCGAAGGGACACAATGAAATTATATCGCGTTATTGCATTGCTTGGCATACCATTGATTCTGCTTGCACACGACACCGCCGCAGGCGCCCGCACCAACGGCAAAAACCTGCTGCTGCTTGGCGGCATACCCGCCTCGCTCGGCAGGGGCGGTACCGGAGTTTCATCTGAAGGGATAGACTTTTTTGCGCTGAATCCCGCGTCTACAGCGCGGGTGGAACGCCCCGGCGCGGGCATACGCTACGGCGCGATCGGCGGCGCGTATGCGTATCCTTCGATCTCCTCCGCGTTTCCGACGTCATACGGCGTTTTCGGTTTCGCGTTCGATTACATCTCCGGAACGGACGACGGCGACATTGAGCAGGGCGGCCGGTTCTCGTTCGGAGCCGCGCGCGACCTTACCGAGCGGCTCACAGCCGGCATCGCGCTCGACGGCATGTATGGAAAAGGTGATTCGCATAACGCGTCGTACCTCGGCGCGAAAGCCGGTCTGCGCTATGCAGCGGCCTTCAGGACGGATTTTGGCAATGGCTTCGGAATATACGATCTGAATTTCGGCGCCGCAATCCATGCAGGCGCATCCGTTTTGGGCAGGGCCGACCTCAGCCATCTGGTCGCTGGCTACAGCCTCGGCATGTTCCGCTCCGGGCCATACAGTGTGCGGTTTTTCAACGACTATGCCTGTATCGACGGGTACAGCAGATACCCTGCCAAGTTTGGCCTCGAAGCACAGTTCTTTACCCACTTTTTTGCGCGCGGCGGGTTTATCACGCCGTCGTATGCCGGATACGGCGATTTCACGCTGGGTGCGGGAGTCCAGTACGATTTTGGCGCCGTTGACGCGCGCATCGATTACGCCCTGGCGCATCACCCCGGCTTTGGCTTTGCGCATTACTGCGGCATGACGTTTCAGTTCGGCGAAATCGACACACAGCCGCCACAGGCCGAGATTTTCGCGTCAGAAAAATATATTTCTCCGAACTACGACGGCAGACAGGATTATCTTTTGTTTACCACGCGCGTACGCGATCGCGGCAGGATAAAAGGATGGCGGCTGCAGATACTCAACGCCGACAGGGACATCGTTCGGGAATACCGTCTCTCTGAAACCGGGGTATCCGACAGGCTGACCATCTCCGCCCTGGCCGCCAGGGCATTCCGCAAAAAAGAATCGCTCGTTGTCCCCGAAGCCATCCTCTGGGACGGAACGGATTCACGAGGCAGGATCGTCCCCGACG
The DNA here is from genome assembly GCA_002407865.1 of Spirochaetia bacterium UBA5368. Taxonomy (GTDB): domain Bacteria; phylum Spirochaetota; class UBA4802; order UBA4802; family UBA5368; genus UBA5368. Next base: position 48,292 of record DHPI01000015.1, read on the forward strand.
GGAGCTATTCGTATTCGTTCATGGTGTGGGACGAGCGGGACAATATTTCCAGCGCAAAAACCGGCACACTATATGTCGACACCACGCCGCCCGCGGCCGAGTTAAAGGCTGACGATTTGCTTTTCTCGCCAAACGGCGACAGGCGCAAGGACACATTCGTTGTCGAACAAAAATTCAGCGGATCGCCCGACGACAAATGGAATGCGGCTATCGTAGACGCAAACGGCGTTTCCATCCGGCATTATGCATGGACCACGCGCGAGGCGCCTGCGAGATTTTCGTGGGACGGCAGGGACGACGCGGGCAATGAAGTGGCCGAAGGGCTGTACAGCTACAGCGTGGAATGCGCCGACAGCGCCGGCAACATCGAGAAAAAGACCATCGGCAACATTTCCCTCACGCGCCACTACGAAGAGGCCGACATCACCTGCTCCATGCAATATTTTTCGCCCACCCTGCACGGCGAGACAAAATTTTTCCTGTCGCTCTCGAACACCAGGGGACTCAAGGAGTGGCGTGTCATTCTCACCGACAGCAACGGCAAGCCCGTGAAGGAATTTTCCGGAACATCCGAGGTGCCGCGCATAATCACCTGGGACGGAAAAAACGCCGACGGAAAACCCTGCATCGACGGGCGCTACTATTACCGATTCTACACTGAATTTGAAAGCGGCAACATCCCCTCATCGTTTGACAAGGAGCTTGTTATCGACGGCACTCCGCCGAAAATAAAATGTGGATTTTCCCCGTCGCTGTTTTCTCCCGATGGCGACGGCGAAAACGACACCCTTACGCTTTACCCGGTTGCCGGCGATGATTTCGGACTGAAGTTCTGGAACGTATACATTTACTCGCAGGCGGGCGAGCTCTTTAAATCGTTTTCCGGCAAATCCACGCCCGCCCCGGAAATTAAATGGGACGGCGTCAATGAATTGAACGAGCTCGTCGAGTCAGCGGCCGATTATTATATTGTAATCGACGCCATGGACCTTGCGGGCAATTACGCGAAGAGCGAAAAGCTGAAAATGCCCGTCGACGTGCTGGTGCTTGTCACCGAACGGGGATTGAAAATGCGGATCAGCAACATCGAGTTCGCGTTCAACAGCGCCGCGCTCACAAAAAAGGCATTCCCCGTTCTCGACAGGGTGGCCGAAAAACTGCGAAAGTATAGCCGCTACAGCGTGCTTGTCGAAGGGCATACCGACGATATCGGGGAAGAGGAATACAACCTGAAACTTTCCGAGGAACGGTCCAAGTCGGTCATGGATTATCTCATTAAATCCGGCATCGCGAAAGAGCGTTTAAGCTTCCGCGGAATGGGCGAAACAACGCCGTTTCTCCCGAACACACACGATGAAAGCAGGAGGAAGAACCGGCGGGTGGAATTCATCCTTATCAGGGAAAATCCGCATGAATAGCGTCCCCGCATACATTGTATTCTCCGACCTCGACGGCACGCTGCTCGACCACCGCACCTACCGGTACGACAAAGCGCTGCGGGGCATTTCGATCTTAAAAAAAAAGGGCATTCCGCTCGTGCTCGTTTCATCGAAAACGTTTCCCGAGATTTCGGCGCTGCATAAAGAGATAGGGCTTGCCGCTCCTTTTGCCTTCGAAAACGGCGGGGGCATCGCCTTTCCCGACACGGCATCGGAAGTCGGCATGCGCATAGAAATCCTCGGCGCGCCGATCGAGAAGCTCAGAGCCCACTTCCGCCTCCTACAGGGGCGCATTCCTTCACCGGCGGTCTCGATTCTGGATCTCCCAATGGACGATCTGCGAAAAAGAACTGGCCTCGACGCGAGGCGCATCGAACTCGCGCTTCAAAGAAAGGCTTCACTCCCGTTTATATTCACCGGCAGCGCGCCCTCCGGCCATGAGGAAATCGGTAGAATCAACAGCATGCTTCATGCATACGGCTATGCAATAACGAAAGGCGGACGATTTTATCATTTTATAGCGGAACACGCAACCAAGGGCGAGGCGCTGCGAAAAATCGTGGTGTATTATAAAACGCTGTTTCAAATGCCCGCTATTCCCACCATCGGCATCGGCGACAGTGAAAACGACATCGACATGTTCAGGGCGGTATCGGTGCCCGTGCTTGTAAAAAAGTTCGATCACACCTACACCGATACAGGCATGGATATCAGAAAAACCGCGTCTATCGGGCCCGAGGGATTTTCCGAGGCCATCGAATCGCTGATCGGCGCGTAAACCTATTGCTGCACTTCAACGTTATTCTTCACGTAGCGCTCAAATTCCTCCCTGCTGAACTTTTCACGGTACAGCGGCCAGAGGCTTTCGAGAAGTTCTTCAAATGTTTCAAATTTAGCGCCGTCAATTTTATAATAACCCATATTCAAATTCCTTCGCGATGCTACTCAAAGTATTGCATTCCTTCACTTGCACGCAACAGGCGTTGCATGTCTTTAACATGAAAAACAAGTAATCCTGCCGCTATCCCGGAATATGCGCACACAACAGCCCTTCATGGAGCGGCAGCGGCACCAATCTCAACTATAGCGCACAATCGAAATATTCACGGATTTTTTGCGGGATAAAAAACGCGGTTTACTCAATAGCGTGTTTTTTCATTTTCTCGTAGAGGACGCTGCGGCTTATGCCGAGAAGACGCGCCGCCTGAGCCTTGTTGTTCCTGGCGAGATGGATGACTTTAACGATGTGGTCTTTTTCGAACCTATTAACCGCTTCCGCGAGATCGGGCTGAAACCCGTTTGCCGCGGCATCTGATCGTGCGCCGGTCTCTGGAAGTATATGCAAAATGGTGTTCGCCGAAATGCAGTTTCCGCTTTCCACCACGAGCGCGTATTCTATGAGATGCTCCAGCTCGCGGATATTGCCGTTCCACGACCGTTCTTTGAGTATTCCAAGCGCCTCATTCTCGATGAAGTTGATCTTTTTCCCGAGATCTTTCGAGTACTTTCTTATAAAATGGTCAACGAGATACGGAATATCGTCGATGCGGTCTCTAAGCGGAGGGACGTTTATTTCGATGCCCGAAAGCCTGTAAAAGAGGTCTTCCCGGAACGCCCCCGCGGCTATCTCATTACGAAGGTTTACATTTGTCGCGCTGATAATCCGCACGTTGATTTTCATCACATGGCTGGAGCCCACGGGCTTTATCTCGCGCTCCTGGAGAAACCGCAGCAGCTTGCTCTGGGTCTGCCATGCAAGGTTGCCTATTTCATCGAGAAAAATCGTGCCGCCGTTTGCCCCCTCAAGCAGGCCTTTCTTCGTTCTATCCGCGCCGGTAAACGCCCCCCTGACATGGCCAAACAGCTCGGATTCGATGATGGTCTCCGTCAGCGTGCTGCAATCGATAGGCAGAAACGTCTTGTCTTTCCTCTCGCTTTCCTCATGGATCACCTTCGCAATCAGTTCCTTGCCGGTGCCGCTTTCCCCGAACAGCAGTATCGACGCATTCGACCGGGCAACCTGGTTGATGGTCGCGCCGAGCTTTTTCATGGCGGGGCTCTCGCCGATGATGATCGGATCGCCGTGTTTCTCCCGCTCGCGCTTCAGCTTTTCAACTTCCTTTCTGAGGCGGTAGTATTCCAGGCTTTTCTCGACCTTCACCCTGAATTCCAGGGGCTGGAACGGCTTGATAACGAAATCGCTTGCCCCCTTCTTGATCGCCTTGACCGCCTCGTCCACGCCGCCCACCCCGGTCACGATGATGACCGGCATGTCGGGATAAAGAACGCGTATTTCCGAAACAAGCTCGAATCCGTCCATCCCCGGCATCGCAAGGTCGGATATCACGAGATCGAACGTTTCCGAAAAAAACATCTCCATAGCGGAAACGCCGTTGGAACATTTGACAACAGTATGCCCCGTTCCATCAAGAATATCCTCAATGTAGTCAAGAATTGAGGGATTATCATCGACAATTAATATATTACCCATGTCCGGATTAGCACGATGTCAGTATCGGCGGAATACTTGTTGAATTTTTTCTACAAACTCAGCGCTAAGTAACAGCAGGCTACAAAATATGTATGGACATTTCAAGAAATTCTTTTCACAATGTAAAGAAAAATACAGTATCAATGACGCCGGCCCTTTCCGGAGCCGGCTGAATGCGGAGTGATGATAAAGCTGCTTCTGACATCCGATCTGCACCTCGGCGCGGGCGACAGCTTCGGCGTCTCCAATGCCGAGCGTATTGAGACATTTAAAAAAATATGTTCGCTTGCAAGAGAACACGACCTTCTGCTGATAGCAGGCGATCTATTTGACACGGCCGACCCCGGCAATGAGACCCTCAGTTGCGTACAGAGGGAATTCGCGCTGCTTGCAGAAATGGGCGTGGATATCGTCTATACGCCCGGCGACAGGGAAATAGGGGAAAACGGCACACTGTATCACGTTGTGCACAACGCCGGCGTCTCGCATCTTTTCAACGGCGCCGAGGCAATGTCGATGTTCGAATGGCGAAAACACGGCGAGCCGCTGTATATTTACGGCTGCCCTGCCGCGCGCGGCAGCGATATAGCGCAGACACATAAAAGATCGCGTGATGGATTTCACATCGGCCTTTTCCACGCCGACTTCAGTTTTGAGGATGAACCCGATAATCCCCGGATGTATATTCTCCAGAAGGGAGACATCCGCTCTCTGAACCTTGATTTTTACGCCCTGGGACACCATCACTATTTCAAGCTTTTCAAATTTCAAAACAGGATTATCGGCGCATACGCCGGAAGTCCCGAGGCGGCAGACCTTTCCGAAACCGGCGACAGGTATGTGCTTTCCATTGCAATCGACGGCAATGAGATATACCAGATAAAGAGGCTCGCTGTCAATTCGCTCACAATCAGGGATCTGTCAATTGATTGCGGCGAATGCGGCTCGCCGGAAGACCTCTATTGGCGCGTAAAAGAGCATGCATCGCCGAAGACAATTCTGAAACTGCGCGCGACAGGATTTCGCCGGTTTGCTATCAGCCGGGAAGCAATACACGCCGCCGGCGAATGTTGCCGAAAACTGTACTTTCAGGACGATACGACACCATCGCCGGGCGCGCTCATCGATGAGCACCGGAATGAGGATACCCTGCGCGGAGAGTTTTACAAACTGCTCGAATTGAAGATCGCCGGCGGTGAAATTCCCGCCGGAATAGAAATAGAAGAGCTCGCGAAGATACTCGGCGCACTGACACGAAGCCGCCGTTATTCACCGGAGGACTGGCTGTGCGAATAACGAAATGCATCGCATCGAAACAGGGGCTGTTCGACAACAGGACGCTCGAACTCGGCAAAAAGCTGAATTTTATCTATGGAAAAAACGGATCGGGCAAAAGCGTTCTCTCGTGCGCGATGGCGGACATGTTTCGGGTGCGCCCCTTCACCGGCAGGCCTCTATGGGAAAATCTCTACGTGGAAATCCATCTCTCAAACGAAAACGGCAGCTTCAAAATTATGAGAAGCGGCAACAGGCACTGTTCCGTTGTTGACACTGAAACCGGCAACGAACTGTTGCGTTCCACGCCAGAATCGGCAATAGCCCCCAAAGACATCGAACAGCCCGGCGACACGCCCCCCCCACACGGGATATTTAATACGCCACTGCCGGATTCCACGCCAATCGATGTAATCCTCACCGGATCGCCGGCCGACAGCGACGAGCGCGTGTCGCTCGACTACGCCGCCATCCAGGACATTCTGCTGAATGATGCATCCGGCTTCCACCGGTTGTACAAAGACATAGTCCGCTCGCTCGGCGACGGCACGTTTGGCCGCGCAAACCGAAGCGCTTTCATCGATAAAACTGTCAGCATGGAGGGCGAGCTCCGCGAGCTTAATAAGAAAATCCAGCTCATCGATATGGAAACGGGCAGAACCGGAAAACTTCTAAAAGAAAAATTGGAAATTGAAAACGACATAGCCCGCATGAAGGAAGAGTTACACGAACTGCGCGACGAAACAGCCGCTGCGCGGCGTATAATCGACGACATGCACTCCCTGCGCGAAACCGGGCAGGCAATTAACGCACTTGCCAGCGAAATCCGCGACGCCGAGCACGCTATTGCCGACGCCACCGACAGGGAGAAGGCGCTTGTAGCGGGATTCCCCCAGTTTCACGGTTTCAACGATATCACCCGGCAGAACATGAAGAAAATTCAGGAGGCATACCGGGAGATACGCGACATCAACGCGGCGATCGACAAAGAACTGTATGCAAAAAAAATAAGAAAACACAAAGTCGACGCCGCAGCCGTCGCAAGCGGCGCGTTCTGTCTTATTGCGGCATGCACTGTTTCTACAAAAAAAGCGGCGATGCTTCCGCCTGGCACAGCAGTCTATGCGCTTATGGCGATTTTCGCGTTCTACGGAATAGGGCTGCTGGCGGCATATCTATCCCTGTCGCTCATGGCCCGATCGAAAGCGTTTCACCACCTGACCGCGGCGAAGGATGCGGCCGAAACCAGGCTCAGGAACATTCTTTCGGAAAACAAGGTATCGCTTTTCGATTACAGGATTGAATCACTCTACGAATTTTTGCTGCAGTATTTCGAGGACTACGGCGAATACACGGAAAAACAGCTCGAGCTGCATATTGCACAAAACACCCTGAAAAGCGCGCAGGACATACGCGATCTCAAGCAGCGGCTTGAATCACTGACCGATCAAAACGAAGCGCGAAAGAAATCCATAATCGACGACATGCGGGCGCTCAAAAAATATCCACCGTCCGGATTCGACATCGACGAGATGCAACACCGCGTTGCGGAAATGGAGGACGCGGCGGCCGCGCTGGAAACCCGCATCAACGAAAAAAACAGGCTGCTTGAACAGGTGGCCGAGGATATCGCACAAAGCCCTTCCAGGGAAACGGAACTTGACGCCCTGAACGCCCTGACGCGGGCCGCGGAATCCCGATACCGCCGGCTGATATCGCACAAAGACGCCATGCTGTTTCTTTGCGGCATTTTCGAGGAATCAATCGCCGCGCGCGAGCGCCATCAACTTCAGCGGCTGGTTTCGTCGGTAAAGGACAGCTTCAATTTTATCACGAACAGGCAGTATATTACCACAGTCGACGACGATCTGGTAAAATCCGTAATTACCGGACGTAAAGATTGTGGCGTTCTCAACACGGCGCTCTTCCACATATTACGGCTGTGCCTT
>DHPI01000015.1:55573-57401 GCA_002407865.1 Spirochaetia bacterium UBA5368
AAAATTGCGCTCTCCGATTTTCTCGCGGAAGATGACGTGCATGTGCCATTAATTATTGACGACCCGTTTCTTTTTATGGATGATAGACGGGCCGCGAACCTGAAGGAACTGCTGAAAACAACTTCGGAGAAACGACAGGTTATCGTGTTCACGCAGAATGCACAGTATCTCGACCAGGAAGAGCGATTCGAACTCTAAACATATGGATCAAAACGGGCAGCTTACATTTTCCGACGATCCCATTCTCATCGGGATCAATCAGGCGTACCAGTTTATCGAAGAAGGCGATTTTCAGAATGCTGTAAAGAAAATCGACGAATTGTTAGATAAAAATCCGGACTATCCGGGACTGGTGGAAGCCTACCGCACCGCGAAGTTCTGGAACAACAGGCGCGGCGAACTGGCGGCGCTGAACCGCGGCAAGCAAACGGCGGATTTCCTCATGACGCAATGGGAGATATTCAAGGAATACGCAAAAGAAAAAAACATCCTTGAATCAGGCGGATTCAAAGCGGCCATGCGTCATGTTTTTTTCGCCGCGTCTGAAAACTACAAGATCGCCTTTAAAAGCCAGGAAAGCACCGCTGACAATTTCGAGCTTCTGCTCAATCTCGGGCTGTGCTTTCTGAACCTCGGGGAATACCGGCACACAATAGAAACTCTCGAATACGCCAGGAGTTCGTACCGCACCAGCGCGAAACTGCTTGCCGTGTTAGGCGAAGCGTGCTATCACGCATCCGAGATACCGAAATCGTTGCTGCTTTTGCGGGAGGCTTTTTTCATTGACCCGTCGGAGATCGACCTTCGCATCCTCAAGTCAAAACCGATAACGGACCTTACCGCCATCGTCAGGGAGCACAAGCCCGACTGCCAGGATGTCCGCGAGTGGATGCCGATATTCGGCTTTCTGGAGGATGTTTTTTATGTCAAACGGCAGATGAACTCGAGCCAGATTGAGGCAATTAAACGCGACATCTACACGCTTGAAAAAAATTACCAGGCGTTTGGCCGGGAGAAAGCGGAGGGCACTAACATTATCCCGCGGCTCATCAATAAATACCTGTGGATGCTCGACTATTTTGAGTTTCAGCATTACGACTTCGAAAACATTACCGAGATAAAAAACCGCCTGATGCAGATCGATGGCGCCCTTTTCGAAAGCTTCTTCAAGAATAAAAAATAGGCATAATCTTATTGACACGGCATCCCACGCTTCATAAATGATGGTTTTACGCAGGCGCGCAAAGCGCATGCATTGAATACACGGCAAAATCGAGGATACAACCTATGGAACTCCCGTCTTCATACAGCCCTCACGACGTTGAGGAGAAATGGTATCACGCATGGGAAGAAGAAAACTATTTCCACGCGAATGAAGACGACGGCAGGGAGCCTTTTTCTATCGTCATCCCCCCGCCAAACGTAACCGGCAGCCTCCACATGGGGCACGCCCTCAACAACACGTTGCAGGATATCCTGGTCCGCTGGCAGCGCATGTGCGGGAAGTCGGCGCTGTGGATGCCCGGCATGGACCACGCGGGCATCGCCACGCAAAACGTCGTGGAGCGTTTGCTCAGGAAAGAAAAGAAGACGAAAAACGACCTCGGCCGCGACGCGTTTGTCGATCGCGTATGGGAATGGAAGGCCCACTATGGCGGCCAGATAAAGGGACAGCTTAAACGTCTCGGCTGCTCGCTCGACTGGCCGCGCGAGCGATTTACCCTCGACGAGGGGCTCTCACGCGCGGTGCGCAGGGTTTTTGTCACGCTGCACAAGGAAGGGCTTGTCTATCAGGGATACCGCATCATCAACTGGTGCCCTCGCTGCG
>DHPI01000015.1:57514-57806 GCA_002407865.1 Spirochaetia bacterium UBA5368
TCATCAACTGGTGCCCTCGCTGCGAAACGGCAATTTCAGATATTGAGACCGACTACAAGGATTTAAAAGGCAAACTCTACTATATAAAGTACCCGATCGCCGGCGCCGACGGATACATCACGGTGGCGACGACACGGCCCGAAACCATGCTGGGGGATACGGGCGTGGCGGTCAATCCAGACGACGAGCGTTATACCCATCTTGTTGGAAAGCGCGTTATACTCCCCCTCATGAACCGGGAAATTCCCGTCTTTGCCGACGACTACGTGGACAAGAGTTTCGGCACGGGACT
>DHPI01000015.1:57978-58185 GCA_002407865.1 Spirochaetia bacterium UBA5368
CGACCCGAACGACTTCGAGATGGGCAAGCGGCACGATCTCGAGGAGATCAACATCCTCGACCCCCGCGGCGTCATCAACGAAAACGGCGGCGCGTACCGCGGGCTATCGCGCTTTGAGGCGCGAGAGAAGGTCATTGCCGACCTGCAATCACAGGGCCTTATGGTAAAGATCGAGGAGCACGACCACTCCGTCGGGCACTGCTACCG
>DHPI01000015.1:58318-69509 GCA_002407865.1 Spirochaetia bacterium UBA5368
CACGACAACTCCGTCGGGCACTGCTACCGCTGCGGCACCGTGATCGAGCCATATCTCTCAAAACAGTGGTTTGTGCAGATTAAACCGCTCGCCGACGAGGCCATAAAGGCGGTCGAGGACGGGCGGATACGGTTTGTGCCGTCCAACTGGGAAAAAACCTATTTCGAATGGATGTACAATCTCCGCGACTGGTGCATTTCACGTCAGCTCTGGTGGGGCCACCGCATACCGGCGTTTTATTGTGACGACTGCGGTCATATCACCGTCTCGCTGGAAGACCCGGCATCGTGCGAAAAATGCGGCTCGAAAAGCATCCGGCAGGATGAAGACGTGCTGGATACGTGGTTTTCCTCCGCGCTCTGGCCATTTTCCACGATGGGATGGCCCGAAAAGACCCCGGCGCTCGCGAAGTACTATCCCACCAGCGTGCTGGTCACCGGATTCGATATCATCTTCTTCTGGGTAGCGCGCATGATCATGATGGGATTGAAATTCATGGGCGACATTCCCTTCAAAGACGTATATATCCACGCGCTCGTGCGCGACGAGCACGGTCAGAAGATGAGCAAATCGAGGGGCAACGTAATCGACCCGCTCATCCTCATGGACAAATACGGCACCGACGCGTTCAGGTTCACGCTCGCGATATTCGCCGCGCAGGGCCGCGACGTCATCATGTCCGAAAAACGGATCGAGGGATACCGCGCATTCTGCAACAAGATATGGAACTCCACACGATACATACTGATGAATCTCGGCGAGAATTTTACGCCAGAGAAGATCGATAGCAACAACCTTGAACTGTTCGACAAGTGGATACTGCACAGACTGAACATCACCGTCGGCGCCATACGCACCGCGCTGCAGGAATACCGTTTCAACGAAGCGGCGCAGGCCATCTACGATTTCTGGTGGCACGAGTTCTGCGACTGGTATCTCGAACTGACCAAGACCCGGATTTACTCGTCGGACGGCGACACCGCCTCCTCCGAAACCGCAAAACAGGTGCTGTACCATGTGCTGAAAACATCGTTGAAGCTTCTGCACCCGTTTATGCCGTTCATCACCGAGGAAATCTGGAGCACCATTGTTCCGTCATCCGAAGGCAGACTCATTACCGCGCAATGGCCGCTCGCTAACGATTCGTTCACCTTCCCCGACGAAGCCGAAAAGGCCGCGCTCTTTATGGAAATCGTGTATAAGATCCGCAACGTTCGCGGCGAAATGAACGTTCCGCCCGACAGGAAGGCGCACGTCATTTTCAAGACGGCAGACCCCGCGGCAGCCGCGCTTATCAACGCCGAGCCGGCAAACCTGAAGGCGCTGGCCAAAATCGAGGATTTTACCGTCACGGGAGACTACACCCCCGCTAAAACCGACGCGTCCGCCGTGCTTCCCGGCATTGAAATCTTTATGCCGCTGAAAGACCTTATTGACATCGAAAAGGAAAGGGCCCGCCTCGAGAAAGAGATCGCACGGGTCACCGCTGACCTCGAAAAGGTTGAGGCGAAACTGGGAAACGAATCGTTCATCGGGAAGGCGCCGCAGGCGGTCGTCGACAAGGAAAAGTCGAAACTCGATGACCTTAAAAATGTGCGCGCAAAGTTAGAGGAAAGCCTGACAAAATTGCCATAGGCCGGCATTCGCTGAAATCCTTTTATTGCAAATCGCACCGGCGCGGGTTATATTGTGAGAGGAGGGAGCGTAACTATTGTATCAAAGGGGGTGCCATGATATCGTTCGATCTTGAATGTCCGGGCGGTCACCGCTTCGAGGGAATTTTCAGCGACTACGATTCTTTTGCATCCCATCTTGAACGAAACATGATCACCTGCCCCGTCTGTAACAGCGGCGGCGTCAAGCGCCTGTTTACCGGCTGTTCCATACAGGCGCGCCCTTCCACGCCCACCTCTCTTCAGAAAAAAAATCCCAATATATTCGACGCAATGCGGATGATCGAGTCGTATATCCGCGAAAACTTCGAGAATGTCGGCAGGGATTTCCCCGAGGTTGCCCGCGCAATATATTACGGCGACGAAAAGCAGCGCAATATATACGGGGAATCTAACATTGAAGAAATACAGGAACTTGTCGAGGAAGGCATACACGTGCTCCCCGTGCCGGATATCGAAAAAATCGAAAATTAAATTCCATCTAAACATCAAAAATTATTTGACATATTTGCAATTATGAATATTTTCCATATGGATCACCTTTTGGAGATATCCATATGTCATATATGCTGCGGTCGGTCGCCCGGGGAATCATCATTTTCGGTTTTTTTGTCGCGTCTGGCATTCTGAAGCATCGCCCCCATCTTCGCGGGAAACAAAATCTCAAGAAACTGCCCACCCCTGTCATTTTTACCCTTACACACGATTCATATTTCGAAGTACCGTCGCTGTCCCGCGTGTACTTTTCACTGAAGCCAAAGCTCGATTTTTTCATTCTCGGTAAAGATGATTTTCTCAGCGGCAGGTATCTTGCCAGCAACTTCGGCAAAAAGAGCAGAATACTCAGGTATCTGCTGACCATTCTGGATATGTCCAAACTGCCGGAGGCGGTGTTTAAAATAATGCGCGTCACGACCATTCACCGGCCCTTCATCGAAAGCTACCAGCTGAAAAAGGAGGCCGTTAAGTGGGAAATCAGCCAGCAGTTGCATAAAATGCGCGACAACATATCGCACGGCATATCGACGGTCATCTTTCCGGAAGGAACTACCTGGGGATTCGGCGGATTGAAGCGCATGCGAAGCGCGGTCTATCAGCTTGTTGAAAACACATTCAGGCAAACCCGTCAGAAGGTCTATATTCTGCCCATCAACGTGAAAGTGGACAAGCTTGTGAAGGGAAAAAAGGACATTTTCATCAATGTCGGCAATCCCATTTTTTTCAGAAGTTCAAAGGACGAATTCAACACGCGCCTCGCGGCGATTCTAAGGCAACTGCATACGATAACCTTCAGCCAGATAGCCGCCTACTACATAAAGCGGGTCGCCGAACGACTGAGGGACGAAAACCGCTACGCCGAATTTACACGGGAAAAATTCGTTGCCCAGATTGAGCGCATCGTCGCCGACCTCAACATCATGGTTGAAAAAAAGCTGCTTCCCTATATCGACAGCCGGCTTGTGGAGCACGATTATCTGCGCAAAAAAGCCTGGCAGTTTATACGATACTGCGAGAAGAAGAACTACCTGGCCGCGAAGGGAAACAATGAAGGCGCGCGCACGGAAACGCTGAATGCGGATGTCATCCTGTCAGAATCGCCCGCCAGCGTGTTTCGAAAACTCAACCCGCTGGCGTTTCACGCCAACGAGCTCGCATCGCTGAACGAGGAGCTTATCAAAAGTCTGTACGATCCGCACCTGAAGGAGGCGTAACCGCCTTATTCGCGGGCAAAAAAATAACTGTACAGTGACGCGACGATATACAGAATGGGAACGGCGATGTTCATGTAATACCCAACGCGCAGGCTATATGGGTTCGCCTTTGTAAGCTCGCCGGCGAGAGGAAGGTAGATAATCCATCCAAGATAATATCCATTGACCAGCACCCGCACGGCGCACTTCACACCGCCATTGAAGAAAACGGACGCGAGCATCACCAGCACGATACCGATCATATAAACGGCAAGCGGATTGTTGATATAAAAATAACTTTCGAAAATATAATACTGCGCAACCGAAAGCACCACAGCGAGAAATGCGGGAATCGTAGTCACGACGATTAACTTTTCGGATATGTCGATTTCCATGAATTTCCGGTATCCGCGGTCGAGAAGCTCCATGAGTATAGCGGCAAGCGCACGTACAATCTCCTTGATCTTGACAATGGCAAAGACAAGGATGTCAACTATTTCAGCCAGCAGTTTCATAATCATAATTCATCCGATAATATTTTCGAACACGTCTCCGTCAACCGGAAAATAAAATTCAACCGGAAAACCGGCGACAACATGCCGGTTCCGCGCGACCTGCTCTTCAAACGTCGTATCGGCGGGAAGGTACAGGTGATTCGCGAACATCTTTTTCGGCAGCGCGCCCTCTTTCAAAAGGCGAATAACGTCATCCGCCGAAAGGTGCCCGGGATGCCGTGAAGTATCCTGAATACTCCACTCCATCACCGCCAGCGACGAGGCCCCGAGCAGGCGCACCAGATTGCCGCAATACGCGGTATCGCCGGTAAAGGCGATGCGCGCATCCCCGCACACGAAAAGATAGCCGGTTGAGAATTCCCCGTGTTCCAGATGATACGAAACCATTGTATAAAAGGAACCGGCATACGAAGCCCCATCGGCAAGCTCGACAATATTTACTTCAAAAGGCATCGGATAATCACCCAGAAACGGCAACAGCCGCTGCTCATAAAAATTCTTCAGGCCGTGGGGGCCCACCAGCGTAATGGGGTCCTCACGCCGCCCGGTGTAATCCCACATTTCGCCCCACAGGAGGTCGGGCAGGCCCGATATGTGGTCGACATGAAAATGCGTGAGGAAAACCGTGGATATGTTTCTGTAGTTAAACAGGGGTCTGCCCAGGCGCGCTATCTGATGGTAGGCGCCGCCGCCAAAATCCACGCACAGCACCTCGTTTCCATCGGACAGCGCTGTTGCCGATGGTTTGCGGGATGTCGCGCAGCATGTTCCCGTTCCCAGAAATGCCAGATGCACTGCCATAGTATTGTAATTGTTATGGAAAGAAACATACGCCACCCTCGCGTTTTGCGGAAGGGTGGCGTTCATGCAATTCCGTTCCCCAGGTTCGAACGTCACATTACTGGTTCGTTTTAAATTGGCTCTTGTCGATTTTCATCTTTTCGATCGTCGGCTTCATCGCCTCTTTCTGCCGGATAGCTTCGTCTTTCGCCGCATCCTTATCGACATTCTTCGCCGCTTCTTTATCAACATTTTTCGCATCGGCCATCTGGCCTTTCGCGAGATCTTTTGCTTCTTCGCCCTTGCTCTTCGTTTCGTCCTTGATAGTGCCGATCATCTCCTGGTCACGGCGCTTCTGATCTTCAACAAGGGCCTTGTCGCCCTCGCGCTGCTGTTCGACAAGGGCTTTGTCGCCTTCGCGCTGTTTTTCGAGCATTTCCTTGTTTACCTGGCGCTGGTCTTCAACGGCCTTGCGAATTTCCTCGCGCTGTTTACGCATCTTGTTCCAGATTTCCTCGCGCATCGCTTTTATTTCGAGCAATATCGCCAGCGCGCGCAGCCTGTCCTCGGAAAGCTGCTTCTTCACCATATCCTGCCCGGGAACGATATCAACCTCTTCCTTATTGCTGACAACAACGGGGGCCGCACCGGTAAGGGAATTATTGAGCACCTCCACGTTGCCGTCAAGAACCGCAACGTTGCCCTTGCCCTCTTCCTCGCTTATAAGGAAATCGGTGCCCCTGACGCCGGCGGTGGTCGTCGGGGATGTAACGTTATAGACATCACCCTTGGCCAGCTTTTGCGTCACCTTCGAGAAGAACTGCCCCTTCTCTACATAAAAATTGGATTCCTCGGTGTTGGTGTCCACATAGGTCACGAGCGTTTTGATCTCGACAACCGTATCGCCGAGCACCTTTACCGCGTTCTCGCCGAAATAGATTTCAGCCGTCGATTTCTTGCCGACGGTCTTTATTTTCATTCCCTGCTTCACCGCATCGCCGATAGTGGCCTTGTTTTCGGTGCCGTCCTTCGAAACGAGCTTCACGTCACCTGTAATAAAATTCACAAGTCCCTGACGCTCCACCGGCGCGGGCTTCTCTTTTTTACAGCCGGAAACAACGAAAACAAACGCGAATATAATTACGGCGGATAGAACTCTCTTCATCGATCCCTCCTGTCAGGACTGACTAAATAGAAGATATTTTTATATATTGTCAGAAGTATGCAGTAAATGTAGTGACACGCCCGCCCCCAGTCAAGCATAAATTGCGGCGGGCGCGCGTCACATCAATGCGCCGGCAGCCGCAAGAAATCCGTCGGAAAGGCGCGGCATATTTCACTCACCTCGTCCCTGACGCGATCGAGAACCTTCTCATCGTCCATATTGTCGATAATATCGCATATGAGAGTGCCGACCTTTTTAAAATCGTCTTCTTTAAGGCCGCGCGTGGTAAGCGACGGGCTTCCCAGCCGTATCCCGCTTGTGATCATAGGCGATTTATCGTCGAAGGGCACGCCGTTCTTGTTGCAGGTAATGCCCGCGGCGTCGAGCCTGTTGGCGACATCCTTCCCTGTCAGATTTTTATTATGGAGATCGACGAGCATAAGGTGGTTGTCGGTGCCGCCCGACACGAGATTCAATCCGCGCGACATGAGCGTTTCCGCAAGCGCCGCCGCGTTCTTTATTACCTGATGCGAATAGTCCTTAAACTCGGGCGACATCGCTTCTTTAAACGCGACCGCCTTGGCCGCGACTGTATTCATCAGCGGCCCGCCCTGCGTGCCGGGGAATATATACTTGTTCATCACGGCCTCGTAATCCTTTTTCGCCAGGATAACGCCGCCGCGCGGTCCGCGCAGCGTTTTATGCGTGGTCATCGTCACATAATCGGCGATCCCGACCGGCGTGGGATGCCACCCCGTCGCGACAAGGCCGGCAATATGCGCAATGTCTACCATTAATATCGCACCGACGCTGTCGGCGATTTCCCTGAACCTGGCAAAGTCGATCACCCGCGGATACGCCGACGCCCCCGCGATAATAACCCTTGGTTTATACTCCTTCGCAATCGACGCCGCAGAATCGTAATCGATAAGGTTCGTATCTTTCGTCACGCCGTACGACACCACCCGATAGTACAATCCCGAGAAATTCACCGGCGAGCCGTGCGACAGGTGGCCGCCGTGCGACAGGTTCATTCCCATGAACGTGTCGCCCGGATTGAGCACCGACATGAGCACGGCCATGTTCGCCTGTGTGCCGCTGTGGGGCTGCACATTGGCCACCTCGGCGTTGAAGAGCTTTTTGATGCGCTCCATGGCCACCATTTCGATCTCGTCTACATGCTGGCAGCCATTGTAGTACCGCCTGCCCGGATATCCCTCGGCATACTTGTTCGTCATTGTGCACGACGACGCCTCCAGCACCGCCTGCGACGCATAGTTTTCAGACGCAATCAGGATAAGGTTGTTCTCCTGCCGCCCGTTTTCACGATTGATTATATCAAAGACCTCACGGTCACTCTCTTTTAGAAATTTTATCTTCGATAAAGTCATGTAGTACCTCGTTATCACATAATATGCGTTACACAGGGATAAATACCGACAACGGCTCGCACGCGGGCTTACATTACGGCACCCTCCATGTATAAAACACAATTTCTATCCTTCAGTCAGGCGGGGATGTCAACTTAAAATAACCCGAAAAATCGAATTAATTCGCACACAGCGTTGCCGCAGCCGCCATACATCATATAATGTACCACTTGTATCCTTTTAATCATCATTTGTGTGAGTATATTTTTTGAATATCACGCCCTCGCGATCAAAAAATCAGGCGATGCCACATTTCCGGGGCAAATAATCAATTGACATACCTTATCCGTTTTCAATGATAGTGGGCCTGTCGATCGGGAGGAAAAAACATCATGGAATTCAAGGAAAAACGCCCCCTGTATCTGCTCGAGGAGATCGCGGCGATTCTTCGCGGCGAGAACGGCTGCGCATGGGATAAAGAACAGACATCCGCCTCCCTGAAGCCGTACCTCATCGAGGAGGCCTACGAAGTTTACGAGGCCATCGAAAAGGGCGATTCAGACAATCTGAAGGAAGAGCTCGGCGACCTGCTCTACCAGGTGTACGCGCACGCCCAGATAAAAAAAGAGGAGGGCGATTTCACCATCGACGACGTTGCGCAGGGAATCGTAACCAAGCTGGTCCGCCGCCACCCGCACGTATTCGGCAACGAAACGGTGAAAGACGCACGCGAGGTAATTGAGCGCTGGGAAAAGATCAAAAAAAAGGAAAAAGCTGACCGGGAGTCGATACTCGACGGCGTGCCCTCGCACCTGCCGGCGCTCCTGAAGGCGTATCGCGTACAGCAGAAGGCGGCACGGCTTGGGTTCGACTGGGAAAAAATCGACGACGCCGCCGGCAAGCTTGACGAAGAGGTTGCGGAATTCAGGGAGGCGTTGAAATCTCCCGACAGAAACGAGGACGCGATCACCGGCGAGTTCGGCGACGTTCTCTTTTCACTCGTAAACATCTCACGCTTCGCGGGCATCAACCCCGAGGAAGCCCTCAATACAACAATCGATAAATTCATGACGCGGTTCAAGTTCATCGAAAAAGAAGCCGCCCGCACGGGCAGAAAGCTCGAAGACATGAGCCTGCAGGAAATGGACGAGATCTGGGAACGGTCGAAAAACGAGCATACACGTTAGGCGGCATCATTCGCGCGCCTTCCGCAGGGCGCTGATCTTTTCGCAGAGCGCCGCCATATCCTCCGGGGTCATCTCTTTGCCCCCATAGCCGTACCGGTACAATTCGTCCCTCACCACGGCGATTTCGTTTCGCAGCAGTCCCTCGCTCTTCGCGCCGAGCACGTCATGTTCAATGCCCGCGAGCGCCTTCAGCGCTGAAGGAAGGAACCGCCCGGCGTCCCGCATGCGCGCCGCGGAAATCATGTCACGTTCAGGATTTTCCCTTCGGGCAGCAATCACGGGCGCCTCGGCCGCGGGCGCGGTAACGCCGACGCCCTGCGGCGGCGCGGCGCGCCTCCGCATTAAGCGCGCGATGGCAACCGCGATCGCAGCGGCCGCCACCGCCGCAAACACCGCGACACGATACAGGGGTGCGCGCGATTCGGGCCCCTGTACAGCCGCATTCTCTTCCGTTCGCTCCGCCTGACGCGGCGGTGCGTCTTTCACCACGAAGCGGATATTTGGCGTGCGGACCTCTTCGTAGCGCAGCGTTGACGGATTGAAAAAACTGATCGAAGCGCCCCCAAGCGCGGTGTCGCCGGCGGTATCGGGAATAAATGTAAAGACATATTCCTTTTCACCCGCAAGCGCATCCCCCGCCACGCGGATGGATTCATTTGCCTCGGTGTTGAACAGCGCGCCGCGTGAAGCCGCAAGGCGCGGCTTCGTAAGCGAAATAAAATTTCCCGAGCCCTTTACCCTGACAACGATCTTTTTTTCGCCCGACACCGTCACGGGCTCCGCGCCGTATTCGGCCAGAATGGCGAAGCTGCCCACGTCGCCCGAAAATGACGGCGGCCTGCCCGCCGCGGGAAGCGGCGCAACGGTCACCGTATCGCTCTCGTACGCAAGCCGCCGGCTGCTTGCAAACGGAAAAAATGAGTTTTCATCCGAAAACGATACGGCACACGACGCACCGCCAAGCCTCAGCATTCCGGGCTCGAGCGGAATCGCCGCGAATGTCGCGACATGCGTTTTCACATACGTATCACCCTCCACGCGTACCGTCGTATCGGGGATATCCTCACCGATCTCCTTCATAAGGAAGCCCTGCGACGCCGGATATTTCTCGAACGCGGGCTTTGCGGCAAGATCGATACCGGCATGGAGCAAGAAATACCGCACCACGACCGGCTCGCCCGCAAACACGCGTTTTTTCGAAACCGACAGCATGGTTTTCAAATCCGCCGCGCCGCGCCGTGACTGGGCAGGCGCGTTCACCGCCGCAAGCCGCACCGGCTTCGTTTTCAAAACCGCTGATCCCGTTTTAATTGCAAATGAAGGTATTGTAAAAACGCCGCGCCGCGCGGGCGTTACCCTGAATGTGAGCACAATACCCGACCATGATTTTCCGTTTATAAACTTAAAGCTCTTTTGCGTGCCCGAAAACGCGATGTCCAGCCCGTCGACAGCAGGCAGGCCCGCCGGTTCGGCCGAACCGGTTTCTGACAGCCGCACCTCCAGCGTGGCCGAATCGCCAACGGCGACACGCTGCGGGTGGATTTCCATCTCAATCTGCGCCGCCGCAGCGCTTCCGGTCGTGATGAAAAAAAACAACGCCGCGCACGCGCGCATGTTACCAGGATTTTTCACGCTCCCTCCTGGCATCGCCGCCATCCCCCTGGCGCCGTACCGGTTTTTGTTTCATTGCCTTCAGTATATTCATGGCCTGATCTTTGCTGAGCGCGGCGCCCTCTTTCTGGCGTCCGCCTTCCCGCCGCGATGCGTCATCCGCGTCGGTGCGTTTTCCCGATGAGCGATCATGTTCCTTCCGTTTCTCATCCTTCGAGCCGCCGCGCGCGTTTCCAGCCCCCCCGTCATTATTCTTCGACTGTAGCACATATTCAATATTCTTTTTCGCCGGCATGTAACCCGGATCGATTTTCAGGGCATTTATGTACGACCGCACGGCCGCTTCAGTATCGCCCTTCTTCAACAGGGCGTTGCCCATGTTAAAATATGCCTTTTTGCGCACATCGTCGTCGCCCGAATTCAACGCCTTTTCAAAATCGCGCAGCGCACCGTCATACTCGCCGTCCATGTAGCGGGCGTCGCCCCTGTTAAAGTTCAGCTTGTTGCCTCTTTTACCACGCGGCGCGTAGCGTGCCGCCGCATCATAATGGCCGCCGGCCCCCTTGAAATCGCCTCTTCGATACTGCTCATTGCCCTTCGCCACCTCGTCGTGATAGGGATCAAGCCATGCCGTGGTACACAACAGCACAGCGCACAGAACTATGGAAAAAATCCGCCCGTGTCCGGCGCCTGCGGCCCGCGCTTCTCCGGGCGCATTATCGGGAACGGAGGCCCTCCGGGGAAACGCTCTTCGCAACGTAATGCCAGGGAAGCTGCCCCGCTCCGGGAGCAGCAGCTCGAGCATCATCAGCAGGATGAGAACAAGCGCGAAGATCTGATAGCGCTCCCGCTTTTCACGAATGACATGCGTGCCGAGATCGCGTTTCTGCTGCCCCGACACCGCGCCAAGCAGCCGCGAAACATCGGCCAGGCTGTGCGTGATATCGAGATGCCCGCCGCCGGTTTCGCGGGCAATTTTTTCAAGCACGCCCGAATTCTTCCGCGTGCGGACGATGGTTCCGCCGTCGTCGCGCACGGGCGATTCCACGCCATCCACCGCTTCAGGGATGACATCTCCCCCCGTGGTTCCCACGCCCACGGTGTAGACGGCGACGTCAAGCTTTTTCAATTGGCGCAGGGCGTCGCCGACACCGCCCTCGTGGTCTTCACCGTCGGTAATGAGCACAAGCATGCGCGAG
>DHPI01000015.1:69676-79049 GCA_002407865.1 Spirochaetia bacterium UBA5368
GCGAAAAACCCCCGCCGCGGCCCCGAGCGCCCCGCCGATATCAGTGCCCTGCATCCGTATCGAGTCCGTACCGGCCGATTCGAGAAACATCAGAAACGCGTCGACATCGGAGGTAAGCGGGCACTGCATATACGCGGTGCCGGCAAAAAGGATAAGCCCGATGCGTCCCGCCGCGGGGCGCTCAGCCATCATGCGGATAGCGTCTTTGGCGCGGGAAAGCCGGTCGGGCCGCACGTCACGCGCCAGCATGCTGCGCGACACATCAAGCGCGATAAGCAGATCGGCGCCTTCATTATGCGCCTCGCGTGTTATCTCGCCCCACTGCGGCCGCAGCAGCAGAAACCCCGACAACGCAATCGCGACGATGACAAGCGCCGTTTTCAGGCGGATAAAGACGGTGTTCCCCCGGAAAATCGCGCGCCTCATACGCTGATCGCGCAACGCGTTTTCCATCACGCGCCGCTTCCATGCCAGGTGCCAGATATATGCCCCCAGCACCATCAGCGTAATAACCGCGACATACGGCGCGTACTGCATATTGCCGAAGCTCATCACGGGACCTTCCTGTACACCAGCGAGCGAAGCGCGATATCAGTAAAAAAAACTCCCACTGCGATGACGAGAAAAATCATGAAAGAATCGGAAAACTCATGGTACACGCGCGTCGCGATATCGCTTTTTTCCAGACTGTCGATATCGCGCACATTTCCCCAGAATACGCCGCTCGAGGTGGCGCGGTAGAATTTCCCCCCGCTTACACCTGAGACGCTGCGCAGCACGCCTTCGTCAAAATGATTGTAAAGATACCGTTTTCCCCAGAAAATGCCCCCTCCGGGATACGGCACCCTGCCATCCTTGCCGATTCCCACCGAGTATATTTTTATTCCCATGCCGGCGCAGAGCCGCGCCGCGGTTTCGGGATCGATCGAGCCCCGGTTGTTCATGCCGTCGGTTACGAGCAGAATCATTTTGCTCTTCGCTCCCCCCTCGTCCATCCTCGACGCGGCGAGCGCTATCGCCTCGCCGATAGCGGTTCCCTCCTCCTCCACCGAGGTGAAACCGGCCTCGTCGACAATATCGGGAAGCATCCGATGATCGAGCGTCAGAGGGCACTGGAGGTACGCCTCGCCCGAAAAGACAACCATGCCGATACGGTCACCGCTTCTTTTTCGAATAAAATCCTTCACCGCCTGCTTCGCCACTTCGAGGCGGTTCTTCGGCGTAAAATCCTCTCCCATCATCGAATCGGACACGTCGAGGACTATCATGATGTCGATGCCCGATGATGTAATGCTCGAGGCGTCGATGCCCTGCCCCGGCCGGGCAAGCGCGACCACGAGAAGCGCCAGCGACAAATACCGCAACGCCGGGAGGTACGGCCACGTCGCCGTGCGAAATGACGCGCGGGCGGGCACGATCGCCTCCGATGATACGGCGACTGCCGCGCCGCGCCGCCGCGTTTTTCCCGCACCGCGGAATAGTAGAATAGCGCATAACGGTATAAGCATGAGGAGATACGCGGGATTCTGAAATTCAATCGCGTGCACGGCGCGCCTCCCGCGAAAGCCGTTTCGCGACACCGGCCGCAGCCTCAAGGTTCGCGCGGAGTTCGCCCTCCGACGGCGGGAATTCCGCGAACTTCGACAGGCTCCACAACCGCGCAAGCGCCGCCATGTCGCCGCACAGCGGCCCGGCGGCGAAGGCCGGAACGCCGCGCCGCACGGCGTTGATCATCTCGGCATCGGTCATCTCCATCGCGTTAATCTCGAAGAGCGCCGAAACATATTTCCGGAAGATACGCGAAAGCTCGACGGCGAACTCCCCGCTTTTTTCGTTTTCAATAAAGCGCTTTTTTTTCAGCGCTTCCAGTTCCCGCATAAATACGTCGATCGGCCGCGGCGGCTCCGGGACAGGCGCATCAACGACTTTCCTTTTTTTCCAGTACCGCCATCCGAAAAACAGGGCTGCGGCGACGGCAAACAGGCACGCGCATAGCACCAGCACGCGCAGGTAGTTTCCGTACAGATCGAGCGGCGGTTCGATATCCTGAAATTCTCCCTGCGGATTCACGGCACGCACGTCGATGACCGGGACCCGGTAGCCGATTTTCACGCCGTCAGGGCCGTCGATATCTATGTCCGGGAGCGCGTACCTCCCCGGCCGGTAATACGAGAGCGACACCGTCAGCGTGCGCGACACTTTCCCGAGGCGCGACGCGTCTTTCTGTTCCGCATCGTGCACAATACACAACGGAACGCCGTCGGCGGTCTTTTCGTTTTTCGCATCGGCGCCGGGCAAAGGATACTGCGCATCCCTCTGCGGCAGCGTGACACGCATGCGCAATGCGCCTTCTCCTGAAATAATGACACGGTATTTCACCGGCTCGCCGACAGCCGTTTTGCCGGGATTTACATCCGCCGCTATTACGGGATAGTCATCACCGGCGAATACCGCGCTGTTGAACGCGGCAATGGCGGGGAAAGCGGCCATTCCCATCACACATACCGCCGTGACTGTTTTCAAATATATGAATCTCATCATGGTAATCGCCACGAAAATATATCTCGCATACGGCCATCCGCCCCGTTGTGCGCCGCGCATCACCTGGCGCGGGCCCGATACGCCCTGCTTCTTCTCTCGAAGAACCTCAACATCGGGGTTTCAACCGGTTCATCGGTGCGAAGGTAGATCGCGTCCAATCCGCGAAAGGCGGGCAAGCGTCTCTCCCGCGGCAGCGTGTCGGACAGAAACGATCTTCCCGTTTCCATATCAAAAAATTCCACAAGGCCGGAAAAACCGATCGTCCGCTCCATTGGATCGGCAACGACGACGGGGATGACATCGTGCCGCTTCGACAGGCGGCGCAGGCCCGATTCGAAATCGCCGTCTAAAAAATCGGAGATCACGAATATGATGCTTCGTTTCTTCAACACCCGCCCCGCAAAGTCGACGGCCTTCGCGATGTCGGTGCCCCTGCTGCGCGGCCGGTGCCCGCGCAGCTCATCGAACACGGCATAGGTAAAGCGGCCGCCCTTTCGAGGCGCGATATATTTTTCCACCTTGTCGGTAAACAGCATCACCGACAGGCGGTCGTTGTTCATCCGCGCAAGATACAGAAGCAGCATGGCCGTTTCGAGCACAAGGTCGCGCTTGCTGCGCACGCTGCCAAAGCTCACCGACGCGGAGCAGTCCACCATCAGCATGACTGAAAGCTCCCGCTCTTCGATATATTCCTTCACATACAGGTTTCTCGTTCTTGCCGACACGTTCCAGTCTATGTGGCGCACGTCATCGCCGTACTGGTACTCCCGCACGGAATTGAAGAGCAGCCCGTATCCCCTGAACGCGGAACGGTACTCGCCGATAAAAAGCGAATCGAGTTTCCTGCGGGTCGTTATCCTGATTTTTCTGAAAAGGGCGCGCGAATCCTGATCCACGTCACGGCACCTCCACGGAATCGAACACCATTGCGACCGCATCATCGGGCTTTATGCCCTCGGCCTCGGCTTCGTAGCTTAGAATAATCCGGTGCCGCAGCACGTCGCGGCCAATCTCCTTGATGTCGTCGGGCGTCACGTAACCGCGCCCGCGGATGAAGGCCGAGCAGCGCCCCGCCTTCATCAGGGCGATCGACGCGCGGGGGCTAGCGCCGTATTCAATGAAACGCCTCGCCGCCGTGTTTTTCGGCGCGCGCGTTTCACCGACAAGGTTTACAATATAATCGATTATTTTTTCGTCGATATATATGCCGCTCACCAGCTCGGCCTTCATTGCCATGTCCGCGGGGCTGATAATTGTTTCAAGATCGTCGACGCTCGCGCTTTCGTGCCGCCTGAGTATCTCCTTTTCTTCTTCCGGGGCGGGATACTCCACAATGCACTTCATAAAAAAGCGGTCTATCTGCGCCTCGGGCAGGGGATATGTTCCCTCCTGCTCTATCGGGTTTTCCGTCGCAAGCACCATGAACGGCCTTTGCAGCTCATGGGTTTCCTCGCCGATTGTCACGGCGCGCTCTTCCATACACTGAAGCAGCGCCGACTGCACCTTCGCGGGGGCGCGGTTGATCTCGTCGGCAAGCAGAATATTCGTGAAAAGCGGCCCACGGCGCGTAAAAAAATCCATATCGCGCGGATTGTAGATGCGGGTGCCGATAAGGTCGGCCGGAAGGAGATCGGGCGTAAACTGTATGCGCTGAAACTCGGCATCGATGCACTTCGCGAACGCGCGCACGGCAAGTGTCTTCGCCAGCCCCGGCATCCCCTCGAGCAGGATATGCCCGTCCGACAGAAAGGCCATAAGTATCCGGTCAATCATACGCTCCTGTCCGATGACGACCTTCCCGATCTCACCCTTCATTTTCTGAATGAATATATTTTCATTCATTATCCGCGCTGAAAGCGCCTCTATTTCCGCATAGTTCATTGCACGCTCCTGATGCCCGGCGTTGACGCGTTCACACGCGGGCGCCCTGTAAATTCAATCGTATGTGAGACGTCGAACGCGCCTTTGTTACAAAAAGAAGGCGGACATATATCCGCCTTCATGCATTTTTCACGTTATATTCCAGACGCCGGTTACGTTATTCCGCGGGAACGTCCCCCGCCGCATCGACCGGAAAATCATCCATGTCTTTCACGGCATCGTCCGCGGGCAATGTAAGATCCGCGTCGTCACTTTCTTTTTCGGGATATTCCGGCTCCTTCGGCTTCACCGCCGCCTCATCTTTTTTCATAACCGGCTCTTTTTTAAGCACGGGCACCTTCAGCTTCATGCCGGGCTGGATGATATGCGGATTTCTGATGATATCCCTGTTCGCGTTGAATATCTTTTTCCAGAGCCTGGGATTATCGTAGAACTTTCCGGCGATTCTCCACAGGCAGTCGCGCCGCGACGGATTATACACAACTTTGTATATTGTATAATCCGTAGCCGTCTCGATCTTTTCGCCGGCCTTCTTTGATGTTCCCTCAATGACCGCCGTTTCTTTTTCCCCTTTTGCTCCCGGTTTTACAACGGCATCGGCCTTCTTTACTGCAATGACCGCCGCGGCAAGGCGTTTCGCCTCCGACGACGACGACATTGATTCACGGTATTTTGCGTCATCGTACTGCGCCTTCGCGGCCGCAAGCGCCTCTTTCGAACCGTCAAGCTCGTCTTTCGCCGCGGCAGCGCCTTCCGATTTCTCCGCCTTCTCGATCAACGACCCGGCATCGGCAATTCCCGCCTCGGAGGATTTTTTCAACGCGATAAGATACGCCTCATCGGCGTTCACTTTGGCGGCGTCGACCGCGGCGAAGCCCTTTTTCAGCTCGAGCGACGCGAGGGCGTCCTCGGCTGTTTTATTGTTTTCCTCCGCGGCATTCAGCTTGTCGGGACAGTATTCGGCGGCGTTGTACCGCTTCGCCTCGGCGATGGTGATGACAACCTCGTCGACGGCGTCACGCAGTATGCCCTGTTTGCCAAGCGCCGCGTTCCTGGCGTTCTTGGCCAGCATATCGGCCTCGAGCGCGTTCCGGTAGCTTTCAAGAAACTTCTTTTCTTCGTATTGCGCGGCGGCCTTCTTTAAGGCGTCCTGCGCCTGCGCATAGTCATCCTTCGCAAGTTCGGACGCGTACGCCTCTGTCGCATCGTCGAGGCTCTTTTCCGCGATATCCATGGTGTCCTTCGCAAGCAACGGCAGCGATTTCTCGTACGCGTCTCGCGCCTTCTCGAACGCGGTTATCGCGCTCGTTTTGGCATTGTCCAGCTCTTCGTTCTTGATAAAATCATGGCTCGCATACAGGGCCTTGTCCGCGGCCGCGATCTCGTCCGGCGCGTATTTATTGGCCTTCAGCGACAGCGCGTTGCTTATTTCCAGCTTCGCGCGCGACATTTCACGAACGGGAATCGGCTCGCCGCACATTGCGGCCATGGAAAGAGGAAGGGCGCACATGAGTGCGATGATATAATATATCTTTTTCATACTACTGCCCCTGTTGATTTATTTTTACACCAATGAAAAATCACCGGTTAAAAAACTGCCGTTGCACGCATGATTCGAATATTACTGTTTACCGCTATTTTGCCGCAAAAAAGGACACAGTCTTTCGCCGTATTTTTATCTCGCAAAGGTCTCTAGTGCATCCTCTTCTGAATCATATATTTCAAAAAACGATGTGAGTTTGGTAAGCTCGAAAACCTTGCGCACCGAGGCGTACACATTGATAATTTTCAATCCGCCCTGATATTTTTTAAGATTTGAAAGGCTCGATATAAGCGCTCCGATTCCGGATGAATCAATATACGAAACCTTTTCAAGGTTGATAATGACGTTGTAACGCTTCTCCTCAATGAGCTTGTTGATAATATCTTTTATTTCCGGGGCGTTGTATAAGTCTATCTCTCCCGAAATATCCAAGACAACGACATCACCCCTGGTACGTTTAGTAATATCCATCCCCGCTAACTCCTTGTCAGATTCTGCCAACGAACACGTGGTTCAGAATAGCCTTTCATGCTACTACATCGATTCTTTACTGTCAATATAAAATATTTTCGTATTCGCAAATATTTAACGCTCCGTAGCGCCCCGTCTGTCGAGACGGATAAGCGTCAGCCGCCATTGTTCCCGTAAAGGGCCGCCCATTTGTTATATATTTCGCTGAAAGCGCCGGCATCAATAGCCGTGCGGATTTCATTCATGAACTGTTTCATAAAATACAGGTTGTGATAGGTATTGTATATAAGCGCGGCGATCTCGCCCATGCGATATATATGCCGCAGGTACGCCTTTGAATACGTACGGCACACATAGCACCCGCAGGCGGCGTCGAGCGGTGAAAAATCCTCCTCGTACGCCGACGAGCGTATATTCACCCGTCCGGCTGACGTATACAGGGTGCCGTTCCGCGCGATGCGCGTCGGCATCACGCAGTCGAACATGTCGACGCCGCACGCGATCGCATCGAGGATTTCCATGGGGCTGCCAACGCCCATCATGTACCGGGGCTTTTCCGGGGGAAGGTGCTCCAGGGTGACTGCCGTTATCTCGCGGTAAAGGTCTTTGGGCTCGCCCACCGAGAGCCCGCCGATGGCGAATCCGGGAAAATCCATTTCCGTCAGCCGCCGCGCGCACTCCACGCGCAGTTCTGGGTACACACTGCCCTGCACAATCGCGAACAGCGCCTGCCGGTCGCAATCGAACGCATCGCGCCAGCGGCGGAACGAGCGTTCGGCCCAGTTCAGCGTGCGCGACACGGCGCGTCTGGCGTTATCCATCTCGACGGGATACGCGGTGCACTGGTCGAGCACCATCATGATGTCCGAGCCGATCGATTTCTGGATGTCGAGCACCTTTTCCGGCGTAAAAAAATGCCGCGATCCGTCGAGATGCGATTTGAATTCAACGCCATCGTCGGTCGGCGTGCAAAGGCTCGAAAGCGAAAAAACCTGAAATCCTCCGGAATCGGTAAGGACGGGCCGGTGGAAATTCATGAAATTATGCAGGCCGCCGGCCTTATCGAGCAGCAACGTCCCCGGCCGGATGTAGAGATGGTACGTATTCGCGAGCACCACTTCGAACCCCATTTCGATGATATCGCGAAACGGGAGCGCCCGGATGGCGCCGCGCGTGGCCACCGGCATAAATACGGGCGTGCGCACAACACCGCGCGATGTCGTTATCTCCCCCGTTCTGGCGCCGGTCGCGCCATCAACATGTGCCACTGCAAACCGCATAGTGCCCTTTTCTTGACATCTGTGGCCGTGATGTCAATCACTATATCGCGAATGCGGCGCGGCGGCGAATCTCGCACAAAATTTTGTATGTTTTATTGCGCGAGCTATACTGACCGCATATAGATTTCACGACTGTCGCATGACCTTTCCATGGCATCCTCCGCCCGGCGCCGCAATACGTCTGCCGCCGATGCGCAATTCACGATAGTGCGACAGTCGGGTTTAAAAAAGAATTGCACTTTTACATCTGAGCTTTTTTTATACATTCTATCTTGCGTTGTGTCCGGAGAATGAATGATCGATCACCACCACAACTTCGACATACTGCACCGCATTATCATCGCCGCCAATGAGGCCGAAAGCATGGATGCGCTGCTTCATACCATACTCGACCTGACTCTCGAACTGCTGCACTTCGACGGCGGCGGAATATACCTTCTGGACACGGAAAAGAGCTTTCTCGAAATAAAGTGCCATCGGGGGTTTCACGAAGGCTTCATCGGCGAGGTGCGGACATACGGCCTCGACACTGAATATACGATGCCGCTGGTTGCAAAAAGCCAGCCCCTTTTCATGGAGGACTATTCACAGGTAAAACCCGAACGATCACGAAAATACGGCATTGAGACCGCCGCAGTCATTCCCCTTGTATCAAAAAATATCACTATTGGCTGTATCAACGTTTCAAAAAACCAGCGTCACGCTTTTTCCGACCTGGAAAAGGAAACGCTTGTATCTATAGGCCGCGAAACCGGGACCGCAATCGCGCGAATGCAGATTGAGACGGCGCTGCGCGAAAGCGAACGGAAATACAAGGAGATGACCGAATCTATTTCCGAAAGCATCTACGAAATAGACACCGCGGGAAACATCGTGTTTGCCAACAGCGCCGCGCACATCCAGTTTGGCTACACCGAGAATGACATACGGCGCGGATTAAATGTATTCGATCTGATCGATCCGGGCGACCTGACGCGGGCGCATGCGAATTTCAAGCGTCTGCTCGAGGGCGAGAAGCTATGGAACGAAGAATACACGGTCCGCAGAAAGGACGGCACCGCCTTCGGCGCCGAAATTATTATGTCGCCGGTGCTTACCAATGGCATCATTACGGGATTCAGGGGCCTGCTCATTAATATAAGCCGTCGCAAACAGGCCGAAGCTGCCCTGAAGCACGAACGGGATTTCAACTCTATCCTTATACATGCGTCCCCGGCATTTTTCGCGGCGTTCAACCCCGAAGGGCGTGTCATCATGATGAACACGTCAATGCTGAACGCCCTCGGCTACGCCCCGCACGAAGTGGTAGGGCTCGACTACGTGGAAACCTTTATTCCAGAGCGCGAGCGTCCGTTTGTTATGGCGGGCATCTCTTCCATTACTAAAGACAGCGCCGCCATTACAAGCGAAAACCACATCCTTACGCGCGACGGCAGAGAGCTTCTGGTGGAATGGCACAGCCGCCAGGTACTCTCCGCGGACGGGACGCCCGAATTTTACTTCGGGATCGGCATCGACATCACCGAACGAAGAAAGGCCGAGAACACGCTTCGCGACAGCGAAGAAACCTATCACACAATTTTCGATTCGGTAACAGACGGCCTCTTGGTTCTTGACATCGAGACCGGCGACGTTGTGGAACTCAACAATAACGCCG
>DHPI01000085.1:0-304 GCA_002407865.1 Spirochaetia bacterium UBA5368
ATCATGACAGCGCCTCCTTATTAAACTCGGCCTCTTCAATCTGTTTAAATTCATAAAGATAAGCACTAACTTCCGAATCTGCCGGAGGTTGTACATGACTCGACTCCATCATTCTGTCATTCTCCGGAACTTCGCAATTCAGTATCCCATTCTCTACCGACACATCGTAAAAAAATACAGGTGATGCTTTGCATGTTTCATCATAAAATATATCAAAAAGCATGCTGCCAATTGGTATTGGTTCAGCAATTCCATTTTCATTACCATCAGGTTCGCTGAATTCAGCATAAAATTCCCGTGTACC
>DHPI01000085.1:382-4079 GCA_002407865.1 Spirochaetia bacterium UBA5368
TCCTATTGCATCATTGTAATCATCATGCACTATTTCAGCATAAAATTCCCGTGTACCAAGATAGGGTCTGCGGTAACATTGCCCTTTCCTTACCCTGCGCCTGAACATCTCCACATATTTCTTCGGTGGATTATCATCTGATTTCTCTCTCTGATAAACCGAAGCTTCAATGATATAAGACACATCTTTCAAAACTATACTATTTCTCTGTGATCTTTTATCTTCAATGACAACAGGATTTCTTCCCTGCTTTGAATTGATCTCATTCCTTTTTACAGAGAAAAACTTCACCGGTTTGAGTACAAGAATCCTCCTCACATACCATTGA
The DNA here is from genome assembly GCA_002407865.1 of Spirochaetia bacterium UBA5368. GTDB lineage: Bacteria > Spirochaetota > UBA4802 > UBA4802 > UBA5368 > UBA5368. Next base: position 711 of record DHPI01000085.1, read on the forward strand.
AATTCCGGCTTCCATAAAATAGAATCGAGAATACCCCTCGCGGCAGAAGGCGTCATGCATGGGTAAGTCATTCTCTCGACTTTCAGATCAGGCCGGGTGAAGCAGGCAAATTCACCTGTTACTTTGACTCTCACTATTTCTTTATCTAACATGCTACCCCCTTGTATTCCTGAAATTTCATTTAGCAACACCGTGCTTCGATACGGGCTACGCCCTACTCAGCAACCGGTGAATCATCAGCGTGTCCGACTTAGCAAAGGCAATTCTATAAAAAACCATCTTCTCGTTACGCCGCTCACTGAGTGATTTGCGAAGCAAATCGTATCGAAGTGCGGCGGCGTAACGAAGCACCGGAGCAAATCATACTTGTGCTGAGTTAAATCGAAGCATCGAAATACCTGGTCATCCCTTTTTCCATATCTTCTTTGCAAGCGATGGTAAAAGATCAGTTCTGCCATCCATCAGGGCCTCTTTCTTTCTTCTCGTCCATCCCTGTACCTGTTTCTCTCTATAAAATGCTTCATCAATTCTCTCATAATATTCATAATAAATCAAATATACCGGAAGTCTTCTTGCCGTATAATTGGCGCCGACTCCAGAATTATGCTCATCAAGCCTCTGCTCAATATGCCATGTGCTCCCCGTATAATACGAACCATCGTCACATTTCAGAATATACATATATGGCATCGTAAAACCTGCTACACGACATGGGTATCAGATTGAATAGGATCAACTGATATGCCCGTCTTTTTATCATATCCTCCGTACCAGACTGCAACGCCATTAGAAGTCTCCGCTATTGAATTCTTATTATGAAATATAAAATTTTCATAAACCTGTACTATATAAACCTGCATTTTTCTATAATCATCGCGCGATAAGAACTTTTTATTGCTGATCGTTTCCAGTAATTCTTTACTCGAATCATTATAATTATAGATAAATAACCCCTTTGTCGGTTTATCTATAATCCTGTAGCTGTTGCTTACTGTCGCAAAATCAAAATTCTCTCGTGCCTTGTTTATGTTCATTTTATCCGCGTTAACGAAGAGACCGACAAATTTCCTGTAATACTCCTCATAAAAATCGTGTTTATAAAGATTTGCAGGGTTATCTTTTATAAGTTCCAGTGCGTATTCAGACGCAGTTCTATATTGTTTATCCGGCATTCCCGAATCGATCAGTCGAAAGAGAAAAACAATTCCATACGTATTCAATTTATTCTCCCTGTTACATCTACCTGCCGACTGTATAATCGATTCAAGAGGAGCGATTTCACGCATAACACATGGAAAATCAAAATCAACGCCTGCTTCTATCAACTGGGTTGAAGAGACTAAAATTTTTTTCTTATCTTCAAGGTCCTGCCGTATTTCTTTTATAATCTCTTTACGATGAACCGGGCACATAGCCGTTGAAAGGTGGTAACGCTTTGTCCATACATCAGTCTCTGAAACATTTACAAAGAACTCCCTTGCCGACTTCTTTGTATTAAATACTGCCAATACTGCACAATCCCGACTTTCGGCAACAGATACTAATTCATTTAAATCAACCGGTTCAAAATTATTAACATGATGATATGAAACACGGCGACTTTTATCGAATAATTCTGAAGCATTCTTAACAAGAGGTGTTATCGAATCAATCCCTTCGAACCGCTCCCTCTTTTCAAATGCCGGTAAAGTTGCCGTACAAAACAGAAACGACGTATTCATTACCGATTGCATATTATCAAGCATCGTCAGTGTCGGTTCAATTATCTGTTTTGGGAGAGACTGCACCTCATCAAATATAACAACCGATTCTGCTATGTTATGAATTTTTCTGCACTTGGATGTTTTATTGCTGAATATAGATTCAAAAAACTGCACTGTTGTTGTAACTATGATTGGAAAATCCCAGTTTTCACAGGCAAGCCGCCTGCCATACTGATTATCATTCGGATTTTCTGAGATACTCAGATCATCGCCTATTCCAGAATGATGTTCAAGTATGGATTCTTCACCAAAGATTTCCTTAAGAGTAGTTGAAGTCTGATCAATAATATTTATAAACGGTAGAACTATTATTATTCTTTTTAACGAATTTTCTCTCGCATGTTTCAAGGCCCATGCGACTGAAGCAAGGGTTTTGCCCATACCTGTCGGCAGATTCATTGAATAAAAGCCGGTCGGCATTTTCGCTTTTGAAAGAGAAAATTCACGGACTTCGTTTCTCAGCCTGTTAAGTTCGCCATCTTTCGGTTTATCGCTGATAGCCGCTTCAAGTTTCCGTTCAAATTCGTCGTAATCGAGTATTCGTTTTATCCTTTTTTCCGACAACTCGGGACTGCAATGCTTTTCGGTATCAAGCCAGTCAGCATCAGTAAGCGTGCTATGTAAATACCTGGTAAATAATTCCCTTTTTTGTATATCATTGAATACAGGTAATTCAATTTTAAAGATACTTTCATCAATTCCCGTATCCAAAAGAAAAGAATTAACAACCTCACTGAAATTATCAACTTCGCCTTTATGATATGGCATAACATCGTTTTTCCAATTCGCTCTATCGGGTAATCCTTTATGATGGCCATCTATAGTGATGGATATTTCATTTAATCCCAATATATGTGCATATCCTGCACCCCATGAGGCATGTGGTACGCTTCCGCGTCGGCCCCCCATTTCAAGATAGTTCTGAAAAGCTGGTTGGTATTTTCCTAAATCGTGGAGAAGGGCGGCAATTCTAAAAATATCTTTGTATTCTGCTATATTTGTAAAACATTCTGCTATTTGAGCTGTGTTATGCAGGTGCTCTGAAAGACGTTGCCATTTATTTTTCGGCTCATTGTCTTTTGTATGCGCGTAATAATTCATGCAATCTACCTTGTCATTCTTTTTATAATCCTGTTGCTTTATCGTTGGCTGCGATTCCCCATTCGCATTGCAACACATCAAAATCATGAAGCACTCTTTGCCTTCCACGGTATTATTGACCTCATTTTAAAGGGAATCGACTGTGCATTGCCGACGAATAGGGTGGAACTACTCGAAACGCATAAAGCCAGGGGATTGGCTATACAGTATCGAAATTGAATACCCATCATCATCATGGAATTCCTTTTATTGTTGTAAAATAATGTCGTCCCGACAGGTGTAGCGGCAATCTCAGAATAATGAATGTATATTTTTGGAATGATATTAACAGCATGACATATAAAGTGGCCAGCCGTATTTTGATATAAATATATAATCATTATTATTGTCGTATATCAACAATATTTTAATGAACACTTATATGAAGTCTTGCAATAAATATTCCGAAATTGTCACAATACTGCCAATATACATTAATTCCGTTACAAACATAGACCTTGAAGGT
>DHPI01000085.1:4170-4632 GCA_002407865.1 Spirochaetia bacterium UBA5368
GTTACAAACATAGACCTTGAAGGTTGATGTCGGGAAAATTTTCCTCTTTTGACGAAGGAAGCCCTCGAAGGCGACAAAGCGCTTTACCGCCTTCGGGTTGCGCGCATTCCTTTGCCGGATTTCACGGTAACTTTGATGGCATCGTGATGTACATACAACGGCGGAATCCGAAAAAGAGGCGAGGCCGCCGAAGGTGGATAAATTGTAAAAGCGTGAAGTGTGCGTAACACACTTGTGTTGCACGGCAATCCAGTCCCGCGCGTGGTAATTGCCCCGCAGACGTGCGATGCGCCTGCGCCGCGCAAAAAGGGTTGCAATTTGCATCGCCACATTGTAGTGAGAATGATTCCAAAAAGGGAGGGGGGATGCGCCCAGGACGATTATCGCGAAAGACGGTCAACGCCGTGCGTTCGTATTTTGCCCTGCTGAACATGAACCGGGGCATGACTGACATTGCCCGCC
>DHPI01000085.1:4723-5788 GCA_002407865.1 Spirochaetia bacterium UBA5368
CCAGTTGGAGTACCGCGCGCCGGTAACACGGGAAACGCCGCTGTGGATACATATCGCGCTCTTTGCCGTAGCAGCTGTGACGACCACGCTGGCCGGGGCGCAGCAGAAGCCCACGCTTGTCGCGTCGGTGCTGAGCGGCCTTCCGTTTTCAATCACCATCATGGCCATACTCCTTTCGCACGAGATGGGGCATTACCTCGCGGCGCGCCGCTTCAACGTGCGCGCAACGCTTCCGTACTTTATCCCGTTCCCGTCGATCATCGGCACCATGGGCGCGGTCATCAAGATAAAGTCGCCCATCGAAGACAAGCGCGCGCTCCTTTACATCGGGGCGATGGGCCCGCTTGTCGGATTTCTGCTCAGCCTCGCCGCAACGGTTGCCGGCCTGTATTTGTCGGAGGTAAAGCCGCTGCCGCCGGCCGGCCCGGCGGAGGTTTACATCTTCGGCGATTCGCTGCTCTTTAAGTTGCTTACGTGGCTTATTCACGGGAGCATCCCCGGGGGCTACGACGTCTACCTCTCGCCGTACGCGTGGGCGGGATGGATCGGCTTTCTCGTGACCAGCCTCAACCTGATGCCGATGGGGCAGCTCGACGGCAGCCATATCCTCTACGCGCTTATAGGCCGGTGGCAGCTTGCCTTCGGCTGGGCCGCGTTTGTCGCGCTTGGCGTTCTCTCGTTCATCTGGCCGGGATGGATCGTCTGGATCGTGATGGCGCTGGCGTTTCTTATGATAGGGCACCCCGCGATACCCGACGCGACGCCGCTTCGCGCGCGCGAGAAGATTATCGGATGGCTCTGCGTGATTATATTTATTGTCACCTTTATTCCGGTGCCGGTGGACATCCTGTAGGCGTTGCGCGGACGCCGATTTTACATTGACAGGCCGCGATTGATGATGCACATGAGGACTATGAACGGGAACACGCATATCACGATCAGCGGCGCCGGGCTTGCGATGCGGTTTAACGGCGCGCTGATCTTCAAGAATATCGGCTTCGAAGCGGCCACGGGGAAGTGCGTCGCCATCACCGGGCCCAACGGCTCGGGAAAATCCACGCTCAT
>DHPI01000085.1:5933-8395 GCA_002407865.1 Spirochaetia bacterium UBA5368
GCTCGGGAAAATCCACGCTCATGGAGATTGCCGCGCTGCTGCTGCGGCCGACGGCGGGAGAGGTTGCCTGCCGCGAAAATGGCGCCGACGTTTCATCATCCGACATGATCCGTAAAATGGGGTTCCTTTCGCCGAGGGTCAACTGCTATGGCGAGCTGACCGGGTTCGAGAACATACGCTACGCGGCGCGCTCGCGGGGCGTGTCCGATGTCGCGGCCATGGAGCGTATGCGCTCCTTCGGCCTGTACCGGCACGGGCGCAAGCGAGTAAAGCACTATTCGTCGGGGATGCGCCAGCGCCTGAAGATCATTATCGCGGTGCTGCACAATCCCCCCGTGCTGATGTTCGACGAGCCGTCGATGAACCTCGACGCCGCGGGGAAGGCGCTGCTGTACGAATACATCGAATCCGTCCGCGCCGGGAAGGCGATTGTTATCGCCACCAACGAGCCGGAGGAGATCGCATTGGCGCAGGAGGCGGTGCGCCTTGGCTAACGCGCTGTGGAACAACATCGTCAAGGATTTCAGGATAGAATTCCGCAACCGCTTCGGGGTGAGCGTTGCCGTCTCGTTCGCCGTCATCACCACGCTGGCAATCTCGCTTTCGGCGGGCGCGGTGCCGGTCGGCCCGGCCATTCACGCGGTCATCTTCTGGCTGATTCTCTACTTCAGCGCGATGAACGGCCTTGCCCACGTGTTTATCCGCGAGGAGGAGGAGGGCACGGCGCTCTTTCTGCGGCTGCATGCCTCGCCCGGCGCGGTCTACGGGGCGAAGCTGGCGTTCAACATTGCCGTGCTGTATATGCTCGCGGCGGTCATTACGCCGCTGTATATATTCTTTATGAACGTGGCCGTCGCGTCGCCGTGGCTGCTTGTTATCATCGTGGCCGCGGGGTCGCTTGCCGTGGCGTCGTCGTGCACGCTGCTTGCGGCAATCGCGGCGAAGGCGTCGGGGCGCGGCGCGCTCTTCACGGTAATATCCTTCCCTGTGGTGCTGCCGGTGCTGTGGGTCGGCATGAAGCTTAGCGCATCGGCCATCAGCACGCCCGGCTTTGCCGCGGCGGGGGGCGTGGTTTTTTTACTTGCATTTTCGGGAGCGCTCGCCGCTGTATCATACATATTGTTTGAATACGTGTGGATAGAAGAATAATATAAGAACAGGTTACCGAATGCGCCGATATGCGGAATCACGCGCCGCGGCCGCGGATGCGCGGCAGACGGTGGCGCTTGCGATTGCCCGGCTTGCGTACGTGTGCATGCCGGCGGCGGTTGTTATGGCGTTTCTCTGGGCCCCGGCCGCCGAGATACTGGGCGAATCCAGCAGGATTCTCTACTTTCATGTGCCCGTCGCGTGGGTCGCCGTGCTGGCGTTTCTCGTGTCGGGCGTCGCCGCCGGCATATATCTTGCTGACAAAAAAAAGGCGTACCCCCTGCTGGAGGAAAAGTTTCACAACTCCGCCGAGATCGGCATGGTCTTCTGCGTGCTGGCCACGGTTACCGGCTCGATATGGGCGCGGCTCATGTGGGGCAGCTACTGGAACTGGGACCCGCGCGAAACCTCGATTGTTATACTTTTGCTCATCTACACCGCGTACTTCAGCCTGCGCGCCGCGCTTGCGGGCAACCCGAACAGGGGTCGCATCAGCGCGTCGTACCTTGTGTTCGCCATGACGACCATGCCGTTTTTTGTGTTCGTGGTGCCGCGCATCTATCCCTCGCTGCACCCCGACCCGATCATCAATCCCGCGATGAAGCTGCATCTCGACGGCGACATGCGTCTCACGCTGCTGGTGTCGGTGATCGCGTTCACGCTCTTGTACTTTTACATATTTATACTGAAAAACAGGGTATCGGGACTCCGTATCCGTATCGAGGAAGCGAGCCATGAGGAATAAACGAATCGCGGCGGCGCTGTGCGCGGCCTGCCTGCTGCTGCCGTTTTCGGCGGCTGAAGTGACGCATAACGCGGGGGCGCGGCTTTTCGCGGCCGATAACGCCGGCGCTCCGGCGCAGAACATGCAGGCGGCGGAGAACGGCGCGTCGCGGGAGGCGCTGCGGCGCGTGATGTGGGTGGTTGCCATCGTCTGGGCCGGCATCGCGCTGTATCTCGTAAAGATCGACTGCGAGGTGGCGCGCGCCGAAAGGAGGCTGCGTGAAGAGTAAAATCATAGTCGGCCTTATCCTTGTCGTCTGCCTGTCCGCCGCGCTGTATTCAATGAAGGGCATGCTTACGCCGTACGTGCCGTTTTCGGAGGCAATGAAAGCCGGCGCGTTTGTGCAGGTTATGGGTTTGCTCGACAAATCCGCGCGGGTTGAACAGTCCGACGGGTTTTATACCTTTCGCATTAAAGACGCCGACGGCGCGCTGATGACGGTCCGCGGCGGGGGCGCGCGCCCGCAGAATTTCGAGCACGCCGACAGCGTGGTGGCGCTCGGGAGATACAACGAACAGTCGCGCACCTT
>DHPI01000085.1:8527-8784 GCA_002407865.1 Spirochaetia bacterium UBA5368
GTATATACCAGGGGAAACAACCAATGAACGTGGGAACGCTGCTGATCGCCGCGTCGTTTGCGGTGGCATTTGTGTCTCTGTATTTTCACATAAGGGGCGCGCGCGGCAACGTGTTCGCGCGTGTCACGGCCGAACGCCTGTGTTACCTCTCGGGAGGCTTCATTTTTATCGCGGCGGCGCTGCTTATGTGGGCCTTTATCGACGGGTGGTACCAGTACGCGTATGTGTACAGCTATTCGTCCCGGGAACTGCCGCTG
>DHPI01000085.1:8941-12265 GCA_002407865.1 Spirochaetia bacterium UBA5368
GTTCTGGGCCGGGCAGGAGGGCACCTTTCTGCTGTGGGCCGCGCTGCTGCAGGTCTTCGGCGTGCTGGTGATACGCGCAAGCGACGAAGACGAGGGCGTGCTCATGACGGTGATCACCGTGACGCAGATCTTCATCCTCTTTGTGCTCCTCGTCAACAGCCCGTTCCGGTACGTATGGCAGCAGTTTCCCGAACAGTTTTCCCCGGCAAATATTCCGCATAACGGTGCCGGCCTCAACCCGCTGCTGCAGGATTTCTGGATGGTGATTCACCCGCCGGTGCTCTTTCTTGGGTACGCGTCGGCCACGGTGCCGTTCGCGTACGCCATCGCCGCGCTCGTGAAACGCGAGTACGCGTCGTGGGTCCGCAAGGCGTACCGCTGGATCGTGTTTTCCATGGCATCGCTTGGCGTGGGAATATTCCTGGGCGGCTACTGGGCCTACAAGGTGCTGGGCTGGGGCGGCTACTGGGGCTGGGACCCGGTCGAAAACTCGTCGCTTATCCCGTGGCTGGTCATCGTTGCGCTGACGCACGGCGCGATTGTGCAGCGGCGCAGACAGGCGCTTGTGAAGACGAACATTGCGCTGGCGCTTATGGCATTTATATTGATATTTTACGCGACGTTTCTCACGCGAAGCGGCGTGTTTTCCAACTTTTCGGTGCATTCATTTGGTGATCTCGGAATCACGAGGCACCTGGTGTTCTTCATGGCGTTTTTCGCCGCCGTATCGGTCGGCCTGTTCGCGTGGCGCGCCAGGGGAATGCACGGCGAGCCGCTGGGCGAGCGTGCGCTGTCGTGGGACACGCTGATGGCCTACGGCGTCATTACGCTCTGCTTTTACGCGTTTCTCATCCTTGTCGGCACATCGATGCCCATTTTGTCGACGGTCTTTGGGGGGCGTCCGTTTTCCGTGCAGCAGGGCTATTACAACAACATGTCGATGCCGCTGGGGCTTCTGGTGCTCGGCTTCATAGCGCTGGCGGGCGTTGCCAGGTTTTCAGGGCGCGCATTGCTTGGGATTGTTGCGGCCCTTCTTGCGGTGTCCGCAGCGGCGGGTATCGCCTTTAACCTGCGTTACACGGACAGCGTGTTTGCCTACGTGTTCTCCGCATTCGCCGTCTTTGTCGCGCTGGCGAGCGTACTGGATATTGTGCAGTTGAAATCCGGCGCGGTGCTGCCGTCGCGCCTGTGCCACATTGGTGTCGCGCTCCTGGTGCTTGGCGTCGTGGCCTCGAACGCGCATTCGACATCGCACCGGCAGCGGCTTGCCCTTGGCGCGACGCAGCGCGTCGGCGGTGTCGAGCTTACCTTCAGGGGAATTGCCGAGCGGGAAAAGTCGGCCCTCATGTTTACGATGGACAGCGGGCGCGGGCCCCGGGATATCGAAACCTTCTATTATATAGAGCCGCGGATGAATTCGCTGTACCGGGAGCCCTGCATAGTGTACGGCTTCGGCGGTGATATATATATTTCGCCGATCGAGTTTACCTCGGGCATCGAGCGCCTTACGCGGGTCGAATTAACGAAAGGCGAAGAGGCGTCCATGCAGGATTTCTCCGTGCGCTTTGAGGGCTTCGATATCGACAGGGAGCGCATGCTTGCCGGCGAGGTGACGCTGTTCGCGAAGCTTCATGTGGTGCGGGGCGGCGCCGCAACGGTGGCGGCCCCCGGCGTGAAATTCAGCGGCGACAGCCAGCGGCAGCACGTCGATGCGTACCTCCCGTGGGGAAAGCGCAGGGTGTCGCTGCTCGATTTCAACGTGAACGAGGGGCGCGTGCTGGTGCACGTTGATACGGCGCCCGGCGCCGCGGTTCCTCCGGATACCGCGCTCGTGGAGGTTTCGTTCAAGCGCCTCATCTGGCTCGTGTGGATCGGCACGGTCTTCATCGCGGCGGGCGGCGTGCTTGCCATGCGGCGGTTTAGCGGCGCATAGCCTTCGTGCGGCTGAGCGTTCTCATCAAGGCGCGTCATTCCGGACGCCATATGCATTTTTTTAAAGCGCGTGTATAGTTCATTGACCGGCCGTCGCCGCGGAAAGGGCCTGATTGCATGGTGCGGTCATGACATCTTCAGAAACAAAATATTACGTTGGCACCTCGGGGTGGCAGTACGACCACTGGCGCGGCGTGTTCTATCCGGACGGCCTCGCGAAGACGCGGTGGTTTGAGCACTACCGCGCGCATTTCAATTCGGTTGAAATCAACGCCACATTCTATGGCCGTTTTAAAGACAGCCCTGGCGTACCTGGCGCGACAGGGCGCCGCGCGCGTTCAAATATGTGGTGAAGGCTCCGCGGCTTATAACGCACATGCGTCACCTGAAAAATGTCTGCGGCGACATAGAAACATTTATGCGTTCGGCAATGCTGCTCGGCGACAGCCTCGGCTGCGTGTTGCTGCAGCTTGCGCCGAATACCCCGTACGATCCCGGCGTGCTGCGCGACGCGCTGAATTGCTTTCCCGATCCGCGCCGCGTCGCCGTCGAGTTCCGCGACGAAAAATGGCTGACAGATGAAACGAGGGCCGCGCTTCACGATACCGGATCGGCCCTGTGCAACGCCGATTCGCCCCGCGCCGGATTTGCCGGCTGGGCCGTCCCGCCGATCGGCTATTACCGTTTGCACGGGAGGAGTCGCTGGTACGCGTACGATTATTCGGACGATGAGCTTGCAGAGATAGCCCGGTTTATACGCGGCCAGGCGCGCGGGGGCGTGAACGAATGCTTTGTATTCTTTAACAACGACGCGCACGGCTTTGCCGTGAAAAACGCGAAAACCTTAGCCCTGTTGCTGACTAACGGCCTCTCCTGACGGAGCGCGCCGGGCTCGGCGCGGAGCATACACATATATGAATTTTTTCTCGAACCGTGATATTTTTCTTGACATTATTTGTATTACAATAATACATTCCATCCGGTCGGGTTAAAATCCGTTCGTCCGGATTATAACCCGGCGTAGCGCATGGAACTTGCCATAGAATATCACACCCGCCTGCCGATACTGCGTCGTGTTCTCAAACGACTGTCTCCATGCATGAAGCGCCCGATCCCGCGTGCGCGCGGAGCAGTGTGTGCCGTATAACGTCGCAGGCGCGCGTCGGTTGAGGGGCGGCTCCAAAACGAAGCTCATGGCAGCCTGAATCCTGGAGCGGCGGATTTTCCGCCGGAGGGATTGGCGCGCCTTTGTGTTAGTTATGCCAAATATATTTAGTTAAATATAATTTAATTTGCGTAACAGGCTTTAAATATAAATCGTGCGGCGGAAGGGATGGGGGCGCGAAGCGGGATCGAAATCATCAGAAAGCGGCAGATCATTGACGCCGCACT
>DHPI01000085.1:12364-12751 GCA_002407865.1 Spirochaetia bacterium UBA5368
GCGGCAGATCATTGACGCCGCACTTGCGAAGATATCGGTGTCGGGCAGTTTCAATGTTACGCTCGAGGACATCGCGCGCGAGGCGGGGCTGTCGAAGGGCGGCATCGCGCACTACTATCATTCAAAGGAACAGCTCTACAAGGAGGCGTTCGGCGAGTTCTTCGGCAGAATATTCCAGCGCAGCGAGGAAACCATGCGGCAGTGCGGCGATCCCCTCGCGAAGCTGCTTTCGTTCAGCTGGCTGTTCAACTGGGACGACCCTGACGTCAATCTGGGCTATCCGCTCCTCTTCGACTGCATGGCGATGGCGGCGCGCGATCCCGACTACCGCCAGATCTTTCACGAATGGGTGGACGGATGGATTGCGATGCTGCGCGAGGCGGTGCG
>DHPI01000085.1:13008-13556 GCA_002407865.1 Spirochaetia bacterium UBA5368
GACGCGATAACACGGCTGGTTTTGCGTACCACGGATTAATGCGCACAACGGGAACGGCCGCATGCTGCGCGCCGGTCCTTAAAAAGATACACTTCAGGAGGAGGCATATGGCGATATTTGAAAACACGCAAAAGATGTACGATGTGTTAGGGGCGCTTTTTAAAACGCTGATGGCGGACCCGGTGGCCGGGCCGAAATTCATCGAGTCGGAGATCATCATCAAGTTCGATATTACCGATCCCGCCGGCAACATTTGGCTTTGCACCGACGGGGTCATCTGCGGGCCGGCGGACATGAAGCCGACGATCGAGATGTCGCTTTCGGGCGATACGTGCCACAAATTCTGGCTGCAGCAGATTGCGATGCCGGTGGCGCTGGCAAAGGGGCTTATACGTGCGAAGGGGCCGATGCCCAAGGTGATAAAACTTCTGCCGCTGCTCAAACCGGCGTACCAGGCGTATCCGGACATTGCGAAACAGCACGGCCTGTCTGTGTAAGGAGGCGGGTATGAGCATTGAACGAAGCATGAAACAGTTCATGGACGACCG
>DHPI01000085.1:13681-19279 GCA_002407865.1 Spirochaetia bacterium UBA5368
AGGGAGGCCGTGCGTATCGCGTCGCGGATGCTGCTTGCATCGGGCACCACGTCGCCGCGCGTGGGCGGCGTCGGCGAATGCACCATCCACATCATCGAAGACGAATGCCAGGTCGAGGATCTCTGCCAGAAAATCGAAGCGATGTCAACCGACAACGCCCGATGGGAGTTTTTCAGGCGTGATGCGGCGATGCTGCGCGACGCCGACGCGGTGCTGCTCATTACGTCGCTGCGCTGCAAAACCGACCCCGCCGACACCAACTGCAATATGTGCGGCAGGCTCACGTGCGAATATCTCAAAGAGGCCGAGAGCCTTCCGGAGGAGGCCGGCGTGGCCTACCGGGGCCCGCTGTGCATATTCCGGGCAAACAACATCTCCTACGCGGTGGACGGCATTGTATCGCAGGCGCGCAATCTCGGCATTGACTATGGCGTGTTCTGGTCGGCGGGGGCGGCCGCGATGCGCATGGGGATATTGCCGAAGAACACGGGCTTCGCGCTGGCGGTGGCGATATCCATCACCGAAAAAAGTCCGTTCAGGGACATCCCGAAGAAGTACGAGGAGATCAACGAATCGACGATGAACGACCGCATCATCAAACGGTTGTGGCCGCAGTTCCGGTCGATTTACAGTTAACAGGTGGAGGAACCATATGGCTGTACGTGAATTGAGTGAACTTATACAGAGCGGCCTCGACCGCGCGGTCGAGCTCATGGCGGTGGCTGCCCACAATTCGTTCCGCTTTGGCGACCGTAATACGATAAAGCTGGTAAGCGTCGGGCGCGAGGACCTCGAGGAGATAGCCGAGTTCTGCTATTCGCTTGGCGACATGTCGCCGCTTGCCGCGCGCGACGGGCGCTTTGTGATGGAGCTGATCAAGGAGCCGTGCGCCCTGCTGCTCATTGGCGATAAACGGAAGTCCGATTTCAATTACAACTGCGGGGCGTGCGGGTATCGCACCTGCGCCGAGCTGAACAGGGCCGAGGAGGTCGACTCGCTGACCGCGCGCGGCCCGAGCTGCCAGTTCAAGAATATCAACCTGAATATCGCGGCCAATGCCGCCGCCGCGGCCGCGTGGAGGCTGGGATTGCATTGCCGGGTCTTCAGCACGCTCGCGTTTGCGGCCTTCGCGCTCAATAAGATCGAGGGCGTCGATCTCGTCGCCAGCGTTTCGGTGAGCGTCGCGAAACGGGACCCGTATTTCAACAGGCACCAGTACTGGACCGACGAGTACTGGGACGAGATCTTCAAAAAGGAATTTCCCACGTTTACGCGGGGATTTATCGGCGCCGTTGAAGACGATTAACGCAGGGAGGAAACGACTATGGCGACAAAGGCCCATCTCAACCAGGTGATCGCATCGCACCTGGTGGAATTGCGGGCGGACGAAACGCCCGATACACAGCTGTACATTTTCGAGCGCGGAGAGAACGGCGAGGACGCGCTTACCTACGCCGATCTCTATGAAAAGTCGAACAAAATAGCCCGCCTGTTGCTTGATCACGGCATCGGGAAGGGTGACACGTTCGGCGTGTTTATGCGCAATTATCCGGAGTTTATATATTCGCTGCTGGCCGGCACCACGGTGGGCGCGATCATGGTGCCGATCGACCCGCGCAACCGCGGCGACCGGTTGAAGTATCTGCTTAACAACTGCAACGCGAAGGCGGTCATCACCGCCGGCGAGAGCCTTGAGTCTTTCGAGGAGATCGCCGATGGCATACCCTCGGTGAAGCTCGTCAGCGTGGCGTATCGGTCCGAACACGGCGTGCCCGTGTCGGACCGGTTTCACGCGTTGAACGAAATACTTGACAGCCCGACATGGGAGCGCGTCGACCAGCAGATTATGGACGTGCGCCATCCCATGCAGATCATCTATACGTCGGGCACCACCGGCGACCCGAAGGGGGTCACCATACGAAACAACCGCACGGGGCTGTTCAACATCCTCAACAGCATCGTGTGGAAGTATCAGAAAGACGATGTGCTCTACAACGGGTTGTCGCTCACACACGGGAACGCGCAGGCGGTTACGCTCTTTCCCGCGCTCGCGATGGGCATAAAGGCCGTGTTCAGTCCGCGCTTTACCAAGAGCCGCATCTGGGATATTTGCCGCAAGTACGGCTGCACGTCGTTTTCGCTCCTCGGCGGGATGATGGCCGGCATCTGTAACGAGCCGGAAAAGCCGAACGACGCCGACAATCCCGTGCGGGTGGTTATCAGCGCGGGTACGCCGGCGCCGCTCTGGGAATCGTTCGAGAAGCGCTTCAACGTGAATATCCTCGAGTGGTACGGCTCTGTCGAGGGCGGTTTCGCATACAAGCCCATCGGCAAGGGGCCGATCGGTTCGTTCGGCAAGCCGGTTCCCGGCGTGATGGAGTTCAAAATAGTTGATGACGACGACAACCCGGTGCCGGCGGGGCAGACGGGCGAGCTCATCTGCCGCATGCTCAAGGGCGACACGAAGGTCGATTATATCGGCAAGCCGGAGGATTCAAAGGAAAAGACGCGGGGGGGATGGCTGCGCACTGGCGACATGGTGCACCGCGACGCCGAGGGCTGGTACTATTTCGACTTCCGCAAGGGGTCAGAGCTTCGACGCGCCGGCGATTTTATCCAGCCGGAGTACGTGGAAACGGTCATTGGCCGGCACCCCGACGTGTCGGAGGTGTGCGTGTACGGTATCCCCGCGGCGTCGGGCGCTCCCGGTGAAAGCGACCTCGTGGCGGCGCTGTCGCCGTTCGACGATAGGCCGATCGATCCGAAATCCATATACGAGATGTGCAGGCGCGACCTCGAGGCGAACTTCATCCCGTCGTACCTGCAGGTGGTGGATGAAATACCGAAGACGGTCACGGAGAAGGCGCTTGCCCGCGTGCTGAAGGAGGCGTTTTTGAAGGGCGAGGGTTCGATTTACACATACGCTGATTTCAAATAAAACGGCAGGGTATTGCCGATACTGCCGCCGCACACAGAATCGTTTCCGAATCCTCCTCCCAACGGGGGATATGCGGGCGATATTTTAAAAGTCCCCTGCAGGGGATTTAAGGGGCTGTGACAGCAATCCCTTATTACAGGAGGTTTTATGGCATATCAAGAACTTGACCTGACATTGACGGATGAACATATGCACCTCAAGGACGAAGTGCACCGCTTTTCGATGGAGGTGCTCAGGCCTGCGTCGCTTGAGCTTGACCGGCTCCCGCCGGAGGACGTTATCAAAAGGGAATCGATCTACTGGGACTGCATGTCGCGGATGTACCAGCAGGGATATCACACAGTGCTCATCTCCGACGAGTACGGGGGACTCGGCCTTGACCCGCTTGGTGTGCACATCGTCTGGGAGGAAATCGCGTACGGCAGTGTCGGCTTTGCCGTATCGCTGGGGTGCAGCTGCTTCAACGCGTTTTACGCCTCGATGCTGGCGGACGATAAGCTTATCGACACGTTTATTACGCCGTTCGTGCGGTGCCGTGACGCGAGCGTGATGAGCTGCTGGGGCATTACCGAACCAGACCACGGCTCTGACATCCTGAGCCCCTCATCGACCTTCTTTCGGGACGCATCGATAACGCAGCAGGTGAAGGCGCGCAAGGAAAACGGCGACTGGGTTATTAACGGACAGAAGTCGGCCTGGATTTCGAACGGGCCGGTGGCGTCCAACGTTTCGCTGTTTTTGAATCTCGAGCCGTCCCTGGGGATTGCCGGCGGCGGCATCTGCCTGCTCGATCTCAACCAGAAGGGGATCAGCCGCGGGAGGCCCCTCAATAAAATAGGCCAGCGCGAGCTGCCGCAGGGGGAGATATTCTTCGACAATGCGGTGTGCCCGAAGGAATTCATGATCGTCGATCCGGAGAGCTACGAAGCGATGACCGAGCTGACGCTTGGCCACGCGAATGCGACAATGGGTGCGTACTTCACAGGGCTTGCGCAAGCCGCCTACGACATGGCGCTGCAGTACACGACTGAGCGTGTGCAGGGCGGCAAGCGGCTCTGTGAGCACCAGTGGGTGCAGAAAAAGCTCTTCGACATGTTTGTCAGGGTGGAGACCGCGCGCTCGTTTTCGCGCAGCGCCATGGTGTACAACATGAACACCACGCCGCCGGACGTAAAGTATTCAATTGCGTCAAAGGTGTACTGCACGCAGGCCGCCTTCGACGTGACCAACGACGCGGTGCAGCTTTTCGGCGGATACGGGCTCAGCAAGGAGCTTCCAATCGAGAAGCTTTTCAGGGACGCGCGTGCCGGCATGATCGAGGACGGATCGAATGATACGCTTGCCATGACCGCGGGCAACATGATTATCAGGGAGGTGCTGGCGTGAAAGAACCGGTCTATATCATCGGCGTGGGGATGATACGCTTTAACAAGTATCCCGACAAAAGCGTGCGCACCATGGCGGAGGAGGCCATCCGCCTTGTGTGTGCCGACGCCGGTATCGATTCGAAGGAGCTGCAGGCCGCGTTTTTTTCGAACACGTTCTGGGGGATGTTCGCCAGCCAGCATTCGATTCGCGGCCAGGTGGTGCTTCGCGGCATGGGAATCGACCGGATACCGGTTACGAATGTCGAAAACGCGTGCGCCGGCGCATCGACGGCCCTGCATCTCGCCTGCGCGGGCATACGCGCGGATATGTTCGATGTGGCGCTGACTGTCGGTTCCGAGAAGATAACCCATCCGAACAAGGCGATGTCGCTGGGGGCATACGCCTCGTGCATGGATGTGGAAAACTTCGAGCGCCACATACAGATGATAACCGACGTGGGGAAGACGTTCAAGATCGACATCCCCGGCGAATCGGGGGCGCCGGGCGAGGGGCGCAGCATCTTCATGGACGCCTACGCCATGGGGGCGCGGTGGCACATGGATCGCTTCGGCTCGACGCAGCGGCAGCTCGCTGTCATCTGCTCGAAAAACCATTTTCACGGATCGCTCAATTCCCTTGCCCAGTACCAGAATGCAATGACGGTCGAGGAGGTGCTTGCCGACAGGGCTGTCGCGTATCCGCTCACGCGCGCGATGTGCGCCCCGGTCGGTGACGGCGCGGCCGCGGCCATCGTGTGTTCGGAAAGATACCTGAAAAAGCTGAACGGCGTCAGGCCGGTTCGTATCCTCGCGTCGGTGATGGGGCAGGGCGCCGACAGGGGGCTCGACGATCCCGATATCGGCGAAAGGCTTTCGAAGCAGTTGTATAATGAAGCCGGTGTCGGTCCCGGTGATATCAGCCTGGCGGAGCTGCACGACGCGACGTCGTGGGGGGAACTGCACCAGACGGAGGCGATGGGATTCTGCCCTCTCGGCGAGGGCGGGCCGTATGCCGAATCGGGCGCCACTCGGCTTGGTGGAACGAAGCCGATCAACACCAGCGGCGGTCTCGAGTGCAGGGGGCATCCCATCGGCGCATCGGGGCTGGCGCAGATTTATGAACTGGTTACCCAGCTTCGCGGGCGCGCCGGTGCGCGGCAGGTTGAGGGGGCTCGTATTGGCCTTGCGGAAAACGGCGGCGGCAACATCGGCGTCGAGGAGGCGGCGATGTGCATCCACATTCTGGAGCGGGTGTAATCCGCCGGCGGGGTATACGTCGCGGGCGCGTCAAAG
>DHPI01000085.1:19415-21102 GCA_002407865.1 Spirochaetia bacterium UBA5368
AAAGCGCCCGCGCACATCGACAGGTGACACAATGAAAAACTATAACGTACGAAACAGGCGTGTGCTGATTACCGGCGCGTCGTCGGGTATCGGCAGGGAACTTTCGGCGTGCTTTGCCGCGGAAGGCTGCGAGCTTTTTCTCGGGGCGCACCCGTCGGAGCGCGAAAGGCTTTCCGAATGGGCGGTCTCTCTTCGCGATAAATACCGCATAACGGTGCACGAGCTCGCGGTCGATCTCGCCGACGGGGGCGGCCCGGAAGCGGTGTACGATGCCGTTGCGCGCGAAGGCGGCATCGACGTGCTGGTGAACAACGCCGGTTGCATCGCCTACGGCCCGTTTCACGAGTTGCCGCTCGAGCGGCAGAAAAACATCATCAGGGTCAACGTGATGGCGTATTTTACGCTGATGCGGCTGTGCATACCGGGGATGATCGCGCGCGGCGGAGGGCGGGTGCTGAACATAAGCTCGGTGTCCGCGTTTCAGCCGACGGCGCGCCATGCCGTTTACGGCGCGACCAAGGCGTTCGTGCAGAGCCTCAGCGAATCCGCGGCGCGCGAGCTTCGCGGCACGGGCGTGAGCGTCATGACGGCGAACCCGTCGTATACCGATACGCCGCTGCTGTGCAGCGAGGGATTCCCAGAAAAACTCAGGTGGTACGCAATCGGCGGGCTCGGCGATCCCGCGGTTATCGCGAAAAAAATATTCCGCGCGTTTCTTCGCGGAAAGCCGGTGTACATTCCTGGATTTCTCAACTGGTGCGTTCATTCGCTGCTGGTGAGGCTGCTGCCGAGAAGTCTGATCTGCGGCATATCCTACATTGCTCTCGGCAAAAGGGAGGTGTGACCATGCGCGTCTGCGTTACCGGATCGTCCGGCTATATCGGCAATAAATTGATCGCCGCGCTCCGGGAAAGGAGGCTGGCCGATGAAATCGTCGGTATCGATATTCTCGAACCGCGCGCTGCGGAAAACATGGACGCCTTTTACCGACGCGACGTGCGCGAGCCGGCGGGCGACATTTTAAGAAAGCATCGCATCGATACTGTGATGCATGCGGCCTTCATCCTCCCCCCGATTCACAATACGGCGCGTATGGAGGATGTCAATGTCAACGGCACTCGCGTCGTTTTTGACGAAGCGCTGGCGAACGGCGTGCGGCGGATACTGTACACAAGCTCGGCGACTGCGTACGGATTTCATCCCGATAACGACCGCCCGCTTACGGAGGAAAGCGATCTGCGCGGCAACGACGACTTCACCTACAGCAAAACAAAAAGGATAATCGAGGCCATGATAGCCGCGTACCGGCGCGAGCGCCCGGATGCCGTCATTACGGTACTGCGCCCGAGCTTCGTCGTGGGGCCGGGATTCGATAATCCGCTTGCGTGGCACCTCAACAAACGCGTCGTCATTCTGCCGTCGCGCACCGAGCCGATGCAGTTTGTGCACGAGGACGATCTCCTTGAAATAATGTGCATGATGCTTGCGCGCGGTGAGGGCGGCGATTGGGACGTGGGTGCGGACGGAACGGTGCCGCTGCAGGATATGGTCGGGATGCTTGGCAATAGAATGCTCGGGCTTCCCGCCGGCCTCATGGCCGTGCTCAATAGCATCGCCTGGACATGCAGGCTTTCTTTTCTGAGCGCGTTTCCGACCCCGGCGTTGAATATGGTGCTGTATCCGTGGG
>DHPI01000085.1:21220-22208 GCA_002407865.1 Spirochaetia bacterium UBA5368
GAATATGGTGCTGTATCCGTGGGTGGTTTCCGGCGAAAAGCTGCGGCGCATAACGGGGTACTCGTATCGCTATACCAGCAGGGAGGCGTTCGAGGATTACGCCGCGCACGTACGGGGATTGCGCGCCGTCAGCGGCCGGCGAGCAGGTCGCGCAGCGCGATGCTGACATCGTTTATATCGTACGGTTTCGTGAGAACGCCGTCGAATCCGTGATCCCTGTAATTCGACATTATGGGATTGTTGGAATAGCCGCTCGATACAAGTACGCGGGCTCCCGGGTGCAATTCCCTGAGCTTCGCAATCGTTTCACCGCCGCCCATTCCGCCGGGGATGGTGATGTCCATGATTACCGCATCGAAGGGATGTTTTGTCTTCATCGCCTTTTTGTACATGGCGATTGCGATGCTTCCGTCCCGGGCGGTTGCCACCTCGTACCCCAGGTAGCTGAGCATGTCGATGCCGAGATCCAAAATGAATTCGTCGTCGTCCATCAGCAATATTTTTCCATGCGCGAGAGACAGGTCGGCCGTGCCGTCTTTTGCCGGTTCGCGGCGTGTGTTTGTGGCGGGCAGGTAGAGCGTGACAGTGGTTTCCTTCCCCTCCTTCGATTCGATTTCAATATGGCCATTGTGCTTCTTTACGATGGAATATGATGTTGACAGACCGAGGCCGCTGCCGCGCGGCTTGGTGGTGAAATAGGGATCGAATACTCGCGAGATGACGCCGGCCGGTATGCCGACGCCGGCATCTTGAATGATGATGCGGATGTATTTCCCCTTTTTCAACTGCTGTGATTCGGGTGACCGGGCGCTGATCGTTTTATTTTCCGCCCGTATGCGTATCACGCCGCCGGCGGGCATCGCCTGCTGGGCGTTGATGACGATGTTGTTGATAACCTGGCTAATCTGGCCCTCGTCGATTTCGGCGAGCCAGAGGTCGTTTTGAATGGAAAATTCGGGGCGAATGTTCGATCCGCTCAGGATGAAGG
>DHPI01000085.1:22425-22599 GCA_002407865.1 Spirochaetia bacterium UBA5368
CCGCCTTTTGAAAATGTGAGAAGCTGCTGGCTCAGGTCGCGTGCGCGGATTGACGCCTTTTCCGCTTCGGCGATGATTTTGAAGACATCCAGGTCGCTGTCGAGGTGCATTTTCGCAAGCGAAATATTGCCGATAATGACGGTCAGTATATTGTTAAAGTCGTGGGCGATGCCG
>DHPI01000012.1 GCA_002407865.1 Spirochaetia bacterium UBA5368
TATGCCGTCTTTGATATATGTTTTTCTCAAATTCTGCGGTATGGCGGTAAGATAGACCTGGCGATACCGTGTTTCGGCCATCGATTTCAGCAGTTCGTATTTATCTTCATTATCGTAGAGACGGCCAAAGTTCTTATACGCTTCCTCGAACTCGCGAAACGCGAACTGTAAAAGATTGTCGCGGAGAAACTGGATGCCCAGGCCAAGATGGGCTTCGGGATTGCCTTTATCCAGTTCAATAGCTTTCTTATAGTGATGTATGGCTTCAGCGCTATCGCCCGTCGCGTCATAATAGTCGCCACGGCCCTTATGTATGTACGCATATTGTGAATATTCATCCTGAACTCTTTGTACAACGCGGTCGCCGTTTCTGGCAAAACGTAAATTTCCGTACCCTATAAGCATATAGCCGAATGTCGCGCTTTTAAAAATGCTCTGCACCGACAACCGGGCAATTACAAGGTTTTTATCATTTATCACAAAAAGCTCGTCTCCGTTTTTAATGCCCTCTTTAGAATATAAGCGGACGCCCGCTTTCGACGTATCGGTTTCACTTTTAAACACGTCGGTTTCACCCCTGTCCTCGCGCATTCCGATCGAAATGATTTTACCTTTTATTACCGCCTTCCATCCCTCGATATCCGCATCATGATAGAATACCTTGGTAACCTCACCATGCGGTGAATTATTAAATGACATTTCAGCATGCAGCATGTGCGCGGAAAATATGAAAATGAAAAAAACGGTGACTGACGAAAAAAATGCGGAGAATTTCATTTATTGTAAAAACCTCATCGGATTAAGGGGTGTGAGATATTTGCGGATTTCATAATGGAGATGCGCCCCCGTAACGGCGCCGGTCATTCCCGACAATGCGATCATCTGCCCTTTCTCTACCGTATCTCCTTCGGCAACGGTATTGCTTTTATTATGCGCATATACGGTAATATATCCGTTGTGGTGTTTTATGACAACCATATTTCCATAGCCGTCTTTCCAACCGCTGAAAATTACCGTTCCGTCGGCGGACGATTTTACAGGCGTTGCAAGAGGCGCGCTGATGTCAATTCCACAGTGAAATTTTCTTTTCCGTGTAAAAGGATCAATTCGATTGCCGAACGACGATGTTATTTTTCCGGACAACGGCCATGCGAATGTGCCTTTCATGGCGCGGGCAATATTTGCGGTATCGCGCTGCGCACTATTTTTTATTGAACGAACACGCGGCTGTACGGCGTCGGGGAGAAAAAGTTTCTGCCCGGGATGTACATGTTTCCCGATATAATTGTGGGCAACTATCTTCGCCACAGGGGTATTGTATCGAGCTGAAATAGACGTGATTGTATCGCCCTTTTTTATTACATACTGGATGCCGTTCCTGTGCGGAATAAACAGCATATTGCCGGGAGAAAGGCTGTCGGGATCGTCAATATAATTCATTGCAATGATGCTGCGATGATCTGTGCCGTATTTCCTGGAAATCCCCCAGAGATTGTCGCCTTTTTTAATTTTGTACTTTGTTACATGCCAGCGAATATCCTCTTTCTGCAGTTTTCTCAGCAGATCAGCATTGTAGTCGCCGGTGCGTGCTGTTTTTCGTGGGGAATTTTCGTTTTTTTTCGATGAAATCTTTTCATAATCGATGATCGCATCGTCAAAATTTTCATCATAGATTATTTTACCGGCATGCAGCTCTTCTTCGGGGGGCGTGTCCGATTCCATGTCGAGTCCCTGAATAATTATCGCATTTTCAAGAATATCAACGCTTTCGACTTTCTTTTTCGGAGTCGTGCTGTCCGCGATAATATTGCTGTAAAAAGCGAGGAATACTGCCGCTGTGAACAAAACGAGCGTACCTGCCGTGACGGTTTTCCGATTCATGGTTTATATATCGGAAAAATGCTCATTCCTCTTTACCACAGGGTGCGATGTTTTGATACGATAAAGGTCGGCGAGCCTGTTTTTAAGATCTGAAATACCATCGCCGGTGCGCGCCGACCCGACCAGCGCGTCGGGATATTTGTTCTGTACGGCCTCGATCACTTCCGTGAGGCATGTATCTGCTTTATTAAAAAAAAGCACCTGGGGCTTGTCGTGGCACTCCAGCGCTTTCAATTCGTGCATCACGGTGCGTATGCTTGTGTCGATATCGTGCGACGAGATATCGATGACATGAATAAGAAAATGAGCGTTGCGTATCTCTTCCAGCGTTGATTTAAATGATTCTATCAGGTTCGAAGGCAGGTTTGAAATAAATCCAACGGTATCCGTTAAAAGCACCTTCGTTGCCGCATCAAGATAGACGATGCGCGTATATGCGTCTAATGTCGCGAAAAGCCTGTCTTCAACGAAGAGATCGTCTTTCGCGAGATAATTGATAAGCGTCGATTTTCCCGCGTTTGTGTATCCCACCACCGCGCCAAGAAGCTCCCCGGACCTTGATTTTCGCAACAGCTGCCTGTGATTTGAAATGCTCTCCAGCTTGTCGTTGAGTTTCGAAATCCGCCGCAGTATGTGCCGGCGGTCGGTTTCCAGCATTTTTTCACCGGGGCCGCGCGTTCCGATGCCTCCCCCGAGCCTTGAAAGAACACCGCCGAGTCCCTTGAGCCGTGGAAGTATATAGTGCAATTGCGCAAGTTCCACCTGTATCTTCGCTTCGGAACTGCGCGCCCTTCTGGCGAAAATATCGAGTATCACTTCCGTGCGCCCAACCACGCGGCAGTTGAACAGCGATTCGAGATTGCGTATCTGCGCCGGTCGTATCGTGTTAAGGTCGAAGATGACGAGGCGTATGTTCCTTTCGTGCAGAATGAGCTTTATTTTTTCGATGTAGCCCCTGCCAATAATATGTGCTGCGTCAATCTGCTGTCGTTTTACGATCATCGAATCTATAACGACGGCCCCTGCGGTCGCAACAAGCAGCTTCAACTCGTCAAGCGAGTACTCTACCGCTTCACGCGTATCCGTATCGAGTTTTATGCCGATGAGCAACGCCCGTTCATCTTCCGATGACGGAATCCTGTTTACCGATGCATCCATTGAGTAAAATTCTGCATCCTCGTGTGATATTATTTTCAGCGAACCACCCTCTGTTTACTTCGAGGGCATATTGCGCGGGAAATACCGATGGGTATGTTATCGAAACATCGATGGGCTTCATGTCATATATCTCGCGGATAACGCCATGACTGTCAATATACGCAATACTCAGCGGGATATATGTGTTTTTCATCCAGAAATTCTGCATCTGTTCGTACTTGAATACAAACAGCATCCCCGATGACGCCGGCAGGCTTTTTCTGAACATAAGCCCCCGCGACCTGTCGGCTTCCGTTGCCGCAAGTTCCGCAGAAAGGCTGATCCTCTGGTTCTGATTGTTGAGAATGATCAACGTGCAGCGCGGCAGCGATATTCCCTCACATGGGACAGCAAGCAGAAGGAGTACGAATGCTATATTTTTAAAATTCGTCATTGTATTCTATGCGTATAATACGGTTTGGCCGTTCATCGTGTTGAAATAAAACATCGAATTCAACCCCCAGCCTGTTAAGATATGAATACCGTAGTCCCACATTAAACAGCCATTCATCAGAATCTCTGAAATTATAGTAAATTCTCTCGCTCTCCATTTTAAATATAAAAGAATTACCCAGGGGCACGTCAAGGGAAATAAAATATGAAGAATCTCCCGGCACGTAATCGGGTTGCGCGGGAACACGGAAGCCAAAATGGAAATGCTGCTCGTCATTGAATACATAGACGGGTTTTGTTATAACCGCGTACGGCCCGTAAATCATCCTGTTCATATTGTTTTCAGGATTGTATGTCTTCCCCTCTTCTCCAATATAGAAAGAATCGTATCCAATTGCGAGAGAAATAGGAAACATTTCCCAGCCGTCGGTAATCTTCAATTTTGCCACGACGCCGGGCACATTCGGCTTTGCCTTGTCCTTCCCTATCGCGTTTTGAATATCCGATGATACGCCAAGATAAAAACTGTCATGGAGGCCGATAAAGGCTTTTAACTCGACGCCGCCGTTATCGTATCCGAGAAATGATACCTGGTACGTGCCGCGCGCGATGGTGTACGCTGTCGGCGTATCAATGACGGTCGTGTTGCGGATGTAATGCTGCGCGGATGCCGCTCCAGAATATAGCGTACCTGCACAAAGAATAAGACAAATGATGTGTTTTTTCATAGCGATCAGGCGAGGTCCAATTTTAATATGCAAGCCACAGTACCTATATCGGGATTTTACGCGCGGGATTTAACACTGTTGTAACGAAATTATTTCTCGAAGACGCTGTTTTGCGTGGATATGATCTCGGTAATGCCCTTCTGTGCCAGAAACAGCATCCTGTCCATCTGTTCGCGCGTGAATGGATGCTGTTCGCCAGTGCCCTGTATCTCGACCAGATTGAATTCGCCGTCCATAACGACGTTCATGTCCACGGACGCCGTTGAATCTTCGAGATAGTCGAGGTCGAGCAGCAGAATGCCGTTCACATATCCGGCGGAGATGGCGGCAACCTCCGAACGGATGGGATTTTGCGCAAGCGAACCATCGTGCAGCAGCTTTTCAATCGCCAGCCTGAGAGCGATGAATCCGCCATTAATGGACGCGGTGCGTGTTCCGCCGTCGGCTTGCAGCACGTCGCAGTCTATGGCGATGCAATAATCGCTCATCCGCGAGAGATCGACAACACTTCGTAGCGACCTGCCAATCAGGCGCTGGATTTCAACGGCGCGCCCATCCTGCCTGCCGATTCGACGCTCGGTTCGCGGGTTTGTGGAATACGGCAGCATGGTATATTCAGCGGTTATCCAGCCGATGCCGCGCAATTTCGCGTGATCCGGCACGTTAGTCGATACGCTTGCGGCGCAGATCACCCTCGTACCGCCCATCTGAAACAAAACCGACCCGTCCGATTCGGGGCAAAAATCGCGCACTATCTGAATCGGCCGTATCTGGTCATCTGAACGTTCTTTCCTGCTCAAACTCTTCATTTTTCTTTTTCAATTCCCTTAGATATTCAAGATCTTTTATCTTCTGCGATACGTTCTTATGGTATGGATTGTATTCCATACATGTTTTAAACGCCTCTATCGCGGCGTCAATATCGTTTGCAATATAATATTTAATCGCCCGCTGGTAATATACTTCGGCCTTCAACTGGTCTTCAACCGTGATGACCTTCGGTATCAGCCTGAACGTAACGGTGAAAGAATATACCGGCCCGAATATGCCAGAATCCATATATGATGTGTCAATCGTAAAACCGACGTTTTTTATCGCGTAATTGAATCCCAGGCCGAATGAATATTTTCCCGAATCGTTAAACCTGTATCCGCCTCGGAAAGAAAGGATATTGTAATAATTGAATTCAGCGCCAGCGTTGATTCTCAGGCTTTCATCGAATCCATATGTAAAATCGTATAAATCCGTGGCGTCGATCATATACTGCATTGCGTCGACATTGATGCCAAGCCATTTTGTCGGGGAATACGACGTGCCGAAACGAAGCATCCGGGGAAGGGAGTCGTTTTTGGCCTTTGTGCCAATATTCTGCACCGACATCCCGAGTGAAAAGTTTCGTATCGGCGCGTCGAACGGGGAGTACATGTACAACCGTTTCAGTATGCCGAAATCTATAGCCGCGGAATGGACAGAGAGCGTATCGATCTTCTGGTATATGTATTTTATCGATCCTCCTATCTCCATGAATCCGAGCGACTGGCCGTATGCCGTGGTAAAACTTGTGTTGTAAAAATACACCTTCCCCGTTGTATTGCCGTCGATATCAATCCTGTCGAACGGGGGCACCCAGAATACCGACGTGGAAAAACCAAAAAAGCCGTGATACACCGGCATCGCAAAACTGATGTTTTCAAAGCGGGAGTCGAGTATAAGCTCTTGATGCATCAGCGACAG
Source organism: Spirochaetia bacterium UBA5368 (assembly GCA_002407865.1). GTDB lineage: Bacteria > Spirochaetota > UBA4802 > UBA4802 > UBA5368 > UBA5368. The sequence goes on from DHPI01000012.1 coordinate 5,934, forward strand.
TTCGGGATATTTCAGCGTTCCAAGCCCCGCGGGATTGTAATAGATCGCGTTGATGTCATCGGTCGCGGCGGTGAACGCCTCGCCCATGCCGAGAGGACGGCTTCCCACGCCGATCTCGAGAAAATCAGCGCCGGACGTTCCAGCTGAACCGGCGCCATACACTGTGCCCGCGCTGATGCACGCAAAAAATATGATAAAGGCGGCAACTTGCACCCTTGTCGTATGTTGAAACATGCGATTCATTTTGGCAGTATCCATGGATTCTTACTAATCCAGTTATGTACTGGTTGAATACCGACAGTGTGCAAACAAATATCAGAACAGGGCCGATTTGATAAATTCATGAAACCCCGTTTTTTTGGAATTGTCGTACTCAGAGAGAGCAAGCACGGCGCCGCAGGCGCGATTGTAGTCATCGCCAAGTGAGCGCAACTTCCCGGCTTCCGCGGCGTCGGTGAATACAATCACCCTGTTTTTTTCAATACGAAATATAACCGCCGAGGGCGAAAGTTTTGACGCAAGCGCCGCGATGAAGTACGAAAAAAGAAAGCCCCTTTCTCGTGTCTGCTCATACCGGCATGAGATGACGCAACATCGTCCGGAATCCGATCTCATGCCTTGATTGTGAAAGTATTCCAGCGATTCATACGCATGTGCGACGCCGTCCGTTTTTACCTTTTCGATATCCAGCCACCGCAGCCTCGAATAAATATAAAATGGCAGCGCCAGGGTCTCCATCATTGAAAGCGTAATGCCGGCGGGACTGAGCGCCTCCCCTCTTTCTTTCAGCCTGATGACAAGTACCGGTGATAAATCCGTTTCGCTTTCTTCTGGAACAGGGCAACGCGCAGGGATATTGCCGATTACGCGGATGTATACGTTTTTCAATGAATTCAGATACAACGAATCCGTCGATTGGCCCGCAAACGCTGAAAAACGTTTTCGCATCGCGCTATCCGCCTGGAGCATGGCGGGCGTGAGGATTACACCGTCGGCGCCGGCTCTAATTGCCGCATACAGCGTATCGTTCGCGGTAATAACGAGGTTGTACATATCGATCTCGTGGATGTGGTTTACAACCGGGAGGAAGCATTTTTTTTCGAGGCTGTACGGCATAAGGGCGTACGATTGCAGCCCCAGGCGCTCCATTTCATGATGAATCTGCGTAATAACGGTTTCATCGTTCCACTCGGAAGGCGTTGTATTTACGTCCGTGTCCGGGTTGATTTCGGCCAGCCCCGCAAGATTTGCCGCGCGGTAAAACAGCACATGAAAGAAGCGTACAAGATCGTCGTCCGAAAGCGTTTCAAGGTCGATATCGCCCATGTCAGGGCCGGCTTCATGGCCTGTCACTTTTTCAACAAGATCGCGAAGCTCGTCTGTGAATGTTTTTTCTCTCGACCGTATGCTTTCGGGCGGAACCGGCTGCTGGTTTTCTGTTGCGTCCGTATGCCCGCCGGCATCGAAACCGTCCGAGAGCGGGTCAGCGGTATCAACATTGTTGCTATCAATAATATCCCCGGTCATTGTATCACCCTGGATTGTATAGTATCGTTATGATCATTATCGGCGCTTTGCCGCTTGGCCATTGAAGCGAATCAGTGCTTTATATATTTCCAGTTATCGTGTTTCCGGATTTCACGTATTTTACGTGTAACTGCTTTCAGTTTTATCATTTTAAAAATATTTGCAAGATAAAATTGTTCAACGATATTTTATTTATTCAGTATTCAGCAATAATGCCGCGTTCAATACCATGCGTAATTATCTTGGCATCAGGTGTTGTACGCTATTCGAATAAAACCATATCCAGAACGGCACCATATCGCTATATAAAACAAATGAACACGCTTGGTCGTGTGTTTTTGAGAAATATTGGAAATCTTTGCTAAAAAGTGATAAAAATAATTGACACAATACGGCGGTATCTGTATGTAGATTACGTTCATTCACATTCCCCTGTAGCTCAGTCGGTAGAGCAAGTGGCTGTTAACCACTGGGTCGCAAGTTCGAGTCTTGCCGGGGGAGCACAACAAGACGCTTTTCGAACGGAGATACTGCAGAGACCTGCAGTATCTTTTTTTGTAGAATAAAAGAGAAGGGACGCTTCCAGACTATTTCCGCGCGGCCGGTATGAACCACCACACGCTCAGCCATCGACCGTACCAGCGTAATCCTGTCCGCCTGGGATGAGTGCTCATATACTCCAGGCAGATCCTGCAGATTATCAATGACACCGGCGACGTGCGTAATGAAACCGGTTTTATCAACACGCAGCAGCGATCGCTGTTTTTCGAGCGCCGCGATTTGCTTATTGATATCGTTTATATTTCGTTCCAGGACTTTCGCATCGATTGATGAGTCCCGGTACAAGCGCATAAATTTATCCTGTGCTTTCTCAAGCTTCGAAATCTGCCCGGCGATCTGCCGGGCATCCGACTCCTGATACCTGCTTTTTTCTTCCACCGCAATCGAAAACAATTTTTTCAGCGTCTCTGCGAAATCATCAGAAAGCGCCGCGGCCGCCATCGCTTGATTGATCAGCTTGTGTATCTCCGATTCCCGCCGCTGGGATCCTGCGAGAAGTTATCAAAAAACCTTAACGCATGTACTCACACCTGCAGCAATCCAACCCAACGCCTGTACATGTATTCTGCGCAACCAGTTCGTAATTATAATAAATTTCTAACTGATACTGTAATGATCTCTGCTGAACCCCGGCAGTCTCAGGGTCACAGTCAGCCAACGCCCATGCCGGATCAACATGAGCCTCAACCACGTATAGCGACACATCATCCCGCACGTCACACGCCCATTCCCATACTGTTTCATTCGGATAGTATTTCACTACACCACCACTCCCGCTGGTTGCCAGTATCCACCCGCTCCCAGAGCTGGAAGGGCCAATCACACGATACTTCAGGCAGTCCGGCTCATCCCCAGATGTACATCGGTAAAAAAAACCAGAGAGCAAAACAATCAAAATTATAAACTGGCGCATTTTTACCCCCTTTTTTTAAATACTATCATATATGCCGCAAATGTCTATAACAATTACTACAGAAGCCACCCACTGTCCGCCTTGCCAGATTGTCGCCATTACGCCGCATACATAAACCAGATCATCCACTCATCTGAGATAGTTCGAAAATCGTCTTGCCGGGGGAGCACAATAGGACAGATTCGAAACGGATCTGTCCTTTCTTTTTCTGCACGCAAGGGTTGCCCTATTCCAAAAATCACAGAGTCAGTCATACCCTCCTCTACACCCTCTCCCACGCCTCAAGCACCAGCCGCTTCGTCCAGTATTCGCCGTACTTCCTGATCTCGTTGTTTTTCAATACCCGAAAGGTCTCTCCCGGGAAGTACTCACCGTACACGTCCGCCGGGTCCAGAATATACCGCAGTTCATCGTAGGTAAGGCCGTAGAGCTTTGCGTAATACGTATTCAACTCGGCACGAATGGCCGCCCGCCGGTCGGGGTTCCAGGGGAAGGGAGGGATGGGAATGCCGACCTCACCCCCGGCGGTCCCTGTCTCTCCGCCGCGTCCTGATTTCGGCGCAGGTCTACGGAACCGTGCTTCCGGCATGGCGCTATGCGGGTGAAGATCTCTCGGGCAGGTTTACCCCTCTTGGTGGGTCCCGCTGACCCCGGAAGCCTTGACTCGGTTACACTCGGTCAAATACCGAAAATAACCGGACAAACCACTTGACAATGGACCTCAAACTGATATATTGTAACCCTGTTTGTCCTGGTTTATTGGGACGTAAACGCCGAAGGCTGGAACGTGGTACACCGATCAACCAAGAGAAAGAGGCCGCTGCGAGGCAACCAATGAGGCTGAACGTGACTGGAGTCGAATGATGGAAGACCGATGGCTCTCAGTAGATGAGATTGCTGACCATCTCGGCATTAAGCGGGATACGGTCTATAAGTGGATTAGCGAACGGCAGATGCCGGGCCACAAGATCGGTCGGCTCTGGAAGTTCGACAGGAAAGAAGTGGACGCGTGGGTGAAGTCCGGCGCAGCCGGTTATAACGAGCCTGGCTCAAGAGGAGATCGCTAATGGCGGAACCACTCGCCGATAGAGTCATAAAGAGAATTGGCCAGGCTGCCGAGCTGTACTATCGGCTCGTCATTCTGGTCGCCCCGGCCGGTTCGGGCAAGACCGCCACGCTGCAGGATGTTCATAAGCGCACGGCGGCTCCGCTGGTCAACGTCAATCTCGAACTTTCCCGGCGCATGCTCGACCTCACCGAGCGCCAGCGTGCCTTGCAGTTGCCCCGCCTCCTCACGGAGATCGTGGGCGCATCCGCAGCCGATGTGGTTCTTCTGGACAACGTCGAGGTACTCTTCGATGTCTCGCTCAAGCAGGACCCGTTGCGGCTCCTGCAGGGGCTCTCCCGGAGTAAAACGGTGGTCGCGGCCTGGAGCGGCTCCATTGACGGAGAGCACATGGTCTATGCGACGCCGGACCACCCTGAATACAAACGATATCCCTTACGAGATTGTTTGGTAGTGAATCCGGAGGCCGTTGCATGAAGACAAAGAACGAAAGCGCAGGAGGGCAGACGCGATGAAATACGGAGACCTGATCCAATTCGAGCCTATCGAGTCCGTTGTCCAGCTACGGGACGCCGACGAGGCCGCTGCTGCCCGACAGCTTGTCCAGACCTATGTCATCTCCGAGGAGATGGCCGAGAAGCTGATCAATCTGGTCGTTCCTCAGCTTCAGTTCGACCAGCCCATGGACAACAAGGGGCTGCTGGTCGTGGGTAACTATGGCACCGGTAAATCGCACCTCATGTCCGTGATCTCCGCTCTGACTGAAAACGGCGATCTCGCAGCGCATCTGAACGACAAGAGCGTGGCCAGCGCCGCGGGCAAAATCAGCGGGCGCTTCAAGGTGGTCCGGACCGAGATCGGCGCGACCACCATGTCCCTGCGCGACATCCTCGTGGCCGAACTGGAGGAGCACCTGGCCGCAATGGGCGTGTCTTATTCCTTCCCACCCGCGGATAAGGTGTCCAACAACAAGCGTTCCTTCGAGGAGATGATGACCGCCTTCCACCAGGAACATCCCGACCATGGTCTGCTCCTGGTAGTGGACGAACTGCTCGACTACCTGCGCACCCGCAAGGATCAGGAACTCATCCTCGATCTCAACTTCCTGCGCGAGATCGGCGAGGTCTGCAAGGACCTGCGGTTCCGCTTCATCGCCGGTGTCCAGGAAGCCATTTTTGACAGCCCCCGTTTTTCCTTTGTGGCCGACAGCATCCGCCGGGTGAAGGACCGCTTCGAGCAAATCCTCATCGCCCGCAAGGATGTCAAGTTCGTGGTGGCCGAGCGTCTGCTCAAGAAGACCGCCGACCAGCAGGTGAAAATCCGGGAGTACCTGACACCCTTCGCCAAGTTCTATGGCCGCATGAACGAGCGCATGGACGAGTTCGTGCGCCTCTTCCCCGTTCATCCAGACTACATCGACACCTTCGAACGGGTCACCGCGGTGGAAAAGCGCGAGGTGCTCAAGACCCTGTCCCTGGCCATGAAGAAGCTCCTCAACCAGAACGTACCCGACGACCGGCCCGGAGTCATCGCCTATGATGGCTACTGGACGACCCTGCGCGAGAACCCGTCCTTCCGCGCCGTTCCGGACATCAAGGCAGTCATCGATTGCAGCATGGTGCTCGAGTCGCGCATCCAGCAGGCCTTCACCCGCCCGACGTACAAACCGATGGCGATACAGCTCATCCACGCGCTGTCGGTCCACCGGCTCACGATGGGCGACATCTATGCCGCCCTGGGCGCGACCGCTGAGGAACTTCGCGATGGCTTGTGCCTC
>DHPI01000064.1:0-8430 GCA_002407865.1 Spirochaetia bacterium UBA5368
ATGAGGTCCGACGTGATGCCGCCGAAAGCCCCCGAATTTGTAAAGACAGCTATTTTATCGCCCCTGAGAAGGGGCATGTGGGTAAATATTTTCGGCAGGGTGTAGAGTTCGCTTATCGCCTGCAACCGTATAATGCCGGCCTGCCTGCACGCGCTGTCGAGTATCACGTCATTGTTCGCCATGCCGGCCGTATGCGACATGGCTGCCTTCGCGCCAGCGCTCGTTCTCCCCACCTTGTACATCAATATCGGCTTGGTGATTTTTTTCGCGGTCTCGATAAGTTTTCTGCCGTTTTTTACGTTCTCAAGGTACAGCCCTATCACCTCGCTGTTATCGTCGCTGAAGCATTCGATAAGGTCGGACTCATCGATATCCTCCTTGTTGCCGATGCTCACCATTTTATTCACGTTAGTAATATCCTGCCGCATGGCGTCGATGATGAGCGCACCGATACCGCCGCTCTGTATCACGTACGATATCACGCCCGGTTTATCAAACACCTCGTCGTACATGCCCGGCATAATGCCGAAAAAGCAGCAGAATTTGTTGTGCGCATTCAGTGTTCCCAGGCAGTTCGGCCCTAAAAAGCGGATACCGTATGCGCGCGCATAATCGTTAATCTCCTTTTGAAGACGTTTCCCATCCTCCCCCGCCTCGGCGAACTCGGCGGTCTCAATGATGACATTTTTTATTCCCTTCTGCCCGCATTCCTTTATAATGCGCGGGGCAATCGCCGCCGGCGTGAGCACCACCGCAAGGTCCACATCCCCCGGTATGTCGAGCACGGACGGATACCCCTTTGAGCCGTGAACATCCTCGCCCTTCGAGTTCACGACGAAGGTCGTCCCGGCGTATTTCAGGTACTGAAGGATCTTTGAAATTGTCGCGCCGAGATTGAACGGCGAATTGGATGAGCCGACGACCACAATCGATTTCGGATTGAAAAACTTCTCCATAGACCGCTCCACTTTTAGTAGTAGGATTAAGCAATACAACACATATAGCATGCGATAATTAATTTCAATGATAATTTTACCGCATAGTGTAATATTACAAATATTTTACTCATGGGACGCGCGCGTCACCGATGGCACTTTTTTCGCCCCCGAAAACACTTTGTATTGACAAAAACAAAAAAATGCATTTAAGGTACTTTCTTCCTGTCAATGCGACTGCACCGATCCATGACCGGCTTTCCACGCGCCACGCACAGGATTTCATGAAACAAGACCATGTAGCGAGAGGATACAGCCAATGTTTAACAAGGAATCAGAGACGCTTCAGCACAGTAAATTGAAGGAGATGCAATACGAACGCATGAAGTGGTCGCTGCGCCACGCATACGAGAATGTTCCCTTCTATAAAAAATCATTCGACGACACCGGTTTTCATCCGGACCAGTTCAGGTCGCTCGACGACATGCAACGGGTGCCATTCCTCATGAAGCAGGATATGCGCGCCAACTATCCGTTCGGATTGTTCGCCGTCCCCATGGAAAAAGTAGTCCGCCTCCATTCGTCTTCGGGAACCACCGGCAACGCGACGGTCGTCGGCTACACGAAGAACGATCTCGATGTCTGGGGCGAGGTTATCGCGCGCACCATCGCCTGCGCCGGAGGCGGCCCGAAGGACATAATCCAGGTCGCCTACGGATACGGCCTGTTCACCGGGGGCCTCGGCGTGCATTACGGCGTCGAGAAAATCGGCGCTACGGTCGTTCCTGTCTCGGGCGGCAACACGGAACGCCAGTTGATGCTGATAAAGGATTTTGGCACAACCATGCTCGCCTGCACGCCGTCGTACGCCATCAACATGACCGACTACGTTGAAAAAAACAAACCGGATTTCGATTTCAGGAAAACGAAGCTGCGCTCTGGCATCTTCGGCGCCGAGCCGTGGACAGAGCAGATGCGCAGGGAAATCGAGAGCCGGATGGGAATCGACGCATACGACATCTACGGCCTTAGCGAGGTTATCGGGCCCGGCGTCTCATGCGAGTGCAGCGAGAAATCCGGCCTTCATGTTTTTGAAGACCATTTTTATGTTGAGGTAATCGATCCCGAAACCGGCGAGATTCTGCCGGAGGGTGAAATGGGCGAAATCGTATATACCTCGCTCACAAAGGAGGCATGTCCGGTTATTCGTTACCGTTCGCGCGACATCACACGTCTGTACCACGATGGGTGCAAATGCGGCCGATCGTTCATCAAGATGGAGAAAGTCACCGGCAGGTCCGACGACATGCTCATCATCCGCGGCGTAAACGTCTTCCCGTCGCAGATAGAAGCGGTGCTCATGGAAAACGAGAATACGGAACCCCATTACCAGATCATCATAGACCGAACAGGGGCGCTCGACGACATCGAAATAATGGTCGAGGTAAACGAGCGGATATTCTCAGACGAAATAAAGGTGCTCAACCAGTTGTCCAACCGCATACGGCAGCGCATACAGAGCGTGCTTGGCATTTCGGCGAAGATCACGCTCGTCGAACCGCGCACCATCGCAAGAAGCGAAGGCAAGGCGGTCAGGGTAATCGACAAAAGAAAGCTGAAATAACAAGGGGGCAATCATGAACGTTACGCAACTGTCGCTTTTTCTCGAAAACAAACCGGGCCGCCTGCAGAGCGCGCTGAAGGTGCTTTCAGAAAAAAACATCAACATCAGGACCCTCACCATCGCCGAGGTAACTGACTTTGGCATCGTCAGGATGATCGTGACCAGGTCTGACGAGGCGGCGCGCGCACTGAAGGAAAATCACTTCACATGTTCCGTCACCGAGGTGCTCGCTATCGAGATCGACGATGTTCCCGGCGCTCTGTCACGGGCGCTTGAAACATTCAACAAGCACCACCTGAATATCGAGTACATGTACGCATTCACGGAAAAAATTGATGACAAAGCCGTCATGATCTTTAGATTTGACGACATCGAGACCGCGAAAAAGGCGCTCATCGATGAAGGTTACCATATAGTGAAAAAGACGGAAATAATCGGTGAATAAGATGCAAAAGAAAGTTCTCCTGGGAAACGAGGCTGTCGCACGAGGCGCATACGAGGCCGGTTGCACGGTCGCCGCGGCGTATCCTGGTACGCCAAGCACGGAAATTATTGAATCTATCGCGAGAGACTATCCCGAAATAAAGGCCCAGTGGTCGCCCAACGAAAAAGTGGCGCTCGAGGTGGTGGCCGGGGCGTCGGTCGCCGGAGCGCGATCAATGGCCGCAATGAAGCACGTGGGGCTTAACGTCGCCGCCGACCCGCTGTTCACGTTTTCGTACACGGGCGTAAACGGCGGCATGGTCATCATCAACGCTGACGATCCCGGCGCGTGGAGCTCGCAGAACGAGCAGGATAACCGCCATTACGCACGGGCCGCGAAGGTGCCAATGATCGAACCGACATCCCCCGCGGAGGCACGGGAGTTTACGAAGCGCGCCTTCGCCCTGTCAGAGCAGTTCGACAGGCCGGTAATTGTGCGCATCACAACGCGCATTTCACATTCTCAGGGCGTTGTCGAACTCGGCGAGCGTGAAAACGTTCCGTTGAAAGATTTCGAGAGAAATCCTCAAAAATATGTCATGATCCCGGCGCACGCGCGGCCGCGGCACAAATTTATTGAAGAGCAGATGCTCCGGCTGAAAGAGTATTCGGAGAACTCCGATTTCAATACAATCGAATGGAAAAGCAGAAAGCGCGGCATCATCACCAACGGCGTCGCCTACCAATACGTGAAAGAAGTCTGCCCCGACGACTCGGTGCTGAAAATAGGATTCGCGTGGCCGCTGCCCGACAGAATTATTCGCGAATTCGCCGAAGGCGTCGAGGAGCTTTACGTTGTCGAGGAGCTCGATCCGTTTATCGAAGACTACGTGCGCGCCATGGGATACGCCCCCAAAGGCAAAGAGCTCATCCCGATGCTGGGCGAACTGACGCCGGAGATCGTGGACATGGCGCTGAACAAAAAAAAGCCGCTGAGCGCAATTCCCACGTACACGTCGAAAATCCCCGCGCGGCCGCCGGCACTTTGCAAGGGCTGCCCGCACGGCTTCGTGTTTGGCGTACTTAAAAAACTGAACCTCGTTGTCAACGGCGACATCGGTTGCTACACGCTCGCGGTGCTTCCACCGTATTCGGCAATGCACAGCCAGGGCTGCATGGGCGCGAGCATCGGCATGCATCTCGGATTCGAGAAGGCGCGCGGCGATGAGATGGCACGCAACTCGGTCGCGGTAATCGGCGATTCCACGTTCATCCACTCGGGCATTACGCCGCTTATCGATCTTGTCTATAACAAAGGCACCGGCACGGTCATTATCCTCGACAACAGGGTCACCGCGATGACGGGCCACCAGGACAATCCGGGCACAGGCAAAACGCTGACCGGCGAGGACACGCACGAGCTTGACCTCGAGCTGTTGTGCCGCGCGGTCGGCGTAAAGCGCGTGCGAAAAGTCGACCCGAAAAACGTTGAAGAATTCGAATCGGTGGTGCGTGAGGAAACCGCCGCGCCCGAGCCGTCGGTAATCATCTCAACCAGAAAATGCATTTTAAGGAAGTGAGGCGCGTATGAAGAACATCATCTTTGCCGGCGTGGGCGGCCAGGGCGTGATACTGGCAAGCAAGATACTCATGGAAGTCGCGATGAATGCGGGCTATGACGTAAAAGAATCCGAGGTGCACGGCATGGCGCAGCGCGGCGGCAGCGTCGACTGCCACGTGCGGTACGGTGAAAAGGTATATTCGCCGCTCATCGAAAAAGGGACCGCCGATTACGTAATCGCCTTTGAACTGCTCGAGGCGATGCGTAAGCTCGAGTACCTCAATGGGTCGAGCATGCTGATTGTCAACAATGAAAAAATTGATCCCGCGCCGGTGCAGACCGGCCTGGAAAAATATCCCGACGACATTGAAAGCTGGATGAAGGCCAGCATCGGCCGCCATCTTTTCGTCGACACGGAAGCCGCGCTGAAGGAAGCGGGAACGCGCAGGGCGCTTAACATCGTAATGCTCGGCGTGCTGTCAAACTATCTTGAATTCACCGTGGACCAGTGGACTGCGGCGATACGGTCGATGGTGAAGGAAAAATTTATCGACATGAACCTGCTGGCGTTCAAGCTCGGAAGAGAGCTTGCGGCGGCGCACTAATTGACGGGGAATACGGCCATGAGAAAAATCACACTCGCACTGCTTTCGCTTGCCCTGCTGATGTCGTGTTCAACATATTCAATCACCACGCAGACCGACAACAGCGCCGCGCTGAAAAAGATGAAAAACGCGGCGCTCGTGGTGCGTATCTCGAAAAACGCGAAGTTTACCCGCGACGAACACCTGAAGAACATTTCGGGATGGCTTGCGGGATCAACGCAGACGCGTCCGCTTTCGCTTGTCAGCGAGTGCGACGATTCCCTGTGCAGTTTTGCCTCCGACGAAGACCGGCTCTACCAGATCTCCGACGGCGGCGATTTTCTAAAATACAAATCGGCCGGCATACTCAACCTCTACATTCGGCGCAACGAAGCCGGACTGAAAAAAATACTCGATGACACGAACTGCGACGGCATTTTCATCTACGAGGTGTACAGCATTCTCTCAACTGAAATGCTTTTCATCGAATTCGATTCGGTGCTCTGCGCACTGGACAAAAACCTCTCGGTCGTGTACCTGGACAACCAGTCGAATTCATTCGAGAGCGCCGAGATGAACGGCCAAAAGATGAAAATCCACCTGCTCGACAAAATCAGCGGCAGGCTGATGGAAACGCTCGACGATCTGCGTTTCGTAAAGCAATGACCCGGCAACCCGCCGCCATGCCCCAGTCGCGCGCAGGGCGCGGCGGTATCGAACGCCCGTGCCATCTCAAGGAAATGTTTATCACCAGCAGCGGCGATGTGTTTCCCTGTTGCCTTACGTGGAACCGCCCCGAGATGAAAATAGGCCATATCGCCGATCCAGACATCGACGCGCGAATCGCCGCCTTTGACGCGACATGCCGCTGTTCATCGTTCGCGTTCAGAAAAGCGACCCACGGCGACGTGCAGGATTACAAGCTCAACATCGAATTCTCCCTTATATGTAACGGCGAATGCGCTATGTGCTGCGTCGACGCCCCGGCGCGCCAGCGCCCGTACGCATACTACGACGAGCTTCAACGCTTTGCCGATTCGCTGCCGTCAATCAATCACATGGTGGCCCAGGGCGGCGAGGTGCTTATTCAGAAAAAAACGCTGGATTGGATCCGCACGTTCAGGCGGGAAAAGCCGGAAATCCCCATCGGGATAATCACCAACGGCAACGTGGCGCCCGGCATGGCCTCCGAGGTTGAAACGCTTTTCGACAACGTGCTCATATCATTCTACGGATTTCAGCCCGAAACGTACACGCGCATCAGCGGGCTTTCGCTCGAAACCGCGCGGCGATTCGCCGGGGAAATCGTTGCGAGGAAAAAGACAACCGTTCACCTGAAATATCTCATCACGCCGCTCAACATCCACGAGGCGAACCTGTTTCTGCAATGGGCCGTCAATCTCGGTCCCGAAACAATCTCCATCATCGATTCGTGGATTCCGCAATACATCAACAGGGACACCTCCGACGGCTACTGGGACAAGATCATCGAGCGCACAGGCGAAGCAGTTCGCGGGGTGATTTCCGCATCGTCGGAGAAAATACGGTCGCGCGGCATCGTCATCCTCATCGACGCGATGGCGCGCACCATGTTCGGCATTGAAGATTCTTTCATTAATGAAACCGGGCTTGCAGGGAGAATCCTCCCCAATCCCATGGTGGGTTAAACCGTTTTGAAGGGAACGCCACCCTGCCGCAAAACTGTTTCAAAGCCCGTGCTCCTCGTAACTCCTTGATAATAAACGCTGAGTCATTTCCCGCCAACCCGACCAGTGAAACGATTTTGAGACAGACCCCATTGTCAATACAGTTATTTTCAAGATTACGTTTGCTTCTCACGCAGGGCAAGCTCGGCAATCTGGGCAATGGGAATGTCGCCCGCCTCCAGCAGGGTGCGGGCAGGCCAACCGCCAAAGGCGTCGCCTCTGCGGTTTTCAATGATTCGCTTTGCCTGACCTGTTTTAGCCATAGAGCCCCATTACCATCCCATCTCAGTAGTACTGCCTTATATATCCGAACGCCTTGTCGAACATATCCTGGTCCTTGACCTGGTACTTCACGTAAATCACCTTGCGCAGGGCCTTCTGTACCTCACGCTCTCCGGCCTTGGTGTTTTGCCAGCCGGGAAACCGGACCAGCCGCACGATCTCGTCGATGTCGGTCACGATCCGCTCGACCACCATCGGCGTCTTGCCGTTCTTCACCTCGGCGAACAGTTCGGTCAGGGCCGCTTTGGCCTTGGCCTGTTCATCGACCGGGTCCACCTGCTTCTCGGCCTGGACGACCTCCCTGGCCAGGGTCAGCAGCTCCTTGAGGAAGTCGAGGCTGTGGAGCAGGCCCTGTTCGTGCCGCTCTTTGAGCTTTTCGAGGCGTTCGCCCAGGGCGACAAACTTCGGATTGTCCTTGTGCTTGCGCAGGCGGGCGATGAGCTTGATTTCTATTTCCCTGGATTTCTTGTCCGGGTCCCTGGCATCGAGCAGACCTTCGAGGACCTCGGCGTCCATCACCAGGGTGTCCAGATCGTCGCGCACCGTCTCCAGATGCACGTTCTCATGCACCAGCTCGATGGTCTTGGCACCCAGGGCGTGCCAGAGCAGCTTGCCGTTGCCGCTCGGCGGCTTCACCGATTCATACACCTGGGTCAGCCACTTATAGCCCTTTTCATAGGGGCCGAGACAGGGATCGGGAGACAGCGCCTCCCACAAACGGGAAAGCATCGAATATTCCGCCGCAAACTTGTCCCGGGTCTCGTTATCAGGGAGGCAATCCTGAGCCGCAATTAATCCTTCATATCCACCAACGGCACGATCCACACCGGGGAAAAATGATACGCATTTTACCATCTGTCCCGGTAAATCCCTTTTCAGTTCGTCAAGGTTGGTGATGACCTTCTGCACGGCCTTTTCATCGAAATCCAGAGCCGTGGCCACATCATCGAAGATGCCAAGATAATCCACTATCAGACCGTGCGTTTTGCCTGGGTAGACGCGGTTGGTGCGGCAGATGGCCTGCAGCAGGTTGTGATCCTTCATCGGCTTGTCGAGGTACATTACCTGTAGAATGGGCGCATCGAAGCCAGTCAGGAGTTTGGAGGTGACTATAAGAAACTTGAGTGGGTCATTTCCGTCACGGAAGCGGTCGAGGAGCTTTTCCTCCTTGTCCTTGTCCAGCTTCCACTCTGCGTACTCGTCGGACTTGCCGCCCTGGGTGTGCATAACGATGGCGCTGGCCTCCGGGCTGATCAACTCATCCATGGCCTTCTTGTAGAGAACGCAGCACTCCCGGTCGAAGGTCACCACCTGG
>DHPI01000064.1:8601-8851 GCA_002407865.1 Spirochaetia bacterium UBA5368
CTTCTCCTGGAAGTGCTTGACGATATGCCGGCAGATGGCGTTCACCCGCTCCGGGGCCTTGATCAGCACCGCCATCTTGGCGGCCCGCCTGGACAGATCGTCACGGTCCTCTTCGCTAAAGCTCTCCGTCATTTGTGCGTAGGCTTCGTCGATGGCATCCTTGTTGATATGAAGCCTCACGTCTACCGCCTCAAAATGGAGCGGTAAAGTGGCCTTGTCACGGATCGATTCCTGGAACGAGTAGCGGCTC
>DHPI01000072.1:0-11756 GCA_002407865.1 Spirochaetia bacterium UBA5368
ATTATTAAATTGTATTATATTCCAATAAATATCATTTTATATGATAAAATCATATTATTGTAATTTTATTATACAATATAGCTACAAATATTTGTCAATGATCTTTCCGGTACGGTACGCATTTTTTCTTTTATCGTACTACAGAGCGACACGGACAACGTCAGCGACACGCGAAATGTACATTGTATGAGGAAATTGTGCGGCCGGACGGCGCAGGGCAACGCGTAAAGCATCATGGGATGTGTGCAAAAAAGAAGGCCGGGTCATGTGGCCCGGCCTTCCGTTGCGTCGATTGTAATACTGCTCTTATTCTTCGAGAGCGCCCGTGAAAATTTCGGGGCTGGCTTTGATAACGGCCGCTTCGCCAACGAGAAGCGCTTCGATTTTTCCGAAATATTTCGGGAACTCCATCCCGATATAGAACTGCGAAGAAAGAACCTTTCCTGAATAGTATGCGGCTTCCTGATTGTCCTGGAGAATTTTTGTGCGGTCTTCACCCTTCGCGTCACCGACATACTCTTTCATCTTGGGTATTGTGATGGTGAGGCTCCACAGATGCACCCATGCGAGCGCAAGCATATACATGGCCTGCTGCAACGGAGTGGCATTCATGAACAGATGCATAAACTTGCCTGTCGCCATCTGACCCTTCATCATCTCGATTACCTTGTCGAGTTCGGCCATGCCGCGGGCTACGAGGTCGATATACTTATCTTCGACAATGCCTTTCGCCTTGGCAAGAGTATCGTTTACTCTCTTCTTCCATGTCATAAGGTTGAACTGCTCGGGATTCATGAGGATCTTCCTCATGGTGAGGTCCATCGACTGGATGCCGTTGGTTCCTTCCCAGATCGCGAGGATCTTGGAATCCCTCATCTTCTTCTCAACCGGATAATCACCGCAATAGCCATAGCCGCCGTATACCTGCATCGCCTCAGAGCAAATTTCCACACCCCTGTCGGTGCATCCGGCCTTGCATATCGGGGTAAGAAGCTCAACCAGACCGTTCGCCTCTTTCGCCGCGTCGCCGTCGAGAACCGTCGCAAGGTCGATATTGTGATACATATAGTATGTCAGCATTCTCTGGCCTTCAAGGTGCGACTTCATCCAGAGAAGCATTCTGGCAACGTCGGGATGCTGCACTATCGGAACCAGCGGAGCTTCCGGATTGAGCATCTGAGTTACATGCGACCCCTGAAGCCTGTTCTTCGCATATGTCACGGCGCACATATACGCGCCCGACGCGTTACCCTGCGCCTGGAGAGCAACGCCCATACGCGCATAGTTCATCATCTTGAACATGATCTTCATGCCCTGGCGCTCTTTGCCCAGCAGAAAACCGATGCACTTGCCGTCGTCGCCGAAAGAGAGGGACGATGTGGCTGAACCCGCGATACCCATCTTGTGCTCAATGCCCGTGCAGGTTACATCGTTAAATTCGCCCAGGGAACCGTCAGCTTTAACGAGGAACTTGGGAACTATGAATATTGAAATACCCTTCGTACCGCCTGGATCGCCTTCAATGCGGGCAAGAACGGGATGAATCATATTCTTGTAATAGTCATTTTCGCCCGAAGAGATGAATATCTTCTGACCGCTAATCTTGTAGGTGCCATCGTCCTGGCGAACGGCTTTCGTCTTCAGATTTCCGACATCGGAACCGGCTTCCGGCTCGGTAAGGCACATCGATCCGCCCCACTCGCCTGTCATCATCTTGGGAATGTACATTTGCTTCTGTTCATCGGTGCCGAATACCGCAATGAGTTCCATCGCGCCATGTGACAGTCCAGGGTACATGCCCAGCGGATAGTTCGCCGCGCATGCGTATTCCATTGCCGCCGCGTTAATGACAACCGGCATACCTGTTCCACCGATCTCGGGGTCGTCCGAAAGGCCGAAGAAACCCGCCTGGTAATATGCGTCAATAGCCGGTTTGTAGCATGGAGGGATCGTCACCTTCTTTGTGTCAGGATCATATTTGCAGCCGCCTTCCTTCTCGCCTTCAGCAGCGGTTTCGTAAATCTGCTCAACCGTGATCTGCTCGGAAAGTTCAAGGGTCGCCTCAAACGTGTCCTTGTCGAAATCTGCGAATTTCGGGTACGCGCACAGCTTGTCCGCTTCGAGGAATTCAAATAATACAAATTTAACATCTCTTGTTTCGACTAATGCGTTCAGAGCCATAAAAACCTCCTGCAAAATATTAAATAATTATTGAAAATTTTTAGAAATCATCCCGATTTAAATATAATTATGCCACAGCATCGTCTGAAACCGATCGGCATGGATCACCCGCCGACACTATCAATTCAAATCGGGAAAAATACGGTACCTTTCTAAAATATGCACCCATTACGATAGAGTAAGAGTAGAAGCAGACTGCTATCTGTCAACGACGTTTTCGTTCTTTTTTGTATATTTTACATTTTTTCGACAAAAAACACGATCACTTTTTACACTCAATTATATGCAATATTTTATAATCATATTTTTAATTGACACACGCCCATCAGAACAGTTTGCGCCCGCAACTTCTCGCGGCGGACAACGCCCTATTTTGTGTTTGAAAATATGGCGGCAGTATAATCCTTTGTACAATAGGTATTCCGCACATTGCGACTTTATACAGGAACAATGAAACATTACAAATACTGGCTGGCGCTTGAACAGAGCCGCGGAATGGGTCCGGCTCATCTGAAGGAAATCTATGACTCTCTCTCGGGATTGGGCCTTTCCATAATTGACCTTTTTTCGCTGACACCGGCCGAAATAAAGAATGAACTGGCGCTGAAAGAGCCGGTTATTGAGGCAATCGCACACGCCGCAAAAAAACTTCCCATGATAGAAGAAGAATGCTGCACCCTGCTGGAATCCGGCATCGAGATGCTGCTCTTCTTTGAAGAACAGTACCCATTCCGGCTCGCCCGGCTCATGAAAAGCTCAATGCCGCCAATTCTGTACCTGTATGGCAACAGGGAAATCCTGAATACGCGGGGCGCGGCGGTGCTTGGCGACAGTAACGTAAGCGGCAAGGGCGAGGTTATCACGTACCTCGCGGCAAAAGAGCTTGTGCGACACAGAATTGCCGTCATAAGCGGATTCGCCCGCGGCGCCGATCTCATTGCCCACAGGGCTGCGCTCGAGAACGGCGGCGACACAATTGCCGTTCTGCCGTACGGTTTCGCCCATTTGAAAGTGCCCGGCATACTTCACGACGTATTCAATCCCCAGAACATGTTGCTGGTTTCACAGTTCAGTTACGGCAGGGAATACACGCAATTCAACGCGATGCAGCGCAACAAACTTGCCTGCGCGCTTTCGCATGCGGCGTTCATCGTGGAAGCCCCCACGGAGGGCGGGATTTTCGAAGCGGGGAAATCGGCGCGCAACCTCGCCATACCGTTGTACGTTACCGAATACTCAAGTTATCCGGAATCAGCCGCCGGAAACGCGGCGCTCATCAGGGACTTCGGCGCGCTGCCGGTGCGAGGCAGGATGATCAATAACACGCTGTCTCCCAACCTCGACCGGCTTATCGCCGACATCAAATTCGGACCATAAACCTCCGTCCGCGTACGGCATTATTCCGGAAGCATAACCAGCTCGTGTTTTTTGTTCTGGCGAATCTGCTCGTCAGTAAAGCTGACCTGCCGGTAACGTCCCTGAAGATACATTTCAGCCTGATTCTTGTAAAACGGGCTTAGAAAGTTGCCCGCATTTCCCGTCGGCAGAATCGAAAATGAATGATCCACGTCGGCATAATCGATCAACCGCCGTGTCGATGGGCCCCATTTCACCTTGAAATCGTGCTCGCCGGCACCGCACCCAAAGATATTGACGACCTCATAGCCGCCCGGCACCGGGAACGGGCCGATATTGAATATCAGGTTAAACGGTTTCTTCATGCCGATTGGATGCACATACTCAATCGTGCAGACCTTGCCCCATGCCCAGCTTTCGATATTCGACCCATATTTTTTCTTAAGCTCGGCAACCGTGGCCTTGAACGCGCGCAGCACGATTACTTCGCGGGTTTCTGTTTCCTCTGTCGTAACATTATCCCACAATGGCGATTTTGCATCCTGAATGAAGGCCTTGAAAAAATTCCAGTGTTCGGCAATATCAGCAAACTGCTTAAAATTTTCCTCTCCGAATTCGTCGCCGACGCCCTCTTTCAGTATATGATAGGAAAAGCATTCGTACAACGACGGGGCGGGTAATTCTACGCTGTACACGCCATCCCATTTTTTCAGCGTTTCAAGGGCGGCGGCTTCACGCGACGTCAGCGCGTTTTCCGTTCTGCCGCTTTCGATGATTTCCGCAAGGATTCGCAGTATCCATCCGGCGTTATACGCTTTCACATCTGTCTGCGCCGCCTTCATGTCGTCAAGACTCCATTTTTCCTTTGCGGAGAGAAGCTCGGTAATACGAGCCGCCCTGTCGGACGGCTGCCAGTATCCCTCAAGGCTGCGCACGGGGCCAAGCGGCCGCTTCGTCGATAGATTGTTCGCGGTAATGATAATTCCGCTTGCAGGATTCACCATCCGCGGATTTTTTTCGAAGGGCAGGTATCCGAGATAATCATCGCGGCCCGACGCTCCGTCCAGCACACACTTGCTGTTGACATGCGCCGGCCTGATGGGAATCCTGCCAACCGCCCACCACGCGATATTACCGGCGCTGTCGGCATATGACACGTTAAGCCCCGGCGCGGCAAGCAAGGACAGCGCCTTTTCAAACTGCGTCATATTCGACGCCGATATCAACATGTACAGAAAATCGAGTACGGGATTTTCCACCTGGTTATATGTCGCGCACATCGCTACCGGTTTGCCTGTATATCCCGCGATGAAATCCGTAATGATCGGGCCATGCGGCGTTATGCGAATTACGAGCTCGCTGTCCTTCTGGCCCTTCACGCGTATCGTTTCGGTCAGCGTTTCGACTTTTACCCATCTCCCTTTATACAGGACGCTCGAATCATCGCCCGGCTTAAACGTTTCCGCGTAAAGGTCGACATCGTCATTTTCAAACATTGTAATCGCCCACGCCCTGTCCCTGTTATGCGCCATAAAGGGAAACGGCACAAGCGGCACAAAGTAACCATAATTTTCCTGGCCGGGATATTTCACGTGCGCTTCGTACCACACACCGGGATTTGAATACATTACATGCGGATCGTTGGCAAGCAATGCTCCGCCCGATTTCGAGCGCGAAGGACCTATTACCCATGAATTGCTTCCCGTAAACGACGGCGCCATAACGGCCGTTTTCATAACCTCCCGTATCAGCATGCTGAGGTCTTTTTCGGCTACCAGCGCGGCCGCGGCGGATTTCATGCCATTTTTAGCCGGTCTTTCATTACATGCGCTTCCCGACGGTGTATCGCCCGCGGCGGCCCGATAATACGCCTGGTCTTCCATGATCGTAACAGGTTTTTCCCTCGTATAGCCGGGAAATACATCCTCAATCTTTATGTTAGGAAATTTCTGCTTGAGTATTGTCGCAAGCGAATCTGTCACGATTCCTTCCATAAATGAATAATTCATATACCCCATAAACGAGGCCGAATCGAGCAGGGTAAACTTCTCGGGCTTTATTCCAAGCATCGCGAATTCCACCGGCAGCGGCCCTGTCTCTATAAAATAATTCACGCCATCAAGAAACGCTTTGAATATCTCCAGCGACTGGGGGCGGATTTTTCCCGCGTTCATTATCATTCTTTCCGCGGTATGCCTGAACAGGTACGTACGAAACTGCCTGTCGGTCTGTAAAAGCTCGGGGCCGAGAATTTCCGCCAGTTCTCCTTTGGCAAGCCTCCGCTGAAGCTCCATCTGAAAAAGCCTGTCCTGCGCGACAGTATAGCCCAGGGCATAATATGCGTCATGGGCGCTTTGCGCCTCTATGTGCGGCACGCCCCAGGCGTCGCGAACAACAGTGACCTTCGCTGATAGCGTCTGCATGCGCAGTTCGCCGTCAATCTCCGGCAGAAGCGTCTGAAGATAAATTCTGACCCCGGCGAAAAGTACCGCCACCACGCCACACGCCACCAGCACAACACGAAGAATCTTTTTCTTTCTGTCCATAATGCTATATGCGCCTCCTTTGTGTAAACTTACATTGTATAACCTTATCCGGCTGTATGTATATGTCAATTTATATATACTATTTAAAATTTAGGTCCAGCATATCCTTCCGGGGATGCGGGCGGCGATGTTGCACAATTCTTTTATGCCATTATGGGCGGATGCGTATCCCTACCGGCAGCAGTCGCCGCCTTCAGATGTGCAGAGCTTTGTGTTTTCCACCTGAAGCGCCGTGTGCGTAATGCCGAATCTTTCCTCGAGAAGACGATTCACACTATTGATAAGGCCGTCGGTGTCCACAGCGCCGTTTTCAGGATTGACACAGATGTGGCAGGACAAAAAAACCTCGGATGAATTTATGGACCAGACATGAAGACCGTGCACGCTGTCAACATCGCCGACGGAGAGGAGCGCCTGATACACATCGTCGGCATTCAGGCCGCGCGGCGCGCCCTGCAGCACAATGCGGAGTGAATCCCGAATGATATCCATGGAACTCAGTACGATCATGACGGCGATAATCAGACTGACCGCAAGGTCAAGAAAGACAAGCTGGTAAAAAATGAGCACAACACCCACAGCAATGACCGCTACCGACGATATCGCGTCGAAGAACAGGTGCAGAAACGCCGCGCGCATATTGAGGCTCGAATTTCTGTCACGGTTGAGCATAAAAATCGAAAGTATGTTTCCCGCGAGGCCGACAACCGCCACGGGCAGCATTATGCACGGATTTATTTCAACGGGGTGCATGTACCTGAGCACCGCATCGTAGACGATATAAAGCCCTATAAAAACAAGGCTGAGCGAATTGACAAGCGCAATAAGCACCTCGAACCGCTTCAAACCGAAGGTAAATTTTCTGTCAGGGCCTCGCCGCGAAACACGCTCGCCCGCGTAGCCGAGAACAAGCGAAAGCACATCGGAGAGATTGTGGCCGGCATCGGATATAAGCGCGAGACTTCCCGAGAGAACGCCGCCAATATATTCCGCAGCGGTAATCAGCACATTGACGATAATTACGAAGAGAATACGCGAGCCGCCGGCGTCGCCGTGATCGTGATCCTGCATGCCGTGCATGCCATGATGAGTGTGATGGTGCCGCATCAGTACAATCCCTCTCGCCGGCAATGGTATATGGCCACGGTATTTTGTAAACTCAATATTGCATTGCCGGCGCTACGGCAATCAAATATTCAAAGCACTGTAAGGGAATGACGGTGTCCCCCCGGATCGATGCGGGGCGCCGGGGGCGGGTGCGTTAACCGCGCCTCCCGCCCCGGTCGATATGCGCATCACCGAAGCCCTGTTAAAAGCCCGTAGAGCCTCCAGAGTGAACAGACGTAACCGAATTCATTATCGTACCAGAAGTTGAGGTCCACCATCGTATAATAACGGTCGCCCCGTTTCGACGTCCGGTGGTGCGTAAATTCGGAATCGTAAATCGACGAGTAGGTGCTTCCGACGATATCGGCGCTCACCAGCTGTTCGTCTGAATACCGCAGTATGTCGGGGTTTTTTTCGGCGTATTTCTTAAAGATGTCGTGGATATAGGCGTTGTCATATTCGCCGATGAGCGACACATCAAGTATAACGATCGATCCGGTCGTGGTGGGAACGCGGAGTGACGACGCCTGCGAGCCGATGCCAAGCGAGCGGATTTCCGGGATCACCTCGACAACCGCGTTGGCCGCGCCGGTCGATGTTGGAATCATGGTATTGAAGCTGCTGCGCCGCTTCCGCGTGTCCTTGTCGCCGTCTTTCGGCAGCACGTCGAGCACACTCTGCGAATTGGTGGCGGCGTGCACCGTCGTCAGCGAGTATGAAACGAACCTGTCGCCGAAGTGGTCAACAAGCGCCTTGATGGGCGGCGCGCAACAGTTCGTGGTGCACGACGCGTTCGATATGATCGCGTGCTTCGATGCGTCGTATTTGCTGAAGTTGACGCCGCCGACGACCGTGACCGTATCGTCGGGCATGGAAACGCCCTTGTTCTTCACTTTGAACGGCGCGGTTAGAACAACCTTCTTTGCGTGATTCAGATGGCCGCGCAGCGAGTTCGCGTCATTCACCGTCGGATCAAGCATTTTACCGGTGGTGTCGAAAACAACCTCGACGCCGTGCTCGGACCAGGGAATGCCGCCGGGCGTCCGGTGCTTCGGATCGTTCAGCCATACGAGCTTTACCCCGTTCAGATACAGGCTGTCGTTTTTGATTTCAACAGCCCTGTCATGGTCGAATCCGGCGATAAAGCGGGAATATGCGCCATAGGTTGAATCGTACGCAAAATAGGTTGCGAGATCCTCTATGCTTTTGCCGGTTTTTCGGCCGGTCGCTATCACGATTTCGCTCTGCGCTTTTTTCGCGGAAAGAAGCCACACCAAAAGCTTTCCGATTCTGCCTATGCCGCAGATCCCCACAGGCTGTTTAGACGAAATGACTGTACCCATACACTCCTCCATAGACCTGATAATATTTTTATTGCCGGCAGCTCGAGCGCTTTTTGCCCCGGGCGGCCGTTCCTCGTACGCACCCACCACACACCGGCATCACATCCCTTTCACGACCGTACGGTGATACCCGAGGTACACGTGCCCGGTGTGCCCGTCGATCGTAATGAAATCACCCTCCCTGATAATGACCTTCCCCCCGGGGGTTTCCCTGTTCACGATGGCGATGTTATTCTGCTCGTCGATCTTCATTGCGGAAAAATCGCTGACGCCGGATTTTTCCAGCCTGCGCATCTGCAGCACCGCATGCGAGGTCATGCCCCCCACCGATGTCAGCATCCCGTCGGATTTCTGGATGCCGATAACATCCTCCGGATTTGTCTCCGGCCTCACGATGATAATTTTGTCGGATGGAAAGCGTCCGCGCATCTCGTCGATGCGCGCAATATCGAACACAGCGCGGCCCGAAACTGCGCCACCCGACGCGGCCAGCCCCTGCCCCAGAAGATACGGCCGCAGATCCTCGGGGCTTTCCTCAAGCTCTTCCGTAATGAAAATGTGATTCGACATCCCTCGTATCTGCAAAATATACAGCACGCCGTCGTCGATGGTAAACTCGATCTCGATCTCGTTTCCCCATGCGTTCCGTATTTTTTTCACAGCATCGTACACCATTTTGTACAGCGCCGGATAGGTTTTCTCCAGCGACGGAAACGGACTGCTCCGCTCGAAATGCACCCGCTGTTCCTCGCTGATAGGGAACACGCGCGCGATGCCGGAAACAATGTCGTGTCCCTGCGCCCTTGTTTTATATTCGCCGAACAACCCGATGTTTTCCTTGCCAAGATAATGACTGTGCGCAACCCCCGTGATCGAGAGCGGCGAGCGATTGCCGAACACCATTTCCTGGATGATGACCGCCGTACCCCATCTATCGGCGATGTTGACAAACCGCCGGTAGTTGCGCGCGATGGTCGAATCCCACGACTGGAACACCGCGGCGATCGCCAGATACAACTGCTCGTACGGGTCCTTGGGAATGGAGAACCCGACCCTGTTTATCGCATACCGATATTTCTTGGTAAGCGCCTCCATCTGCCTGCCGGTGATTTTTTCCTTCAGATCGACGCCCGCTTCATCCTTCGCGACCGCCATCAGCCGCTCGAACACCGCCCTGTCCATGCCGTAGGCCGAAATTGCGAAATCGTGGATAAGCCTGCGGTAGCAGTCGTAGGCGAACCACGGGTCCTGCAGCGCGTAGTAGTCGATTATTTCCTGCGTAATGCCGACATTGGTGATGGTATCCATCACGCCAGGCATCGAAAAGACCGCACCGCTGCGCACCGACAACAGCACCGGGTTTTCCGGGTTGGCGAACCTCCCGCGCGTAAACCGGTCAATATATTTCTTGAGGACATATATCACCTTGCGCTGAAAACGCGGATTATTGATGTCGCCGTCACGCAAGCGGCGGTAGAGCTCCGACGAAATCACGATCCCTTCCGGGACATTCATGCCGTCGAGATTCACGGCAACCACCAGCCCCTGCGCCTTCGCGCCGGCAAGCCAGAGCGGCACGAAAAGCTCCTCCCTGCGGTGCACGCCCTCCGTCCGCCGTATCGCGTAAAACAGCTCGCCCTTCACAGCACGGGCATCGGCGGCGTTAAGGCAGACTACATCGCCCCGCATCTCGAGCTCCGCGGTAACGCGGTCTTTCAGGCGTATAAGCAGATTGTCGAACAGTTGCAACAGCGGCGACTGCATTATCTGGTTTCTGAGAAACCGGTCGATAATGACCTCGATGCTGTTCGCGGCCCCGGCGCCGGTATATTCACTGGCTATCCTCTCAAGGCCGATCGCGTCGATTATAATCTTGCAGACATATTTGTAGGTCTCGTTGAACAGGTCGGATATTTCGCCATGTATGGAAAAGAGCGTCGTAACGATGTCCCTGAACTGCAATATCGTCAGGTTGGGCGCCTCGAGAAGGCTTATGATGGAACGGAACTCGTAGTTCGCGAGGCCGTCAATCTCGAAGGTTTTATAGAAGAGAACGAGCAGCCGTTTGATCGCCCCATAATTGATGGATTCATGCGGAAATATCGTGCTACTCTCCATGAGACTGTTGAAGAAACGCTCGCGTATCAGGTTGCAGTGAAAAAACACCTTGAGCGTGTCGAACTTGCGCTCCTTGTACGAGCCGTACATGGACGGAATACCGAACGCGATATGCCGCTTGAACTCGATCGTATCGACAGGCTCGTATGTGTTCGCCGAAAGCAATATGTCGTTTTTCAGGGTATTCTGCAGCGCCAGCAGCGCGTCGAGCGAATCGTACATATCGGCGCCCGTAAGCCGCTCGAAAAAACCGTCGGGGGGCTCAAAGAGGTGTTCGTCCGCGTACAGCATAAGTTTTTCGATATCGCGCACCTCGGAGAAGTTATACTTGTCGTAGATCATGCGGTACACATGGAGAAACGTTATGAACTTCTCGACATTCACCCTCGATACGTCGAGAAAGCGCACGTTCGCAAACATTTCCCTGAAATCTTCGTCGGAAATCTCGTAGAGAAACTTCCATATCGTGGTCTTCGAAATATCGATATCGAACATGCTGCGGATATGGTGCAGCATCTTCCCGGTTTCAGTCGGAATCTGCGCATCGAAGTATTCCGCAAAGCATGCGAGCGCATCCCGTATTTCGTCATCCGTAAATCCTTCATAGGTTTCGGCCGCGGCGCGCTCCAGAAATTCCTTTTTACCGACAGCATTTAAAAAATCCCAGAAATGCGCGTGCAGCACATCTCTGAAACGCTCCATCATCCGCGCACAGATCGCGGATGCGGCCGCCTCGCCGTCAAGGTTCATTATGCGGAATGCCCTGTCGAGATTCTCGAACACCTCGCCGGGAACCATGTTTTTCAGCAGATTTTTGTCGCCGGTCATCCAGAAATCCATTATCCGCTGCAGCAGCAGCACAGTCCGTGAGCTCGACTCCACATGCACCTGCTTCCGCATAAAATGCATAAGATCGTTCATCTGGTGGTTTGCGTCGATTTTTTCGGTAACCGCGCGGATATTGCCGGTGGCGCCGATATCATGGTAAAATGCGGGGAACACTGCGGCAAGCGAGGTGATGAGGTAAAACACGTCGCGATAGTTGCTGTTCAAGAGGCGCGAAATATCACGCTGGAACACGTCGGTATCTTTCAAAAACACGCCG
>DHPI01000072.1:11918-24543 GCA_002407865.1 Spirochaetia bacterium UBA5368
GTTTCAGGTTCACTATCAGCGCGGCGGCAAGCCGCTTCATCACCGGCGGATTGATTTCAATAAGGCGCATCCATGTTCTGATGTTTTCCAGGTGGCTCGAATTTACGATCACCGACCAGTCTGCCGCGATGCCCGAAAATTCGGGAAAGCAGAACTTCGATTTTATAAGGATATCGACAAAATGGTCGATGATGCGGACTCTGCCCGATTCAACGACGGTGCCGCCGATGTTGCAGATCGTCGCGAACGCGGAATAATAATTGCCGCCCGACTCAATTTCATTGAGCAATGCCGGCATCACCATATCGACAACATGCTGCAGCAGCGCGCCCTTGTCGAGCGCGTCAAGGACGCTGCATACCGATGCGACGCTGCGCGAGATGAAAAGCTGCAGCGTGCTGTCGCCGCCCTCGCTCGATTTTTTTATGCAATACGACAACAGCGCGAGAAGCGCCCCGTCATCGGCGATTGTACCGTCTTCTATACGCTGCCTGGTGGCAAAGCATATCTTCTCCCATGCCTTCGCGTTACCCGAAAAATCGGCTCGTGCGGCTATAATCCCGAAGGCTTCCGCCGGCTCAAGCTTTGCCGTATCGCCAATCGTCCGCACTGCATCGGCATACGCGGTTTCGGAAACACTTTCTAACAAACCCATCAGGTCTCGCAGCCGATCATCGCCGCCAAGCGCGCGTTGCAGGTTTTCTATTTCATTTTGTGCGGCAACTATGGATCTGCCCGCATACAGCGAATACTGCGAGGCGAGAAAATTATTTATCTTTCTGAGGATATCAGCATACCGCGCGGGATTTTTCGACAGCAGTTCGCCGGCATACAACACCCTCTCGTTGACGTTCGTGAAGTAAAAGCCTTCGTCGCTTTCTCGAATAAGAATGTCCATGTAATCCGAAATGGCCGAATCAAAAAAACGCACGGCGGGGAGCAGCGCCGTATTCGCATCCCCCTGGCTTTTCACGCAATAAATGTACCTGTCAAAAAACGTATCGCTTGCCCTGAGCGACGAGCCCCGTTTTCTCAGCGTGGCTTCACGCAGATAATGGTATATTACGGGAAAAACCCTGTCGTCATAGGGAATGGCGTCGTAGAGATAATCGTACAGATACGACCGCAGGCCATTGACGACGAACTTCCAGTCAATGTTGGGGTGCGTCATTTCCGAGACAAGGCTTTTCACCCTCTCGATCGCCCCGATTCGGTTACCAAGAGGCAACAGCAGATTGTTGGGATCAACGATCGCCTGCTCTACCATAGACCAACTCTTCTGATCATCGCGCACATGATCCCGCCGGCAGTCAGCCGGCCGCGCGTGAATTTTCTGTATATTAAAAACCTTGTGTTGATTGTATTCAAATTGCCAAATCTGTCAATGACAAATGTCTGTTTTTCCGGGGATAAATGACAACGGTGTAGTACGAAAAAACTGGATGGGACGCGTATATATTCCGGAACCGCTGACGTGAAAGGACATATCCCCTATAGTGCGCCCCAAAAGAACCGGACCGCCATGAGGTAGATATTATCTTGACTATTACAAATTAAGCAGCCAAATTTGTGCCATAAAAATTTCTCAGAGGATGCCCCTTACGGCCTTTCTTCCACTCGCGTTTGTCATCCTCATCAGCCGGGAAATCGCGCATTTCCACCTCATATCCAGCCATCGTCAGCGCGGCGCCGGAGTACCTTAATCATGATCAATCGAGAAATAAGCGAGAGCACCCTGTATCTCAATCAACGCGTCGAGAAGGCACTCGAGGAGATCAACGAGAAGGACGACATGCTTATACTGCAATCCCGCGAAGCCGCGCTCGGTGAGATGATGGGCTTCATTACCCACCAGTGGAAACAGCACCTCTACGCCATCTCCCTGTATATCGAGGCGCTCCGAAACAGGCTGCTGGCGCACGGCAACCCGGACCTCGACTTCACCTTCGAACCTCTGCGCACCATCGACGGGTTCATCTCCCAGATGACCGCGACGATCAACGACTTCCGCGATCTCTTTAGTACCGCTGAAAGGTCCGGCGTTTTCAACGCCACCCGCGCCATCTGAAGAACCGTAGCAACCGCCGGATACGGCCCGGCCCGGCACGTATGCCGCATTACGCCGTGAATTCGGAAATTGCACACAACGTAAAATATCTTGACATAATTTATTACAATGTATTCTGTTTACAAGCAATATAACAATAATACTAATATATATTTCAGAAACATTACTCTTTCTATTTCTCAAATTTTCGTTTATTATTTCAATTTTTACTTATTCGGGAGATCCCATGAAAGCAAAACCCAACAAAATGGCACTTCTAATGCTGTGCGTCGTGTTCGCGTTCAGCGCCTGCGGCGCTGGCGGCAAAACCCAGGCAGTGCTCGGCGCGCCTGCCGTCACAGGGGGAAACAAAAAATTGCTTGTACGCTGGGACGCGGTGCCGGACGCAATCGCATACGAGGTATGGTGTAACACGGCAAATGATCCCGCGTCGGCTACCAGGCAGGGGAGCGACGTTTCAGCAACCAAGTACACGATAACCGGCCTTACAAACGGGACCTTATACTATGTGTGGGTAAAAGTAAAATACCCGGATGAAAAATTCAAATTCAGCGCAGTGGCCAGCGGAACACCCGGTATTCTGCCCGGGGTTGCAACGACAGCTATCAAGGGCAACCTTGCCCTCACCCTTTTATTAACGGGAACGTCCGCGAAGGGTGGCGGCAAGGTGATAACGCAGGGAGATTCGGGCGTTTCCGAACGCGGCCTGTGCTGGAACACAACCGGGAAACCGACCACAAGCGACTCGAAGGTACCCTGCGGCAAGGGAACAGGCGTTTTTACCAATTGCGCTTTGACAGAGCTTGCCCCGGGCACTACTTACTTTGTGCGCGCGTATGCCACTAACGACACGGGAACAGCGTACAGCAATGAGATTTCCTTCAACTCGGGAAAAATAATCGGCAGCGATTACGCCGGCGGGTACGTTTTTTACAATGATGGCAGCGGCCACGGCCTTGTCGCCGCGAAAAGCGACCTGAGCGCAGCGAAGGCATGGATTATCGGCGACCCCGCGCAGACCATGCTGAACGGGAATACGCTGTCTTCGCTGGGTTCGGGCAGGGCCAACACCACGGCGATTATGAATCAGCTCGGCCATACCGACAGCGCCGCGAGGTTATGCACGGAGTATAAAGGCGGCGGATACGGCGATTGGTTTTTACCGTCGAAAGACGAGCTCAACCTGATGTACACAAAACTCAAACTGGCGGG
This sequence comes from Spirochaetia bacterium UBA5368, assembly GCA_002407865.1. Classification (GTDB taxonomy): domain Bacteria; phylum Spirochaetota; class UBA4802; order UBA4802; family UBA5368; genus UBA5368. The sequence goes on from DHPI01000072.1 coordinate 15,199, forward strand.
TATCGGCAATTTCGCCGATCATTACTACTGGAGTTCGTCCGAGGGGAATTCGCTCAACGCGTGGTATCAAACATTCACCAACGGCAGCCAGGGAAACGGCGGAAAGGACATTACCGACCGCGTGCGAGCCATTCGGGCTTTCTGATTTTCACCGCGATATACCGTCGCCGTCGCCGTTTTTATACGTGGAAACATGACACTCATTGGCAATCGTGATATGTTCGATAAAGGCATAAAAGAATATTACAGGAAACGAATGCGGTTAAAAGCCATTTCTGATACGCCACGCTACAAATGAGGAACTGAACCGTTTTTATGCCAACCTGTCGAAGTTTTACGGCATGCTTGCTTCGGCTCTCAAGAAGAACAGTGAGTTTCGCTGGCAGCTTCATAATGTAGTTTCGAACCTCATGGCCAAGTTCAAGGTCAGGCTTCCCAAAACTCGCGGCAATTACTACTATGGTAAGGACGGGAAGGGAACCGACTATTTCCCGCTTCTCAACGCCGACGATACCAACAACGCCTTCAACTGCATGGAATCGCTCCGGCTTCTCTTCGAGAACCGTATAATCGGCAACCTCACTAGAAAAACAAAAGGGGCTGACCCAGAAGAAGGTCAGCCCCACAACGGGTGTCGGATTGGATCAGAATATAATCTTACGCTATATAACTTTCAAGCTGCGAATATTTCTGGCGTATTTTGCCCATTGCCCGCGACTCTATCTGCCGCACCGTTTCAGCCGAAATGCCGAACACCGCGCCAACTTCTTTCAAGGTGACCGGATCGTCGCCGTCAAACCCAAACCGCATCCTCAGTATCTTCCTCTCGTTTTCCATAAGTGAATTCATGGCCTCTTCGAGCTCGCAACGCAGATCGCGCTTGTAAATACCCGCATCCGGCGACTGATATTTCTCGTCGCTTACCACTTCGTACAGGTTGAACTCGTCATCGTTCAGCGGATGCTCAAGGGATACCGTCGGCTGGAACACTTCCATAATGTCGGCAACGACATTCTCATCGATTCCAAGCAGATCGGCAATCTCCCGTACAGACGGGTCCTTACCGAGATCGCTTACCAGCGATTCCTGCGCCCTCTTGATCTTCTTGAAAAGATCGCCCTTTCGGATAGGAACGCGAATGGTTCTGCTTCTCTTCGCGATAAAACGCGTGATATAATGTTTAATCCAGTACGATGCATACGTCGAGAAACGACATCCCATTTTGTAATCAAACTTCTCAGCGGCCCTGATAAGACCGAGATTACCTTCCTGAATGAGATCAATCAACGAAGGCTCGAGGCTGGTATAATTTTTGGCTATTTTAACTACAAGCCGCAGGTTGGCGTTTATAAGCCGTTCTTTAGCTTTTTCATCACCAGCACATTTCGCCTTCGCGAGCTCAACTTCCTCTTCAGGAGTCAACAGGTTTATGGCATTGATCGAACGAAAATATTGATTCAGGCTGAAATCATCATAATCATTATATGTTCTCATCTGTACCTCCCTGTAATGTGCTATACATTAATAAGCACAATTCGTTCCTAAAACTTGATACAGGGTTGAAATTTTAATATTTTTCAGAGGTACAGATAAAAATAATCTTTTTTATTGTAAGCTAAAATGGCAACACTTTAACGATAATATTAATTTACAAAAAAGTTATCATTTCCGGATTTTCTCTGATTTTTTTGGCAGGAAGAAGCATAATCGCAAAGGAAATAGCTGAATTTCAGAATACAAACGCACCCGCATACACCCACGAATAATCTCTACATGCAATGGTGCCATAATATTTAGCAAAGTGACCTACAAGACATACACACATGTGTAATAGTTACACACATCATGCTTTGCAAATTGTGTAATAGTTACACACTCCCATCACCACCAGCACAATATCACAATAGTTAACCACACTCCACACGAGGGATATTCTTTTCTATCTCCCCTCAAAGCGCGGAGCGCGTTTTTCAAAGAATGCGGCCACACCCTCACGCGCATCGGCGGATTTTAACACCTGCAAAAAATTCATCCTTTCAATTTCAAGCTGTTCTTCAAGATGCACAAATACCGACGAATTTATCTCATTCTTAACCGCGGCAAACGCCGCCGTGGGGCCGCAGGCAAGCCTCCCGGCGGTTTCACGCGCGGCTGTTAAAAGCCCGTTATCAGCAACAACGCTATGCACCAGCCCTATCTCCCTGGCCTGGTCGGCGGTGATAATCGGATCAAGGAGCGCCATTTCCGACGCCTTTCCGGGGCCCACAAGCTGCGGCACGAACACCGTCCACCCGCAATCGGGTGTCAGCCCCACTGACGTATACCCCTGGCGGAAAACAGCCGACGCGGCAGCCATGCGGATATCACAGGCCGCCGCAAAACTCATGCCGGCGGCAAATGTTATCCCGTTAACCGCGGCGATAACCGGCTTTGGCATGCGACGGATTGTCAAAATGGCCGCATGGCACGCACTGATTGTTTTGTCGGCAATTTCATCCACGTCCGCATACCCTTGCGCCGAGCGTATATCGCCCCCCGCGCAAAACACGCCGCCGGTTCCCGTAATGAGCACCGCTCGTATGCCGTCGTCATCGGCGCAGCGCGCAAGGGCATCCGACAAATCGCTCCCCAGGGACAGGTCGAGAGCGTTCAACGACGCCGGGCGGTTGAGAATAACGGCCGCGATGCGGCCGGTTTTTTCGATACGAATATCATCCGTGTGCATCCTCATCCGTTCCCTCCGGAATTGGTTGTACCGGCAGCGCAATGCCTGCAGGGATTTTGCGTCCCTGAAATACGCCGCGGACCGTGTCCAGCGTGGCGCCGCCGGCGTATCGCAGCGACAGATCGAGTGTCCATTCCGCCCTGCCATTCTCGTCAAGTTCGCGTTCAATTCGCGCAATTGTTTCCTCCGGTATCGACGCCTCGACAAACAGGTCTTCCGCGACCGGCTTTAAAAACCGGATGTCAACCTCGCGGACAATCGGAATAAACCGCGTATAATCAAACGTCGAAACGAACAGGGCGCCGCCGGCAATGTCGGCAAGCGAAAATATCACGCCCGCGTACATCGAGCCGAAATGGTTGCCGTTGCCCTTCAGGGGCGCCATGAGCCTGACATATCCCCTGCGCATCTCAAGCACCGTGATGCCCATCGCGCGGACGATATCGATGCCGTTTTCGAGGTACATGGCGACGGGGCGTAGTTTTTCTTCAATTATGCCGCGCATATCATGCCCGCTCATAAATCGTCGCCGGCCCGAGAGCGCCGCCCGTACAGAGCGTCGCCAGCGCGTAACGGCCGCCGCGCCGCTGTAGCTCGTTAATCGCCGTAATCGAGATGCGGCACCCGGAATTTCCCACCGGGTGACCGAGGGCCATAGCGCCACCGTTGACATTCAGCTTTTCAATATCGGCATCAAGCTCTTTCGCCCACGCGAGGGGGATTGGGGCAAACGCTTCGTTCACTTCATAGATATCAATATCGCCGATGCTGAGGCCGGACTTTTTCAGCACATCACGCGTCGCGGGAATTGGGCCGGTAAGCATCAGCACGGGGTCAGAGCCAACAACGGCGTTCGCGGCGATTCTGGCCAGCGGTTTCATGTTGAGTTCTTTCATCTTTTTTTCACTCATCAGGAGAACCGCCGACGCCCCGTCGGTCACCGGGCTTGAAATGCCCGCAGTTATCCAGTCGGTGCCGGGTACGGGCTTCAGCGTTTCAAGCTGTTCAACGCTCGTTTCCGGGCGTATTGTTTCATCGGTATCCCTGACAATCGCCCGGCCCTCGCCGTCAACACCGCTGACATGCATTATCTCCTTCACGAAATACCCGTTATCTGTGGCGCGGCCCGCTTTTTTATGGCTGGCAACCGCAAATTCCTCGCACGCCCTGCGCGAGATCCCCCACTTCTCGGCAATCGCCTGCGCCGCCTGCATCTGCGTATATACCGTCCCCCTGACACGCTCCATATAAAACTTCCCGAACGGGTTACCCATCGGCTTTCCGTTCGCAAGCGTACCGTCTGCATCTGACATGATAGGATATTTCGACATGAGTTCGCAACCGCTCGCAATCAGCACATCCGCCATTCCCGTCGCTATCATCGCGTATCCCATCTGTATCGCCATAAGACTGCTTCCGCATTGCATGTTGCACGAAATCCCGGCAACACTGTCGGGCAGTTTCGACGCGAATATCGCCATCCGCGCGAGGTTGAATCCCTGCTCTCCCACCTGATATACGGTACCGTTAATCACCTGCTCCACCACGGCGGGATCGAGCACCACCCTGTCGATAACTTCGTCGATAACAGCCCCAAGAAGCTCCGGGGCCTTCCACTCGCGCAGATATCCGTTGCGTTTTCCGACAGGAGTCCGCGCCATGCTGACTACAAACACGTCGTTCATAATGAGTTCCTCCTCGTGTAATGGTGTAACGCCGCGGCCGCACGCTCCCGCGCAGCGGTACGGTTATGACATACGACTGTCTCTACACTCCGGAACGCAATGGTCATTCAGGGAAGGATATGGGGATACACAGCAATGGCTGGAAGCAGGGAGAGATAGGGCTGTAATTTCTAATTCGGCAATCCCCACGGGGCCGTCTCACCACCCCGGAAGGAGCTCTTCGCATGCGCGATGTATACAACCACACCCGCTATGCGCACGCCCTCCGTTCAGGGGCAGGATATCAGGATCTTCTGAGACAATCCCGCTACCACACGTCTACAAAACTACAGCACGGCAACATCATCAACGCTCGGCACCCGCCAAGCGCCGAAACGGCGGGAGAAACACCGCCGTACGTACAAAACACTTCTCGCCTGCGCGCCACCCTGGGCGGCGCGCAACTCAGCACGAAAATAAATTACTTTATATTATACTTCTTCTTGAATTTCTCGACACGGCCCGCGCTGTCCACAATTTTCTGCTTCTTCGTGTAAAACGGATGGCAGTTGGAACAAATTTCAACGTGAAGGTCTTTCACGGTCGATCGCGTCTTGATTTCATTGCCGCATGCGCACTTTATTACTGTGTCAACATATTCTGGATGAATATTCGGCTTCATTTTACTCTATACTCTCCTATGCATTCATGGCCTTGAAGAAGGCCCTGTTGTTTTTCGTTGCCTGCATCTTCTCAACCAGCAGTTCCATGGCCTCTGTCGGGCTCATGGCGGATATTACCTTTCGCAATACCCATATCTTGTTCATCTCTTCCCCGTCAAGCAGTAATTCTTCTTTCCTGGTGCCCGATTTGTTGATATCGATCGCCGGGAAAATTCTCCGCTCAACCAGTTTTCTATCAAGATGAAGCTCGCAGTTGCCCGTACCTTTGAATTCCTCGAAGATAACTTCGTCCATCCTCGAACCGGTATCGATAAGGGCTGTCGCGAGGATTGTGAGACTGCCGCCCTCCTCGATATTGCGCGCCGCGCCGAAAAACCGTTTCGGCTTGTGAAGCGCGTTGGAATCCACGCCACCGGAGAGTATCTTGCCGCTGGTCGGCACAACCTGGTTATATGCTCGCGCCAGACGGGTTATAGAGTCAAGCAAAATTACGACATCTTTTTTGTGTTCCACGAGACGCTTCGCCTTTTCGAGCACCATTTCCGTAACCTGTACGTGCCGCGACGCCGGCTCGTCAAAGGTCGACGAAATGACCTCTCCCTTTACCGTACGCTGCATATCGGTCACCTCTTCCGGGCGCTCGTCGATGAGCAGCACAATAAGAAATATTTCAGGATGATTTGTCGTGATCGAATTGGCTATCTTCTGAAGCAATATCGTTTTCCCTGTTCGGGGAGGAGCCACTATCAGGGCGCGCTGTCCCTTGCCGATCGGCGTAAAAATATTCACGATACGCATATCGACATTTTCGCCCGTGGTTTCGAGACTGACCCGCTCCATGGGATACAGCGGCGTAAGGTTGTCGAAAAGGGTCCTACGCTGCAGGTTTTCGGGGTCTTCAAAGTTGACGGCCTCTATGCGCAGCAACGCGAAAAACCGCTCGTTGTCCTTCGGTGGCCGGATCTGCCCGGTTACCGTGTCGCCCGTGCGCAATCCGAAGAGCCGTATCTGCGACGGCGAAACATAAATGTCATCAGGGCCCGGCAGATAGTTGTAATTGGGGGAGCGAAGGAACCCATATCCGTCGCTCAATATCTCGAGCACCCCGCTCGAAAATATCAGACCGTTACGCTCGGTCTGCGTTTTCAAAATCTCGAAAATGAGATCCTGCTTTTTCAGGCCCGAAACACCGTCGATACCCATTCCACGCGCAAGGGCGAGAAGTTCGTTTATCGTATTGGATTTCAATGCCGCCAGATCAAGCCTGTTTTCATTTTTCAGCGGATTCCTGTTCCCATTGCCGTTGGCATTCTGCGGTCTGTTCTCGCCGCTTTTGTTTTCTTCGGAAAGTGCGGCCGTTCTTCCTTCCGGCCTTGGAGTTCCATTTACCCTTGCCATAAATCACCTTTTACATGTAATAGTTATTGTCATTAATTTCGAATTCGAGATTCGCACCTGATATTTCATTCATCCGGTAGAATTACACACGGTTCATTCGAAGCAGAAGATTTTGCCAGCGCATGCTGCACTACTTATCTCATACATTATTGCGATACATCTGAAGGAAATATGATATTATAACAGGATGTGAGCATCGTAACAATCTGGATATGCACCGATACGGATACGCCCCTTTCCTCACGTACAAAAAACACTCTGTTATTTATTTACTTCAACGTAACTATATAAAAAAAAGCTTGTTTACGAGGCTGGAGGATTAAAGCTTTCACACTCTCATAAACAATATAATTCATAATCTTTTTTCGTCAACAAAAAATTCACTTTTCATTTTTTCCACGCGACTGGGTGTCGGCCGCAATCCCGTGCTTTTTCATCCGGGCCGCAAGATCCTGCCGCGTGATGCCGAGGTCTTCCGATGCCCCCGGCAGATCGCCGCCCCGGTTTTTCACGGCGCCGACAATGATTCCCCGCTCGACGGTTTCCAGTATTTTTGCAAGCCCCATCCCGTTGATATCGACGCCGGGAAGCAACACATCCGCATCATCCGAGTTGATATCCCTGTCACAATATATAAGGAAGCCGACGTTTTTTTCATTGCTGACAAGCGGCACCTTTTCATAGTAAAAGCGCATATCTTTATTGAAAAAATAAATCTCGCTACCGCCCTTGCTTCTCGTGAAAAACTCGTTTACCCCGGTATTTTTCAGCGATTTTTCGATAAACGATATATCGACATCCCGCCCCATCCTGCTTTTGAACAGGTCTTCGAAATAGCTGTTATAGAAGATGGTGCCGCCGTTAGCGTTGACGGCATAGATCGCGCGCGGCACATGTTCGAGGATGAGATATATCATCCACTCCATTATCTGCTTTTCCTTCTGCCGCTCGATATCCTCCTTCACCGCCTTCGATTTCTGAGGCGACTCTATCGCGGCAAGGAGCTCAAGCCGCGACCATACGCCCTGCGGCTCACCGAAGATATTGATCACGACAAATTCACGGCACGCGCTTATATACGGCAGCAGGTCGTCAAGCGTCATCTTTTTCGCAAGCGCGGTGACAAACTGATCCGTTTTTTTATCTTTCGCGCGATCAATATCGCTGAGTTCGGAAACGACTTCGTCTTTTTTCAGGACTCCAAGAAGCATCCCCCGCCGCGATACGACGGGGACAATGGGAAGGTTATTACTGTAAAAAACTCGCAATATGTCTTCGGGCCTTTTTTTATCGGGAGTGTAGGGATTCTCCTCGAACTCCCGCAGATTGTCCCTGTTTTCCTCTTTGTGTTCGGACATTCATATCCCCAGAACATCAAACATGGTGTACACGCCCGGCTTTTTGCCGATAAGAAACTCAATCGCCCGCACGGCGCCCGCAGCAAATATATCTCGGCGTGTGGCCCTGTGCGTCAACTCGATACGCTCGCCGATGCCAGCGAAATAGACGGTATGCTCGCCCACGATATCGCCGCCGCGCATGGCCATCACGCCGATCTCGTCGTTTTTACGCTCGCCGGTAATGCCGTTGCGGCCGTGCACCTCGTCGGCCGACCGAAGCTCATCAACCGAGGATTTGATTATATCCACAAGTCGTTTCGCGGTTCCCGAGGGCGCGTCTTTCTTCAGTCGGTGGTGCGCCTCGAATACTTCAATGTCAAATTCATTCTGCAGCGCCTTTGCCGCTATTTCGGTAAGGCGGAAGAGGAGATTGACGCCAAGCGACATGTTTGGCGAGAAAAGCACCGGTATATCACGCCCCGCCTCGTCGATTGCTGCCCGCTGATCGGGAGTGAATCCCGTTGTGCCGATCACCAGCGGCCGCTTCGCGTCTTTCGCGGCGGCAAGAAGCCGCATCGAGGCGGCAGGCGAAGAAAAATCGATCACGCCGTCGCAGCGGCTCACGTCATCGACGGATATCGCCGAGACCATGACATTGAACGCATCGCGATTGAGCACGGCCGCGGCGTCCCTGCCGAAAAACGGCGACGATTCGTGCTCGAACGCCGCACCCGGCGCATGGCCGCGGTTCAGCACTTCATTGAGAATGGCGCGGCCCATCCTGCCGGACACGCCGCACACGCCGATGATGCTCATATCTTTACCCCGTATTTCACGAGTTCCTGGCGCAGCTTGTTACGATAGTCGTCGGATATCCGCACAAGCGGCAGGCGTATCTCACCACCGCAATAGCCAAGCATCTCCATCGCGGCCTTCACCGGAACGGGATTTGTTTCATAAAACATGGCTCTGCACAGGGGCAGCAGCCGGTAAAATGCCTTTCGCGATTCTTCTAATTTTCCTTCATTGAAAAGCGTCACCACGCGCTTTATATCGGCGGGGAGCACATTCGAGATCACCGATACGACGCCCTTTCCGCCTATGGCGAGCACGGGCAGCAACAGATTGTCGTCACCCGAGAGGAGCGTCAGCCTGTCGCCGCACAGCTCTATCACGCGCATCATCTGCGCAATATCGCCCGACGCTTCCTTGATGGCGACGATATTCGGGGATTTTTCGAGCAGCTCTTTGATACTCTCTGGCAGAAAGTTTATGCCGGTGCGGCCCGGTATATTGTAAAGCACGCACGGAATCGAGATCGACGACGCGACGCCGGCAAAATGCGCCACGAGGCCGCGCTGCGGCGGCTTGTTATAATACGGATTGACCAGCAGCACCCCGTCGACACCGTAATCCTCGGCCGCCTTTGAAAGATAGACGGCTTCCTTCGTGGAGTTCGAGCCTGTGCCTGCAATCACCTTTATTCGCTTTTTAACGAGGGCAACGACGCGCTTGATGTAGTCTTTATGCTCTTC
>DHPI01000072.1:24676-39025 GCA_002407865.1 Spirochaetia bacterium UBA5368
AGAAACCGTCGGCGATTCGCCTGTCGTTCCCACGGGGACGACACCGTCGACACCACCTGCCACCTGCGCCTCGATTATCCGCTCGAGCGCGTCATAATCTATCGCGTCGTTTTTAAACGGCGTAATCAGCGCCGTATACACACCCTCGAACATACTCGCACCTTCTTGACCGGTTATTAATTATCCGCACCCCCGCACCGGAGGCCGCAGTTACTTTTTTTTAGTAGTATGCACAACCGCTTTGTCGACAACGTTATACAGCTTCTGTTCGAAAAATTCCCTGCTGAACTTTTTATCCGGAAAGTCGTCTTCGAACAAATACAGAATAAGGGCCCTCTCGGATTTCAGTATATCCGTTCCCGCGGGGTAACAATACACTTTTACGGAATCGCCCCTGTTGACAATATAGAGCCTTACCGCCTGCCCCTTTTTCACGACGGGATACCCTTCTGCGGAATCCTGTTTCAGCGTGTATTCGCACGATTCATAGCCCCTGAGCAGCGCGACGCTCTCGTCGTTAATAAACGAAGCGCACGCGACAAGCACCGCAAGCAGCACCGGGATACTGCGGATACCTTTTTTTACGCACAATTGCATGTTCGCCCTGCCAGATGATCCCCATTGATATAATGACGGTGATATTGCGTGATTGACAAGGCCGTCAACGCAAGGCCCACAATCAGCATTTCAGATAATGCACACATGGAGCGGCTGTCAAGAAATTATTTATGGTACGCAATCCCCTCGCCGTTCGCGATAAGGCGGCCGTCATCGCCGCGCACATCGATCTGCCACACACTCGTTTTTCTGCCTATATTTCGCGGCGTGGCCTCTGCCGTTATCGTTTCGCCGCCACGCGCCGCAGCGATAAAACTGATGGAAAAATGCATGCCGAGCGCCCTGGCCCCGGTTGAATTCGACGCGACGGCGAATGCCTGATCGGCGACCGCGTACACGGTGCTTCCGTGGGCGCGGTCCGCGGCGTTTAAAAGGTCCGGCGTCACCGTAAGCGAACAGCGGGCGTATCCTTCGCGCACCTCTTCGACCGTAATGCCGAGAAAGGTCGCCATGGGGTCTTTCCCCACGACATCCCTCGCATAGCCGATGGCATTATCAATTGTTTCGGACATCGAGGCGCCTCCTAAAGCATATACAGCTCACGTATATCTTCCTGCGGGCATACAAGATTGCCCTTTTCGTCTATTATCTGGTTGCGGTATTTCGGCACGTTGATGACCTCCTGTGTTTCGATGCACGTTACCGTGTCGAGGGCCTTCAACTGGCGAAGGAGGTCTTTAAAGCTGCCGTAATTTTCGGTTATGATTTCGGCAATGAAGGAATGCTGGCCCTGCACATGCAGTACGGTATGCACGATATTGAATGACGTCAGCAGGGAAATCAATCTTTCGTCTTCGTGCGGATTGTCGATCATCATAAACATGTGGTATCTGTCTTTTATCTGCGAATAATCCTTCAGGGTATAGTCCTCTTTCTTCTTGTAGATGTCGATTATTTTGTTCGATTGAATGGCGATGACGGCGGGCACCCCCGATGAGAGCTTCAGGGACTTCAGCTGCTCTATCCAGTATTCAAGCTCGTCCTTATCATCGAAATCCACGTCGATCATATAGCTGTGCCTGCCCATGATGTGGAAAACGGATATCACGTGATTGTTGTTTTTCAATATCTGTACGATCGGTCTGCTTTCCCCCCACGTCTGAATGAATACGATCCCATGGATAATCTTTTTGTCATCCATACACGCCCTCCTCCAATCATCGTTGATAGCTCAGAATACGCGGCAAAAAGCCTCGCTGTCAAGCATTAGATGGGGCAAAATCCTCCTTCGGGGGATTATAGTAACCAATTTTCATTGACGGATACCGCTCGCGCAGCATCGCAATCAACGCGGTAACGCCGATATCCCCGGTCATGTCGCACCCGATGCGGTCAAGGTAATAATCGGGATCCATATTGAGATTTCTCGCCTGCAGCATATTCACAGGGAAGCGATCGAGAAAATCAAAAAGGGAGCGCACCTCGCTTTCCATGTCGGTGAATCCGGGAAGAAAAAAAAGGTTGATTGACACGAATATCCCGGCGTTAAGCGCTGTTTCAAGTGATTTTTCCACATCGCGAAACGAGTAATTGTTCGGCCGGTAATACCGCATGTAATATCTCTCGGTCGGCGAATTGAGGCTGACGCGGATGGAGTCGATGCCGGCCGCAATGAGCTCCTTTACCATAAGGTGCCGTGACGCGTTGGTGTTGATATTGATCGTTCCACGGGAGGTTTTTTTACGCACGAGGCCGACCGCACGCGTCAGGTCTTTCCCCCGAAGAAGCGGTTCGCCCTCGCATCCCTGGCCGAAGCTCGCAACTGAACGCTCGACCCGCCCGACGTGATGCAGAATCACCTCCGCGATTTCCTCCGGCGTGGGGCTGAATTCCAGCCGGTATTGCGAGGGGCAGAATCCGGAACCGTCCTGATACGAGAGGCAGCCAAGACAGTTCGCGTTGCACGAGGGCGATGTCGGTACGGGCGCTTCGTACCGACCGAGAAAAAAATTCCGCGCACAGAGGCACCTGTACTCCGTTGAACACACGGAAAGCTGGCGCACCAGGCGGTTTTCCGGATATTGCCGCTTCAGGGCCCTGATACTTTTGCGAAGCTCGTCGTCGTTCTGGTGGATTTCCGGGTCAGACCGCGGATCATCGTCAATGCGCACCGCCGGTGCGTAAAACTCACCGTTGATGAATACCACGCCGGTATACGCCCAGAGCGGCAGCACCGGGGCGTCCGCCCTTTTTTCAAATGCCGGCAGGTACGTTCTGAGATACCCCGAGCTTAAAAAAGACGACGCCGCCCATATGTCATCACCGTCGGGCGATGAGGCGACTGCATGGTAGCCGTCACTGCCGCGATCATAGTACACGGGCAGCCGCCCCGGCATGGAAAAAAGAACACTGCCGTAGGGAAGCTGTATCAGGTCGCAGGCATCGACCCTGACGAAATGTCGGCCCGTTCGGAAGGCGGGTTCGTATCCGGGGTGTTCGTAGACATTACCGCGGGTATCGCAAAACGCGAGTCGCGCTTTGCCCTTCAGTGAGCGCCGTGATCGCATGAATCCGTACGCTGCCCTTCGCGCACAAGCGCAAGTGCGCGATTGAGCCGCTTCTCGATATGCTTGATAACCGTCGAGAGATGCTCCTGCCGCTTTTCAAGCTCTCTGTATGCGGCATTCTTCCTTATCGCTTTTTTGTCCAATCCGTCCGCAAGCAGGCGCTCCTTGATGTCGAGCTTCTTCTGTCGCAGGGTACGCCATTCGCCCCGTTTTATGGCAAGCTCCATTTTTATGGCTTCCATTGTGTTCGCCTCCGCACGGCGCAAACAATCAAGGGCGGGTGCTCCCAGTCGTTTCAATGCCGGAACAACCTGTTCCAGCTCGCACACTCCTTTTCAGGTAATCGAATACACGGTTTCACCCGGAGCGTCGCCGGACGGTCGTGCTTCAATTTCACCGTGGTTCAAAAGATCGTGCAGTATATCCGAAATCTCCTCCGTGGCATGCGCGAAATCCCAGCATTTTCTCTTCACCCCATATGTGCAGATACCCGCAACGGTTTTATTGCCGTCGCGCAGGCATGAAAGTACGCACGCTCTCATGTGAAGCTGGTCCAGATCGGCATCCGCCGGATTCCCATTGTTTCTGTCCATCATGGTGTCAGGAATCTCCGACAAAATATTACATCCTTCCTATTTCGATTACATCTCCGTCTTTCAGGAGAACGCTACCGTGCCCTCCCGCCAGACACACGCTGCCGTTAATGCTGACCTTGATTTTATCCGATTTGAACCTGTAAAGGGTCAGCAGGTCGTCAAGGGTTGATTTTTCAAACTCGATTTCCCTGTCATTGACGGTTATTTTCATGCATACAACTCCATTCGTACATCATTATGGCGGGCAGCACAATCGCCGCTGTCTCTGCGCGCAATTGCGTGAAACCGAATCCAAAATCAATCCATCCCCCGCGCCTCGCCGACGCAATCTCGGCATCCGAAAATCCGCCTTCAGGCCCCACAAGAAGATACAGTCGCGAATTCCCATCTCCCTCCCGCAGGAAGCCGTCGAGATTTCTGACCGAACCGTCAGGATGGGCAATCATTTTTATGCCGCCGGATATGCCCGCAACAAGCTCGCGAAAAGACCGCAGGGCTTCCACCGCCGGAATGCCTGGCATCATGCACTGCTTGGCCGCCTCTTCCGCTATCCTGTTCCATCGTTCGAGCCTTCGTTGCTCCTTGTTCTCGATATCGGGAATTGTCCGCTCGGTCATGACCGGAATAATGCCGGAAACGCCAACCTCCACCGCCTTCTGGATAGCAAAATCGAACTTTTTTCCCTTGAGCAACGCAAGGCACAGGGTCAAACTCAATGATACATCGCCAGGGGGTTTTTTGTCAATGATTTCAGCGGTAAGCGAATCATCACCTATCGCAACGACCTTCCCCGTCATGAGTTTCCCGTCCTCACAGCGAAGCTTAATTTCGTCGCCCTCGCATACCCTGCGGACCCGCACCAGGTGATGAAAATCGTCTCCCGCGACGATGCACCGTCCGTCACGCATATCGCGTGACGCGATAAAAAACTGAGGCATTATTCCTTCTCCCCGAGGCGCTGGTGATAGAAAACCTTGGCATCGAAAGTGACCGTATCGTCAAAACCGTACAGTTCGAGAATTGTCACGGTACCCTTTCTAATGTCCAGCATATCATACCGTATTGGAATTATCCGATTATTTTTCGTCATGGTTTTCACGACGGAAAGGCTCTTGAAAACGACCCTGTCGGTGTCATGATAATCTATTCTGACCGGAACGGAATCGCTTTTCGACGCGTACAGCGTCAATTGGCCGTACGCACCGCCCCGGTAAATCGGTTCGAGTTTCAACCGATGGCATTCAATTCCCTTTACGACAGCGCCGCCCGTTATCATCGCGTTGTAGTTGTTCTGGTAATCGGCGTTTGACATGTCGATGTAATAAAAATTTGTCCCGCACACGGAATCATATTTATCGATATCAATTTTATGAAATAGCTTGATGGCGTGCACATTATAGACCCAGACATCCTCACCGCCAAGATTGTACAGCACGCGCAGGTGCTCCCCTCTGTCGCGATTGCTGAACTTCAGCAAAAAATCATTATCGGCGATGCTGCCGGTAAACGTAATAAGGCCGGACGTGCCGTCGGGCATGATGTGCAGCATCTTCCCTTTCAACTGCCCCCTGGGATATTCAAGAATCCTGTCGACGCGGGCGAGTATCTCCTGCGCGGTTAATTCGATTTCGCGTTTTTCCTGCGCATGAGCGGACAGGCACACGCCGCAGACCGCGAAGATAGCAATCATCCGCAGCGCCGCCGTGCAAACGTCAAGCCATGATATTCTCGCCATCGTTGTATCCATGCGCCATGGCGCTGCGGCACACACGGGGGAACAAGTCGTTCCCGGGCCAGATGCAAATCCGCGATCCGCAGCTTTCACGCCATCATTTTTTTTCTGAGATATAGTATCTATCTTTCGCTTCAGAATCCAGGTCCGGACGAAGCTTTTTTGCGCCATACAAATACACGTGTATCATATCCTGCTGCGCCGTTTCTGTATTGACGTGCAGCAGCACCCGTATGCATCCCGTGAGGCTTCCCGGCACCGGCATTTCCCGTGTACACATGAGGGGCGTATACAGCCAGCCGATTTTGCGGGCAGCTACGGCGGGGAATTCCGCGTTGACATCATCGGTTACCGAAAAAAGCGCCGAGACGATATCCTCGATGCGGATGTGGTTTTTTTGCATCAGAATTTCGAGCAGCTCCCCCGTTTTTGCGAGTATTTCCTCGCGCGTATTGCTTTCAACAGTTGTCGCGCCTCGAATGCCGCGTACCGTCATATCTCACTCCTCACTTTAAAGTCGTTATATCAGCGCCGGCGGTTCGCAGTAAACCTTCGAATCCCGGGAAAGTGACCGCGACCGACTCGGCGGTCGTTATTTCGGTAACGCCCTTCGCGGCAAGCCCGGCCACCGCGAGGGCCATTACCACCCTGTGATCGCCATGACCGTCAACGCTGGCCCCCGAAAGATCGCTCCCCCGTATTACCAGCCCGTCGGGAAGCTCGGCCACATCGGCGCCCATTTTCGCAAGTTCGTCGCGCATCACACTGATGCGGTCTGTTTCTTTCAGGCGCGCCTGCGGCACATTGACAAGCCGCGTTTCCCCGTCTGCAAAGCAAGCGGCAACCGAAAGCGCGGGAAGCGCGTCTGGAATATCATTGAGATCGAATACGCCGCCGCGCAACGCGCCCCCCCTCACCGTGATATGACGCTCGCCAACGTCAATTTCTGCGCCCATCTGCTGCAAAATTCCCACGACCTTTTTATCGCCCTGCGTATCGGTATAATCGAGGCCGCGCAGCACCAGCTCGGACCCGGTCACGGCCGCGGCGACAAGAAAAAACGTGGCGGACGAGAAATCAGCGGGAATGCTCTCGTCAAATCGCCGGTATCGCTGATTTCCCTTGATCTCAAACCGCCGCAATCCATCCGCGGAAAAATCGATGCCAAGCTTTTTCTGCCAGGCAAGCGTCATTTCCACGTAAGGCGCCTCGTTCAGCAGGGGTACGGTAATCTCGGCATCGCCCGCGGCCAGCGGCGCCGCAACGAGCAGCGAACTGAGATACTGCGATGTGTGCGCCTCCAGTGACGTTTTTCCGCCGCGAAGCCTGCCCTTCATTATGATGGGCGGCATGCCGTTGCCACGGGTTGAAACGGCAAACGCCCCGAGATCGGCCAGCGACCGCAAGAGCGGCGCGGCGGGCCTGCTCCGTATCTGGTGGTCGCCGGTGAATACGGTATAACCCTCGGCCAGCGAGGCCACGCCAAGCCCGATATACAGCGACGTGCCCGAATTGCCGACATCGACCACGTCAGCGGGCGCTTCAACGCGGCCGCCCACGCCCCGCACCCTCCAGAAATCTTCTTTCTCTTCGACGGCCGCGCCAAGGTTTTTTACCATGGCAAGGCAGGCGCGCGTATCGGATGAATCGAGCGGAGAGCGGATTACCGATTCTCCGTCGGCAAGCAGGCCGAACACCAGCGCCCTGATGGTATGCGACTTCGAGCCCGGGATCACGACCTCGCCGTGAAGCGTGGATGGATGTACACAAAACCGCATCACCTGATTTTTTCTCCGTTTTCCGAATATCGTCTGCGCCCAAAATGTTAATTCTATTCATTTGATTATTATTGTCAATTCAATGTTTAAAATAATAATCACACGGGTTTGCGCGCATTTTTTCATTGCTTGACATTGTATGTATTTCGTTATATGCTATGCACGTTCCCGGTCGCGGCTTTTCGCGGCCATAAAAAAACAAGGAGAGAGCGGTCTATGAGCAAATACACCAAGGCGATAGAGGAGTTGAAAGAAGCGAAGCTGATAATCTCCGACGTGCAGCGGTACGCCGACGACGATGACATGAAAGACATCCTCGGAATAATCGGCGAAATCGATAAACTGCAAAACAAATTCGCGAGAAGGGACATGGAATAGCTTTTTTAATTTCAATCTCACCGTCAACAGTGACAAAAGGCCGGTCTATCGGCCTTTTTTATCGCCAAAAAAAGACCGCGGCCATAATTTTTGTCTTGTCGCTATTTAATGAATATTTTACTGTTAATTCTCATGAAAATATCTTCAAACCCGCGCGGGCGTGATAGTTCTCTGTACCATCACGCGTAACGCCGGCGCATAGTGAATTGTAGCATTATCAGTAGCATATATTTTTAACTGATGAACTAAGGACACAGGGAGGCATCCGATGTTACAAAAGCGTATTGAGGACGATATTTACATCCTTACCATCGAAAACGGCAAGGACAACTCGCTCCTCAAAGAATTCTACACCGAGATGAGGGAAATCCTCAACGAAGTAAACAACAATCCGTCGCCGAAGGGGATTATCCTTACCGGGCAGGGACGGTTTTTTTCATCCGGCTTCAATCTGCCCATGTTTCTTTCCTTCAAAAACCCGAAGGAAATCGCGGACTTCTTCAAGACCCTGGAAGAGCCGGTGCTGCTTGACCTTTTTATGTGCAAAAAACCGGTCATCGCCGCTCTCAACGGCCACACGGTGGCCGGCGGGATGATTCTTGCGGCGGCATGCGACTACAGGCTTGCGACGCCGAACCCGAAGGTCAAATACGGGATGAGCGAAGTAAAAATCGGCCTGCCGCTGGCCGTGTGCCAGGGCGAGATTGTGCGTTTCGCCATGGCGAACGATAAAAACTACCGCGATCTCGTATATTTCGGCAAGATGATGAACGTCAACGATGCAAAAGACGTCAACATCATCGATGAGATAGTCGAGGAATCCGAGCTTATCTCCCGGGCGAAACAGCTTATATCGCTGTGGATCGACAATCCAGGCAGGGCCTTTATGCCGATCAAATTCCTCATGCGGCGCGAACTCGGCGAGCGGCTGAAAACCTATGTCGACGAACTCGACTGGGAAGAAAGCCTGAAGTGCTTCTTCTGGGACGACGTGCGAAAAACGCTGGAATTTGTGCAGGCAAGCATGTCCAAATAAAAATGTTCCTCGGTAACGTATGAACATTGCAAAAGCGGGATGGAATGCCCTCTCAATTCGACGCGACGAATTGGGATTCGCCATCCCGCTTTTTGTTCTGTACTTTCTCTCGGGCTCGTTTTTCGCGAGCGGCCAGATATTCACTGAAACTATATTTCTCAAGGCATACGGGGCGGCGGGTCTTTCCCGATTTTTTATATACAACGGCATCGCCCTCATCGCATGCGGAATACTCTATAACGCGTTTTTCCTTACAATATCGCTTCAGCGCGGCTACATTCTGCTCTCGTGTCTTTTCACCGGCCTGATATTCGCGGCCGGACTTGCCCCCGAAGGCCGGATTTCATGGCTTCCCTTCGGCCTGTATCTTGCAAATTACCTTTTTACCTTCTTTCTCGACATGCACTTCTTCAACTTTATATTCCAGTACCTCACGCTGAGAAACTCGAAGCGGCTGCTGCCGTTTCTGCTTGGCGGCGGCAAGCTCGGCGGCATAACCTCGAGCGTGCTGATACTCAACATCTTCGCCAGCGATGTCTCGGGACGCGGCCTCGTACTGTGGGGATGCTACGGCGCATTGATGCTGCTGCCGATCGCGATGCTCCGCAGAAAAGCCGCAGCAGGCATCACGCCGCATTCCGGATTGCCGCACCTTCTGCTGCCCGACCTGAAATTCTTCGGCAGGCTTGCACGGAAAATTCAGATGACATTTTCGTCCTCCATATTCACGTATTCGATGTTCGCCATTTTTATCATATCGATCGTCAATCAAATTTCGGAATTCTATTTCGCATCGATTTTCAACAGGGCGTTTCCCTCGAAAAAAGACCTGGCCTCATTCCTCAGCGCCTATACGCTTATATCCGACGGCATTACGCTCGTGCTGCAGCTCTTCTTTGTGTCGCGCATCATCAAATCGGCGGGCGTTCGCCGCGCAAATTACATATATCCGGTTTCGTACACCGCCTGTATATCCTTTGCGGCATTGTTTCCCTCGGTAACAGCCGGTATACTGTTGAGATTTTACCGGAAAAACATGAGCGTGCTGTTCCGCACGCCAGTATTCAATATTATCATGGCGGCATCCCCCCGCGACAGGATGGCTGAAGTGAAATCCTTCATCAACGGCATCATCAGCCCGCTGGGGATGATCGCGGGCGGCGGCATGATCGTGCTTATCGGCTCGAAGCTTTCCCCTGCCGCGGGATTCTCGCTCGCCCTCGCAATGGGGATACTCGCTATCGCCGTCACGCGGTTTCAAAACAGGGCTTACATGTCGTCGCTGCGCAAAGAGCTTTCCTTCGAGCGGCCGAGGAAGGCCGGGGTTTCGGACATGCTGGACATCACGCGGGCGCAGCCTGTCTACGACATAGTAAAAAATCATCCTGCCGTCGCCAGGGCGTATTTTAACCAGGCGCCGACGATGGAGCTCTTGCCCCTGCTGCTTCCCCGCTACGGCGAACTTGACGCCGAAACGAAGGAGAACATGCTCAGCCTCCTCGCAACGGGAACCTCGGAATACGCGAGGGAGATACTCCGCAACGCGCTCGGCGACGGCAACCCGTACATCCGCGGGAGGGCGCTCGGCCTTGTAAAGCGGGAGCCGCT
The DNA here is from genome assembly GCA_002407865.1 of Spirochaetia bacterium UBA5368. Lineage (GTDB taxonomy): Bacteria > Spirochaetota > UBA4802 > UBA4802 > UBA5368 > UBA5368. Next base: position 34,930 of record DHPI01000072.1, read on the forward strand.
GAGCGTTCGCAGGGAGCTTCTTTCACGATATTATACGCCCGCCTGCGACGCCGAACGCGCGGCAGCCACGATTCTGCTGACCGATGAGGGCGTCGAGCCGCAGTCGGACATGGATATTGACAGATTCGCAAGTATGAAACTCGCCAAGCTCAGCGGCGGCGTCATCTCCGGCGAGGTTCCTCCGGTCGAATTTGTCATTCTTACATGCGCGTTACCGGCGCCATATTATCTGCGACACCTTTACGCCGCCGCGCTCGCGACCGGCGACAGCATATTGCTGCGCCACCTTTCGCCGGTCGCCGACAGGCTGTCACGCACAGAGGCGCGCCGCATACTGCACCGTTACAGAAACGGCGACGCCGATCATTTGATTCATTTTTGTGCAATCGCCGGCGGATTGCGGGAAATCGACAAAGCGTCGCTGCTGGACGCGAGAAGCTACATTTCATACGATCACATGACGGCGCTGTTTCAACAGGACGAAAAGACCGAAAATATAGTTATCGGACGGCTGTTAAAACGGAAAAGCTATTTTCAGAAATACAACTATCTCAATTACCTGTTGTGCATGAACACCCGCGACACCGCCGCAATGGAAGCCTTTATCAACTACGAGATCGACAAGATTCTGTACCTGAAAAAAATAATCCGGCATTGCGGGCAAAGCCTTCCTGAAGCGCTGAAGGACGCCCGCGAATACCGACTGCTCGCGGCAGCGGTCGGCGATATGATCGAATGCCACAGACAGCTCATGCTGAAAGCCATGGCGGCGGCCACCGGCGTCAATATCGACGACGTATTCGAATCGAACCTGCTGCTGAAGGAGCGCGACCTCGAAAATTACATTCTTGAATACATAGAATCGTCAGGAAAAACGGGACGCCGCGCCCTGGTGATACTTGAAGGCAACGATGAAAACGGCGACGCCGGCGCGCCGCCCATTTCCCGGCAATACGACCCGTTTGAAGTGCTTCGCAATCTCGCGAACAGCGCGCGGTATTTTATCCCCGAGATATGGCCTGCGCTTCACCACTGCGCCACGCGTCTTTCGCCGGAACCGCATCCCGGCAACAGCCCTGCGAAAGACGCAATGCTTCGAAAAGAGGAGGACGCCATGAGCACACTCGTTGACAGGCTTGTTGTACTGAAAGAAAACACCCTTTTCAGAGGATTGCCGATTCATGAACTTCTGCACATCGCCGGCATCACCCGCGATTACAAGCTCCCGACAGGCTCCACGTTTATACGCGCGGGGGAAAAGGGAAACGAGCTTTTCATCCTCATCGACGGCGAGGTTGAGATATATACCGCGCACAAAACGATTGCGCGGCTGGGCCCTGGAAGCTGTATCGGTGAGCTTTCCATCATTGACGAAGAGCCGCGAAGCGCAAGCGTGAAAACCGTACGGGATTCGCGCCTCATATCGATATCACGGAGGGATTTTCTGTTGACACTCAAGGAAAATCCCGGAATATCAATCAACGTGATGCAGGTAATAACGCGAAGGCTGCGGGAGATGATTGCGCAATAGCGGCGCATCCCCGGCCGCGGAATCGCCGCATTGATTGAAAAAACACAATCCCGCATGCCGCAGACGCGTGGATGGAAATGGCAACGTGCGATCACAACTATTTATACAGAACATTCCGGGCGGCTTCGCTATCTCGATGTTCCTGATCGCCCTCATTGCCGCGCTTGCGCTCGCCTCATCGCACGCGAAGCCGACATATTGCGCGGCGCAGACGGTTGCGCCCGATACGGCAAAGGAAAAACGCCAGCCCCGGAAAGAAGATAAAAAAGGAATCACTCCCGGGAAAATACTGAAAAATCTTTCGGAGAAAGAGCTCTACAGGCAGAAAAAGGGAGCGCCGCCAGCCCCTCCCGAAATCGCAGTTCCGCATAACGACGCCGACATGTCATCGCTGCGGAAATCGGCAAGCGAAGAGATATCGTCCATCATCGTGCTGCTTGGCGAAATCCCGGCGGCGGAGAAAAAAAACTCGACGTTCGCCCCGATATTCCTTTCCGACAAAAAAAACATCTTCGGCACGAAAACCGATTTTTCGTTCAGGTGGCTCGGCTACAAGGTGACAGCGGGACTTACGCAGAAGGAGTTTCCCTGGCGCGCCACGACGCTCAGCGAAACCGTCGTCGGGTCGTTCCTCTACGCATCGGGCACCAACATCGGTTTCTACGGCAACATCCCGAAAGAGGAAACGCGCTTTTACACGAACTATACATCGGAAATAATCACCCTGAAATACCGAAGCCCCTTCAGGCTCGCGGCCGCCTTCACTCTGGATTCCCGGCAGTATTTCTTTGTCGAGCGGGAGGCCCCCGAAAATTTCGTAATGCCGGAAAACCATGTAAATATATTTCCAAGGATCGACCTCAACTTCGAGGGCCTCTCCGAGAGCGGCATCGACCAGCTCACCAGCGGCGTCGGCGCCGAATCGTGGGCCGGATACGGCATCCGTAACAGGTGGCAAAGCTGGGGCGAACCGCCGAACCTCGAATCGGGAGGGCCCGCGCGCACGTTCTTAATCTACTCGTTCACGCTGACAGGGGGACTGTTGATCGACAATAACCATAATCTTGTCGTGCGGCTGCGATATAAGGGCGGGCACGACAACGACTTCCTCACCCGGCCGCGCTTCGGCGGCACAATCGACAACGCAAAACTCGACGTTGTGCACGGATTTACGATCGACCAGTTCAGGGTCAACTCGTTCGCTCTGGCGAACCTCCGGTACAGTTTCAGTATTTTCAGATGGCTGAGAATGAATCTGTTCCTCGATTACGCGCACGTATTCTCGACGCTGATGCCCGATACGCAGGACATTATCGGCTCAGGATACGGATTCAGGCTGCTCACCATCGGCGGCCTGCCAATATGGTTGACGCACGGCATCGGCAAACGCGTGTATCCGGCCGATTTGCCCGTTGAACACACATTCATGATCATGACCGCGGCGGGCTGGTAAAAAAAAGCTTGACTGTATCGCTTTTCGACTGAGACTCTATGAAGATCGTACAGACGGGATTGTATGCGCACAATGTCCCCCAAAAGTCAGAAGAAACAGGGAGCACCATGAAAGTAATAGAAGGAAAACTCGACGCGACCGGCCTCAGATTCGCAATCGTCATATCACGGTTCAACGAATTCATTACGCAGAAACTGTTAGGGGGCGCACTTGACTGCCTTAAGCGGAACAACGCGTCGGATGACAATATCACCGTACTCTGGGTGCCCGGATCGTTTGAAATACCATCGGTCACAAAGCAAATCGCGGCATCGAACAACTATGACGCGATCATCTGCCTGGGCGCGGTAATCAGGGGCGCGACGCCGCATTTCGATTACGTCGCCTCCGAAGTATCGAAGGGAGTGGCGCAGATCGGCTTGAGCGCATCAATGCCGGTAATTTTCGGCGTATTGACTACAGACACGATCGAGCAGGCCATTGAAAGGGCGGGCACCAAATCGGGAAACAAGGGATTCGACGCCGCCCTCTCCGCCATCGAGATGGCGAATATATACCGCCAGATACAGTAAATGGGACACAGGCGAAAATCTCGCGAATATGCCCTTCAGGCGCTGTACATGTATGAAACCGTGCATACGCCGCCTGATGAGTTGTTGGCGCTCCAATGGATAGAGAAGGAAATTTCCGATGACATACGGGAATTTGCGATATGCCTTATCCATGGCGCAATCGTAAACATCGACGATATAGACGACCTTATACGGAAATATTCGAAAAACTGGAAGTTTGAGCGCCTCAGCGCCGTCGACAAATCCATTTTACGGCTTTCTATCTTTGGCCTTCTGTACCTTCCCGACATCCCGGCCATCGTCACCATCAATGAAGGCATTGAACTCGGCAAAATATACGGCGGCGAGAGTTCCGGGCAGTTTATCAACGGCATACTCGATGCGATAAAAAACTTTGAAGAGCTCCGGGAGGAAATGCCGCAGGGTGAATCCAACAGACAAAAATAGGTTTTCCCTCGTTGAGAACGATCAGCCTGACGAACAGCCGCATCGTCCCCGGATATTAATGGCCGAGGAGGATGTGCGGCCTTCCACGGCAAA
>DHPI01000072.1:39164-41092 GCA_002407865.1 Spirochaetia bacterium UBA5368
CATCCGACCGATCATTATCGCATCATCGGCCCTTCTTGTCGCGGTTGCCGCGATTGTACTGTTGACATCATATTATAAGAAGCCGAAAATTTTCACCCCCTCCGGCAAGAACGAAGCGAACGAAACACTCTACACTGACCTCGACAAAAAGGAGTTACCCGAATTCACAACCGAGAACATCCACCTGAAGAGGGGGCGGGAAAGCTATCACAGGGGATATTACAACGATGCGCTGGCCGAATTGACCGAGGTTGTTGAATCCGATGCCTCCGACGGCGATAAAGCCATGGCGCTCACCTATATGGGAATCATATACGACGACAAGGGCGAGTACAATAAGGCGGTCGACTGCTACACCCGCGCCCTTACCTACGACAAAAAAAATCCCATAATTTACCGCAACCTTTCACTGGCCTACCGCCACAAAAAGGAGTACGACAAGGCGGGAACTTTCGCCGAAAAGGCGATAGACATCGATTCGAAGAACACACAGAACCGCCTGCTCCTCGGCAATCTCTATTTCGAGCAGGGGCGCTACGACGACGCAATCCGCGCATACGAGGATACGCTGAAACTCGATCGGGAAAATGGTTCGGCGCTCTACAATCTGGGAATAGCCCTTTATAAAAAAGGCGATGAGGTTTCGGCCATCGATTACCTTAAGCGCGCCGGCGCCGCCGACAAGATCGGACAGGCGGCGCACCTGGCGAACTCAAAGCTTGGCGTGATTTTCACCCGGCGCAGAGAATTCGACCTTGCCGAACAGCACCTCAGGCTGGCCACCTCAATTGCGCCTAACGATCCGGTTGACCGCTACAACCTCGGCATCGTTTACCTGAAACAGAACAAGCCCGACCTTGCCCTCGAACAATTCACACGCGCCGAAGAGCTCGGGAGGGAAGACGCGGCGATAACCGAGAACATCGGCGAGGCGTATTATTCTCTGAAAGATTACGACCGCAGCCTCAATGCGTACAACAGGCTGCTCGATACAAACCGCCGCAACGCGAAGATTCTTTCCCGGCTGGCGGAAATATATTACGAAAAGGGCGAACTTGATAAGGCCTATGATTTTTATCAGAAAATAACCGCCTACGAACCGGCATCCGAAAACGCCCGCGTGGCCTATCTCAACATGGGCAACATCCTTGACGACGCACAGCGTTTCGACGAGGCAATCGACGTGTACAAGCGCGCCCTCGCCATCAGCCCGAAAGACGATTCGGCGCTCTTCAATCTCGGCATCGCCTATAAGCACGCGCACAAGCCCGAGCTCGCAATCGAGTCGTGGAAGAAGGCGTCGGAGTTGAATCCCGACAATCCGAAACCGCTGCTTGCGCTTGCTGATTTTTATTATGAAAACAGCCATTACGATCTGGCGATGGACGAATATCAGCGAATCCTCCGGCGGTGGCCCGGCGTGCAGGAAGGGCATTTCAATCTCGCATCGATTTACTACAAGAAAAATCTGAACGATTACGCAATCGTCTCGTACAAGCGCGTGATCGAAATCAACGATAAAAACGATCTCGCGCGCAAGGCGTACATCAATCTTGGCATGCTGACATCCCGCGCGGACAGACCGGGGGACGACGCGGCCCAGGAGTCGATGAGCTATGTACAGAAGGCACTGCTCATTCAGCCGGGCGATCCTGAATCGCTCTTTTCCCTGGGGATCATCTACTCGAAGCGGGAAATGTACGACAGAGCGATCGATACGTTTTACCAGGCGCTGCGCGCAAGCAACGACCCGAAAATAAACGCGGACGCCTACAACAACATCGGCAAATGCTACTTTAAAAAGGGCCAGTTTAAAAAGGCGCTGCAATCCTTCACGCGCGGGATCGAGGAAGACCCCACCAGCGAGGAAATCCGCATGAATCGCAAAGTCGCCATGCAGGCCTACGAGGAAGAGCTTTCGCGCCGCT
>DHPI01000072.1:41227-41722 GCA_002407865.1 Spirochaetia bacterium UBA5368
ACACGCGCATCATCCGCATCATGATGCGCGCAACGAATGATGAGTGCATGGAAAATCCTGAAATGCAAAAAACAGAGCTTTCACATTTACACGACATTGAGGATTCGATTCTCGCGCCGTACGCGTCGAAATCAAAGCTTTCCCGCGGCCGGGCATATTCCGAATCGCAGCACGCCTACCGCACCGAGTTTCAGCGCGACCGCGAGCGGATCATTCATTCGCGGGCCTTCCGCCGCCTGGAGTACAAAACGCAGGTGTTCGTGAACCACGAGGGCGACCATTACCGCACGCGCCTCACCCATTCGATCGAGGTGTCACAGATAGCCCGGTCAATCGCGCGTGCGCTTCATCTCAACGAAGACCTCGCCGAGAGCATCGCACTCGCCCACGATCTCGGCCACACGCCATTCGGGCATGCCGGCGAGCGCGAGCTAAACACGTTAATGAGCGATGCCGGGGGATTCGAGCACAACCGGCAGAGCCTCCGTGTGGTGG
>DHPI01000072.1:41883-56948 GCA_002407865.1 Spirochaetia bacterium UBA5368
CGGCAGAGCCTCCGTGTGGTGGAGAAACTCGAAGAGCGTTACAACGATTTTCCGGGGCTCAACCTTACATGGGAAACGCGCGAGGGAATTATCAAGCATTCTTCGTGTTTCGACCATCCCGCAATTTCAGACTATGCGCCACATGAGCAGCCGTCTCTTGAGGCGCAGATCATCGATTTTGCCGATGAGATCGCGTACAACAACCACGACCTCGACGACGGCATCTCGTCTGGACTGCTCGAAATAGACGACGTAAGGGAGCTTCGCATATGGAAAATCGCCGCAGGCGCCCTCGGTGGAGAAAGCGCAGTACCCCGCGAAAAGAAATTCCTTGTCAGCGCCATGATACGCGCGATCATCAACCTGTTCGTGTCCGACCTGATCACGGCGACACGCGGCGCAATCGACGCGATGTCGATTAAAACGAACGATGACGTGAGAAACGCGAAGCAGCGCGCCGTGCGCCTCAGCAGCGACATAGAACAGGCGAATTGCGAGTTAAAGTTGTTCCTGAAAAAGAACCTGTACGAGCACTACCGCGTAGTGCGCATGAGCATCAAGGCGCAGAAGGTGGTGCGCGACCTTTTTACGATTTATTACGAGCATCCGAACGCCCTTTCGGATAGCTATTGCCGGCGCATGGAAACGGACGGGCTGAAGCAGACCATATCCGACTACATAGCGGGCATGACCGACCGGTACGCTCTTGAAGAACATCAGAAACTCACCGATCCGATGATTCGCGTGTAGCGGCGGGCCGCCATTACCGCCGCATTACGCGAACAAAATTTGTTATTGCATTTACACGTGGCCGGAGCGTACCATGCAATTTCGTTTTTTTGGCGCAACGCCGGAAACGCGGCCTATATTCGTGGGGAAGGCGTTTTCTGCGCTATATTTGTATGCATTGACAATGGAAAACAGGCATTATGAACAGAATTGAAACTGATGTCATCGTAATCGGCGGTGGCGCAACAGGCGCGGGCACGTTGCGCGATCTTTCACTCCGCGGCATACGCGCCGTTCTGATCGAAAAGAACGATATCGCGTCGGGCACAACGGGCCGCAACCACGGGCTGCTCCATTCGGGCACACGTTATGCGGTAAACGACCTGGAATCGGCACGGGAATGCATATCCGAAAACCGGATTTTAAAAAAAATAGCCCGCCACTGCATTGAAGACACGGGCGGCCTTTTCGTGACGCTTCCGGAAGACGATCCGTCGTACCACAGCAAGCTGATCGAACACTGCAAATATGCCGGCATTCCCTGCGAGGAAATCAGCGTCAGCGAAGCATTACGGATAGAACCGAACCTGAATGCCAGTGCCCTCGCCGCACTCCGCGTCCCCGACGGCACGATCGACCCCTTCAGGCTTACAGCCGCGAACATCCTGGACGCGCAGGAGCACGGCGCAAAGATATTCACCCACAGCTATGTCACCGAAATATTGAAAGAAGGAACGTCGGTCACCGGCGTGCGGTGCTTCAGCACTGACAGCAGGGACACATTCGAGATCTACGCGCCGATGATCGTCAACGCGGCGGGCGTCTGGGGCCAGCGTCTCTGCGAACTGGCCGGGATCGAACTCAAGATGTTCCCCTCGAAAGGCTCCATGGTAATCATCGATTACCGCATCAACAACGTGGTCGTCAACAGATGCCGTATTCCGTCGGACGGCGATATCATCGTACCCGGCGACACGGTATCCCTGATAGGCACCACATCCCGGAAAATACCGTATGACCGGATTGACGAGCTGACGGTTGACGAAGATGAAATAGAAACCCTGCTCGAAAACGGCGAAAAGCTCATCCCCAATGTATCGAAAACGCGCGTGCTCAGGGCGTATTCGGGTGTGCGCCCGCTCATTGCCGTTTCGGGCCAGCTCGATGGGCGCGACATTAGCCGCGGGATTGTACTGATCGACCACGAGCGCCGCGACGGGCTGAGCGGTCTCGTCACCATCGCCGGTGGAAAACTTATGACTTACCGGCTCATGGCGAAGATGGCAACCGACCTCGTATGCAAAAAACTCGGCGTCAGAAAAAAATGCGCAACGCACCGCCTTCCGCTGCCGGGTTCGGAGCAGAAAATTTTTTCATCCCGCCGCGTTCAGAAATTTACGGGCATCCCAAACTCGATCGTGGGTTCGACGTTTTACCGTCACGGCGAAAGGGTAAGCCAGATTCTCAGCAGCGACCGCCGCAATTACGGGCTGGTATGCGAATGCGAAATGGTCACCGAGGGCGAGATAGAATACGCACTGAAGAACCTCAACGTCAAAAACCTGGTCGACCTTCGGAGGAGAACACGCATCGGCATGGGGCCGTGCCAGGGCGGGCTCTGCGCCTACAGGGCCGCGGGACTGTTCCCCCGCTATAACGCGGCGTCGTCGGTGGAATCGAACCGCATGCTGAAGGATTTTCTCGAAGAACGCTGGAAAGGAATAAAACCGATACTCTGGGGCGACGCGCTCCGTGAGACTGAATTTATTTACTGGATATACGAGGGGCTGTTCGGCCTGGGCGATATTAATTTTTCGGATATGGAAGGAGAAGAGCACGCGTGATTTACGATTGTCTGATTATTGGCGGCGGCATTTCTGGTTTAACATGCGGAATTCGTTGCAGCGCCGCAGGGCTCAATTGCGCAATACTGTCATCGGGCATGAGCTCGCTGCATTTTTCCTCCGGCTCCATCGATCTCATGGGATACGACGGGGACCACAGGGTGGTATACGAACCATTCGAGTATCTTGAAAGCTTCATCGCCTCGCACCCGCGGCATCCCTATGCGAAGTGCGGCACCAGCGGGATACGCGACGCGCTGTTTTTTTTCAGAGACCAGCTGTCGGCTGAAGACCTTGAACTGTATAACAATGAAGAAAAAAACCATTTCCACGTATCCGCGCTCGGCACGCTGAAGCCGACATATTTTTCACAGCGCAGCGTATTCAACGAAAAGGTGCGCCTGGCGTTTCAGAAACGGTCAAAAATCGCCGTGCTCAACTTTTCGGGCTACCGCGATTTTCATCCGGCGCTTGCAATTTCCAACCTCCGCAAAAACAGATTTTTCAGCGATATCGAAATCGTAACGGGAAACATACTTTTCCCCGACTACGGAAGCATCGAAAAGAATCCGTTCGAATTCCGCTCGATCGACATCGCGAGGATTTTCGACACCGAGAAATTTCTCGAAGATATCGCGGGGCAGATACGCCGCGAGGCGCAGGACGCCGAATTCGCGAGCCTGCCGGCGTTTATCGGCATCAACAACTACAAACGGCACCACCAGCTTCTGCAGCAGTTGACCGGACTGCTGATATATGAAATACCAACGCTGCCGCCGTCCATTCTCGGAATGCGTATCGACAACGCCCTTAAATCGCGCTTCGCGGCGCTCGGCGGCGTCTATATCGCGGGCGACACCGTCACGGGCGGCGCGATAGAAAATGGGATGATTACACACATTACGACAAAAAACAACGGCGCTTCACCGGTGCGGGCATCACAGTACGTACTCGCCACCGGCAGTTTTTTCAGCGGAGGGCTTATAAGCGACGCCGGCGGCATGCGGGAGCCGATATTCAACCTGAAGGCCGACTTCGACGCCGAGCGGCGCCAGTGGCATTCACCGTCGCTGTTTGCACCGAAGGGGCACCCCTTTCTCGAGTACGGCGTGGCAACTGACGAATCGCTTCATCCTGTGACGCAGGACGGCGACACGGTAAAAAACCTGTACTGCACGGGAGCGCTGCTATCGGGATGCAATCCCGTCAGGGAAGGCTGCGGCGGCGGAAGCGCCGTCGCCACGGGCTATCACGCCGCGGAAATTATTCTTACACACACCGGGAAGAAACATGATAAAGCTTGAGAATATATCGTTCGACCATTGCATCAAGTGCACCGTGTGCACCATCTACTGCCCTGTCGCCCGCGCGACGCACCACTTTCCCGGGCCGAAGCAATCCGGGCCCGACACCGAGCGTCTTCGTATAAAAAATCCGAATCTGCTCGACGAATCGCTGAAATACTGCACAAACTGCAAACGTTGCGAGATAGCCTGCCCTTCCAACGTGAAGATCGCCGACATTATCCAGAGCTCCAAGTGGAAATATTTCAAAAAGCGTTTCCGCCTCCGGGATTATTTTTTAGCGCGCACCGACCTCATGGGAAGCGCCGCCACGCTGGTCAGCCCGATTGTTAATTTTTTTACCGGGCTGTATCCTGTCAAGCTTGCGCTCGACATTTTTTTCAAAATACCGTCGAAGAGAACCTTCCCGAAATATGCGCAGGGCACGTTTCGGCGATGGTACAAAAAGCAGCATACAGCGCAGACGGCATACAAAAGACGGGTCGTATATTTCCACGGTTGCTATGTGAATTACAACAACCACCAGCTTGGCAAAGACGTCATCAGGGTGTTAAACGCGATGAACATCGGCGTTATTCTGCCGAAGGAAAAGTGCTGCGGCGTGCCCCTCATCGCCAACGGGTACATCACGAAGGCAAGAAAAAACGCCCGGTACAACATCGCGTCGCTACGCGGCGAGCTCGAAATGGAATCCGGAGAGAAAATCGTCACGGCATCGTCAAGCTGCGCCTTCGCGCTGAAATACGAGTATCCCAACCTGATCGAGCTCGACAACTCGGCAATTTTCAACGATCTCGAGTACATCACCCGCTACATATACACACGCTTCGAACAGGGCGATATCCCCGCGATGAAACCGATACCCATGCGGGTTGCGTACCACTCACCGTGCCATCTCGAGCGGATGGGAGGCGTGCCCTACACCATTGAGGTGCTGAAAAAGATTCCAGGGCTCGATCTGCATATTCTTCATTCCGAATGCTGCGGCATCGCCGGCACCTATGGCTTTAAAAAGGAATATTATAATGTGTCGCAAAAAATCGGCGACGAGCTTTTCGGCAGAATCGAAAGGGTGCAACCCGATTATGTTATAAGCGACTGCGAGACATGCAAGTGGCAGATTGAAATGAGCACGCCATACAAGGTGCTGCATCCCGTTACCGTGCTTGCAATGTCGCTCGCGCAACACTGATCCTCCGGAGGGGCTATGAAATCGTATACGGAACACCTGACATTCACCACGAAAAACCGCAGGGACTACATCAACATCACGAACGCGGTTGCCGATATCGTGCGCAAGAGCGGCATCCGCGAGGGGCTGTGCCTGGTGAACGCGATGCACATTACCGCGTCGGTATTCATCAATGACAACGAAAGCGGCCTGCTGCGCGATTTCGACGACTTTCTCGAAGCGCTTGCGCCGCACGAACCGATTAACAAATATCGCCACAACCGCACGGGCGAGGACAACGGCGACGCGCACATCAAGCGCACCATCATGGGACGCGAAGTTGTCGTCGCAATCACCAACGGCAAATTCGATTTCGGGCCGTGGGAGCAGATATTTTACGGCGAATTCGACGGACAGCGGCCCAAGCGCGTACTCGTGAAGGTAATAGGCGAATAACTATGCGCCTGGTCGACGTCCACTGCCACCTGGAAAGCGATATTTTCAGGGATTCGCTTGATTCGATCATCGGCGGCGCGCTCGATGCGGGTATTGTAAAGCTCATCACATCGTCAATCACTCCCGATGAATGGCCCCTATCCGAATCGATCGCGCGCCGCTACGAATGCGTCGAGTTCGCGCTCGGCGTCCATCCATGGTACTGCCGGGAAGAGCACATGGGCCGCATTGACGAGCTCGCCGACGCGCGGGTGCGGGGCGCGATCGCAATCGGTGAAATAGGGCTCGACAAAAAAACGCCGCACCCGTCGATGGAGCTTCAGCGCCGCATATTCGAGCGGCAGCTCTCCATTGCGAAGGAGCTCGACCTCCCTGTCATTATGCACTGCCGCGGCGCGTTCGAGGAGCTTCTGCACCATATAAAAAAGACCGGCATGCCGAAGCGCGGCGGCATCATCCACTCGTTTTCGGGCAGCATACAGATTGCCGAAGAACTAATGAAGTACGGCGTCAGCTTTTCATTCGGCGGGGCGCTCACCTTCCGCAACAGCAAAAAGAAAGAAGACGTGCTGAAAGGAATCTTCCCCGGCCATTTTATGCTCGAAACCGATGCGCCCGACATTCCGCCAGTGGAAAAAAAGGATGTTCCCAATGTGCCGGCGCACATCCTCTACAACTTGAAGGCGGCCTCGGACATCCTCGGGCTTCCGGAAGAAACGGTCGCCGGCGCCGCCACGATAAACGCCGCAAACATGTTTGGACTGAACCTGCAGTCATGAGACACTCACGAACGCAACTTCTCGTCGGCAGCGCCGGAATGCAAAAACTCGCGAACGCGCATGTCGCGGTATTCGGCGTCGGCGGCGTCGGCTCGTACGCGCTCGAAGCGCTCGCCCGCGCGGGCGTTGGGCATCTTTACATCGTCGATTTTGATTGTGTCGAAGAATCCAACATCAACCGGCAGATTATCGCGCTCGATTCCACTATCGGGCTTCCAAAAACTCGCGTCGCGGCCGAGCGTATCGCGCAGATAAATCCCTCGGCGGAGGTCATCGCGGTGCAGGAATTTATTGCTCCCAACACCGTCGCATTGCATGTACCGCCCGACACCGGATTCGCAATCGACGCAATCGACATCATCGCCTCGAAGATCCCTCTCATCGAACATCTCTATAATTCGGGCATTGTATTTATTTCATGCATGGGGGCCGCGCGAAAGCTTGACCCGACCGGATTCAAAATTGCCGACATCGGCAGCACACGCTACTGCCCACTCGCCAGGATTGTGCGGCGCGAGCTGAGAAACCGGGGCATAACAAAAGGCGTTCGCTGCATCTACTCGGAGGAAAACGACATTGCGCCTGGAGATGAACCGGAGATCACGGACGCGCCCGCCTGCAATGGAAACCGCAAACGGCCGCAGGGAACGATATCGTACATGCCCGCAATAATGGGACTGATGGCGGCGGGCGCCATCATCAACGACATCCTTAAAAGATGAGCGCCGCGGGCGCCGCGCTCATGGATTGCCGGTGATTCCCATTGACGAGAGAATCGCCGCGACTTCAAACGAAGATAATGGCGTAAAAAGAATCGGCAGCCCTTCGGCCATCGCCCGCTGAACAAAATCACGCCCGGGGCGAATGCCCCCGGCGATAATGACCCCCGCAAGGTCTTTGAGTGCGGCAACAGCCACAGCGTTAGGATGCGTCAGCACTGTTACCCAGAGGTTGCCCGTCTGAGCGTTGGCGTTGACATCGCTTAAAAGATCTCCGACATAGCCGGCCGTAATATCGCGTGAACAATCCAGTCCATCCGTAATGAGCTCGAAATTGGCCTTCTCCCTGACTTCCTGCAACGAAATTCCCATACGATTTCCCCTCTTCTCGGTATTCAATGCGACATTAAACTCAAGACGGGTGCCGAGACCCGGTACGGAATGAATTATCAGATAATCGGAGTTTTTTTTGATATTCGCAAGACCCATGCCCGCGCCAAATCCAAGCTTGCGTATTTCATCTGACGCGGTCGAAAACCCCTCCTGCATCGCAAGGTCGATATCCTCAATGCCCTGGCCACGGTCTTTCACTATGATCTTGATCTGGTCATCAAGAAAATATACGAAAAAATAACCGTAACGGGTATAGCACGCGAGATTGATTTCAGCTTCGTACGTCATAATCGCGACGCGCTGGATAACCTGCGTCGGATAATTATTCTCTCGTAAATAGCGCTTTATTGAAATCGAGATTCTTCCCGCGTTGGAAAAATCTTTGCCTTTCAGCATATAAAATTGAACGGCGCTCATGCGGCGGTCAATCGACCATTATTCGGGACGCCTTGACGCCTGCGGTAAACAGCCTGCCGCACGATTCGAACATAATGCATTTCGTTCGGAGAAGGGGAATGCCCTTTCGTTTTGCAAGCTCCACAGTTTCCATCTGCGGCACCTTGCCCCTCACGAACAGGACGCCAACCAGGTCGAGGACTTCCACCGTACGTATGACCTGCGGGTTGGTGAGCCCCGTAATAAACAGGGCGTTTTCCTTTGAATAGGCAAGCACATCACTCAGTAGATCGGAGGCGAAGGCCGTTTCAACGTTGATACTGTCAAGCATATCTTCTCCGAATATCACATCTGCGCTCAACAGGTCTTTGATTGCCGACAGTTTCATACTCTTCTTCCCTGCCATCTTTTTTGATGTGCAACTATGTACCGCATATAATCGGGCGCGTCATCACCTCATCGCCGCTTGAAAGACGCTCTGATTTAACGCGATTGTGCGGTTATTCGTCAAGTAATAATTTTATCTGTCAAACATCAAATCCGTTGACATACAAACCGCGTTCCCATCCGCTGACAAAAAAACTGGCGCGCCGATCTATTTATACAGCAAATCCATCAATGCGCCGTACCCGACCGGGAAGAGGCGCTGCACCACATCGATGAGTTTCGCGTCCCCGCCAATGAGTATTCTCTTCTTTTTCTTCGCAATGCCGTTGATTATCGTTTCCGCGGCCTTCGCGGCGGTTGTACCCGCCACCTTTTCAAAACGCCTTGCGAATTTATCGGGCGCATCTTTGCTGAAGTTGCCGCTGAAGCGCGCGTTGCGGGCAATGTTCGTTTTTATCCCGCCGGGATGCACGCAGCTGACGGCAATGGCCGTCGATTTCAGCTCCCTGCGGAGTGATTCCGTCAATCCGCGGACCGCGAACTTTGTGGCACAGTACGCCGTCTGCGACGGAACGCCGATGAGCCCGAACGCGCTGGAAATATTAACAATTGCCGCTTCGGGACGCTCTTTGAGGTACGGCATAAACTCCTTCGATCCGTAGACTACGCCCCAGAAATTGATATCCGTTATCCACTTGATGTCTTTGTACGAAAAATTATCCAGTTTGCCGAAAAGCGTTACGCCCGCGTTGTTGATGACAATATCCGCCTGCCCGTATTTTTTTATGACATCTCTGGCGAATTTCGACACCTGTTTGAGGTCGGCAACATTGACCGCCGCGTGCATCGCGGCGCCGCCGGACTGCTTCACAAGCCGCGCGGTTTCCGTCAGGCCCTTTTTGTTGTAATCGGCTATCGCAAGCCTGCATCCGCGCGCCGACAACTGTAACGCCAGCTCGCGCCCGATCCCGGAGCCGGCCCCTGTGATTACGGCCACCTTATCCTTGAATGACTGCATACAATCACCCCGTCATTAGATGTGTGCGGAAATAAATTTCCCGGATATCATGCGGGATGCGCGCGAACAATGCAACATATATTCACGCACGGTCGCGCCGGCCGCATAAAAATGCACATATTATAAATTATGTTCTTGATTAAATGCATTTTTATTTTATATTTTCGTATTGAATTGAAAGGAGATAAACGATGAAAAAGAACATGGGTCTTCTCGACAGGGCGCTCAGAACAATAATAGCCATCGCCATTATTGCGCTGTATCTCGCGGGCCAGATTACGGGAATAGCGGCGTTGATTTTGGGAATCATCGCGGTGATATTTTTAGTGACCAGCGCCGTAAGTTACTGCCCACTGTACGTGCCGCTGAAAATATCGACGATTAAAAAAGAGTAACCGCGCCCGGGTGCGGTTTCGCCTTATGTAATTTGATTTTTTCGGATAACATAATCTGTTATCCTCTTAATAAATCGTATTTTTCCGTCCGGAAAAGCGATTGAAATTATATTCCCCGCATAAAAATATGTTCTCAAATTTATCTGTACACCGGTATGCGTAATGAAATCCCGTCTCGCATTTGTCGACCTCATGCGCGGCATGGCAATGCTCGTTATGATCGAAGTCCATGTCGTCAACTCGATGCTGAATGCCATGATACGCCATGAATGGTGGTATCCCATACTTAATTTCATCAACGGCATGGTCGCCCCTTCGTTCATCTTCATATCGGGCTTCGCGTTCGTACTCGCCTCGCAGAAAAAACTCGACGCGTTCCGCTCGATGAAATACGACTTCTGGCGCCAGCTCGGCCGTATTCTTTTCATATGGATCATCGGCTACCAATTGCATGTGCCGTACATGTCGCTGAAAAACATACGCCAGTACGCGTCACAGGATGAGATTCTGGCGCTTTACGGCATCGACGTACTGCAGTGCATCGCCCTGGGCCTGATGGCGCTCTTCATTACGCGGCTTATCATCAAAAGCGACCGGATCTATTTCGGCCTGCACGCGGCGGCGGGCGCGGTCATCGTGTTTTTCGCCCCACTCGCGTATAGCTTCGATTTCACCGCGGTGTTTCCGGTTCCGGTGGCCGTGTATTTTACGCATATCTACAATTCAAATTTCCCGATATTCCCGTGGCTTGGATTCATGGCGTTCGGCGCCGTGGCGGCGCACCTTTTCTCGCTCGCGCACAATACCGGCGCCGACGGACGGTTCATGAAAAGGCTGCTTGCGCTGGGCGTCATTCTTTCGGCGGCCGGCGGCGCGATGATGTACGCACTCTCGGACATGCCGCACGTGATAAAGGACATCCGCGCATGGCCGCACTTTTTCTTCGCGCGCCTCGGCATTGTCTTTATTCTGCTGGCCGCCTGTTATTATTACGCGCGCCGGCGCGACTTGAACGGCTCGCTGCTGCTTGACGCAAGCAGGGAAACGCTGCTCGTCTACTGGCTGCATTTACAGATATTATACCGGCAGCTCTGGATGAACGCCTCGCTTGTCGCGCACGTCGACCGCACCTTCGGCATAATCCAGTGCGCGCTGGCCACACTGCTCATCATCGCGCTCATGCTCGCAACAGCGCGGCTATGGGGCGGAATAAAAATGCGATACGAATACGCGGGAAGAACGGCCGTGTGGGCAATAGTCGCCGGTTGCGGCGTCTATTTTTTTACGATGTGAGGCCCCCTTCCATAGAAGTATCCCCGGCCAGTAAAAAAATAGTATTTGAAAAAGCGCCATCGCTGCCGCATCATGTAATTTGACAGAACAAAAATGGAGGTTGCCGTGCGATATACACTGCCATCGTCATGTGGAAAACTGCTGTGCGCCATACTGGTCGCCGCGATGATACTGCCATCATCCTGCGCAAAGAAAGAAAAGGGGCGGTACTACAACCGCGCGAAGGGATTTTCAGTCGTTTTCCCGGCAACATGGGAAATCAGGGAAGGCTATATGGGAACGGCCGTTATCGCGATCAATCCGGAACACTCAGACTCCGATGCGATTCGCGAAAACGTCAATGTCTATATAGAGGAGCAGGGTAAAAGCCTTCGTCTCGACGAGTATTATGCGCTTTCGCTTGAAAACATGCGCAAATATCTCAACGACTTCACGGTGCGCAAAGAGGGACGCTCGTCCATCGACGGCCATGACGCGCGCTGGTTTATCTGCACCCATACGCAGGGGCGCGTAACGCTGCGCGTCATCTCGTATCTACTGATCAAGGAGCACCGGGCCTACGTCATCACATGCTCGGCCTCCGACGCGGCATTCAAACCATCAATGGCGACGTTTGACTCGATCGCGCGGAGCTTCCGCCTCGAATAACGGCAGCCATGGCAAAACAGGAAAAGAACACCGCATATCCCCCAAACGTTGTGCCGATACACAGGATCGACGATTATGGCCACTGGGGGCTTTTTCCCGCGACAATCCGGGGCGGCGGAAAAACCCGGCCACGATTCAGGGAAATCGGCAGGCGCAGAGGCAATTGCGGATTCACGCGCGGCGTTCCGGCGGGCATGATCGATTTTATTTACCGTGCTGTTTTGCGGCTCGGCCTGAAAGACAGGCGTTTCGTGTTTACGCGCGGGTTTGTGATACAGAACGGACGAAGAATGAAGCACGCCGTGGCGACACGGGAACTCGCCTGGGGGATGGGCACCGTATTCGTCATCCCCAAAAACCTGAGCTACCACGAGAAGATCAGGCTCTCCGCCGACGGAGATGAGCATGTCTTCCGGGTCATGGAAATCATGGTTTTATGCGGACTGTTGAAAATTTTTTGCCCCGACAGGCCCCTTTCGTGGTATTCTGAAATGTCACCGACTATACTTGCATACGGCTGGCAGCGGCTTTCCGCCCCTGAAAAGGAAAATATATCCGGCCGATGGAGGGTGATACAATAATCACATGACACCATATACAGGATTATTGGAATATCTGGCAGGTATTTAGAGGATTTTACCCACATTCATGTGGGTATTTTTTTGCCCAATTCACGGGAGCACCACTATTCAGTAATCACTGATCCGTCATTGCTGCTAATCACCGTCTCAACCGATCCGCTCGAGAATGACAACCTCATAGGGGGCGAGTTTCATACGCAAACCACTGAAACAGTCGCCCGACGGTTTGTGCGTGGAAAAAAGCGCCTTCCAGATTCCATCGGAGCCGGTAGCGGCTATTGCTTGAGTGGCTCTGCTGAAATTCAGCGCGACAAAGACGGACTGCCGTTCTGTTTCGCGAAAATACCCAAGCACATCCCCTGTCATACCGGCCGCGGCGCGCCATCCGCCCCGGTTGAGGGCGGGTTTTTCCCTGCGAAGCTTGATCAGTTCCTTGTAAAAATTCAGCAGCGACCCCGGGTCACGCAGAGAGCGCTCGACATTGATCTCGCGGTAGTCCGGATTGATTGGAAGCCATGGGGCGGCTGCGCTGAAGCCCGCATGCGGCGAAGAATCCCATTGCATGGGCGTGCGTTCCGGATCGCGTCCCGGATGGAACGGCCAGTACTTTTTGCCGAGGGGATCGACAATTTCCTTTCGGCGCAAACGGCCGTTTTCCATGCCGATCTCCTCGCCATAGTAGATGAACGGCGTCCCGCGCAGCGTGAGAAGCATCGCGGCCGCAACCTTCGCTCGCTTCATTGTGTCGTTTCCGCTCGCATAACGGCTGATCGCGCGCGGCTGGTCGTGGTTTGAAAGCACATAACACGGCCATCCCTTTGCGGGAATAAGCCCGTCCCATTTTTTCAGCACCTCAAAAAATCTGCGCGCACTCCATTTTGTAAAAAGCAGCGAAAAATCGAACGCCAGGTGGAGCTCGTCATCACCGCTCCCCAGATAGCTGGCGGCAAGCACCGGGTCTCCCGGCGGTTCGGCATTGATCTCTCCCACCGACATGCGCTCGTGATAGCGGTCGAGCAGCGCGCGAAATTCCCTCAGTATGCCGTGCAATTCGGGGCGGTTGCGGTCGTACAGGTGGCGCTGCATGTCGTACGGCCGCGGGCGAGGGCCTATGGTGAAGGGATTGCTTCGAAACCGGTCGTCCTTGACAAACTGATTGACGACATCGAGCCTGAAACCGTCCACGCCGCGGTCAAGCCAGTAGCGTATCTCGCCGAATATTGCCTTTTTCAGCCGCTCGTTCCGCCAGTTCACGTCGGGTTGTTCCTTTAAAAATGAATGCAGGTAATATTGCCCCGTTTCCGAATCCCACTCCCACGCACGGCCGCCGAACGCCGCCATCCAGTTGTTCGGGGGCTCCCCATTGATGCCGTCGCGCCATATATACCAGTCACGTTTCGGATTGTCCTTTGAAGCACGCGATTCGATAAACCAGGGATGAAGATGCGACGTATGGTTGACGACAAGGTCCATGATTATCCGGATGCCGCGGGCGTGCGCCTCTTCAATGAGGCGCTGAAAATCGCCGTCGGCGCCAAACACCGGGTCGATGGCGCGGTAATCGCTGATGTCATACCCGAAGTCGTACATCGGCGACGTATTGATCGGGGAAAGCCATATGCCATCAACGCCAAGCGCCGCGATGTAATCGAGTTTTTGCGTAATGCCGGGGATGTCGCCTATGCCGTCGCCGTTAGAATCGAAAAAGCTTCGCGGATAAATCTGATACAGTACGCCGTGCTTCCACCAGAGCCGGTCAGTTTCCACATGCACACTCCATGAGACGATTTGCGCGCACACTGCACTACGATATGCCGCACATCACCGGGTATTTTTCGTAAAAGTCAAACACATATCACGCCACCGGCGACACAGGGCGTAAATCACCGTGCACAGCCGCGGGCGTTACCGTTTTTTACAGAAAATCACTCGTAATCCGCTTCATGGCCTGCAGCCGCGGCCCTTTTTTCTTCCCCCGGCTTTGCGTTCGCGACAACATCGCGCACATCGGCGCCCTTCCCTTTCGCCTGAAGAGCGATAAAAAATTCGGACGCCGACGCGTACACCTCAGCGTCGATGCGCTCGCGAATTTTCGCGTTCGTTTTGTATTCGTTGTACATCGCGTCGGCAAACGGCTTGTTGAGACTCTTCATGCCGCCGCCTTTCATGTTGTTCGCGGCAGCATAGTCTTCCATTTTTTTCCACAGTTCCATCGATATCCCCCTGTCGGGGCTTTTTTCGTACGAATCACCCTTCTCCAGCGCAATGCCAAACTCATCGGTCTCTATACCCCAGACGATATTCTGCCAGTTGGTTCCCACATTCGCCTTGAAGATGCCGTATTTGTAGAATTCGCCGACATCGCTGATGGGTGTGCCCGTAGTGCCATGCTGCGCGATGCCGACCCCCCACGGCTTTAACGCCTCGTACGTCGCGTTGGTCAGCTTCAGGTCGATGTTTCCTCGGACGTTACCGTGCGTCGTGCCGTTATTGATGGCAATGAGGTCGGGCCGCAATCCGGCCCTGTCAAGTATCTCGACCAGTGTTACCGCCTCGGATACCAGCGAATTACCGTGCTTGCCGCCAATCTCGCCGACCTCCGATTCGTACATAAGGCCGGCTTTCACCACCTGCCCGGCCAGCAAAATGCTGATCGCCATGTTCTGGTCTATCGGCAGAAATGACGCGTCGATTGAAAACGAGCCGTATCCGGCTTTTATCGATTCGCGAATAACCTCGTCCGCCCTGTCGAAGGCTGCGCGCGTTACTGTCTGAACGGTAGTATGGTCGCGGTGCACCGTAAAGGGCGTCGCCTTTTCGCCCCGGTTTCCCATGGCCTCGTTGATCTCAACCACTATGCGAATGAAGTCGGAAGGATTCATCCCCGTATATCCGCCCTTCATATCGCTTTCTGAAAGCGCCAGTTCGTATATTACCGGAGCATCAAGCTCC
>DHPI01000072.1:57127-68360 GCA_002407865.1 Spirochaetia bacterium UBA5368
GTTGACCGCCATAGCCACCCAGTGCGCCTCTGGATTCATCGCCGATTTCAATATGTGTCTGCCGTTCACATGAAGCACCTCGGAGTGAGGAAACGCCTTTATGAAATTTTCCGGACGATTGTTCATTAATGACATAGTGCCTCCTCGAGAATATACAGTTTATATGGTACACTTCAAATTCGCATGTATACCGGCTGCGTGTCCCTGTCGATATAATCAGTACTCGTGACACTTCGGCGCGGTTCTCTTTTCACCGGCACATATCTGCCGCACATACTCGAAAACCATAGAAAGCGGCATTTCAATATGGGACATGCGCCTCTCACTTCACTATAAAGAATGCCGCCCCCTCCGGATTTAGTCAAGCAATTACCGGAACTGTGAATTCGCAATGCACCGCGTATAATTTTTTTCTTTACATATTGCTTGCAAATTTTAGCCTGTTTGGATGGTATAGAAGCGCTCTAATTTATGCGCTTCTTACGCGAATCCTCACATAACACCGCACCCCTGTTCGCGCCGACAGGCGCAGGAGGATATCGCATTTGTCAATTTCGGGTGCGGCATGAATATACCGCGGCGATACAATCGCCGCCGAATCTATTTATACGGGGTAACTGTGACATGACATATAAAATAGCGCTGTATCCCGGCGACGGAGTGGGGCCCGAGGTCGTCGCCGAGGCAAAGAAAATTCTGGACCGCCTTCCCATACAATGCGAGTACGCGCATTTCAACTGGGGCACCGAACTGTACGCATCAACCGGCCGCTGCGCGCCGGAGGATTTTCTCGACAGGCTGATGCCATTCGACGCGATACTGCTCGGGGCGCTCGGGAACGCCGCGAAGGCCCCCGATCATATCGCCGTCGATCCGCTGCTGACGATGCGCAAGAGCTTCGACCAATATGTCAACATCAGGCCGGCCGTACTGTATGAAGGCGTCGATTGCCCGCTGAAAAACGTGCGTCCCTTCGATATTGATATGGTCGTAATACGCGAAAACACCGAAGGTGAATACACATCGCTGGGCGGCCGTCATTATCCGGGCACGCCCAATGAAGCCGCAATACAGGTAAATTATTTCACGCGCATGGGCACGGAGCGTATCGTACGCTACGCGTTTGAAACGGCCCGGCGGCGCGCAAGAAAACATGTGACCAGCATCACAAAATCGAACGCGCTGAAGTACAGCATGGTATTCTGGGACAGCGTTGTTGCCGATGTCGCGAAAGACTATCCCGACATCACATACAGCCCGATGCTTGTCGACGCGGCGGCGATGAATTTCGTCCGCTCGCCGCAGATGTTCGACGTTGTTGTCGCATCGAATCTCTTCGGAGACATTCTCACCGACATCGCCGCGATCATCGTCGGCGGTATGGGGTTCGCAGGCAGCGCAAACATCAATCCATCGAGAAAATTCCCTTCCATGTTCGAGCCCGTGCACGGCTCCGCGCCCGATATCGCGGGCCGGGGGAAAGCAAATCCTGTAGCGGCCATACTCAGCGCCGCCATGATGCTCGAATTTCTTGGCGAGGTGGAATGTGCCGAAAAGGTGAAACTCGCGGTGAAGGCGCACCTTGCGGAAGGCAGTGTGAAAACACCCGACAGGGGCGGGAACAGTACCACATCACAGGTCGGCGACGATATCGCGTCCAGGCTGGAGAGGTAACCACCGTGAACTACCCGGATTACACCACAGACGATTGCACGATAAAAGAGTACTATATTACAATGTCCGACGGCGTTCAGCTGAAAATTATCGATTTTATTCCAGGGCACGATTCGGAAAATAAACCGCTGATACTTTTTGTTGCCGGATGGATATCCCTCATCTCCGGGTGGAAAGACGTGCTGAAGATAGTAACTCCGCAGTACAGAACAATTTACATTGAAACGCGGGAAAAAAACTCATCAAAACTACCCCGCCGCGGCAAGGTCAGTTTCACCATCGAAAGGCTGGTTGCCGACCTTGAAGAAACGATTAATACGCTGATATCCCCAAAGCGGGGCTTCATCTTTTGCGGCAGCTCACTTGGCGCCACGACCATTCTCGAATACATGGCTTCAGGGGAGCGACAGCCGCAATGCGCGATTCTCATCGGCCCGAACGGGGAATTCAGATTCCCCAGGGGGCTGGGACACATCATTCCCGCGCTGCATCCTTCGCTGTACAGTATTGTAAAACCCGTCGTAAAGTGGTACTTAAAAAATTTCAGGCTCGATCCCGAAAAAGACCGCGCGCAGATGATAAAATACGAAAACACGCTGGACGCGGCCGATCCCTACAAGCTGAAACCGAACGCAATCGCGATACGGAATTATAAAATCTGGGACAAGCTACCGAGCATCGCAGCACCGACCATTATGATCGGCGCAACCACCGACAAGCTGCACGGTTCCGACAATCTACAGCGGATGGTGTCCCTCATGCCGCACGCCCGCTATACCGAGTTCAGCAGTAATACGGAGACGCACAGCGTAAAGGCGGGCGAGTACATCGCCGAAATAATTCGCACGCGCCGGTACCTCGAGATATAGCGGCAGCCGTACTTTTTTTTCATGCTTGATATTTGCCGCCCACTGCTGTATCTTGTGTATACAGATAAAGAGAGTGTTGTATCGTGTGAGAATTCGCATGTGATACAACGCGACGATGATTCATCCAGTTCCGTTGACGCCAGCAAAAATCATCAGATATGCGTTTCGTGCACAGGGAGCGAGGCGCAACAACGCAAAAGGGAGCGGAAAAAATGGCTTTGTGCAGGGTAGAGATCTCGAATATCTATGTGGACCAGAATACGGGGTCGCCGGTGGTAATCCTTGAGGATCCGCAGAGCGGCAACATGCTGCCCATCCTTATCGCGCCCCTCGAGGCGAGCCTCATCGCGATAGAACTCGAAGGAAAAAAACCCATACGGCCGCTGTCCCACGACCTGATGCTGAATATACTCAAAGAACTCAACTGGTCTGTTGAATCGATCATCGTTGACGACCTGAAAAACAACATATTTTACGCAAAGCTGGTCCTTTTTTCCGATATCGGCCGTGTTGAGGTCGACAGTCGGCCCAGTGACGCCATCGCACTCGCGCTTCGCGCGAAGGCCCCTATATATGTGCGAAAAAAGGTGTTTGCGCTTGCTCTCGGAATAGAAAATATTGCCAAAGGCATCGACAAGGATATGCTGAAGGATCTGCTCGAAGATCTGGAAATTGACGATGTCGGCGGCAAGATAATGTAAAATTTCACGAATAATCATTGCAAATATTCATGTCATCGGTAGTGTTGCATTCGAGTGGCACTGCGGGGAAACGTTATGCGCAAAGGAGAGATGTATTATCAGCGGAGGTACATATGCCTTCAGTGACAGAGTCACCGTCAAAAAATATTGCGACGCTTCACAATATCATACGCGAACTCACCGAAATCGACACAAAACTGGACTCATACATCGATACGACAATGTGGATAAGCGACCCGCACGGCGCGGGCGACAGGTTTGTATCGATACTCAAAGGCCGCTTCGGGCTCGTGTGGCGCATCTGCTACGAGGCCCTTCCCAGAACATTTTCCAACGAAAAGATCGAACACCTCGGCAGAATCATCCGGAAGGAAAAATATTTCATCACCGCGAATTATTACATTGAACGCCAGGATGTCATTTCATCCCTGGTCAAGATAATCCAGTACCGCGTCCAGAACGTCAGCGATTTTGACCAGATACGAAACAACATCAATAAAGACCTTAAACTGACGCTTGAAAACCTTATCCTCGGTTACCCGGTGCCAAATATCGTATATGAAAACGCGCTGATCGCCGACAGGGTGATCTCCGCCCTGAGCAAAATAGTAAAGCAGGTCATTCTTGGCAACCTCATAGTACTGGGTGATATTTTCGACCGCGGAGATGAGCCCGACAAGATTGTGCGCATACTCAACAGCAGGGAAATCAGACCGTACGTAAAATTCGTGTGGGGAAACCACGACATATTATGGATGGGGGCAGCGGCCGGCAGCATGCCGATGATAGCCGAAGCCCTTCGAATCAGCGTACGCTACGACAATCTCGATTTTCTTAAACGGCTGAACATCGACATTTCCGGGCTGGTGCGTCTTGCCGAAAAGCTGTATCCCGGCGACGTGCATGGCGCGTTCAAGGCAAAAAAAGCCCTTTCCCAAAAGCTCGAGAAAACCCTCGCGTTGATTCAGTTCAAGTTAGAGGAACAGACGATCGCGCGTCATCCCGAGCTTGAAATGGAACCGCGGCTGTGGCTTGAAAAACTCACGGACATGCTGAAGCGCGGCGATACCGACGGCCTTACCGATACGGATTTTCCGACCCTCGACCTTGACGAACCAGCCGCGCTTTCCGCCGACGAACAGGACATCATCGATGACCTGACCCGCCAGTTTGTCACAAGCCAGCGGCTAAAATACCTCATGGAATTCTTTTTCGAACGGGGCATGCTGTATCATATCAACAATTACATCCTGAACATTCACGCTCTTATCCCCAGCACCGCAGATGGAGAATTTGAGGAGTTTCTCGGCTACAGAGGAAAGGCGCTATTCGATTATCTGCAGTCCCTCATTAAGCACATCGGCGCCCATTATTTCGACGGGAAGCCGCAGGATGAAAGGGATCTCGCCATCATGTTTTACCTGTGGTGCGGCCCGAAATCGCCTTTTTTCGGCAAAAACGCGATGAAAACGTTCGAACGATACTTTTTGAAAGATAAAACCACCCACAAAGAAACGTTGCTTTACTGGGGAGAAAATCTTCAGAAGCCCCATTTCATGGATCTCATTATGAAAGAATTCGGCGTGAAACGTATCGTCTATGGGCATACGCCGGTCGATTTTCTCAAAGGTGAAAAAATTTCATCGCCCGACAAAAGAGCAATCAATATTGATGGCGGGTTCTCCGAGGCATACCTCAACAGGGGGCATTCGCTTATACATACGCCCTACTCGCTGTACGCCATAATTCTGCCCACCCCCGCCGAAATACGCGAGGTGCGGGAAAAAAGGGAAACGATGCGCCTCATGGTGGAGACGATCGACACTTTCGATAATCCGCTTAAGGTGAGGGACACATATGCCGGCAAGCAATTACTGGAGCGCCGGAATCAGTTATTTGCAATGCTGCAGACATACAAAAACGGAAACGGCAACAGCTCGTAACCGTCATCGGGGCATATCCTGCCCCGCCTCGGATGTATTAAAAAAACGCGTGGTCAGATAAAAATTATTTTCACCTTTTGGGTTCTTCTCGGATAGTTACTATCTGAGTGCACATACTACACTAACAAGTTGGAGGAGCAAACAAAAATGAGGAAACTTCGGTCTGTCGTTCTCGTCGCGCTGGCGCTGTTGATTTTCGTTCCTGCGTCGAGCTACGCCATAGTCGACTTCGGCGTCTACGGTGGCTATTCGTTTACAGGAAAAATTCAGGCAGACACCGTTGATAAAAGCACAAAAGGATGGGAGTATGGATTTCTCGGCCACCTGAACGGTTCGGTGATCCCCATGGTGCTCAGCGTGGGTATCGGCGGTTTTTACCAGAAGGCGCCCCTGAAATATTCTGTAAGCGGCACGGATTTCGATCTTACCAAAACCGCGTACGGGCTGGACGGCATTGTAATGCTCGAACTGCCGATTATTATTCACCCGTATGTGCGGGGTGGCATCGCAATTAATGAAAAAGCGAAAATTGAAGTATCGGGGCCTGCTGCATATTCAACTTCAAAATCAAAAAAATTCAATTCGTATTATGTCGGTCTCGGCGCGGCGTTTACCATTTTCCCGATGATCCAACTGTTCGGCGAATACATGTACAACACATCCAAGCAGGAAGATAATGTCGACCTCACCAGCAACTCGATCCACGTCGGCGCGCGATTGTCCATCTGACGACGCTTCAATCAAAAAAGGGGCGGATCAAAACCGCCCCTTTTTTGATTTGCGCACATCGCCCCGTTACGGCATACATTCCAGGTAGCCTTTGATTCTGTCGTACAGGGCGCGGCATTTCTCCCTGTCGGCAAGCGTAATCTCGACCTGTTTAGGGGAAACCACCCTTTCGACGGCTATGCCTTCCTGAACGAACCTGCTCAGCGCGTTCTGATAATTCGGCAGCGACAGCGACTCGGACAGATGTATTTCCCCCGTATGATACATGCGAACCCCGTTCTTGCGGATGTCGGCGATTACCTCACGCCGCCCCTGCCGCCGCGGCCGCTGGTTCATGATGGTATGCACCGCAATAAAATACGACTCCAGATAATCCTGCACTATCTTGGAAAAGTATTTCAGGTCCTCCAGCTTATCCTCGTTCAGCACCGTAGCGTAATCGGCCCGGCTGATATACGATTTCATCAGAAAGAAATTAAAAATTTTATCGGGAACAGGCAACGAATCAGCATTATCGCTTTCCGCGTACATGAATTCATTGGAGAAGAGGTCTTTTATGAATATATACTCTTCGCGAAGCGCTGAATCGGACAGATTGCCCTTTTTACGCGCCGTAAGCAGCGCGAGCGACCCGAAGGCAAGCGCAACAAGATAATGGATGATGCTGTTTTTATAAAATACGATACGTGCGCGATCATCTTCCTTGAGGACGTAAAAATCCTTCAGCACCTCTTTTTTCTTCTTGCTTCCTTCCACGCGAAGCTCCCCGAGGATTTTATCCTGGAGGTAGGCGGCGATGACGTAATCGACGATCTGCGGCACGTCGCCTTTCACGCGCAACGGGTCGGACATGCTGACATGCGAGAATTCAAAGAAATCGTAAATCCCGGCAATGCGTTCCGCAAGCATCGTCCGTGAAAAGCCCTTCACCGACGTAAGGAGAATCGCCGCGGATGTCAGGGCGAACGGCGTCACAACGGTGATTTCGTTTATCTTTCGTATAACGGTATTGGCGACAATCGCGGATGTCGCGTGGGAATCGCGCCCTTCAGAACGTATCTCGCCGATACTGAAGGGCTTGTTGAACCGCACATACACCTTGCCGTATTTTCTCTTGAGGAATTTTCTGCTTTCCACGACAGTGGCCATCGATTCGGACTCTTTCTCCTTGCCCTTCAATTCCTGCACATACGACGATTCTTCGAGTATCCTGTCATAATTTATAGATATCGGCACAAACATGAGATCACGATTGTATCCCTCCTCGATCGCCTCGGTGAGATAACTTAAAAACCCGAGTTTAGGGAATACCAGTTTACCCGTCCGTGTGCGCCCGCCCTCGATGAAGAACTCGATGCTGTATCCCTCGGAAACAAGCGTCTTAACATACTGCTTGAAAATGACCGGATAGAGTTTCAGCCCCTTGAACGACCGCCTTAAAAAAAACGCTCCGGAATGCCTGAATATAACCCCGAGCGGAAAAAAGCTCAGGTTTACGCCGGCAGCGATATGCGGCGGGAAAAGATTGTTCATGTAAAAAAGGTACGATATGATAAGGTAATCCATGTGGCTTTTGTGGCAGGGCGTCAGCACCAGCGGGCCCTTTTGCGCGGCCTCGCGGATATTTTTCAGCTCGTCAGGGTCGTAGTGAATGCCATCGTATATTTTACGAAAAACATATTCCAGCACGATGCGAAGAAAGATAATATACATGATGGAGTAGTCAGCGGCAATTTCCCGGTAAAACTTATATGCCCGTTTTCTCAGTTTGTTTTCGGAAATCCCGTCTTCTGCGGAGAGGCGCGCAATCTCGTTGAGGACATTTTTATGATATAGCACCTTTTCGGCCATTTCCTGCCGTGATTTCAGCACCGGGCCAAGCACGGTGCGTTTTTCCTGATGGTACATACCCAGTAGTTTATTGCGCAGCTCTAACGCGATCTGCCGCGAATCATCCGACCTGGAATTCTGTATTTCTTCTTTTAAATTAATAGGCGTGGCTATTCGAACAAACGCGGGGGATATGCTCTTCAGTGTCGCCATCCATCCAGCAAAAAGCCCCTTGTCTCCCGTCGCCGCGGAAGAGACGAGGTCCCTCGGTGTGGCCTGCAGCAGGGTCTTCGGGGCGGTCCGCTCGGGATTTCTGTTCCAAAAGATCATCTGCGGGAGTATCAGTATCGGCGAATCCATCTCCTTCTGCACTTCGACAAGGTATAGCAGCGAGTCGTATTTGACTTCCATGTACCGCTTCACGAAATATTTTTGAGACAGCAGTGAAAGGATGATGCTCTTTTTCTGTAACACTATATTTTTCACGTAATCCGTATCAAGGACATACGCGTATTTTTTTCTAAGAATCAACTGGTTGAAAAACTTGATAATACGCCTCCAGACAAAACCGAACGCCTGCAGAAGGAAGGGATTGTATTCAAGCGCGAGGGCCGGAATCTCGAAATTATGGCGTCGCAACAGGTTGTAGAGAATCAGCAACGATATGTTCGAGCTGTGAAACGAGGCATACACGACATGCTGTTTTTCGCCCGAAAGCTCGGTAAGCGTTTTAAGGCTTTCATCGTCAAAGTCGATTTTTCTGAACAGGACGCCGGTAACTTTTTCCACAAGAGGATTCAGCCTCTCATAAATCTGCCCGTCGTATATATTTGATCTACGTGTATCTGAATGTTCCCCATCAGTCATCTATTTCCCCCTTTCGCCATTAATTACGGAACCCCGCGCACATCACATTTATGGCGATAGACACATACTCGAATTTTACAACATCTCGGTTCTTTAAGCCGCAAAATAAAACAACCGCCGTAACATCACTTCAACAAAAATCCCGGCTATTCGCCTTTTTTACACACAAACATCTATCGCCGCAATGACGCGACGATACCATCATGTTCGCCCGCAAATAACAGGATTTTGACGTATTATTTGCTTCAATAAATGCTATTTACCATACTAATTACAAAAAACTGTTACACAAACTGCTTTTCACCATTAGATGTAACGGTAAATTTCCTCCCCTCCGGGAGATATACAGCATCACAGTGAAGCATTATGAAGGATATTACTTGCAATTTAACAACTGCCAGAACGAAGGCAAAAAATAACCTCTTTCCTCTCAGTTTGGTATACTCCACCGGCCGCCGAAGACAGGTTCCCAACCTCATTACATGCTCAAAACTGCCCGCACCTACGGCCCCGGCCGGGGTACCGTGAAAACAACTGCACAATTGAGACAATTTTACAAAAATAAGGCAAGTATTTTTTACCATTGCAGAGCTACCGGCAAACTGGTATAATATAATCATTAATTGCATAATCGGCAATACAAATTATACTATTTTTATGTGGCGGAAAACACATCGCAATAGTAACTGCGTTACGGATCAACATGCGATTATTATCGTCCTTTTCGCATGGAAGAATTTCGGGATAAAATAATCCGGAATATTTCGTAATTATCCAAAAAATGATTGAAAAATAACGGCGTTCTTTCATCGTGAGTGTAATAGAGAACATCGGGATGTAGCGCAGTCCGGTAGCGCGCTGCGTTCGGGACGCAGAAGCCGGGAGTTCAAATCTCCCCATCCCGACATTATTTTCATTCCCATCCTGGCATCATCGTGCCGATTCAACCGGGGCGCCAATAATTCGTTGATATCCTCCCAATAGAAAGTAATGAATAGTGTTCCAATCACTCTTCCCTGACTCTGGCGAACAAGGATATCCTGATGCAGGCGAGGCCGGGAGGGGGAAAGCCTGTCGCTGATCGAGATGGAGGATACAATAAATTCTCTTGATCGGATAAATTATTCTTGAATATTTCAACGCCAATCGTAAGCTTTTAATAACTCTGGCGAGAGGCGCACCCTGGACATGCGGCAATTTAACATTTTTTATACGCATGCGACAATTCAATAGAAAAATATAAAAGGATTGCCCGTTATTTTCAATAAAGATATCGCCAAATGGGACTGAACCGGACAAGCACTATTTTCCACGAATCATATCCTTCAATCAAGAATATCCGAGCGAAGGTCATATCGTCTGTTATAAAAACCCTTTCGGAAAGCGGCATACCCGTCTGCCTCACGAATAATGAACTGTACCTTATTGTCGACGAGGCACTGACCAACGCGATGGAGCACGGAAACAAGTGGAACCCGGGAAAGATGGTAAATATTACCATCACGAAGAACAGCGCTCATTGCATCATTACCATTGAAGACGAGGGTTCAGGATTCGACACCATTACCCGCAAAAACGGCAAACACGATCCCTGCGACACGCTTTCTCTGCGCGGGCGGGGCATTAAGCTCATCCGGCAATTCTGCATACCGCAGTGGAACGCAAAGGGAAACAGGATAGACCTTTGCATCCCCACGCGGGAGTAGGCCGGTTGCGCCATACACCGGCGGCGACTGACTGCCGCCGCAGAACAGACGATAAGACCGTTCCATAATCACCGCACCGGAGGCTCCACCCCATGATGCGCCACTGCGTAACATTGTTCCTTGTTCTCGCGCTCTGCATGCCGCTTCTTCCCCGCACGGAAGCCGGAGGGCGCGACGCCGTTATATCCGCCGATTTTTCATCCACCCTCACGGATATGCGAAACACGCTCGATGGAATTAAAAAGACCTTCGAGGGAATCGGCAGGTTTGTAAAAAGCATATCGGACTTCATTTCATCGATTGCGTCAGTCATCGATTTACGGGCGCTCGTGTTGCTGGTTGCGGTTCTCGTCTTTTCCGCCGGGTTCTCGGCAATCGGTATCCCGAAGGGCGGATGGTCGTTTTTTTTATCGCTTTTCGTCATCGATGCGCTGTGGTATCTATGGCGAAACAGCATGAATCCCGACACATTTCTTTACCACATGCGCCCGATCCTCGTCATTAACGGGTATCTGCTAATACCGTGGGTAGCGTTAATGGCGCTGAAACGCGTTATGGGGCGCGCCTTCCGCACGGCTGGCGACAAAATCTCAGCATCATTCACAGCTATTTTTTTAAGAAAAAGGATTGAAAGAGATGAATTATTATTTTTAAAGGATAAATTTGAAGACGCAAGCGCGAGAGTGCTGCAATCGATGGAAAAGGACATTACCGACAGTTCGCACCCAAAACCATCCTTTTCGAAAACAACGATGCTGCATCTTCGCGAGGTGAGAGCGCTTACAAAAAAATTAGGCCTGTAAATGCCGCGCAACAGACGACATCTGGCACAGGCCACTGCGCCTCACTGTGTAATGGGGGAAGGAAATGCTGGTAAACTACACAAAAAGCGGAAAAGTGCTGGTCTTCCATAC
>DHPI01000072.1:68459-80999 GCA_002407865.1 Spirochaetia bacterium UBA5368
GAAAAGTGCTGGTCTTCCATCTGTCGGGCCTGTTCGAATTCCATGACGAGGCGAAGCTTATGTCGGCAATGAGGGAAAAGCTGGACGACAACCTCTCTGTCATCGGCGTCGACCTGATGCATGTGGAGAACCTGAACTCGGCGGCGATGGCGGCGCTGTTGTCGATGCTGAAAATGGCGGACGAAAAGCGGATCGATTTTGTGATTTTCGCGATGAACCAGAAGATACAGATTTTACTGGAAAAGGTGTTTGCGCGCAATTACGTGCCATTGCTTACCGAGGAGGAATTCAGGTCCCGTTACCTGTAATCTTCGCACCGTCGCCCGCACAGTTTTCCGCGCTTGATGATATTGCATGCGAGGTGATTAATGAATACGCTTGTTTCAAATGCCGCAATTAAAAAAAAGGGGCCGCTTGTGCTTGTCATAATGGACGGCTTCGGAATCGGAAAAAACAACGAGGGGAACGCGTATTTTCTCGCAAGAAAGCCAAACCTCGATATGCTTTCGCGCAAATATATGAACACGCGCCTTCGGGCGCACGGCGTCGCGGTGGGTCTGCCCAGCAACAGCGATATGGGCAATTCCGAAGTGGGACACAACGCGCTCGGCGCCGGCAGAATCTACGAACAGGGCGCCAAGCTGGTAACGAAGGCGATCGAATCCGGCGCGATGTATAACGGAGACCTGTGGAAATCGCTCGTCGCACGCCCGGCCGAAGGCGGCGCAACCCTGCATTTTATCGGCCTGCTCTCCGACGGCAACGTACATTCCCACATTGACCACCTTCTGATGATGATAGAACAGGCCGCGAAAGACGGCGTAAAAAAGATACGGCTGCACATATTGCTTGATGGACGCGATGTGCCCGAAACATCCGCCCTTGTCTACGTCGACCGGCTGGAGGAGTTTTTAAAGAAATTCACTGACAGCGGCCTCGATTACCGCATCGCCTCCGGCGGCGGCAGGATGGTCACGACCATGGACCGCTATGAAGCCGACTGGAACATTGTGAAACGGGGATGGGACGCGCACGTGCTTGGCAAGGCCCGCCCCTTCCCCTCCGCCCGGCAGGCGATAGAAACGCTGCGAGGCGAGATCCACGGCATCACAGACCAGTACCTGCCGTCGTTCACCATCGTCGAGGACGGCACGCCGGTAGGCCCCATCGTCGACGGGGATTCGGTCATATTGGCCAATTTTCGCGGCGACCGGGCTATGGAGATTTCCAGGGCATTCGACGAAAAAGATTTCACCTGTTTCAACCGCGAACGGTATCCCGATGTTATCTACGCCGGCATGATGGAATACGACGGAGACCTTAAAATCCCCAAAAAGTATCTCGTGTTTCCCCCGCACATCGAACATACGGTAAGCGAATACCTGGCCGGCGCGGGCTGCCGGCAGTATGCGGTTTCGGAAACGCAGAAATACGGGCATGTCACCTATTTCTGGAACGGCAACCGAAGCGAAAAGTTCAACGAAAAACTTGAAACATACGAGGAAATCGAATCAGATAAAGTACAGTTCGACCAGCGGCCCTGGATGAAGGCCGCCGAAATCACCGATAAAGTCGTTGAAGCGATCAGGAACGGCGCGTACGATTTTATCCGGCTGAATTTCCCGAACGGCGACATGGTGGGACACACCGGCAACCTCTCTGCGGCAATCATCGCTGCGGAAACAGTCGATCTGTGCCTGAAGAGAATCCTTGACGCCGTCGAGGAAACGCACGGCCGTGCGCTCATTACCGCCGACCACGGAAACCTTGAGGAGATGTACGAGCTTGAAAAAGACGGGAAGATAAAGATCGATTCTAAAACGGGCTATCCCGTGCGTAAAACATCGCACACGTTGAATCCGGTTCCGTTCATAATTTTCGACCCCGGATTCAAAAACGAATATCGACTGCGCGATTTCGACGATCCGCCCGGACTCGCGAATGTCGCCGCGACGATATTGATACTTTTGGGATATGACGCACCTGAGGGGTATCTGCCGTCGATAATTGAACCGGCATGAAAATAGCGTTTATCACCCCCGAGGCGTATCCGTTCATTAAAACCGGCGGACTGGCCGATGTCGCGTATGCGCTCCCAAAAGCGCTGGCAAAACACGGCCACGACGCGCGTCTGATATTGCCGCGCTATTACGCTATCGACAAAAACGCGTTCAACGCGCGCATGTTGCCCGACCCGCTCGGCGTACCGCATGGCGGCGGCGAGAAATGGGCTGCCATGTTCGAATCGCGTCACATTCCCGGCGTACCGTCGTATTTCATTGAACACGATATGTACTTCGGCCGCGACGGGATGTACGGCAACGCCTACGGCGAATATCCCGACAACGCCGAGCGCTTCATTTTTTTCTCACGCGCCGCCCTCCAGGCGCTCAAGGCGCTCCATTTTATGCCGGATATTATTCATTGCAACGACTGGCAGACGGCCCTGTCGGTAATTTTTTTAAAAAAAATCCATGCGAATGACCCGTTTTTTGCCGGTACAGCGTCGGTAATGAGCGTACACAATGCCGGCTACCAGGGCGTTTTCGGAAGGGAAAACCTGTTTTTTACTCAGCTCGGCGATGATATGTTCACAACCGGAGGGCTTGAATTTTTCGGCCACCTGAATTTTTTGAAGGGGGGAATTCTCTTCGCCGACGCGGTCACCACCGTCAGCGGAAAATACGCACGAGAGCTGACCACCAGGGAATTCGGCTACGACCTTGCCGGGGTGTTTAAAGACATTGAAGGCCGATTTTACGGCATACCTAACGGCGTCGATTACGATAAATGGGACCCGGCCCGCGACACGCTGATTTCCGCACGCTACTCCCCTGACGACATGGCGGGCAAAGACCTGTGCAAAATACAGTTGCAGCGCGCGATGGGGCTCGATCCGGAACCTCCGGCGCCCCTCCTCGGCTCCATTTCCCGCATTACCTACCAGAAGGGAATGGACGTGCTTGCAGAGACGATGCCGTACATCCTCTCCGATACGAACTGCCGGTTCGTCATTCTTGGGCAGGGTGATGAAGCGATTATTCGTCGGTTCGAAAATCTTAAAGAGATGTTTCCGCACAGGGTTGCGCTGCGCTGGGGATTCGATGAGCGGCTTTCACACCTCATCGAGTCGGGCAGCGATATATTCGTTATGCCTTCACGCTACGAGCCATGCGGGCTGAACCAGATGTATAGCCTGAAATACGGCACTATCCCGGTAGTGCGCGCCACCGGCGGCCTTGACGATACGATCGAACAATGGGATGCAACAACCGGCACGGGAAACGGCTTTAAATTCGACAATCTTACGCGGAAGGAACTCTATCAGGCCATCAGGCATGCAATTAAGGTGTTTACAAATACAGACGCATGGGCTATACTTCGCGGCAACGCCATGGCGTTCTCACGATCATGGGACGAGGCGGCAGTTGATTACGAAGATGTCTATCGTGCGGCCCTGCGAAACCGTCAGGCGGAATAGACGACTGTACAGTCTTTAAATAGATAATTCGAGCGGAGACCCCGTATGTCGAAACGACCGGGATGGTGGCTGGCGGCTCTCGCCTATATATGGCCGATAACCTGGCAAAGCGCACGCGCAACACGCATTCCGGTAATTGGAAAACTCATCGCAGCCATGATGCTGCCGCTTTTCTCAAAAAACAACCTCAATATCACGTATATACCGATCAACCGTAACATCGCATCACCGGGCCGGCCCGGCATACAATTACCGCTCGGTATCGTTTCCCCCTGTGACCGCGGCGGGCATATAGCCGTATTTTCCCTCCCCGCCGACCAGTATCGGCGCGAGATGGTTTGTCGGCCCGTGTCCGCTTCCCACATGAAGCGAATAGCGTATGGCCTCGGTGATATAGTATTTCGCGTACCGCACCGCGTCTTCGAGCGATTTGCCGCGTGCAAGCAGCGTGGCAATTGCCGATGAATACGTGCAGCCAGTGCCGTGCGTATTGTTGGTCGCGAAGCGCTCAGAGCCGAAATAGTGAAAATCCTTCCCGTTAAAGAGAATGTCGGTCGCCCCGTCGCTCATGTGGCCGCCCTTGATAACTACATTGCGCGCACCCATTTTGTGAATCGCGCCAGCGGCGGCCTTCATATCATCCATACTCCCGATTGTCATCCCGGTAAGCGACTCGGCCTCCGGGATGTTCGGCGTGACGACATACGCAAGCGGTATAAGTTCCCCAATCAGCGTGTCACGCGCTTCGCTTCGCAGAAGCGTCGCGCCCCCCTTGGCCACCATCACGGGATCGACCACGAGCCGTGCGACGTTATACTGGCGGATTTTTTTCGCCACGGATAGAATGATCGCGGATGATGACAACATGCCGGTTTTTGCCGCGTCAGCGCCGATATCCGAGAGCACCGAATCGAACTGCTTTTCAATGAAATCTACCGGCACATCGAAGACGCCCTGCACGCCAGTTGTGTTTTGCGCCGTAAGCGCGGTTATCACGCTCATGCCAAATCCGCCAAGCACCGTAATAGTCTTTAAATCGGCCTGGATTCCGGCGCCACCGCCGGAATCAGAACCGGCAATTGTCAAAACTCGAGCCACTGTCATAATTATATCCTCTGCGCTACAGTATATTGCATTGTGCCACAGTTTCCAGATTATTTTGATTCGTTGTCATCGGCATCGTCATCGCCGATCATCGCGGCCGTGTCCGCGGCGGGAAGCTCCTGTACCTTCCGCAGCTTCCTCTCTATCGTGCGAGATTTGCGCGCAGCGTCCTCGATGGTATTGCTCGCCTCGCGGATTTTCTGCTGCGTCTTCTCGAGGATATCGCCGAACCTGCCAAACTCGCTCTTGACCGCGCCGAGGAGCGCCCATACCTCGCTCGAGCGTTTCTCGATCGCAAGGGTGCGAAACCCCATCTGCAGCGAATTGAGGAGCGCCGCAAGCGTGGTCGGCCCCGCAACGACGACCCTGAAATCGCGTTGCAGCACATCGGTGAGGCCAGGACGCCGTATGGCCTCTGCGTACAGCCCCTCGGTCGGCAGGTACATAATGCCAAAGTCGGTTGTGTCCGGGGGGTTGATGTACTTCTCGCTAATATCCTTCGCGGCGCTGCGTATCCGCAGTTCAAGATTTTTCGCCGCCTCTTCCGCCGCGATAGTATTCGCCTGCTCCTGCGCCTCCAGCAGCCGCCGGTAATCCTCCTGTGGAAACTTCGCATCGATGGGAAGCCACACGGCCTCCGCGCCCGCCCCGTCCCGGCCGGGCAGCTTTATAGCGAACTCGACCCGCTCCCGCGAGCCGCGCTTCGTGGCAACATTCGTTTCAAACTGCTCCTTTGTGAGGATCTGTTCGAGCAGCGCGCCAAGCTGAATCTCACCCCATGTGCCACGGGACTTCACGTTGGTAAGTACCCGCTTTAAATCGCCGACGTTCGAAGCCAGCACCTGCATCTCGCCGAGACCCCTGTAGACCTGTTCAAGCCGATCGCTGACAAGCCTGAACGATTCGCCCAGCCGCTTCTCGAGCGTCGACTGCAGCTTTTCATCAACAGTAGCGCGCATCTGCTCAAGCCGGCGGCTGTTATCATCCTGCAACTGGCGAAGGCGCTCTTCAACAGTCGCACGCATTCTCTCAAGGCGTGTTTCAGTACCGGTGGCCGCCTCTGCCATGCGCGCCAGCAACGAATCGCTGAGGTGCCTGATCGCGGTGGACTGCTCCTCCCTGCCCTGCCGCGCGGCGGCCAGCGCCTCCGTTCTGCTGCGGGCAATCTCTTCGCGTATCAGGGTGTCGGTACGCTGCTGGTTTTTTTCAAGCGCGGAAAAGCGCTGTTCCAGCAGGGCGGTACCGGACCCGGCGGCGTTACGGGCAAGCACCATAAAGAGCACAACGAGATTTATAAGTAAAAGCGCGATAATCGCGATGAGATAATACAGTGACATCCGTTTCCCCTCTACGTTATAAATGGTTTATCGCGAGTTTCTCGCTTTTCCCGTACACTTCTACTATACCCCTTTCGTTCTTTCCATTAATTTTTCCAGGACTTACGGCTTTTTCAGAAAGTCCTATTTAGAAGGCGTGCGGTTCAAAGGGTACGACTACGGGTATGATTACGAGATCAGGGACGAACAGTACGGCCTTGCCCCGGGCGTGGCGGGGCACTTCATCGTCTTCGATCAGTTCGAGCTCAACATCTACTACGGGCCTGACTACCTCTTTTCCGGCAGGCCCTCACAGATGAACCTGAGCTTCGATCTTCGCAAGAAATGGCAGTTTCCGCGCGTGCCTTCCGGCTTCACCCGAAAAGCGAATCGATGTAGCCTCCAAACCCCTCCAGCCCCCCGTCGCGAAGGGCCGCGACGGCGCCCGTTCCCACGATGAAGCCGCCCGCGAGCTCCACGGCCGCGCGCGCGTCTGCCGCGCTCCGTATCCCGAACCCCAGCACCACCGGAACGCTGCTCGCGCGCCGGGCCCGGCGTATCTTCGCGCGCGTGGCATCATCCAGGGTGAAGCCGCTTCCCGTTACGCCGCGTATCGAGACAAAATAGAGAAAGCCCCGCGCCGAGCGCGCCGTCGCGTCGATCTGTTCGGGGGTGTTCTCTGGCGTGACAAAATCGATGTATTCCAGTCCCTTCCGGGTGAAGGCGTCACGGAAGGGGGCGCTCTCCACGAAGGGCACGTCGGGTACAATAAGGCCGTCAGCGCCGGAGCGGCGCGCCACGTCAGCGAAGCGCGCGAGGCCGCGGTTGTGTACCGGGTTCGCGTAGCTCATGAAATAGATCTTTTTGCCAGCGGGGGCCTTCCGCCGGATCTCGCCGACCGAAGCGGCGAGATCCTCAAGCCGGAAGCCGAGCCCGAGCACCTCCTCCCCGGCGCGGGCGATGGCCGGCCCGTCGGCCACGGGATCGGAAAAGGGCACTCCCACCTCGAGGAAGTCGAAACGCTCCAGGCCCAGACGCGCGGCCGCCGTGAAGTGATCCGC
This sequence comes from Spirochaetia bacterium UBA5368, assembly GCA_002407865.1. GTDB lineage: Bacteria > Spirochaetota > UBA4802 > UBA4802 > UBA5368 > UBA5368. The sequence continues at coordinate 75,422 of DHPI01000072.1, forward strand.
GTCGGGGTAGTTGCCCATCAGGTATACGCCGTTATAGCCGCTCATGCCTTTAACGCCTCCTCGATTATTCCCATGTCCTTGTCACCTCGCCCGGAAAGGTTAACGAGGACGGTGGCGCCGCGCAGCGCACGGCGGTTTTTCATAACGTAGCCAAGCGCGTGGCTGCTCTCGAGCGCCGGTATGATCCCTTCGGTCCGCGTGAGCTCAAGGCAGGCATGGAGCGCGTCGGCGTCCGAGCACTCCGCGTAGCGGACGAGGCCGCTATCCCTGAAATAGCTGTGCTCCGGTCCCACACCGGAGTAGTCAAGACCGGCCGAGATCGAATGCACCGGAAGCACCTGGCCCTCGTCGCTCTGCAACAGGTAGGTGCGACTACCCTGGAAGATGCCGGGGCGTCCCCTGCCGAGCGAGGCGCTGTGGTCGCCGGGCGCGTGTGAACGGCCCCCGGCCTCTACGCCAACGAGCGCCGTGCGCTTCTCGCCGAGGTAGGCGGAGAAGACGCCCGCCGCGTTGCTCCCGCCTCCCACGCAGGCGACCACAACATCGGGATCGCGCCCCGTTATGCGGCGCATCTGCGAGCGGGCCTCGCGGCCGATGACCGACTGGAAGTCGCGCACAATCCGCGGAAAGGGCGCCGGCCCGATCACCGAGCCAATGAGGTAGTGCGTGGTGCGAACGCTTGCCACCCAGTCGCGCATGGCCTCGCTCACGGCGTCCTTCAGGGTGCGCTGGCCGGTTTCCACCGGTACCACCTCCGCCCCCAGGAGCTTTATACGGTGCACGTTCGGGGCCTGCCGGGCCACGTCCTCGGCCCCCATGTAGACGCGGCACTCCATGCCGGTAAGCGCGGCGGCCGTGGCGGTCGCCACGCCGTGCTGGCCGGCGCCGGTCTCGGCGATAACGCGCCGCTTCCCCATGGAGCGGGCCAGTAGTATCTGTCCGAGCGTGTTGTTGAGCTTGTGCGATCCGGTGTGCACCAGGTCCTCGCGTTTGAGAAACAGCTCCAGACCAATCTTCTCCGAAAGGCGACGGGCGTGATAGACCGGTGTGGGTCTCCCCGCATAGTCGCGGAGCAGACGAGCGTGCTCGCGCCGTATGGTCGTGTCTTTCAGGAAGCGCCGGTAGGCGTCCTCGAGTTCGCACAGGGCGTTTATAAGGCTCTCGGGTACGAAGCGCCCCCCGTACTCGCCGTAATATCCGCGTTTATCGGGCATGGATTTCATTGTGTACCTCGCGAAGTGTGTTGAACAGGTTCATTATCTTTTCCTTAGATTTAATTCCGGGAGCGTCTTCGATCCCCGACGAGACGTCGATTCCGAACGGCCGGACGGCGGCCAGGAGCATTCCGACGTTCGCCGCGTTGATGCCGCCCGCAACGATGGCGCGGTCGATGTGCGGAAATCCGCAGAGCGCCTTCCAGTCGAATGTCTTTCCCGTTCCGCCGTAGCGGCGGCTGTCGAAGCGGTCCAGGAGCAAAAGCTCGTCCCCCGGCACGGCCGTGAGCGCTTTAATATCCTCCGTCCCGCTCACACGGCAGGCGGCGATAACGCGGATGCGGCCGCGAAGGCGCTCGACGACGAACGGGTCGTAGACCTGTGCGCAATCCAGCCGCGCGACCTCGGCCGCCCGCGCGATGGCGTCCGCATCGCGCCCGGTGAAAACCCCTACGCGCAGAACACCGGTCCCATCCAGCACGCGACCGAGAGAGAGCGCGCGCTCCACACTCACGAGGCGCGGCGAAGCTTCGTGGAACACGAAGCCGGCGGCCGAGAGTGGAAATTCCGCGGCTGCGGCCAGGTCCCCCTCGCGCGTGAAGCCGCAGAGCTTAACAAACATGACCCATCTCCGTGAGAAGCTTTTCGGGGTCAGAGGCGCGCATGAGGGCAGTTCCCACCAGGAAAACGCGGGCGCCCGTGTGTTCGCGCGCGCGGCGGACATCGTCGGCGGTATCGATACCGCTCGCGCAGACGCGCGTTATGCCGTGAGGAACGGCGCGGAGCGTGGCGAAAGCAATCTCGCGTGCAATCCGGAGCGTTTCCAGATCGCGCGTGTTTACCATGATGGCTTTTGGCGCGAGGGCGAGCGCTTTGTCGAGCTCGCGTTGGTCATGCACCTCGACGATCGGCGCGATTCCGGCCTGAATTGAGCGCCGGTAGAGCGCGGCCAGGTCGAGGCGCGAGAGCATACGCGCAATGAGAAGCACCAAGTCGGCACCGAGCGCGGCGGCGAGGTCGACCTGCTCGGGGAAGCACACGAACTCCTTGCAGAGCACGGGCAGTTCCACGGAGCGCGTCACTGCGCCAAGGTCGTCCCACGAGCCTCCGAAGTGGGTACTGTCCGTGAGCACGCTCACCGCGAACGCGCCGGCGTTTTCATATCGCGATGCGATCGCCGCTGCATCGCCGGAAGCTATCAGTCCCATGGATGGCGAGGACCTTTTAATCTCGGCGATGATTCCCGTTTTCCCGATGAGCACCGAAGCGCCCTTCAGTCCCCTGGCGCGCGGCGGCGCGACCTTCAGGCGGGCGCGGACATCGGCAAGCTCGCGGCGCTTAAGTGCCGGAATGTGCGCAAGACCGAAGCTGTCAGTGCGCATTTCCGTTGTTCCTCAGGGCCGAAAGGGTCGCGAGCACCGCGCCGCCGTGGACGGCGTCGAGCGCCGTCGCGTAGTGCGCCTCGATTTCGCCGCCGCCGCGATGTGCAAAGAGCGCGAGCGCGGTGTTGAGCGCGATAAGCCTGCCGAGCGGCGTGGGTGACGTCGAACCGACGGTCTCGACGAAGCGTTCCGCGTTCCCGGCGGCCGTGAGATTCCGGGGAAGGCTCGCGGCCTCTTCGGCGGTTATGTAGCGCGCCGGATCGATTGTGAAAGAGCGCACCCGACGGCCGCTCACCATGCGCACCTCGGTGGGCGCGACCGGCGAGACCTCGTCCATGCCGTCATGCGCCGAGTAGATGACCGCGCAGTCGTAATTGAGCTCGGCCGTTACGCCGGCATAGAGCGGAAGCATGGCGGGATGGAACACGCCGATCGCCTGTCTGAGCGGGGCTGCCGGGTTGGTGAGGGGGCCAAGGTAATTGAAGATGGTGCGCACGCCCAGCGCTTTCCGCACGGCGCTGGCGTGCCTCATGGCGGGGTGGTAATTGGGCGCGAAGAGAAAAACGAACCGGCGCTTTTTGAAATACTCGGCCGCCTCCGTTCCAGTGAGCCCTATGGGCACGCCGAGCGCCTCGATGAAATCGGCCGAGCCGCTTTTGCTGGACACCGAACGATTGCCGTGTTTGGCTACCGGCACGCCGAGCGCGGCCAGGGTGAGCGCCACGGCGCTCGACACGTTGAACGAGCCCGAATGGTCGCCGCCGGTACCGCATGTGTCGAAGATGCCTCCCTCACACAGATCCAGCGGAGAAGCGAAGGCGCGCATCGAGCGCACCGCGCCGAGGATCTCCTGCGGCGTCTCGCGCCGCACCTTAAGCGCCACCACCGCGGCCGCAATCTCGATCTCCGAGACGGCGCCCCGGAAGATGGCGTTGAACAGCCCCTCGCTCTCCAGCGCAGAGAGGGTCCCTCCCTCCGAGAGGGTTCGTATTTCGCGTATGGCGTTCATCTGCAACCTCCGATAAAATTTCCAAACATCGTGAGACCGTGTTCGGTCAGGTACGACTCGGGATGGAACTGCACCACCTCGACCTCCTCGCCGAGCACACGGAAGTACTCGACCAGGCTGTAGGTGAACAAATCATAGTTATCAATCATGAGCAGCACGGGCGGCCTCTTCTCTTGAGTTTTTGCGCGCATACTGAAGGCTCAGCGAAAGCGCGCGGAGCTTGTGGATGATCTCGTCGTACTCGCGCGCAGGCACGCTGTCATGGACGATGCCGGCGCCGGCCTGAATGTAGCGCCGCTCTCCCTCGAACACCGCGGTGCGGATGGTGATGCATGTGTCCAGCCTGCCGTTATAGCCGATGTAGCCCACCGCGCCAGCGTAGATCCCGCGCGCGTGGCCCTCCATCGCGTCGATGAGCTCCATGGCCCGCACCTTTGGCGCGCCGCTCACCGTGCCGGCAGGAAAGGTCTCGCGCAAGACGTCCACGGCGTCGCGCCCTTCGCCAAGCGCGCACTTCGTGAGGGAGACCAGGTGGATGACGTGCGAGTAATCCTCGGGCTGCATGAAACGCTCCACGCGCACGCTTCCGGGCGCGGCGATGCGGCCCAGGTCGTTCCGCGCGAGGTCCACCAGCATGAGGTGTTCGGCGCGCTCCTTGGGGTCGGCGAGAAGGGTCGAGCGGTTTTCACGGTTCTCGCGCGCCGTCCTTCCGCGCGCAATAGTCCCCGCGATGGGCTTGAGGTACACCGTGTCGTTTTCCACCTTTACGTGAATCTCGGGCGAGCTCCCCACGATGTAGCGGTCTCCCTGCTTAAGGAAAAACATGTAGGGAGAGGGATTCACCATGCGGAGCTTGAGGTAAAAACGAAAGGGATCCACCGGATCGTGGATGTCGGCGCGCATGCTCAGCACCACTTGGATCGCCTCGCCCGCGGCGATTTTGTCCCTGGCGGCGCGCACCTTCGCCTCGAAGGATCCCTTTTCCTCGCGGAAGCTCACAACGAGCGGCGAGGGCCTGGAGGGCAGGTAGGGAAGCGTGGCGCGTGTGACGCGCGCGATGATGTCGCGCTCCATGGCCTCCAGGCGCCCGGCAATCTCGCGGTACTGCTCCGAGAGCGGACGCGGGCGATCCACGTACAGGCAGGCAGCGACGTGGCTCTGGTCGCGGCGGTTATCGTACACGATGAAGTCATCCACCTGGACCAGGAAGGCCGCGGGTGCGTCCCCATCACGCCTGATCTTTTTGCGTAAAATGCCCGTCTCGTTCACTAGGTCGTAGGCGAAGTAGCCGACCAGTCCTCCGTTGAAGCTGCCGAAGCGCGCGAACGCGGGCGAGCGGTGACGCGACATCTCCGCCTTCAGATAGTCGAAGAAATTGACATGCCGTTCGGTCCGTACGCCCTCGGTCTCCTCGATAACCAGCGGCGGCTCGCAGCTCACCAAGCGGCGTGCGCCCAGTCCGATGAACGAAAAGCGGTTCCACGCACCGCCGGCGCGAGCGCTCTCCAACAGCGCCACGTGCGGCTCGTTCTGAAGCGCCTTGAGAAGGGACAAGAGTCCCACCGCCGAGAGGTCAAGCTCGCGGTAGACCGGGATACGGTCGTAGCGGCGAGCGAGCCGGCGCACCGTTTCGATCGAGGGATAGAGTGGCGTCATTCTGTTACTCCCGTTCGCTGAAAAAAAAAGGCCGCAGGATCTCGTACGAATCCCACGGCCTTTCTGCCTGTAAAAAAGCCGCGGGTGGTTGCCCACCCGCGGCCTGCATGTTCAGATTATGCCATAGCTCAGTCGGAGGACAACCCCTTGGTCATCCACCACCAGCACTGGTTTACGATGTTCATTCTCGCATTCGTTGCATTCATTCGCGTTTCAGCTCTCATTGAGTATGGGACTATAGGTGAGATATCGGAAAAATGTCAAGCGTTTTTATTATTTTTTCAGGGATGATGTCCGGGTAGCAGATTAATTTTAGG
>DHPI01000017.1:0-4765 GCA_002407865.1 Spirochaetia bacterium UBA5368
TCTACGTTTTGCGTGTGGCTGTTCTGCCAGTCTAACGCCCAGCTTCTGTCGCCGTTGATCGGCGTAAACGGCAGCTCCCATGTTATCAGCTGTTCTTCGGTTCTGCCGTTGTTGTTGTAGTCGTAATTGCACGAATCGGTCGCGTACCTGTCGCCGTAATACACGCCGTCGGGATTATAGCTTTCAATATCCTCAAAGTCGTAGAGTATCTTGTTGTTCACGGCGCAATAGTTGCGTATCATGTTGTTTCGGCGGTGGACGTTGCCGGTAAGGCCGATATCCAGTGTCTGCTCGCCGCGGGCGAGATGGCCGGTCATATAGACGAACTTCACCTGCGGGTAATCGGTTTCAAGCTTCGACATGTTGTTCAGGTAGTTCGTTATCTGCGCGTCGCCGCAGTAGCCCACCTGGCCGCACCATGCCCAGATGATGACGTTGCAGTTGTGGTTTTGCGCGGCGTTGTAGGCGGGGGCGCCGGTCGCGTAATCTGTCAACTGCGAGCCGTTGCCCGAGCCGGGAATCCATCCGAGGTATTTGCGCGTGGTGTACACCCACGCGGTGTAATCGCCGTCGCCGTTGCCGTAATTGCTGGAGCCGAGGTCCCTGCCGTACTGGGGCCACGAGAACCACGGATTGTCATAGACATCAAGGCTGCCCGCCGCCGGCGTGCCGTCGTAGTCAACCGCGAACGTGCCCGGGGCGTATCCCCTGCCGGTCATAAATGCGTCAAGTGAGGTCATCCCCGCGGTAAGCTGCTGGCCGTGCGAGGTGTGCCCGTAGGCGATGTGCAGCGTCGCTTTCGCGGCGGTTATCGATGCAACGGGGATTTGAAATATATTTCTGCATGTGTGATCGATTATCATAGTGTTCTGCGGCTGGGACTGTGTCGTAAAATTCCATGTGTATTCATTTTGCAGATTGTTTCCCACACAGTCTTTTGCGCCCGTGGTGATGCGCGCCGAATAGGGTGTCGTGTAAAGAAGAGCCGCGGCCGGTGTAAATTTTGCGGTAAGGGTTGCGGTATCGTATGTAACGACACCGGTAACAGGATTGTTCAGGGTATCGGCAAGCGTAAATGTATTTGCAGTAATGGTGGAAGAATCCATTGCCTCATTAAATTTTGCCGTAATAATCACTGTTGCCGCAACATTGCTGCTGTTATTCTGGGGATACACGCTCGATATTATGGGCGGTGTCGTGTCGGTTGTCGCGGCCGTGGTGAAGCTCCACGTAAGGCCCTCTGCAAGCGGGGTTTCGGTACTGTCTTTGATTTCGGTAGTCACATGCACCGTATATTTTGTAGTAGCTGTCAGGGTGTTCGTTGGATTGAGCGAGGCCGTTTTACTCGATTCTATATATGTTACTGAACCCGATATGACATCGCCTGAGCTTGTGGTGCAATACAACGTTTCATTAGTAATTGTATCCACCTTCATTGATTTGTCAAATGTTACCGTAATCTGTGTGTTCAGCGGTATTTCCGTAGAGTCATTTTGTGGATAATGACCGATAATGATCGGCGCAGAATTTGAAAATGTCCGGGCGCTGGCTTCGTTTGAATATCCTGAAACATCTCCGCTTTTGTATGCCTTTACGCGATAGTAGTATAGCGTATCTGACTTAAGTCCTGTATTGCTGTATGAGTTGGCGGATGCGTTTGTGCGCACAATTTCAGTAAAACCTGATTCAGAATACATTTTTCTCTCGATTGAGAACCCATCGGGAGTTTCGCCTCCATGCGACCATACCAGATCAATCTGGTATGGGGAAACCGCGACGGCCTCGAGATCGCTTGGAGCGGACACCATCTCTTTTTCGGCGCAAAAGAGGAGCAAAAAACCGCTGCATATACTGAACACCAGCAATCGATGAAAAATATTTCTGTATGTAGATATTGCCTGCTGAAATTCAATTACATTAAGTATCATGAGATACCCCTCACAACGATTAATCTGGCTGAATGTAAGAGACAAATATTTGATTACATTAATAATAGGATTTCTTCCCGCAGAAACGGGATATGTGCAGAGCGTAAGGTACAGCTTGAGGGAAGATTGATATATCTGTGGAAAGCAGCACTCACAGTATTATGACGATGCCTTCAGATACAAATACTCCTCTTACGATGGATTCGGCTGAACAGCTTTTTTGTGTAGTATGGGATTCCGCTAACGATAGAATAAATAAAAATGAAATTGCGTGATAAGTCAATATTATTTTAAAAAATAATTTACGTGAGTTGGAAAAAATTGAAGCGCGGGTGATAGATGTCGGTAAATGATAGTATATATTTAATCGACATTCAGTGAAATAATCTTGACTTTAAGTAATATATGAATATCATACAATTAAAAACATAAAACACATGCGGGATTTTAAAAATGAAAACTACAATGGCATTGGCGGCTGCGGGGCTGTTTATTGCGCTTTCGTGCTGCTGCGATAAAGGTGAAAAGGTGGAAAGCAAAATACATCATGCCGGCGAACAGACACTGGACATGGCGTCCGCACTGCAACGGCTCAAAGATAAAAAAATATATTTCGGCCACCAGTCGGTCGGCTATAATATTGTCGATGGGATCAGGGATGTTCTGGCGGACAATCCTTCAATACGGATGAATGTCGTCGAATCGGACAGTCCGACTGTGTTTCGCGGCGGGGTGTTTGCGCACAGCCGAAACGGAAAAAACATGGACCCAAAATCTAAAATCGACGCGTTTGTTCATTCGATGGAAAACGGCATTGGCGTGAAAGCCGATATCGCTTTTTTTAAGTTCTGTTATGTTGACGTGCTGCAGCATACCGATGCTAACGCTCTTTTTGATTACTATACATCGGCCATGTCCCGGCTCGAAAAAAAATATCCACATACGCTATTTGTGCACGTGACTGTGCCGTTGTCGGTGAAGCCTTCCGGCGCCAGGGGGTTTGTAAAAAAAATTATCGGGCGCGATCACAACATTAAAAGAAACCAATTTAATGACTTGCTGCGACGGAAATATCCCGCCGCGCGGGTGTACGATCTGGCGGCGATTGAATCTACATATCCGGATGGGCGGCATGAGTGTGCCATGCGAGGCGGCAGGTGTATATACGCGCTGGCTACGCTCTACACATACGATGACGGCCATTTGAATGAAACAGGGAGAAAAATAGCGGCTGCACGCTTATTAGCGTTCCTGTCGTCTGCTGCGGACTGAAAATAGAGAAAGTTTTTTCATCGTTCGTATCGTGTCCATGCTGTCTATAGTTTTGGAGAAGGGAGTGCGTCATGGGATATGAGCACAATGTTCTCGCGTTAAATCCCGGACATGAATGTGACAGGATTTGCGCATTCATACGGGAGCAGGTGTATACTGTGTATCGCCGCAGCGGTATCGTTGTCGGCCTCAGCGGGGGCGTCGATTCGTCGGTTACCGCCGCCCTGGCCGTCAGGGCCATAGGCCGGGACAATGTCGTGGGACTTGTATTGCCAGAAAAAGAATCGAATCCCGTAAGCAGCCGCTTCGCGGCCGGCCATGCGGCGGCGCTCGGCATAGCGTGCCGCGAGATTGACATTACGCCGACAGTCGACAGCGTGGGGGGGTATGCGTGGCGCGACGAGTACATTTCCAGGCTTGTGCCGGGCTATGGGCCGGGATGCAAATATAATATTATTTTGCCGTCCGATCTTCTCGATCGCGACGCCTTCAGCTTTTATACTTTGCAGGTCCAAATGCCCGATGGATCGCTGAAAAAAAAGAGGCTGTCGGCGGACACGTTTCGCGCGCTTGCGGCGTTCGCCAGCATTAAAATACGCGCCCGTATGGTGCATCTCTACTGGGAGGCCGAGCGGCGCGACATGATCGTCGCGGGAACCACGAACAAAACGGAATTCATTCTCGGCGATATATGTAAATACGGTGATGCCGGCACGGATATCGAACCGATTTTGCATCTCTATAAAAACCAGGTGTATCAGCTTGCGCGGTATCTCGATGTCTCAAAAGAAATTATTGATCGTCAGCCGAGCCCGGATACCTTCAGCCTTCCTGTAAGCGACCAGGAATTTTTCTTCCGCATCCCGTTCGAAAAGTTAGACCTTTTGCTGTATTCGTGGGAGCGCGGCGCAAAGGTTGAAGAGGCCGCGGCGGCGCTTTCGCTTGGGGAGGATGCGGTGCGCCGGGCGTTTCGCGACTTTACCTCGAAGAATACGGCTACCGCGCATATACGGGAGGTTCCGCGGGCATTGCCATGATGTCGCGTACGCGGCCGCTTCGCGTCTTCGTGGCAATGCGAAAAGCGTCATGCGGCAGCAAAGGGCCAATTGGCGGGCAAATGGCAGCATGTTTGTTCTTGACAGAATTCGAAATGTACATTATTATAAACTATATCATACAGGTATAAATATATAAAACGACGTTTGCTCATCTTCGACTGGCGCGCGATTACATTACTATTACATTGACGGATTATCATATGGATACGGCATCTGACAAAACGGGAGTATCCTCCCTCCCGGTACAGCAGGAAATAATTAATTTTATACGGGAGAACTTTATCGCAGGGCGCAGCGATGTCAGTTTTGGTGTTGAAGACTCGCTTATCGAGACGAAGATCATGGACTCCACCGGTGTGCTCGAGCTGGTTACCTTCCTCGAGGAGCGTTTTTCAATAACGATTGCCGACGAAGAGCTTGTTCCCGAAAACCTCGATAGCGTAAAAAATCTGGTGAATTTTTTACGTTCGAAGGGAATAGAATAAAAGGCCGTGCAGGGATGAGCGT
>DHPI01000017.1:4877-10463 GCA_002407865.1 Spirochaetia bacterium UBA5368
AGCGTATGAAATTCTGTTCGCGGTGCGTGCTGCCGGAGACTTTTCCCGGAATTTACTTCGATGAAAAGGGGGTGTGCAATTACTGCAATAACACCCCGGTTCCCGATGAGGCCAAAAAGCTCGAATACCTGAAAAAATTCGAATCACTCGTTGAACAGGTGCGGGGAAAACACGAGTACGATGTCGTTATGGCGTACAGCGGCGGCAAGGATTCCACGTACACGATGTACATGCTGACGCAGAAATACGGACTTCGCCTTCTCGCACTGACGTTCGACAATGGTTTCATATCGCGTCAGGCCCGGGAGAACATTATTCGCATGACGGACGTAATGGGCGCGACGAGCATTTTGTTCAGGCCGAGCTTCACTCTGCTGAAAAGCGTCTTCCGCTATTCCGCGGTGCATGATATCTACAGCCCTAAAACCCTCGACCGCGCCAGCGCAATCTGCACGACCTGCATAGGGCTGGTCAAATCGCAGGTTCTGAAGATGGCGTTGAAAATGCATATACCGCTCTCCGCGTACGGGTGGTCGCCGGGGCAGGCCCCTATCAGTTCGGCGATAATGCAGACCAATCCGCGCCTCCAGCGCTTGACCCTCAGCTCGGTGCGGGACCCGCTTATCGGCGGCTTCAGGGAAAATAACCTCGCCCGATATTTTCTTTCCGATGACGATCTTGCAATAGAAAAAGAACGCTGGCCCGTAAACATCCATCCCCTGGCGTTTACGGATTACGATGAAGACGCGATCGTCCGCTCCATCGAATCGCTCGGATGGGTAAAGCCGAAGGATACCGATCCGAATTCGACGAACTGTCTGCTTAACGCCCTCGCGAATTATCTCCATAGAAAGCGTTTCGGTTTTCATCCCTACGCGTGGGAGATTGCGGGGATAGTCCGCAGCGATTCGATGTCGCGCCACGACGGTATCGAAAAGACGACGCAGGATGAAGACATGGCGATGGTGCGTTTCGCCGCTGAAAAGCTCGGGATCGACGTGTAAAGAGCGCTGATAATCCTTTCTCTATATCATCAACCGTAAGCACGCATCACTGTTCGCATACTTGCCCCGGCGCGTCGATGGCCGGTATCGAGGGTGAACGCCGCCGGCTCATCAATACCCGCTGAACGATTTCTCAAATAAACGTGTAAGTATCTTGACAGGCGCTCTTTCGGCGTGTAGAATTCTTGCAATACTGAACGTAGAGGATGGCATAGTATGCTTCTCGGCCTGGATGTTGGCGGCACTCATACGGATGTCGTGATTATCGACAAAACCGGCATTGTTGCCACAGACAAAGTGAAAACAAACCACAACGATCTCCTTGAAACGGTGAATCGCGGCATCGAAAACGCCGTGAAAAACGTGAACAGGGACGATATCGAGCGCGTCAATCTCAGTACAACGCTTTCGACCAACGCGATTGTCGAAGGAAAAACTGAGAATGTTGCCGTGCTTGTGTCCGCCGGCCCCGGCGTCGATCCCGCGAATTACAGGCTGGGCGAGTATTACTACTCCATCACGGGCTCGATCGACCATCGCGGTACGGAAATTCTTCCCCTGAACACGAAGGAAACGGACAGCGCGTTAAAGGCGGCGAAAAAAGCAGGCTGCAAAGTATACGCCGCGATAACGAAATTTTCCACACGAAATCCCGCCCAGGAGAACCGGCTGTGTGAAAAAATAGGCAGCGCGGCCGATTTTATAACGCCAGGGCATATGCTTTCCGGCAGGCTCAGTTTCCCGCGGCGCGTGGCGACGGCGTATTACAATTCCGCGGTGTGGCGCCAGTTTAATGCGTTCGCAGAGTCGGTCGAAAAGAGCATCAACGGATTTGGCATAAAGGCGAATCTCAATATATTGAAGGCGGACGGCGGCACCATGCCGCTGGCGGTGTCGAAGGGCCTGCCCGTGGAATCGATCCTTTCGGGGCCGGCGGCCAGCGTGATGGGGATAATCGCCCTGTGTCAGGTAACGCGCGATTCTGTTTTGCTGGATATCGGCGGAACGACCACCGATATCGCGATATTCGCTTCCGGTGCGCCGATTATCGAGCCTGACGGCATCTCCCTTAACTCGGCGGCGACGCTGGTGCGGGCGCTTAGAACGAAGTCCATCGGGATCGGCGGCGATTCGGTGCTGCGGGTCAGGGACGGCGGCGTGGTCAGTGTCGGCCCGGACAGGCTTGGCCCGTCGCTGGCCGATGGGGGCGCCGCTGTGGCCCTCACGGACGCGTTTAATTTCATGAAGATCGATTCCCATGGCGACGTGAACGCCTCGGCGGCGGGGATTGCCGGGCTTGCGAAGAACAACGGCATGAAGCCGAATGATCTTGCAAAAAAAGCGATCGACTGTGCGGTTGGCGCCATTTGCGATGCGGTACGGCGGCTGGTCGATGAAATCAACATGAAGCCCGTCTATACGATACACGAGCTTCTTGAGGGCAAAAAGGTGGCGCCCGAGCAGGTCTACGTTATGGGCGGCCCGGCGAAGGCGTTTTCAAAGCGCCTTGCCGATGCGCTCCGCCTGCCGGTCAACGTACCGCAAAACTACGCGGTGGCGAACGCAATCGGCGCAGCGCTTGCGAGAACGACGATGTATATCGAGCTTCTTGCCGATACCGAAAAGGGCAGGATGATCATCCCTGACATCGGCGTGAGCCGCGACATTCCCGCAGGCTATTCCCTCGAAGAGGCCGAGGCCGACGCAAAGAAATACCTGCTTGGACACATGAAAAAGACCGATGTGGCCGACAGGCACATACACGCTGAAATTCTTGATTCGGCCTCGTTCAACATGGTGCAGGGGTATGATACTACCGGCAGGAATATCAGGGTGCGGTGCCAGGTGAAGCCCGGCGTGCTGCATGAATATAACGATGTGCTGAGGAACCTATGCTGAAAGCGAAAAACAGGCTGGGGATTATTTTCTTTCCCGCCTATGACTGGGCGATAAGCCCGACGCACCCCGAGCGGCAGGAGCGCCTGCTGTATACGCAGGACCAGTTGAAGGAAGAGGGTGTCTTTGATATTGACGGCATAGGGGAATATAAACCGGAAGTTGCCACCGTTCAGGATGTCGAGCGCGTCCACTTCTGTTTTCCCGATGTCGAGAGCGTTTGTACGGAGTCGCATCTTATTTCGGCGGGTGGGGCGATCACCGCGGCGAAGCTTGTGATGGAAAAAAAGGAAGACCGGGCGTTCGCGCTTGTGCGCCCGCCGGGACACCACGCGATGAAGGTTGTGCACGGGGCGCGGGGCTTCTGCAATATCAACATCGAAGCAGTCATGGTGGAATATATCCGCGAACACTACGGCCAGAAACGGATTGCCATCGTGGATACCGACTGCCACCACGGGGACGGAAGCCAGGATATTTACTGGAACGATCCGAATACGCTGTATATCTCCATCCACCAGGACGGGCGCACCCTCTATCCCGGTTCGGGATTTGTCGACGAAATGGGCGGACCAAACGCGATCGGGAAGACCGTGAATATCCCCCTTCCGCCGCAAACATCCGACGAGGGATTTCTCTACGTGCTCGAAAAAGTGATACTGCCGATACTCGATGACTTCAAGCCCGACCTGATAATAAACTCCGCCGGACAGGACAATCATTACACTGACCCGATTACGAACATGCGTTTCTCCGCCCGGGGATACGCCCGGCTGAACGAGCTGCTGCGGCCCGATATCGCGGTGCTCGAAGGGGGGTACTCTATTCAGGGCGCGCTGCCGTACGTCAATCTCGGCATTGTGCTGGCCATGGCGGGCGTGGATTATTCGCATGTGCGCGAGCCCGATTACAACAGCGACGCAATGAAGCAGAATCCCGTGATTACGCAGTATATTAAAAAAGTGGGGCAGGATGTTCTCGACCGCTATCGCAATTCGCGCAACTTCGTGATGCGCGGCATGCCGGGCAACTATATGGTGCGCAAGAAGCCGATTTTTTACGATACCGACGGGATACGTGAGAACCAGGTGGAGTCGGTGATGATATGCAACGAGTGTGCGGGCATACTGAAGATAGAAAGCCTTTCATCGGTCAATCCGCTGTGCCTCTGCATAGAGGTGCCCCTCGGCGCGTGCGACCGCTGCCGCGATGAGGGATACCGCATTCTCAAGGAAGGCAAGCAAAAGAATATTTACGCCTATATACAGCTTATCAACCGCCGCGACAGGGAATATCTGCGGTTTTAACGTGATACGGGATGCGCGCCTCACCGGCAGCGCATCCCGCAAAATCATCAACTGATAAAGAGCATCTCCCAGTACTTCGGGAGCGGCCAGCGCTCGTCGTCGGAGTAGTGCTCGATAGTGTCTACGCAGATTCTGATTTCGTTAATAAGCTTTTTGATTTCAGATCCGTAATACGCGGCTTTTTTCTCCTCGTCGTCCATAGCCACAGCGGCATCCCGCTTGCGCATTAAGTCATTCAGCAGCGACTGGCACGCGCTTATAAGGCTTGTTAACAGCCTGAGGTGTTCTTTCTGCGCGTTGAGATCGGGATTGTCGCCGAGCACGTTGATTACGGACAGGATCGACGAGGCGATGTCGTTCTGCTGCTTTATTGCCGCGGGGATAACCTGGTTCTGGACAATCGTGTATAGCGTCATTGCCTCGATATCGATTTCTTTTGTGTACCGTTCTATGCGGATATGATACCGTGATGTAAGTTCGACGTGCGACAATACGCCGTATTTCTCGAACAGCTCGAGCGCCTTCGGCGTTATGAGATCGGGAAGCGATTCGGGTGTTGTCTTCTTGTTGGGAAGCCCGCGCCGCCGCGCCTCATTCTCCCACTCCTTTGAATAGTTGTCGCCCATGAAGAGTATCGATTTAATCACGCCGATTTCCTCGCGCAGTACGTCGAGGGCGGCCTGTTTCACCTCGCCGCCTTTTTTCCGTATTTTTTCGCCAAGGGCATCCAGGCTTTCGGCGACGATCGTGTTCAGCACGGTGGCGGGAAAGGATATCGACTGTGATGATCCGACCGCCCTGAACTCGAACTTGTTGCCGGTGAACGCGAACGGCGACGTTCTGTTGCGGTCGGTGCTGTCTTTTGAAAGCACGGGCAGCGTGGATATGCCGAGGTCTATGATTGCGCCGTTCGCCGCGCTGCTGACGACGCTGTTTTCGATGTCGTCGAGGATGCGGGAAAGCTGCGCGCCGAGAAAGACGGATATGATCGCGGGCGGCGCTTCGTTGGCACCGAGACGATGGTCGTTGCCCGCGCACGCTACGGAGGCCCTGAGAATGTCCCCGTGATAATAGACGGCCCTGATTGTTGCCACAAGGAATATTAGAAACTGTATATTGTCGCCGGGGGTGTTGCCGGGATTGAACAGGTTGCCGCCGCGGTCGTCTAAAAGCGACCAGTTAAGGTGCTTGCCCGATCCGTTTATGCCCGCGAAGGGTTTTTCGTGAAGGAGCGCGGCGAGTTTGTGTTTTATGGCGACCTTTCGAAGTGTTTCCATCAGAATCTGGTTATGGTCGACCGCGAGGTTGGCCTCCTCGAAGATGGGGGCGACTTCGAACTGGCTTGGCGCCACCTCGTTATGGCGCGTTTTTGCGGGGAT
>DHPI01000017.1:10624-24724 GCA_002407865.1 Spirochaetia bacterium UBA5368
AGCTCTTCCTCGACATCGTGCATAAACGAGAAAATCCTTTCCTTGATGCTGCCGAAATAATGGTCTTCCAACTGCTGTCCCTTCGGCGGCGCATAGCCGAGAACGGCCCTGCCGGCAAGAAGAAGATCCTGGCGTTTGAAGTAGTAGTCCTGGTCGATAAGAAAATATTCCTGCTCAGGGCCGAGGGTCGTGTACACGTGCCTGATTTCGTTATTGCCGAGCAGGCGCAGCATCTTTACCGCGCTTGCGTTGATGGCCGCGAGCGAACGAAGCAGCGGCGTTTTTTTATCTAACGCTTCACCCGAATACGAAATGAACACCGACGGGATGCACAGCACCGAACCGATGCCGCGTTTCAATATGAACGCGGGGCTGGATGGGTCCCACGCCGTGTATCCGCGGGCTTCGAATGTTGACCGGATGCCGCCCGACGGGAAGCTCGACGCATCTGGCTCGCCCTGCACAAGCTGCTGACCGGAGAACCGCTCGATAACGTCGCCGAAATCCGTAAATTCAATGAACGAGTCATGTTTTTCCGCAGTGGCGCCGGTCATCGGCTGAAACCAGTGGCAGTAGTGGGTTACCCCTTTCGAAAGCGCCCATTCTTTCATCGCGTGCGCGACGGTATTGGCCGTATCGGGATTGAGCTTTCTTCCTTCGTGAATGGTTTCCGTCAATTGCCGGTAGATGTTTTTCGGCAGTTTCTCGCTCATCACTTTCAGGCTGAATACATTCTCCCTGAAATACGACGATACGGGCACATCTTTCTCTTTCAGAACGGTATAGGTTCTATCAGACGCGATAATCGTTTCGTTTCTTTTCATTATGCCTCCATGAAATAATGGCAGTAATTCATGAAAATGAATTACAATCGCGCGCGTCGGTTGGAATTGTCAATGGCATGCATTCACCGGTGTGCGTTAAAACAATAAATTTAACATTACGTTAATATTGGCGTTAATATAGCAATATTTTTTTACACAATCATACGATCCAGCGTCCCTGCGGCATGTATGCGCACAAAGATATATAAATTTATATAGATATAAAAATATAAACTATTCAATTATTTGCGACATTACGTTTCATGTGGTAGGGTATATAATGAACTCTACACGCATTATTACATCCCCGGCGCTGTCGGGGGTATTTTATTTATCGAGGTTTGGTATGAGATACGCGAACAAAAAATGGTACATCGATCAGATGACCGTTCCTGCGATGCTCAACAGGAACGTTGTACGGTTTTGCGACAGGACCAGCCAGATGTGGAAAGACGAGCAGGGAAAGATGCACTCGCTTACATGGGGGCAGACGGGCGGAATAGTCAAAGAGCTCTGTGCGGGTCTTATGCAGAAGGGATTCAAAAAAGGGGACAGGGCCGCTATCATGTGCAACACGTCCCCGCAGTGGATGTGGTGCGATTACGCGATCCTCTGTGCGGGCGGCATTACGGTATGCATTTATCCTACGCTGTCTGAAATGGAAATCGAATACATATTGAAAGATTCGGGGACAACCGTCGTTTTCGTAGAGAACAGCGAAATCCTCACTCGGGTGCAAAATGCGATTGCGAAGGGAGAGAGCGCGGTAACGCAGATCGTCGTTATGAGCGATCATTTTGAGAGCGCCGATACTATGGTGACCGACCTGTCGAGAATGAGAAACGAGGGTGTGTCGCTCCTCGTAAAAGACAGGTTCGCATTCGACCGGCAGTGGCGGTCGGTCGAGCTTTACGATTACATGACGATCGTGTACACGTCGGGCACCACCGGCATGCCGAAGGGCGCGGTGCAGACCCATTTCAGCTATTCCGCCGCGTGCTGCCGGGACGTGACATTTATGAACGAGGCGAAAGACGACGATATCATGATGTCGTTTCTGCCGCTGTCGCACACCTACGAGCGTCAGTGCGGTCAGGGTACGGTGTTGATCACGGGAATGCCCGTGGCGTATTCTTCACCCAAGACGCTGGTCGAGGATTTGAAAATATTCAAGCCCACGTATATCATGTCGGTGCCTCGCATCTACGAGCGTATATTTATCGCGATGAGGGACGGCGCCGCGAAATCGCCGGTAAAAAAGGCGATATTCGACGCGGCGCTTACAACAGGCCTGCAGGTGATCAATGCGAGATCGGATAAAAACGGCTTTATCGACATGTCGGAGGGCATCAGCCTCACGAAGGGGGTCAATCCCTGGCTTGCGCTCAAGTTCAGAATTTTCGATGTGCTGATCATTAAAAAGGTGCGCGAGGCGCTTGGCGGCAGGCTGCGGTGTGCGGTATCGGCCGCCGGCAGCCTGTCTCCCGATCTGTGCAAAACATTTCTTGCTATGGGCGTACGGATACTTGAAGGCTACGGCGCGACCGAAACGTGGAACGACGTGAACGTCAACAGGCTGAACAAATTGCTTCCCGGCTCGGTCGGCCCGCTTTCAATCAGCGCCATACAGGGGCGCATTGCCGAAGACGGCGAATGGCTTGTGAAGGGAGATACTATTTTTAGCGGCTACTGGAACAACCCCGAGGCGACGAAAGAGGCGTTTACCGAAGACGGATTTTATAAAACGGGTGACATCGTGGAGATGGTGGCCGACGGCTATATCAAGATCGTCGACCGCAAGAAGGGCCTCATGGTGCTCGATACAGGCAAGAACGTCGCCTCGGCGAGGATAGAAAGCATGTTCGCGCTCAGCAGGTTTATCGACATGGTCGTTCCTATCGGAAGCGAGCGGAAGTATGTGACGGCGATTATCATCCCCAATTTCGATGCGTGTATTGAGCACTTCAAGGGAAAAGGCATCGCGTTTGACAGCAACGCCCTGAAATATTCGTATGATGCGGCTGCGCCGGTCTGCATCAACGTCGGTAAAGACTTTGTCGAAAATGATGTATTTAAAGCGATAATTGAGGAAGAGGTGGCAAAGGTCAATAAGGAGCTTGAATCGTACGAGAAGATCAAGAAATACATGACCCTTGACCGCAAGTTCACCGTTGAAACCGGCGAGCTGACGCCGACCCTCAAGGTGAAACGCAGGATTGTGCTCGACATGTATAAAAATGAGATAGACACAATGTATACATAGCATGTCACGCTCGCGGTGTACCGCACATGGAAAGCGAAAAAACGTCCGGTGCTGCCTGCCGGGCGTTTTTTGTATGCTGCCGGGGCCATGTCCGTATCGCAAACGTGTAAAAATAACGCGTTAAGGCCTGTAAATTATGATTGAATAATTAAAACGAGCACAGTATACTTTTGACGAAAATAATAATTACGTGAAGGATGTGACATTGGCGAAAACAAATTATCAGTATGAAAAACGAAAGAGGGAATTGGAGAAGAAGAAAAAGAAAGAAGAAAAACGCAAGCGGAAATTAGAGAGAAAAGAGAGCACTGTCGACGAGAATGAAACCCTGACAGGCGAAGCAGTTTCTGACGAAAGTGAGGAAGAATAACAGGCGGGGAATGCGTATTCCCCATTAGAATTTAATTACATCAATGTTCCGCGGCGGCTGATGCCTGGTTGTCCGCTGTTTACTGCCTTTGTAGCCCGCACCTGACCGCAGCGGGCGAATGCCCCTGGCGTGCAGACCATCCTTCCCGGATGCTTCAATATGCCGCGTATCGAATATGTGACGTGCGAAAATTGGCGCCGGGCCGCGGATGAGCTGTACGCTGATATCCTATTTATTAAAATAAAGGAGCGTATCAAATGGGTAAAATCGGATTTATCGGCCTGGGGATTATGGGCCATGCGATGGCGGGCAATTGTATAAAGGCGGGGCACTCGCTTGCCGTGTACAACCGCACCAGGAGCAAGGCCGACGACCTTGCGGCGCGGGGAGCGCGTATCGCGGATACGCCGGCGGACGCCGCACGGGGCGCTGATATCGTTATCTCCATGCTTTCAACGCCCGATGTGGTTGAGGATGCGGCCTGGGCGGATAACGGTTTCGCGCCCGCGATGGCGAAGGGCGCGATATGGATGGATTCGAGCACCGTCGATCCAGCGTTCTCCCGGAGGATGGCGCGGCGCGCCGCAGAGGCGGGTATCCGCTTTATCGACGCGCCGGTTGCCGGCAGCAAACTGCCGGCGGAAAAAGGCGAGCTGATCTTTTTGTTGGGCGGCGGCTCGCCGGATATCAAGGCGGCCATGCCGTACCTGAAGGCGATGGGCAAACGTTTTATCCACGCGGGGGAGCACGGCAAGGGCGCGGCGCTGAAGATGGTGTTTAATTACTGCAGCGGCCTGGGGATGGCGGTGTTTTGCGAGGCGCTGGTGCTCGGTGAGAGGCTGGGGCTCGAAAAAGAATTGCTGCTCGATTCGCTGCCGGGCAGTCACGTGGTGATGCCGCTTATCACCGGCAAGAAACACAAGTTTGCGACGGACGAGTATTTGCCCGAGTTCCCTCTGAAGTGGCTGCAAAAAGACCTCGTACTGGCGACGAAATCCGGATGGGAATGCGACGTGTCGCTGCCGCTCGGCAACATCGGCAAGGAGATATTCGAGATGGCAAAGGTGAAGGGCATGGGCGACCTCGATTTCTCCGCCGTGTACAAGTTTATGAAGGAGAATTATTGATACGGCGCCGTTTTCCTCTCATCGAGGCGGGTTCGAGGGCGCATCCATGCTGCATGGAGCAATCACCGGCGATGCTCTGGGGAACGGCAGTTCAATTACCGGCGTTTCTTCGTATGAAGGCATTGTAGCCTCTTTTCTGTTTTATACCCCGCGCTCCGATAGTGTTACAGATACGCTTTTCTTCATTTCATGTAAATGGAACCGCCGGTTTATTTCCGAAAAATAAAAATCATACAATTTTTCCACATCGACCCTCAAGGTCTATGTTGTGCGTACGGCCGTCTGTATTCTGAAACGAAGGGGTATTATTCAGCTTTGAATTTATATTGACGTAAGGCGAAATGTGTGACGTTATACTATACCATTTATAGAGCGCTGGTATACATTGTAATGTATACAACAACGCAGAGCGGAATATCCTATGAAAAAATCATCTGTCAACCCGGCGCTGTACGCGGTCAAGGGAATCCTGATCGTCCTCAGCGTCGTCATCTGGTGGCGCAGCCGCGATTCGCTTACTGAAAACTTTGTGTCGATGATATTTATTGCCATCCTGATGGTGGTGCTGGTGGGCGAAGAGCTGAAGCGCGAGCTTAATAAAAAGGAATAACGCGGTTGGCGGCGGCTGGTCATGGGTGAATTATTGCTTTCGATGATGATGAATAATCCGGTCGTACTATGCATCAACGCGCTGATCGCCGCGTCGGCGGCGTACCTTTTTGCGCGCACGGTGCGGAACTTTTGCGCTTCCGCCAGAGGGTGGGCCGCGACGGACGGGCACGAAGGCGCTACGGCTGCGCGTCAGGCCGCGGCTGAAACGCCATATATAACGCATGCGGCACAATTTCGCGCCGCTCCTCCGGCATATTTGCGGCATGCGGCGTATTACCGCGCGCCGCGCGTTAATGAAAGGCTGGAGGCGTGGGAGGAGGCGCTTGACTGTTACGAGATAGGCGATCCCGTGACCGTGGAGTTTGCATACCGCAAGCCATCGGGCGAGGTCTCACGCCGCGTTGTCGACGTGGATTGCGTTGCCGATGGGCCGCGCGGCGTCTACCTGAAGGGGTTCTGCCGGCTGCGCGGCGAAAAGCGCACGTTCAGCATCGGCCGTATTGTGGGCGCCATTACCGTGCGCCACAACGGCGAGGTTGTGCGGGTGGATGAATTCTTAGAGGAATATGTAATGAGGCAGGCCGCGGTATTCGAAAAGTCGTAGCAGGTGCGTTTTTGCGATTATGTGCGTATGGGTAAAGACGGCAGTGTCCTGGCGGTGGTGGAGGCCAAGAAAACGTCAAAGGACGCGGGGCTCGGACGCGAGCAGGCCAAGCAGTACTGCTATAACATACGGGCCGAAAAGGGTGGGGCGCTGCCCTTCTGTTTTTACACCAACGGTCATGAAATCTATTTCTGGAACCTTGAGCATTACCCGCCGATGAAGGTTTTCGGTTTTCCCGCACGGGAAGATCTGTACCGGCTTGGCTATATCCGCGATAACAAAAAGCCGCTGGCGTATGAGTTCATCAACACAAAGATTGCCGGGCGGGACTACCAGGTGCGCGCCATACGTTCGGTCATGGAGGCGCTGGAAAAAAGCAGGAGAAAATTTCTTCTGGTGATGGCCACCGGTACGGGTAAGACGCGCGTGTGCGTGGCGCTTGTTTCTGCCCTCATGAGGGCGGGGTGGGGCGAGAGGACTTTTGCCCTGTAGTTTATCTGCTGATATAATTAAAATTACCGGTTAATTTTACGGATGCACTTTTTCAGGAAGCCCTAATTAGTATCTTTGAGCGAACACGATGTTCGCCTGCCGCCACATGAAATGATGTCATCCTTGACAAAAAGTATTCAATACGACCTGCTTAAATTAAATTTTACGGCCGTAAAGATCTTTTTGTAAAGTGCCTGTGTTGCGCCTGCGACAGGCATTCTGTATACACACCGTTATATTCAGATATCTGTCATCTTCACCGTAGCCTATGATGGGAAGAATCGGGGTTTTGCGCCAAGGGATCAAACCGTCCCCCCAACGCCTTTAAACTTCTCTACAAAAGCGGAGATTTTTCGAAAGACGCTTTGCTTTATGGTTAAATATTGCGGATTGAGCGGACTCATTTTGGGGAGGATGGCATTAAGTTCGGTGCCGTTTTCGCTGGCGTATTCACGCTTCAACGATGCAAGGATATACCGTTTTGCCGCATCTTCATTGAGGTTTTCTGAACTGATTAACTCTTCCGCTTCACGCCGCTGTACTGTCTGGGCGAAGGTAAAGAAGGCATCTATGATGCTGGCTTTATCGAGAATGCTGTCCAGGTTGGTTTGATTAATAAAATCCACCACCAGACTTTCTTTCGCGCGGTTTCCAATGCTGGCACGGATTAAACGGCGCACCTCCTCGATCAATGATTCCTTATTTTTTCTCTTTTTGTTGTTTTCAAAAATCAGTTCAAGAATGTAGTCCAGGTTAATCTCCTGGGATTTCAGAAGATCCACTTCAAAAACAACATCATCCCAATCAATGGTGGAGGACTCTTTTTCTTTGCCTGTTTTTTCACGGCGAATCCAGTCGCAAATATCATTATAGGTTGAACGGTAATCCTGAATAGTGCGATCAGCGGGCACGGGAACCTTCTGCATTGCCTCTATATCGGCATCGCTCAGATAGTAATCAGCCTTAAACTCTTCAACGGCTTTCGGGTCGGACATATCGACATTTTGCAGGGCTTTCAGGCCGGCAAACTCATCGTAGTTTTGCAGAACATTTTCGACACGCAGGTATTCTCCAAAGAGTTTCGCGAAGTCTTTTTTATCCTTTTCGGTAACGATTTCATCTGGATTGGGGAACTGTTTTTGCAGTTCTTTCACCACATCCAGATAGCCACGACGGGCTTCACCGGTTGCCACATCGATAAAGCCTTCCATGTACTCTTTGTAGCTTTTTTCCAACACTACATTTCTGGTGTTTTCATCGCCAAAAAGGGTAATGGCATCGATGGTGGCCTGTTCCAGGTTGCGGAAGGTGACTATATTGCCGAATGTTTTTGTTGCGTCGTAAATACGGTTCGTGCGTGAATAAGCCTGCATAAGGCCGTGGTAGCGAAGATTCTTATCGACAAACAGGGTGTTCAAGGTGGGAACATCAAAGCCGGTGAGGAACATACCCACAACGATAAGCAGGTCGATTTCCTGATTTTTCACCCTATTTGAAAGGTCCCGATAGTAGTTTTGAAACTCTTTGCTGTCAACGCTGTAATTGGATTTGAACATGCCGTTATAGTCTTTGATTGCGGCAGAGAGAAACTCTTTGGCACTGCTGTCCATTGCCGAGGGTTCAAATGTTTCATCCTGTATGTCCCCGATGGCATTTTGTTCTTCATTGGCGGCAAAAGAGAAGATAGTGGAAATCTTAAGCGGCTTGTCGCTTCCTTTTTGCAAATTGTTCAGCGATTCGTAGTAAAGCTTTGCTGCATCGATACTGCTTACGGCAAACATGGCATTAAAGCCTCTGTTGCCGGCACGAAGGCGATGCGTTTTTTGTCTGAAGTTCTTTAAGATGTACTGGGAAATTTCTTTGATACGCTCGGGGTGCAGCAGGGCCTCTTTGGTTTCCGCTGCGGTTAGTTTCTTCTCGTCCTGTTCCGATTCAATCGTTTTAAACTTCGGGCGTACATCGTTGTAGTCCACTTTGAACTTGAGCACCTTTTCATCTCTGATGGCATCGGTGATTACATAGGAGTGCAGTTCACAGCCAAAGACGCTGGCGGTGGTTTCTGCACCCAGAGCATTTTGCGGGAAAATAGGCGTACCTGTAAAACCGAACTGATGGAATTTCTTGAATTTCTTTTTGAGGTTCTTTTGAGCTTCCCCGAACTGTGAACGATGGCATTCATCAAAGATAAACACCACCTGTTTGCCGTAGATTGGCAGGTCAGCTTCGCCTTTCATCAGATTGTTAAGTTTCTGAATGGTGGTTACGATGATCTTGTTGTCATCTTTTTCGATGTTCCGTTTGAGACCGGCGGTACTATCTGAACCGTTGACACTATCGGGTGAAAAGCGCTGATACTCTTTCATGGTCTGAAAGTCGAGGTCTTTACGATCCACCACAAAGAACACTTTGTCGATAAAATCGAGCATTGTCGCAAGGCGGGCCGCCTTGAAACTGGTGAGGGTTTTACCAGATCCGGTGGTATGCCAGATATAGCCGCCGCCTTCGGGTTTGCTCCAGGTTTTTGCCTGATATGAACTTTTAATTTTCCACAATAAGCGTTCGGTCGCTGCTATCTGATAGGGACGCATGACAAGCAGGGTATCGCTCACATCAAAGACCGAATAGGTGAGCAGGACATTGAGCAGGGTGTTTTTCTGAAAAAAGGTTGCCGTAAAGTCTTTCAGGTCTTTGATCAGTGTATTGTCTGCTTTTGCCCAGTTCATGGTGAAATCAAAGCTGTTTTTATCGCGTCTGGTGGTATTTGCAAAATAGCGGCTGTCGGTGCCGTTTGAAATGACGAAAATCTGCAGATACTTAAAGAGTGAATTGTCTGAATTAAAGCTCTCTTTGCTGTAGCGGTGTACCTGATTGAAGGCCTCTCGAATGGCAACGCCCCGTTTTTTCAGTTCGACATGCACCAGCGGCAGGCCGTTGACCAGAATGGTGACATCGTAGCGGTTGGATTGGGACCCTTTTTGTTCAAACTGTGAAATAACCTGCACTTTATTACGGGCAATGTTCTTTTTGTCCACGAGGTAGATGTTCTGGATATGGCCGTCATCAAAGACAAAATCGTAGATGTAATTGTCGTGAATGTTGCGTGTTTTGTCGATGATGCTGTCGCCTGGTTTATCCAGATACTCTTCAACAAAGCGAAGCCATTCGCCGTCGGAAAACTGCATTTTGTTAAGGGCCTGCAGCTGAAGGCGCACATTGGCAAGCATCTTTTCGGGGGTTGTGAGACCGGACAGAAACTCATAGCCCTGGTTTTGTAAATCCTGAATGAGTTCCCGCTCTAAATCGGATTCGGTTTGATAGGATTCACAGACCTTCCAACCCCTGTCGTATCTATCCAAAACAATGAAGTTATTCGATTCGGCAATGGTTTTATAGTCGCTCATGGATATACCTCGATTTTTAACCACAATATACAGTAATTTAATTCATTTCAAAACCTTCCAGCCCCCTATCCCCCGGAGGGGGCACGATAACATCTTTTATAATTCTGTTAACCTTATTCTTATCATTTCTTTAAGAATTTTGAACTTATACACGCCCGTCTGTTTCATCCGGAGTACTGACCATAATTTTTTTTCTGACTCGGTCATGTTGTGCCGCAAATCTTTTGCAAGCTCAACTATGTAAGGTGGTGTTTTAATATTCTTATAATTCATATACCCACTGATAATTTTACTTTTGCGTGCCCCCTCTGGGGGACAGGGGGCTATTAGTTTCATCTGTGGTTTATACTCCCTCCGCTTCCGGAAAAGTAAGGAGCATATTCCGGTAATACTCATATTGCTTCTGACGCAATTCGATTTCACGGGGTAAACCCTCGGTGATGGAGGTGGTGAGTGCGTCGAATTTATCTAAGATGGAAACGATACGAGCTTGTTCGGAAAGGGGGGGAACTGGGACTTTGTAGGGCTCAAATTCCGTTGCACGAACATGAGGAACACCAGCCCCTTTACCCATGTTGTGTATTTTAATCTGATCTTTTTTCAACACATAGTAAAGAAATTTAGTGCTAAGTACTTTATTATCTGGATGAATACTAAATGCATCGGTAAGAAAAATTGGTATGTCCCAGTAGCTTACAAGACCAGCATAAGCACCGGATCTGGCAATAACAATTGTTTCACCGCTTCTATTACTATGGTTATGGTAATAGTTGTGACTAGGACCATTTGCAATAACTGGGTATTCACCCGGAATCGTTTCCTTTTCTGTTATAGCCGTACCTCGAAGAATTTTCCCAATATCACCCAGCGGCTTCCATTCAACTTGCCCCTCTTCCCCTTCGACAGGCTCAGGGAACGAGAGCAACTGGTCGCGGTAGTAGGTGTATTGCTTTTTACGAGCTGTAAGCTCGGCTGTAAGCTCGGCTGTAAGCTCGGCTGTAAGCTCGGTAAAGGTGTCCAAAATGCGGACAATTTCGGTTTGGATTTTGAGGGATTTCTCCAGATCATCAGGGCATGGGATGGGGATTTCTATTTTCCCCATATCAGTTGCTGAAACATCAATAACCTTTGTACCTTTAGCATACTTTCTTTTTTGGTCTGCAAACATCGATGTCTGAGTAAAGTAAGCGAAGTACTTACCTAATAGATATTTACTTGGTTTAAATATTGTAGCATGTCCGCCAGTAACAGCCTGTACCTTCCCAAGATAAGCGACTGCTTTTCCAACATCTTCTAAGTTTTCACTTGTATTTGTTATAACAACATCCCCAGCATCAACTTTTTTTAATGTCTTAGCTAACTCGGGAGAGACAAAGGATTTTGTTTCTGTAGTAAATGTACCGTAATATGTATAGATCTGCCCATAATGAATGGCAGGCACACCAGTTTCAGTAAAATCTTTTTTTTGCAAACCATTACCGCGGACTAACTCGCCAACATCACCCAACGGCTTCCATACCACGTTGTCACCCAGAAGCAATTTCTCAATAAAATTCAACTTACTCATGCTTGCCCCTTTTTTTACGGCTCTCTTTTTTTGCTTTCTCTCCCAGGGCATTGATTGCTTCCAGGTATTCTTTTTCTACCTGCTCCAGGGTTTTAGCTTTGTATTTTTTATACTCAGCTTTGGCTTTGTTCTCTGCCTGGGTATGTGAGATTGTTCCTGCGTTTTCCAGTAATTTACGCCCCGTTGATGAGAGAATATTATCAAGTTCACGAACATAATCGGCCATGCGCATTTCCCGCTCTTCGATGGCATTGAGTTCTGCCAAATCAAAATAGGCGGAAACAAGATTGTTCAGTACCCGAAGTTCCTGTTCGCTAAGGTAGTTTTTGGCGATCATGGCTTCGGCCTGTGTGGGCTGGCTTCCTTTAAAATTACTTAAGCCCGCAAAGGGTTTGTCGCTGTCTACACGCAGATAAATCACTTCACTGGCGGTACTGCCGTGGGCGGCATAGTGAAGTTTGTTCTGCACGATTTTAAAAAAGTCGATACTGACCTTACTCTTAGGATCGTAGTCCACTGCAGTTGAATAGAGTTCCAGCACCTGCCGGTACATGACTTTTTCACTGGAGCGGATATCGCGAATCCGGTCAAGAAGCTCTTTCCAGTAGTTGCCACCACCAAGGTTTTTTAACCGTTCGTCATTAAGGACAAATCCTTTTTTGAGATATTCTTTTAGTATACCGGTTGCCCAGATACGAAACCTGGTGGCTATTTTTGAGTTAATCCGATAACCAAGTGAGATAATCATGTCAAGATTGTAATATTCCAACTCGCGTGAAACCTCTCGATTCCCCTCCTGTTGAACTGTTCGGATTTTCCGAACTGTTGCTTCCGGCAGCAACTCTCCATCGGCATAAATGTTTTTAATATGCTCGCTTACTGTTGATTTTGCGGTTTGAAAAAGCTCGACCAGCTGTCTCTGTGTAAGCCAGATATTATCATCTTCCAACCGTGCTTCAACCCGGACTCCCTGGCTGTCATCTGTATAAATTAAAAATCGATTATCATCACTCATTAACTTGCCTCGATTTCTTCAACAATGGCATCGATATCAGCCCGGAGCCGGTCAATCTTTGCAACGGTGGTTTTAATCTCTTCATTCAGTTCGGTAATATCCACTACTTCGCGGGTGTCTCTGGCTTCCACATAGGAGCTAACCGACAGGTTATAGTCGTTGGCAGCAATGGCGTCGTAATCAACCGATTTGGCAAGATGGTCAACATCGGCTTTACTGTTAAAAATCTCCATAATACGGGCGATATGACCATCGGTGAGAATGTTGTTATTGGTCTCTTTTTTAAAGAGGCTGCTTGCATCAATGAACTGTGTTTTGCTGTCGGTCTTGTGTTTGGAGAGCACCAGAATATTTACCGCAATAGTGGTGCCAAAAAAGAGATTGGGGGCAAGGGAGATAACGGTTTCAACGAAGTTGTTATCTATGAGATATTTACGGATTTTCTGTTCGGCGCCGCCCCGGTAAAAGATACCGGGGAAGCAGACTATTGCCGCACGGCCTTTACTTGACAAGAAGCTCAGGGCGTGGAGCACAAAGGCAAAGTCGGCCTTGGATTTGGGAGCCAGTACCCCGGCAGGGGCAAAGCGTTCATCGTTGATGAGGGTCGGGTCGTCGTTGCCGATCCAGTTCACCGAGTAGGGCGGATTGGAAACAATTGCATCGAAGGGTTTTTCATCGCCGAAATGGGGATCTATAAGCGTATTACCCAGGGCAATATGGAACTTGTCGTAGTTGATGTTGTGCAAAAACATATTCATACGGGCAAGGTTGTAGGTGGTGTGGTTGATCTCCTGCCCGAAGAAACCTTCTTCGATCATGTGAGCATCGAAGTGCTTTTTTGCCTGTAACAGCAGAGAGCCGGAACCACATGCGGGGTCGTAGATCTTGTTGACCGATGTCTGCGTGTGCATTGCAAGCTGTGCAATGAGCCTGGAGACATTTTGCGGGGTGAAAAATTCACCGCCTGATTTACCCGCATTGGCTGCATAGTTGGAGATTAGAAACTCATATGCATCGCCGAAGAGGTCAATGTGGTTATCTTCAAAATTGCCAAAACCGAGGCCCGCGACCCCTTTGAGTACGGCGGCAAGACGGCTGTTTTTATCTTTGACTGTGTTACCAAGCCGGTTGCTGGTGGTGTCAAAATCGGCAAAGAGGCCTTTGATATCCTGTTCCGAAGGGTAGCCGTTTGCGGAGCTTTCAATGGCCGTGAATATGGCGGCTAAATCGGTATTGAGGCTTTCATTGGTGTTGGCGGTGGCGGCAATGTTTTCAAAAAGCTGGCTCGGGTAGATGAAATACCCCTTGGTTTTGATGGCATCGTCCTTGATTTCCGGGGTGATAACAGAATCGGAAAGTCTGGCGTAGTTGACGCTTTCATCACCACCTTTCATGTAGCTTGAAAAGTTTTCACTGATGAATCGATAGAAGAGTGTGCCCAGTACATACTGTTTGAAATCCCATCCATCGACAGAACCACGGACATCGTTGGCAATTTTCCAGATCTGAGCCTGCAGTTCGGCTCTTTGCTGTGCACTTGTCATTTGTATTCCCTTTTATATCCAATCCGATGTATATCGGCAACAGACGGAAAAGATTTTATATCATCATATATCATAAATATAACTTGGATTCAAGTAACAAGTGCAACGCTTTCTTGTTAAAGAGGGGTTGACTGCCAATAAGTTTACTCTTTTTTTGATAGTTACCACACCAAACAAGAGAGGAGATGCAAATGTCTTGTCAGCAGTTAACCCTGGAAGAGAGAACAATGATATATGGGTTTTGTAAAGCAGGATTTGGTCCTGCACCCCAAAAAGTAAAC
>DHPI01000077.1:0-8823 GCA_002407865.1 Spirochaetia bacterium UBA5368
GCCGAATTCGTTCATGCTGTTCGCGCGTATCATTTTCAGCATCCCGCGAATTGAATCGAATTCGTAGCCCCAGTGCGCGTACTTCCACGCGATAACAGGACCGGCCGAGGGATCGTATGGCATTGGATTGACGACGGGGCCGTGCGTCGAACGGAATACCGGCAGTGTAATATCCGCCTGACCGCGGACTTTTATGGTTTCAGTCCTGTGTAAAGTGACATCGGCCGGCGATTCGAGATAATAATCGACGGTGTGCGCATGCCCCACCTGCATCGACCAGGCGTGGTGCGGCGTGCGTCCGATGATGATGCCGGGAATGCCTGCGACGGTCATGCCGGATATATTGAGCCCGCCGGCACGGATTGAACCTTCAAGCGTGATCGACGGTACCGAAAATCCCATCTGAGGGCCAGAGTAGATGATTGGTTTTTTTCGCTTTGTCCTGTCGCCGGACACCACCCATGCGTAGCTGCCCATTGTTGCGCGCGCGTTGATTTTCTCAAGATTGCCGTTGATGGTGTTACGCATCTCCACCATGCTGTCCGCGGCGTTTCGCAGGTCGGGAAAGCTGAATTCCCGTTCACCCTCCAGCGCACGCATCATGCGCTTCGGGATTATCGTTATGCCAAACCCTTCCCTGGGAATATAGGTGAGGGCGTCGGGATCGTTCAGCCATCGCAGGTCTTCGAACATCCCCGCGTATTCCCCCGGAAAGTACGCCGCTAACTGTTGATACAGCGCCGCGTTTTCAATCTGTTCCGTATCGTACGCCATGGGATCGAACTCCCTCTGCAGTACCGCCAGCCATGCGAGCACGTCGCGGTAGGTCCAGTCCTCGGGACTGAATGCGGCCATCACGAACTCGAACGGCAGCAGCGCGGGATCGGCGCGCACCTCGGCGATGCGTCGGTTGAATCCTGCGATATAGCCGTTTACGACGCTTCTCGATTCGGTGTCGAGATTTTCGAAGGCCGCCTGCAATTCGCTGTCGGAATAGCCGGTGGTGCGCATAAAGATATCCGACGCCAACTGCGAAGGCCCGAACACCTCACAGAGCCTTCCCCGCGCCGTGCGGCGGTACAATTCCGCCTGCCACAACCGGTCTGTCGCGACGGCGTATCCCATCGCCTCCATGATATCGTACAGGTCCTCGTTTTTTGATCCGGAAATAAACCAGACTCCTTTGTCGTCGCGTGTTGTTTCGAGTTCCATGTACCAGCAGCACGGCAGCGCGACGACGATGAGCGCGCAGGCAATGAGCGCCGCACACGACCCGCGTCGCGTTCGTCTATAATCCGAACACATAGTGCTCATGGGAAATACCTCCATTAATGTTTTATTTGGCGCTCGAATCGAAAAATCGGGCGCCGCACTACCCTCGATTGACGCTATTGGTAGGTGTGATAAATGCATTCTACTGATGGGTAATGATCGTAAAACGCAGTGATGTATGGTTGATCTGATTTTTTATATAGTGAATGATGAAATAATAATACTGAGTGCTCTGGAGCAATTCAATGCGGCCGGCAAAATTTCATGGCATTAAATAGCTGATGGTTGTTTCCTTTTGGTATGTAAAAATAAATATATTTTCGCGGCGCCGTAATTATGAGCTATAGTATTTTCATATTTTAATAGAAATGGAGAATAACATGGGAAAAAAAATATTGATTGTCGATGACGATCAAGATATGGTGCGAATAATTACGAAAGCCCTCCAGTTTTGCAAGTACGAAGTTCTGGTTGCGTACAATTCACGGGATGGACTCAATAAGCTTGTCGAGGAAAAACCCGATCTCATGTTGCTTGACGTTATTCTCGAAAATAAGACGTCCGGTTTTGACATGGTATACGACATCCGGTATAAAGACAGCGAGACGCGATTCAAGGATGTGAAAGATATTCCGATTATAATGCTCAGCGCAATTGACAGACAGGCGAAATCAAACCTGTCTATGCAGCAGAGCTCGATGATGGGAGTCAACGCGTTTTTATCAAAGCCGTTTGAAATGGACGAACTTATCGAGACAATTCGGGAGTTCGTGTGAAGGCGCGGTGACGCGGCAAATCCTCCTTATTGCTTTTGCCCGGTGCCCCATTTTTTCGAGTCATTGCGCGGTTGCAGAAATGGGGCGCTGTCGTTATATGGGCGCCTCCCGTCTCCCGTAATCTTGATATAATTGTTGCTACGTATGGATGCCGCCTGACGCTCTATGCGGCATCCCTGTCGGCAGCGCATCGCTATGAATTATTTGTCTATCATAATTTGCGTACAACCTGTGCATTTTTATGTTGATTACAAATAGTACGATATGTTATTAGTAACGATGGGTAAAGAAAGATAGTGAATAGATAGCGATGGCGCCGTGCGACATTATGAAAAAAATGGAAAACCCGGTGGAGAAGAAGGATATTTATGTACGTGTATACGGGTATATTTGGAATTATAAGGAGAAATAAAAATGAACGGCATAAATTATTCTGCGAAGCAGCGACTTGAAATAAAAGGCGCGTTTCTCTATTGTGTTATACTCGCTTGCATGACGGTACTCGCCGCCGTGTTTCAGCGGCTGGGTGGCAGCGATATCCGGAACATTCTTCCCACGACGATTGCCTATGCTTTTGTAATTTTCCTCGCGAGTATTATATATAAGAGAAAGAAACAGAACAGGGATGCCGCCGCCCTTTCGTGGATTGTGGCGTTTCTCACCACCGCGTTTGCCATTTATGCGAAATATAATTACGCGCTCAAGGTCGACTGGCAGTATGCGGTTGAGGGAATCCATATAAACGCGGTTTCGATAATTACGCTGCTTGTGCTGCAGTTTCTGTATAACCGGCGTGTGTACATGTTTTTCTTCGTCATTGTGTCCGTTCATTGGTTCGTGTTTCTGTATGTGGCCTATCTTCACGGCGTGGAGATGCCAATGCAGGGAATTGTCAACGGCGTTCCCCGCCATGGCCTCATTTCACTTACGCAGATATACTTTTTTCTCGTTATGGTGCTGGTGGGGTATATCAATTATAAAAATATTCCGGTCATAGAAGAATTCGATAACATAACCTCGACGCAGAAGGATCGAATCGAGGCGCAGGCCGCGAGGGAACGCGGTCTGGCGGGTGAAGTGCAAACCATGGTAAAAAACCTTTTCGCGAGAATGGACATGCTGAACGCCGAGCTGAAAAACTTCAACGAGAAGATACAGGGCCAGGCCTCCACCTTCGAGGAGATGTCGGCGACGCTGGAGGAAATTCTAAGCTCATCTGAAAAGATAGCGTCGGTTGCCGAGCAGCAGGTGGACGCGAACAGCAATATGGATTTCACCATGCAGGAATTTTTCGAGATCAAGAACCAGACAAAGGACAAGCTGAACGCGGCGTTGGAGAATCTTGATTCAGTTGTCAGGCGCACGAACGAGGGAGATGTGATATTGAGCGAGGTTGAGGCCTCAATCAACGAGATAAAACTACAGAGCGACAGAATCTCGGAAACCACGTCGCTTATTGTCGATATCGCCGATAAAATCAACCTTCTGTCGCTCAATGCGAGCATTGAAGCCGCGCGTGCGGGCGAGCACGGGCGCGGATTTGCTGTGGTCGCGGACGAGATCGGGAAGCTTGCGGCACAGACCGGCGATGGTATAAAGGAAATTGAAGCGGCGCTGTCTGTCAATACCGCCAAAACCGACGCGGGCGTCACTACCATTAAAACGGCATCGGCGACGATCAAGCGGATGATCGAACAGATGCTTGAAAGTTCCAGCAGAATTAACGATTTGCGTGATAATATCTTTCTTGAGGAAAAATTTCTTTCAAGCATCGACAGGCAGATGAAGATGAATGTGGAGCTTTCGCGGGAAACCGGCACGGGCACCGAAGAGCAGAAGACCGCGCTGGAATCCACATCGAAGGTGCTTGAAAACCTGAACGCCGAATTATCGACCATGGTCGACGGCATACAGCGCATCGCGAGCGCTTCGCAGGAGATATACGACGACGCGAAAATGTTGATTGCAAGGGCGGACCAGACCGTCGAAGAATAGGTTTGCAGGGCTGCCCTGATTACATTGTGCAATCGAATGAGATCGGTGCGCGTATGAAAACCAATTCCGTATCGCGACGGTTAGTGCCCTTTTTCACGGCGCCTGCGTGGCGCGGTTATGCTGGGAGGCATCGCCGGCCCTGAAATTAATCGCGCATATAGTGTCGCTTTCTGGCTGATCGGTCCGGCCCTTTCGTGTCTCGCGGGGCCCCGGCGGCGATTTTTCTGTTCAGCGGGGTGATGACATCCATCATCACCCCGGCTCCCCGGGCAATCCAGGCGCCATCGATGAAGTGATTTGATGGCGCCTGAAATAGTTTGCGCCTGGAGGTGCAGGGGCGCAATTTAAATTTTTATCCCCCTCGCTTTCAATTTCTTTATTTTCAGTGACCGATCGATATATTCGGTGTGCAGCAGATGATGGGCTTCATGAGAATTCGGATGTTTCAGAAAATCTTTGTATATCTGCTTTACTTCCGGATTGTCCTGCGATTTGCGCAAATTCATAATTTTATCATGCCGGTACACTCCTTCCATCCTTTCGCGCCGTAATAATATAACCCCGAACAGTTTTTTGGTGAAGGTGCTGCCGGTAACAAACACTACGCCGGCCAGCGCGGCTGTTTTTAACATAAACCGGCGGGTAACATCGTTTCTTATATTCATATAGTATCCCCCATACATGTGTATAATGATATCATGGTGTTAAAAAACAAAGGTGTTTGCGGGATCAAGCGGTTGACCGCCGCCGTTGACACAACCATCCGGACAGGTCATAACCTCGATAAAGTGATAGGGCGATCGGCCTGCCTTCACGTCTTCGACGACCGGTTTCACGTTTGACAGTCCCGATACGATGCAGACCTTGAGCTCGGGACCGCCGGGAAGATTTACCGATGCCTCGCGGACACCCTTCGTTCCCCGAATCTGTGTAAAATCGAGATTGCTGAGAATTCTGCCGGTAACCGCCTCGTATGCGTAGCGCAGTGCCGCTTCCATAACCCCGCCGCTTACGCCGAATATCGTTGCCGCGCCGGTTGATGCCCCTAACAGCGGATCGGCCTGTTCGTCGCTCAGGCTGGCGAAGTCAATGCCCGCCTTTTTGATCATGTATGCCAACTCGCGTGTGGTTATTGTGGCGTCGATATCGCGGTACCCGCTGGATTTCATCTCGGGCCGTAAGCCTTCAAATTTTTTTGCGACACACGGCATTATTGAAACCGTATACATGGTTTTCGGATCGATTTTCTTGTTTTTCGCGCCATAGGTTTTCGCGAGGGCCCCAAGCATTCCTATGGGCGATTTACATGTCGAGAGGTTTGGTATAAGTTCCGGATAAAATGATTCGACGAATTTTATCCATCCCGGACAGCACGATGTAAACTGGGGAAGGGGCTTCTTTATTTTTCCGGTGATGCGGCCGACAAGTTCGGTC
Organism: Spirochaetia bacterium UBA5368; assembly: GCA_002407865.1. GTDB lineage: Bacteria > Spirochaetota > UBA4802 > UBA4802 > UBA5368 > UBA5368. The sequence goes on from DHPI01000077.1 coordinate 5,478, forward strand.
CCTTCCTCGATGATTGTCAGATCGGCGGCGAATTCATTATCCCAGATCACGTCGAAGCCCAGCTTTCTCAGCGCCGCGAACATCTTCCCTCCCGCGTAATCGCCGTGTTTCATCCCGAACGGTTCGCCTATCGCATAGCGGACAGCGGGGGCAGGCATGGCAACCACGGTTTTGGCAGGATCTTTTATGGCTTCCATTATCTCATCAATAAATGAGACCCTTTCCTCTATGGCGCCATACGGGCAGTTGATCAGGCACTGGGCGCAGTTAACGCAGCCGTCATAGCTTGCAATCGTATGGTGTTCGCCAGGGGTTTTACTGTCGATAATTCCGGTAGGGCAGAGTTCCGTACAGGTGTGACACCCATGGCATTTGCTTTCGTTTACCTGAAGAAAAAATGTTGTGTCGTACTTGTCGGAAGCGATGGAGTCCATATTCATGCGCACGTGTTCAACTTCCTTTTTTCTTTCGCATCCGTACAGAGCCGTTGCCGCAGATGCGACCGAAACACCGCCAATGAGTTTAAAAAAATTCCGTCTACTTGTTTCCATAAGAGCATATTTCTCCTTGTTAAGATAATCGTAATAACGGGGAAGCAGAACAGCATGTATTACCGTATTACAGTATATTCTTCCCCCGGACTCAAATAGCCGGTCTGTGCGATATGCGTTGACCGGAAAATACAGGAACAAGACGGGGTAAAGCTGAATCATGGTGTCATTTTTGTCAAGATAATAACACATAACGAATAAAAATATATAATTAATGGCATAAGATTGTGAATTCCTGTTTTCGCGTTCGGCATATACCGACAGTGATTCCTGCCGCCCGTGTCAGATGGAACGAAAGATGAGGGGAATTGAAAAGAGGTGTGCGCAGTTCGTGACGCTTCAGGGCTTTATGAAAAAACGTAAAAGATGGGGGGTCAGATTAAATTGGTACCAGTGCGCCGTTCTTTTACGAATGGCGCTATTGCGCGGTCGTAGATGCCGCAACAATAGGCTATGGCCATACCGTAATTTGTGACTGGAATCCCCGCCTCGATTGCGGGCTGCAATCGTTGCAGCAGTTGTTTTCGCGTTATCATGCATCCGCCGCATTGTATTACGAGGGCGTACTCTCCGATCGAACGGGCAGGAGCATCGAGGCCAGCGGCAATTTCGATATCGAGCTTTTTCCCCGTGAAATTCGCCAGCCACCTCGGAATTTTCACCCTGCCGATATCATCCGACACGGCATGATGGGAGCATGATTCCATGATCAGCACACAATCGCCATCCTTCAGGGCCGATATGCGGGGTGTTCCCTCGAGATAGTTGTCAAATGCCCCTTTTAGCCTGGCAAAAAGGATTGAAAAGCTTGTAAGGGGGATGTGAGCCGGTATAGATGCGCCTGCCTTTAAAAACACCTGGCTGTCGGTTACTGCCAACTGCGGTGGAATGCCCACTTTTTTCCAGTAAGTGTCAAGCTCTTCTTCCGTGAGGACAACCGTGATACAATCGTTGTCAAGGCAATCCCTGATGGTCTGAACCTGCGGTAGTATCAGCCTTCCTTCCGGCGCCTCGGTATCGACAGGTGTGACGAGCAGCACAATATCGCCGCGGTTTACAAGATCGCCCAGTATTGTGGGCCTGGCGAATATTGCGGGCGGAGCGACTTTACGTAATGATTGCAATACCGTATCGAGATTCTTTTTTTCGATTGTGCTGAAATCGACCACATCGATGCCGTATTCGCTTTGCAGGGATTTGCGTAACGCGCTGTCAATGGAGGCGATATCCGATTTGTTATGAAGTATGAAAAAAGGGACGTTGAATTCGGAAAATCTCTCTATCAGTCCGCGTTCGAAATCGGTAAACGTATTTTTTTCAGTGACGAGTACCGCTGCGTCGATCTGGCGGATTACACGGTCGGCGCGTCCTGTTCTCAGCGATCCGAGTTCTCCCGCATCATCGATGCCGGGGGTATCAATAAAGACCACGGGGCCGAAACCGTGGATTTCCATCCTTTTCTGGATCGGATCGGTGGTTGTTCCCGCCTGTGCGGATACAATCGCAACGTCCTGGCCCGAGAGCGCGTTTATAAGCGAACTTTTTCCAACGTTCATTCTGCCAAATATCCCTATATGTACGGATGAGGATTTCAACTGGCCGTTGCCCATGCCGAGTACCCCCTCTGCCGGATCATTTTCTTACTATACGAGACCATTTTTTCGCTTCGCGATCCCCTTTTCCTGAAATTATAGTCCCTGTCAATGGAATTTTGTGCTTAAAGAGTAAATTATATTATTAATTATATATTTTTATTTATATTGTGCTATTTTTTTGTTGTAAATAATACTGAAGTTTTCAATATATGTTTCATTGCATTTTACTGGTTCAAGACTTTCAAGCCAATAGAACTCTCTGGAGGGACATATGAATTCAAAAGGAATAATCACCGCTGCTTTGGAGAAATTTGGGACCGGCAGGGAGCAGTTGCTTCCGGTTCTGCAGTATGTCGTATCAAAGGAGAAATGGCTTTCGGAAAGCGCGATGCTGGAGATAGCGCACGCGTTCGAGTTGTCGCCGTCGGAAGTGTATGGCGTCGCCTCGTTTTACACCTTTCTGGACACCGAACCGAGAGGTAAATACGTTGTGCGCCTGTGCAGAACCATTTCGTGCGATATGGCTGGAAAAGAGGCAATAGTGGAAGCGCTGAAAAAAACGCTCAAAATATCCGTCGGTGAAACGACACCGGATCGATTGTTCACCCTGTTGGAGACGAACTGCATGGGGTGGTGCCATGAGGGCCCCGCCATGCTGGTAAATGACGATGTGCATACCATGCTGACGCCCGAAAAGGCTGTTGGTATTATTCGGGGCTATATTGACGGGGAAAAACAATAAATCGAATAACAAAAGGGGGATACACGATGAGCAAAAAGACCATTCTGGTTGTTGATGATGATGTCGATACCGTTATGTCGATCAAAGCGATTCTCAGATCGAAGGGCCATACAGTGATCACCGCGTACGGGGCCGCGGAAGGCCTGAAAAAATATACCAGTGGAAATCCGGATATCATTCTTCTGGATCTCATGATGGAAAAGGTCGATTCGGGCATTACGCTGTGCAGGGAGATACGCAAAACCGACCGAAAATCGAAGATATATCTGTTGAGCGCTGTGGGCGATGAAACCGCGAACACGCTTGATACACACGATATTGGCTTTGATGGCGCCATGTCAAAACCAGTCAGTCCTGACGAGTTGCTGTTACTGGTGGAATAGCAAAATAATGAAGGGCGGCACTGCGGATTTTTCGCATGCATGAGGCCGTACAAGACAGGAGGGATGATAGTCCAT
>DHPI01000077.1:8955-13541 GCA_002407865.1 Spirochaetia bacterium UBA5368
AGAAAAATGCGAGTCTGAAAGAGCTTCAGGGAAAGGCCGACTTGATCTTTAAGAAATCCGCAAGACTGGAGGAGCTTCAGGAAAAGGTTAACCTGGTCTTTAAGAAAACGGAGTGCGTTGCAATTCTTGAGCGGGTACTTGATGAGAAACCTGACGCGATCATTGAAAAAATTATAGATTCGGGCTTGCGCGGCAGGGGAGGCGCGGGATTTCCCACCGGCCTCAAATGGGAAGGAGCCCTCCAATCTCCCGGTGATGTGAAATATGTCATCTGCAATGCCGACGAGGGGGAGCCGGGCACTTTCAAGGATCGCCGCATCCTCGATGAACAGCCCGACAAGGTGATTATCGGCATGGCCGTGTGCGCGAAGGCCATCGGCGCGACCGAGGGGTTCATCTATCTCAGAGGGGAATACAATTTTTTTCTCGAGAAACTCGCTTCCCGCTGCAAGGAATTAAACGGCATATTTAAAGAAAAGAGGTTCGCATTCAGCGTGTCCGTCAGGTCCGGAAGCGGTGCATATGTATGCGGTGAGGAGACAGCCCTTATTGAGTCGATGCAGGGGAACCGTGGAGAGCCGCGCAACAAGCCTCCGTTTCCCGTGGTAGACGGATATCTGAACAGGCCGACAGTTATCAATAACGTCGAAACGCTTGCGTACGTGACCATGATCATGAGCGAGGGGCCGGAGCTCTTCAAGTCCCTGGGAACGAAGGACTCGATGGGAGGAAAGGTCTTTTCTATTTCCGGTGACGCATCGGTGCGGGGCGTGTACGAACTGCCGCTCGGTATGACTCTCCAGGAGTTTGTTGACCTCTTTGGCGATGGGGATACCAAAGCGGTGCAGGTTGGCGGTTCGTCGGGTACATGCGTACCAAGAAAAAATTTCGCGACGACGATCATAGGATTCGAAGGCGTTCCCACCGGCGGGTCTATGATGCTTTTCAACAGTTCCCGGTCGATGTATCGTGTGTTACAAAACTATCTCGAGTTTTTTCAGGAAGAATCGTGTGGGCAATGCGCACCGTGCCGTGTTGGGTGCCAGCAGTTGTTGAAGGGAATCGAGGCGATACGCGCCGGTGAACGTCCGCTGTCGTACCTCGACGAGCTCCGCGGCCTTGCGAAGACGATGTCGATCGCTTCGAAGTGCGGTCTCGGACAATCGCTTGTGAATCCCTTTAATTCTATTACCGGGCACTTCCGGGAAGAAATCTGCTATTGAATGAGGAGGAATTGATGGAAACGATAAGACTGACTATAAATAACATATCTGTCGATGTCGAGAAAGGCGCCACCATCCTCGACGCGGCGAAGCTCGCGGGCGTATGCATACCCACCCTCTGCCACCACGAGGACCTCTGCGTGGCTGGCAATTGCAGGGTCTGCGTCGTTGAACAGAAGGGCGTTCGTGCGCTTTTGGCGGCATGCGCCACACCCGCGGCGAACGGCATGCGGATTTATACAAACTCGCAAAAGGTCCGTGAGGCGCGAAAGACAATAATCGAGCTTCTTCTTTCCGAACATGCCGGTGATTGCACGTCGTGCTATAAGAGCGGCAATTGCGAATTGCAAAACCTGGCGCGGGAATATCTCGCGGAAGGGAACACTTTCATTGATGTATCAAGCAAAACGCCTGTGGACATATCGTCTCCTTCCATCGTCAAGGACGACAGCAAGTGTATTCACTGCCTGCGCTGCGTGCGCACGTGCGCGGAGTTGCAGGGGGTATCGGCGCTTTGGAGCACCCACAGGGGAAATAAGACAAAAGTTGAGACGTTTCTGGGAAAACCGATGTGCGATATTGTCTGTACAAACTGCGGTCAGTGCGTCAACCGCTGTCCTACGGGCGCGCTTATCGAGCGAAACTATATTCAGGAGGTGTGGCGCGCCATCGACGATGCCGAAAAACATGTCGTTGTGCAGACGGCCCCCGCCGTGAGGGTCGGATTGGGCGAGGCGCTCGGAATGGAACCGGGCGGGGTCGTGACCGGCAAAATGGTTGCCGCGCTGAAACGCCTGGGATTTGATTCGGTGCTCGATACGGATTTTACCGCCGACCTTACAATCATGGAAGAGGGCACTGAATTGCTGAACAGGCTGAAAACGGCGCTGGAGGGCGGGAAACCGGCGGCGTTTCCCATGATGACATCGTGCTCGCCGGGCTGGATAAAATTTATCGAACACAAATATCCCTCGCTTCTGGGCAATCTTTCAACGTGTAAATCGCCTCAGCAGATGTTCGGCACCCTGGCGAAAACATATTACGCGAAGAAACAAAATATCGATCCCTCAAAAATTGTCTCTGTATCCATTATGCCCTGTACGGCAAAAAAATATGAGGCGGACCGTCCCGAAATGAGAAGCAGCGGCTACAAGGATGTGGACTACGTGCTTACGACGCGGGAACTGGCCCATATGATACGTCAGGCGGGGATCACCTTCGAGGAACTCCCCGAAGAAAAATTTGATCGCATCATGGGCGATTCAACGGGCGCTGCGGTCATCTTCGGTGCGACGGGGGGTGTCATGGAAGCGGCCCTGCGGACTGCGTACGAACTGGTGACCGGGAGAGAGGTGCCGTTTGCGAACCTCAATATCGAACCTGTCCGAGGAATGAATGGTGTCAGGAGCGCGTCATTGAAAATTGAGAACGTCAGGGAAGAGTGGAAATTTCTCGAGGGTGCGGAACTGAAAGTCGCCGTGGCGCATGGCCTCGCCAATGCCGACAGGCTTATGAAAGAGGCGGAGAACGGGGTCTCGCCATATCATTTTATCGAGATTATGGCATGTCCGGGAGGATGCATAGGCGGCGGTGGGCAGCCGATTCCTACATCTCCAGAGATCAGAAAGAAACGCGCGGGTGCTATATATGCCGCCGATGAATCCTTGCCAATTCGAAAGTCTCATGAAAACCCGGAAATAATTATGATTTATAAGGATTTTCTGGGGAAACCGTTAGGGCGCACGTCACATGAATTGCTTCATACCCATTATACGGCGCGATCTGAAGGCCGGAGGGAATAAGTATTGGTTTTATTTTTCCTTACCTCCTCATGCAGGCAATCCATTGATCGAGCGGATTGTCTGCATTTTTTCATTAATAAATCATGAATGCCATTAACTGGAACAGGAAGAATAAAAAGAAAATATGCATTTTGGGTTACGGCTTTTGAGCAGTTACTTTTTTAATTGTGAGGAGGGCGCGTATGAAATTGCGGTATGCTGAAAAAGGATCAGCCTTCATCGACAGGGATAAAATCTATTCCATGCTTGATGGCAAAAAACCGACGGAAAACGAGTTGAATGAGATTTTAAACAGGGCGCTGCTGCTCAGGGGACTGAACCAGGCCGATGTCACGTCGCTTCTGATGGTGGACGACCCGGTACTTATACGCCGGATAATGAAAGCTGCGAAAGTGGTGAAAGAAAATATTTACGGAAAACGTCTCGTTCTTTTCGCCCCTCTTTATACCGGAAATGTCTGTGTCAATAACTGTGTGTACTGTGCGTTCCGGAGAGAGAACAGGGGCATAATGCGCAAAGTATTGACAATGCCCGAAATAACCCGGGAGGTCGAAATGTTGCTTGGAGAGGGGCACAAACGGATACTGTTGATCTGTGGCGAGTCCCCGAAAAACGACATTGATTATATGTGCGAAGCGATTCGCACCGCATATGCGGTACGGAAAGGGAAAAATTATGTCCGCAGAATCAATGTCGAGCTGGCACCGATGCCGGTTGAGGATTTTAAAAAATTGAAAAATGAAAAAATCGGAACCTATGTCTGTTTTCAGGAAACATACGATCCCGTGTTGTATAAAAATTATCACCCGGCGGGAACAAAAAAAGCTGATTATGAGTATCGGGTCACCGTGTTCGACAGAGCCATGGAAGCCGGCATACGCGATGTCGGGCTGGGGGTTCTTTTCGGTCTTGCGGATTATCGTTTTGAAATTCTTGCGCTCATGGAACATGCTCATCATCTGGAAAGGATTTTCGGGTGCGGCCCTCACACGATAAGCTTTCCCAGGATCGAGCCCGCAGAGAATGCGCCGCTGGTGGAACACATCCCGTATCCCGTTGGTGATGAGGATTTTAAAAAAATTATCGCAATCGTTCGGATTGCGTTGCCGTATACCGGCATAATTTTAAGCACGCGTGAAAATGAAACGATGCGTACGGAATTATTTGCGTACGGTGTCAGCCAGATATCGGCGGGGTCGCGTACGAATCCCGGCGCGTATTCAAACAGCGGTGCAGAAAGCGGAAGCCAGTTTTCGCTTGGTGATCACAGGAGCCTTGATGATGTGATATCATCGATAATAGATAAAGAACATATCCCCTCATTCTGCACCGGCTGTTACAGGAAGGGGCGTGTTGGTAATGATTTTATGGACCTTGCGAAACCTGGTTTAATTAAGGAATTCTGCCTGCCGAACGCGGTGTTTACGTTCAAAGAATATCTTCTCGATTTTGCCGCGTCGGATACCAAAGAGAAGGGCCTCAGGTTGATAGATACAATCGTATCGGAGATGCCAAAGCAGTCCCTCAAGGAAAGGATGATTGACGTGCTGAACAGAATTGA
>DHPI01000077.1:13669-15300 GCA_002407865.1 Spirochaetia bacterium UBA5368
AGAACAGAATTGAGAGGGGGGAGCGGGATGTGTATTTTTGATTTCGAACGCAATTCGAGGGGGGCGGCTTAGATTCGGAATATGCCTGCGAGTAGGAGATTTTTCTGTATGGCAAACAAGGTAACAGGCGAAATTCTCGAGAAAAGCGATTTTACGGTATCGGATATGGTGCGTCTTCTCTCCATCGATGACGGGAAAGAAACGAGCCTCCTTTATGAAAAGGCGTATGAAATCAAGACACGTTTCGTGGGCCGAACCGTATACCTCAGGGGCCTCATCGAGATGGGCAACATCTGCGAAAAGAACTGCCTGTATTGCGGAATCCGAAAAGGAAACCGCGCTGTTGAGCGCTATATAATGAGCGAGGATGAGATACTGGATGCTGCACGGCTTGCGTGGGAATGCGGCTATGGCTCCGTGGTGTTGCAGTCTGGGGAAATGCGCAGCGAAAAATACAGCCGGTTTATTGAAAAAGTGATCCGGAAAATACAGGGCTTCTGTGGCTGGAGGATGGGAATCACCCTTTCACTTGGAGAGCAGACAGCGGATGTTTACCGGCGCTGGTTCGACGCCGGCGCTCATCGGTACCTGCTGCGGATCGAGACATCCGATCGCGATCTGTATGGCATGCTGCATCCCGCCAAATACGGTTTCGAGCGCAGGGTCGAGTGTCTCCGGAATCTTAAGGACATCGGGTATATGACCGGTACGGGTGTCATAATCGGGCTTCCGGGGCAGACGGCCGAACAACTCGTTCGTGATGTCCTCTTTTTCAAGGATATCGACGCGGATATGATCGGGATGGGACCTTATATCCCCCATCATAATACGCCCATGGCCCGATCCATGAATGATTTCAATGCCGTTAAAAGGAATCAACTTGATCTTGCCCTCCGAATGATCGCTTTAACACGCATTGTTTTGAGAGACGTTAATATCGCTTCGGCCACCGCCCTTCAGGCAATTGACGATGAAGGGCGGGAGCTGGGAATTCTCGCAGGGGCTAACGTCATCATGCCGAATGTCACTCCGGTGCGGTATCGCAGGGGATATCAGCTTTACGATAACAAGCCGTGTCTTGATGAAAACGAATCGGTGTGCAGGGGTCGGCTGGAAATGCGCATACGGGAACTGGGAGAGGAAATTGGGTACAATCAGTGGGGCGACAGCCCTCACTATGATACGAGAAAAATCAGCGCGAATTATCGGAGAACCGAGCGGTGAAGACTGCGCTGATACCTGGCATCAAAAACATTCCAGGAAAGGATGACGGTGTTGGCGTGCATGTGGCACGGTATATTCTCGACGCGGGTATGCTGTACCGGACGACATTGGCGTTGTCGAGGGGAGGATGCCGGGGCATGATCTTTTGCCGCTTATGATGGGAAGGATGAAGGATATCGAATCTCTGGATATGGATTTAAGCGATTCGATAAAAAAATAATACCGGGGGCGGCCCGAGAAGGCATACGCGCAGCGTTATGCGGCAAATTTTCCTGTTCTCCGGGTGATCTGCGTAACCTTGTATTGTAACCGATAATTTTTCTCTGTACACGACGGGTTGCTCTGATTACATTGTGCAATCGAATGAGATCGGTGCGCGTATGAAAACCAATTCCGTATCGCGACGG
>DHPI01000077.1:15449-15865 GCA_002407865.1 Spirochaetia bacterium UBA5368
CCTTTTTTTACGGCGGCATTGTCCGCCGTGCTGTTCGGCATTGCGACGCCGGCAAGCAAGTATCTGCTGCGTGATATACATCCGTTTTCGCTTGCCGGATTGCTGTATCTCGGCGCGTCGGCGGGGCTGCTGCCGGTCGTTATTGCCCGGAAAGAATTTGCCGCGCTGCGCGGGATGAACCGCGCGAACACGCGGCGGCTGTTTGGCGCGGTCATATTGGGAGGCATCGCAGGCCCTGTTCTGCTGATGTTCGGCCTGACGCAGGCGTCGGCGTCGTCGGTGTCGTTGTGGCTGAACCTCGAACTGGTCGCGACATCCGTGCTGGGATATGTGTTCTTCAGGGATTACCTCGGGAAAGCGGGATGGGCCGGCGTGCTTCTTGCGCTGCTTTCGGGCGTGCTGCTGACTGTCAGCGA
>DHPI01000077.1:16017-16200 GCA_002407865.1 Spirochaetia bacterium UBA5368
CCGGCGCGGCCGCGGCGGTGCTCGTGGGGTGCGCCTGCGTATGCTGGGGATTCGACAATCATTTCACGGCGCTGATCGACGGCATTTCGGCGGTACAGAGCACGTTCGTCAAGGGGTTGTTTGCCGGCGGCATAACGACATGTATCGGATTTTCCGCGTACGGCCTGCCGCCGTCGGCGATGC
>DHPI01000077.1:16349-17134 GCA_002407865.1 Spirochaetia bacterium UBA5368
AGTAGCCTGCGCGGTTGCGCTTGGCGGCGTTTCGTACGGCGTGAGCATCGTGTTGTATATCATGTCGGCCCAGAAGATCGGGGCCATCAGAAGCCAGATCGTGTTTTCAAGCTCGCCGTTTTTCGGTTTCTTTTTTTCAATGCTGCTGCTGTCCGAGCCGGCGACCCGTTTACAGGTGGTTTCCTTTGCGCTGCTGGTCGCCGCGATTGCGCTTATGGCGCTGGAGAAACACGAGCACTATCATGAACACCGCGAGCTTCAGCACACACATTTTCACAGGCACGACGATATGCATCACGATCACGTTCATGGCGAATCTGCGCCGTACCACGAACACGGGCATCGACACGAAAACGGCGCACATGTGCATCCCCACTGGCCCGACATTCATCACCGGCACGAACACGGTGGCACCGGGAAGCCATAACTGCGCGAATGCCTGACGATTGTCTCAGCGCGCCATTTCTTCGATAATACGGCCCGCCGGTGCCGCCTCGTTGATGAGGGCGCTGACTTGGCCTGCGCCCGCGGGCACGAGATCGAAATCCCCGGACTCCCATGCCTTTGAAGCGTTTGCCAGCCTGAACTCTTTTTGTATGTCGAAACCCGGCGATTGCATCCTCTTTTTAAGCTCAGGCGTGACAATGGCGCGCATCATCATGGCGTCGACCGGCAGCAGCTCCGTGCCGCCGTCGCTGCATCCGAAAATGAGGCGCTTCCATTTTTCGTTGATGGGGCTTTCAGCCGCGGTCATGAACCGTGTGCCGACCTGCACGCCCTGCGCC
>DHPI01000077.1:17220-18383 GCA_002407865.1 Spirochaetia bacterium UBA5368
GCCGACCTGCACGCCCTGCGCCCCAAGCGCGAGCGCCGCTCTGTATCCGCGCGAATCGGCAATACCGCCCGCCGCGACGACGGGGACCTTCACGTGGTCTGTAATAAGCGGCACGAGCACCATTGTCGTCGATTCGGATCCTGTCGACCTGAGCCCGCCTGCCTCGGCTCCGGCGGCGACGATCCCATCAGCGCCCGCTTCCTCGGTGCTGATTGCATGCCGCAGCGAGAGCACTACGTGCAGGCCCTTCATCCCGAGGTCGTGGAGGAGGGGGTATATTCTCCCTGGAAATCCAACGGATGTCGTCACCGTCTTTATCCCAAACTCAGCCAATAGCGGCAGTATCGCCTCGTTCAGGGGATTGATGATCATAATGTTCGCGCCGAACGGCTTGTTGGTTCTCTTTTTTACCTCCACTACAAGGCGTTTTGCGTCATTCACGTCGCTTACGAATCCGAGGGCAAGCATCCCGTAGCCGCCCGCGTTGCTTATTGCGGCGACAAGCTCGGGACTGTTTATTGCGCCGATTGGTCCCTGTATGATGGGGTATGTGCATCCGAGCATATCCAGAAGTCGTGACATGAGAAATCCTCCAATTGCAATATGAAATAAGTTTCATATGGTTGTGATGGGTTCCGTCAAGGATGTTTTTTGCCGTGTGATATCGCCATGCTCCGATTTGGTCTGTTTTTGACCTTGACAAAAATCAATTATATAAATAGTAAATACTTTTCATTAAAATTTGGGGCATGCGGCGGTATCCGTCCGCGTTTGAATTTCATATTAACAGGAGCATAGCATGGCAACGGGTAAGGTTGTTACACTTGAAAAAGAAGGCACAATAGGAATTGTTACAATCAAAGACGAATCGGGCCTCAATTTGTTCAGCGACGCGGTGGTGAAGGGTATTGCCGCCGTTCAGGATGAAATCGACGATGACAAGGGGATGCGGGCGGTTATACTGAGAAGCGGAAACGATCATTTCTCCGCGGGTGTGGACCTGGCGTTTCTGGATACGGTCAATCCCCGCTTTATAAAGGATAATATCGTGTTTTTGCAGAGGACGTTCGGCCGCTGGCAGGACCTCCAGATGCCCGTCATTGTCGGCATCAAGGGGCTCTGCTATGGCGCGGGGATGGAGCTAATACTTGGCTGCGATATCC
>DHPI01000077.1:18489-26149 GCA_002407865.1 Spirochaetia bacterium UBA5368
AGGTGCGGCTTGGCCTTACCGCCGACCAGGGCGGCACCACGCGGCTGACAAAGCTTGTCGGCCTTGGTCAGGCGAAGCGGCTTATTATCGGGTGCGATGAAGTGGACGCACAGGAGGCGCTGCGTATCGGTCTGGTCGAGTACATGGTGAAACCCGAGGAGCTCGACGAGCGGCTTATGAAGCTTGCAAAAAGGATTTCGAACATGCCGCCGGCGGCGGTGCGCTTTGCGAAGAAGGGCATTAATCTTGCGCACGAAAACAGCACCATGGCCGGGCTGCTTTTCGAGCAGGCGCAATCGACCTATTGTTTCGGCAGCGAAGACCTGCACGAGGCGATTAATGCGTTCGTGGAAAAACGGAAGCCGGTGTATAACGACAGGTAATATCATCGTTACATTGCGGGGGATGCAGGCGAGTCAACCCCGCCGCATCCCGTATCCGCCCTTGCATTGTTTCATCACGTTTATTAATAGAAATTTTGAATGTCCAACCCCGAGGCTGTGCGCCCCTCGCGTTGTATCAGTTCGTTCAGGCGGAGCGCTTCCGCCTTTGCGTACCCGTAGATCATTTGTACTTCGGAGGATGATATTTTCGCATCGTCGCGGCAGAGCACGGACATGCGGAAATATATCAGGGCGCTTTCGAGCGGGATAGCATAATCGCTGTATCGGTGTTCCTTTATTATCGCCGGATTTCCCACTGCAAGCGAAAAGGGCGGAATTACGGTGTTTTCCTTCACGACCGCCCCTGCGGCGACGATGCTGCCGCTGCCGACGATGGTCCCGTTGAGCACAACGGAATTGATGCCGATAACGCAGCAATCGCCGACGTTGCACCCGTGGATAACGGCGCCGTGCCCCACCGTGACAAAGTTGCCGATGCGCACGGGATGGGCCATGTCGCAGTGGATGACGGCGTTATCCTGTATGCTGGTGTACGATTCGATTGTGATAGGGGAGAGGTCCCCGCGGATAACGGCGCAGGGCCAGACGGACGAGCCCCGCCCGATGGTAACGCCGCCGATGATAACGGCAGTGGGATGAATGTATGCGCTGTCTGACATGCGCCCTCCCTGATATTGCTACGCGCTATGCTTTTTGCATTACGTAAAACACGTAGCCGTAATACCGTGAATACTTTTTATAGATATCGATTTCATGCTGGGCGCTTTCGACGATGGCAAGCGCTGCCGGATTCTCCGCGTATCTGTCCCTGAAATACGGCAGTTTCCTTTCAAGCGGGGTGTAATATTCGTTCCACCACGTTGATTCTGGCAGCGTGAATGTGTCGATCAGCCGGTAGCCGCATTCGGCGATGGTGGTGCTGTTTTCCCGCAAAGCCGCGATTTCGGGATAGCCCTCCTGCCAAAACCGCCATAGTTCATCGGGGGGATTGCTGTCAAGCCAGGTGATGTGTGTGAGTGCCATGTACCCGCCACGTTTCAGAAACCGTTGCCAGTCGCGAAGCCCGTTTTTAAAGCCCGCGATGTAGATTGCGCCTTCTGACCAGATCGCGTCGAAACTTTCCGGTTTGAAATTCATGTTGAACATGGATGCGCAGACGATATCAATTCTGTCGGCGACCTTTTTCGCCTCCGCATGATAACGCAACTGGCCGAGAAACGGCATGTAGTTGTCGAGCGCAACGATCGTAGCGGGGGTGTTCCGCGCCAGCGCAACGGTTTGCTTTCCGGGGCCGCATCCCACATCGAGGATTTTTGATGAAGCGTTGAAGGGTGGCAAAAGGCCGAGCGCGCGCCGTGTCATCTCGTCGCTGCCTGGCCCCTGGCGCGGTAGCCCGAACTGTATCTCGTAAAATATTTCCATATCATCCATTTCCTTCGCTCCTTCCGGCGATATCTCCGGTGCGGATCAACGCCGCGTGACAATCCATTGCGCCGCCTCGAACAGGTTGGCCGCGGTGTGCTCGGGCGTGACGAGAAGCTCGCCGCGGTGCTTTGCGCCATGCCCCGTCAGGAGATACACCGTGTGCGCCTTTGCGCGCCGTCCCATCTCTATGTCGTGCGGATGATCGCCGATAACGTAGGAGTTTTCGACATCGATTGCGTAGCGGTCGCGCGCGAGTTCTATGTAGTGCGGTGACGGTTTGCGGCATTCGCAGTTGTCGTCTTTCAGGTGCGGGCAGCAATACGTTTCGATGATGGTGATCCCTTCGTCGCGGAGGATGGCGGTGTAGTCGCGCATAAAATCTTCGAACTGCGCGCCGCTGAATACGCCCCTGCCGATGCCCGGCTGGTTTGTGATGATAAACAGCAGATACCGTGCCTGCAGCATGCGCAGCGCCTCGAAGGCGCGCGGGATGAATATCAGGTTGTCTCGCGAGTAGAGGTCGCCCGTATCCTCGTTGATTGTGCCGTCCCTGTCGAGGAAGACAGCGGGGCGCATGGCGCCAGTTTGCGTGCTCATAGTACTACTATCGCTGAAGGATTGGGGTAAATCAATCAAAAAGCATTCGCATTTGCGCAAAGCATTCGTATCCCTTCCGTGACGGTGCGGCACGTGTCCATGCGTTTTTCTTTTTGTCATCTCCAGCGATATATAGATGCTTTGCCGGAAAAAGGGCAGTAGCTGACCGTTATCCGGTTGCCGTTGTGGGTATGGAGCACACACGAGGTGGCTTTGTGGCGCGATGCGTGTTGCACCGCAGAAGCATGCGTGGCGTATCGTCTATGCGTGCTGCCGGGATGTATACTGTGCTTTCGGATATCGTGATACGGTGATTGCTGTGCCGCTGTATCCTGCAAATCCCCTGTCGTGAAACATGAGATGAAGGCATTGTAGCCGCTTACGCGCTTCCCTTTTATGCGCGTGTTCCACTGATCCCTTTCCGCATCGCGTGGCCCCTGCCGTGCGCGCACTGCATCCCCGAATTTTGTGCAAACCGCCTCTTGTTGTTTTGTGTGCGGGGTTTTACGTACTGACGCATGCGTACACGCCCGTCGTATGTATAAAATACAATGGTATCAATATGGCCGCTGAGTGATTCGAACATGCTGTTGAGCTTTACGATTGCCATGCGCTTCCCACAATTGGGATATATACGAATGAAGGGGAGAAAATATGAAATATTTTTTCGGAGACACGATTGTTTTGCACATCCATTAAAGGAATTATGGTGAATACATTGTTTCGGAATCTGAATTATTTGCGAGGGAAATCATGTGCGGTATTCCAGCCGGCGCCATGTTTTCAATTGTGGCGAATAATATTTATATGTAATCTTATAATATTTCGCTTGACGTCGTGATTTTCGATTATATCATTGAGATATTCGATATTGTAATCGTTATGCATATTGAAATACGACCCGACACCAACGAGAGATTTTCCGCGAAAATCCCTTACGACGCCGCCCTGGTAAATTCTATTAAGCGAATTCCTGGCTATTCATGGCATCCCGACAGAAAAGTATGGAGCTTCCCGAATACGCAGATGCACCTCGACATGCTGCTGACGATGTTGTACGATGCGTGGGGAGGTCTCGTTGGGGCAGGCGATGCCGATTATTTGCCCATTGATCTGGGGCCGCATATTGATCGGTTTCAACGTGAAATGCTTGCGAAAAAGTATAGTCGAAAAACGATCTCGTCGTATTGCCGCACTGCCGAATTACTATGCGAATATTTTCAAAAATTACCGTCTGAGATTACACGCGACGATGTTATCGACTTCCTTGCGGATATTTCTGAAAAAGCGGCATCGGCATCCACCATAAATGTCGCTATCAGTGCTATTGATGCGTTTCTTCCCTCGCTCAAGGGGGATGTGCGAACGACGGCGTTGACGCGGCCGAAAAAGGATCGCTCGCTCCCGGTTGTGCTCAGCCGGGAAGAAATACTGGCGCTGCTCAATGCCGTTGAAAATCTGAAACATAAAACAGTGCTTTCTCTGATATATTCTTCGGGATTGCGTGTCAGTGAGGCATCTTCAATAAAAATAGGTGATATTGACCGTTATCGTGGCATGATATGCATTCGCTGCGGTAAGGGAAGAAAAGACCGTACGACCCTGCTTTCAAGCTCCTTTCTTCGATTGCTTCAACGGTATCTGGATACGTACAATCCGAGAATATGGCTTTTCGAAGGGCAAAATAACGGTACACATATCAGCGCACGGACTATTCAGCATGTCTTTGCCGCCGCATGTAAAAAAGCGGGTATTCTTAAAAAGGCGACCGTGCATAGTCTTCGGCATTCCTTTGCCACACACCTTCTTGAACAGGGAACCGACATTCGTTATATTCAGGAGCTTTTGGGACATAAGAGTCCTACAACGACGATGGTGTACACACATGTGAGCAAAGTTCGTTTAACAACGATACGAAATCCTTTTGATGATTTATCTGATATTTTCTAAGCGATAGTGGTTTACTCGCAATGTCGCGCTTTTTCATTTCTATCGCTTCCTTTTCCGCAATTCAGATAACATGTGCAATTGTATAATTTTATGCAATGTTGCGGAAAAGACAAGTTGTGCGAAAGACTTTGCCCCCTTTCCTGTGATAAAAAGCCGGGCGTCCATGCCCGGCAATAAATTAATGTTCTTGATTAATAATTAAGTATTATAAGGAATATATTATTAAATCATTTTAAAGCAAGGTATTACATGGATAAAGCAATCTTAAAAAGAAAATTAAGAAAATTAATTGATGAATTTAAATCAAATTCTGCATGGAAAAATTCCGAAGATAGCATCCAATCTTTATATACTCTTGATCTTTTAACAACACTTGGTTGGAATAAAAGCAATATAATTATTAATCAAGGGCAAGAAGTACAAACTGGAAAAAAGCCTGACATTATACTTAAAGATGACAATAACTATTCGCTGCTTGTTATTGAATCAAAAGAGGCCAAAAAAAAAGATAAACTTGATGGTAAATATCAATCAAAAACATTTGAAGAACAATTATATGGCTATTGTGAAGCAGAAGGTATTTACTGGGGTATTTTGACAAACTTTGTTGAGTGGCGTTTATATAGTATTTATCAGAAACGTTTATATAATAATGTAAAATACGCATTTCATGATATTCTTTGGGAAGATGCAAATAAAAAAGAATATATTGATTTATTATCTGACGAGGGAATAGATTTTTTATTAAAAATCGAAAAAAATAATTTAATTGAGATTCGTGGTAAGTGGGATAATAATACTGTTTTTTATCCGAAGCAAGATGAAATTAAAACTGACTTTTTTATAAAATTAAATAAATGGCGATTCAATTTAAGAAATTATATAAATCAAAATTATCAGAATAAATATTCTATAGAGGAAATAGATCTTATTACTCAAAAAATAATTGATAGATTGATTTTTATTGATTATTGTTCTGATAATCAAATCCTCTCTCAAGACATATTACATGCAATTCTTCATTCACAAAAAAATATTTACCTTGAGCTCAAGAGAATTGTATTTCATGACATGGATGAAAAGTTTAACTCGGAACTTTTTGCCCATAGTAATTGTGATCTTATTGATGTACCAGATGAGATAATAGTTCCCATTATTACAGAATTGACAGCAATCGATTTTAATCGATTATCAGTTCATGTTATCGGTGAAGTTTATGAGAATTACCTTGGAGAACTTTTAAAACAAAATAAAAAAACTGTATCACTAAAAAAAACAGAAGGCTTAGAAAAGAAAAAGAAACAAGGAATATATTATACACCTGAAAACATTGTCGATTATATCATAAATAATTCACTTGGTAGTATATTATCAAAATGTAAAACTGAAGAAGAAATATTAAAAATAAAAGTTTTAGATCCGGCTTGTGGCAGCGGTTCTTTTTTAATACGAGTATTTGAAGAATTTCTAACACATTATAAACGAGTAAATAAAGAAGGTAATCTTTTTGAATTTGAAACTCGCAAAAAAATATTACAGAATAACATATATGGCGTTGATTTAGACGAAAGAGCTATTGAAATTGCCAAATTAAATTTGATGATAAAAGCATTAGAAGGTATCAAATGGCAAGATGTGAAGGGTAAAAAACTTTTACCAAATTTAAAATTAAATATTAGATGCGGCAATTCTTTGATATCTGATGAAATGTTTTTTGATGTAAAATCTTTAGAATCAAAAATGTCTTCCTATGAAGATGATATCAATTCTTTAATTAAAAAGAAAAAACAATATCATGGTTTAATTGATGAATCAAAAAAACAAAAATTATATGAAGAAATTCAAATTATTGAAGAAAAAATTAATTATGATCTTCAAAATAAAGTAAAAGAGTTTTTTAATGATCGCAATACAGTTAAGCCATTTAACTATAGTGTTTCTTTCTGTGAAGTTTTTAATAACGGTGGTTTTGATGTTATAATCGGAAACCCTCCATATATAAATGTTGGTAATCTTGTTGCCGAAGAAAGAGATTTTTACATGAATTATTATGAAACGGCACTAAAAAGATTCGATATTTATATTGCTTTTATTGAAAAAGGAATTAAGCTATTAAAAGAATCAGGTAAAATAAGCTTCATTATACCATATCCTTTTTTAACACAGGATTATGGTCAAAAATTAAGAAAGTATATGCTTGATAAATGTTTAATTAAAAATATTTATGATCTATCTTCTTCAAAAATTTTTGAAAACGCTACTGTAAAAAATATAATTTTCATTTCAGAAAAATCAACAACAAATGAAGAATTAAGAAATAAGAATCAAATTGTATGTTCAAAAGATAATCAATCAGAAGTTGTTAAAATTAAACAAGCCGAGTTTTATAACACTCCCGAAAATATGTATCGTATTGATGCTTATTCTGGTAATATCCACATTATAAATAAAATTAAAACTGGATGTATACCGATTAGTAAAATTGCTGTAGCTTCATGGGGTGCACGTGGTGTTCCAGCATCAGAATTCCATCTCGATAAAAAAATTAATGATTTATGCAAAAAAATGGTTAAGGGTAAGAATGTAAATAGATACACATTATCTTGGGGGAATAAATGGTTTTTATATGATGTCGATAATTTATATAGACCAGCATTTCCTGAACTTTTTGAATCTGAAAAACTAATAATATGTGAAGTCACAGGAGAAAAGGGAATACAGGCAACATATGATAATGAGAAATATTATACAGATCATTCTTTAAATTGTTTAATATTAAAATACAATCTTGAACACAAAGAAAAAGATTTTTGGGGTCGAAGAAAAATTAGTATTTCAAAAGAAGATTTTTCGTTATCACGAGAGTATAGTATAAAATTTATTCTTGGTATCTTAAACTCAAGGATGATGAATTTTTATTTTAATAATTATCTTGGATATAATTTGAATGTTTATCCGGAAAGCCTGGAACAAATACCGATTAAAACGCTCGATAATAAAAATAAGAAATTACATGATGAAATTGTTGAGGATGTTGAAAATGTATTAGCATTGAATATTAATGAAGAAACAAGAACTAAGAATCAAATTAGGATCAAGGCTATTGAAAGTCAAATTGATGAAAATGTCTTTAAGCTATATAATCTTTCTAAAGAGGAAAAAGAATTTATTTTAAATTATAGAAAATAAATTATCATTATATGCCTCAGACGTCCATGTCTTCGGCAAATGTTGCAATCCTGGGGGCAAAGTCCTTCGCACAACAAAGCTTATGCGCTTCACTC
>DHPI01000008.1:0-1578 GCA_002407865.1 Spirochaetia bacterium UBA5368
GCTGGAGAGGCGAATGGATCGGATGACGAAATTTTTTGCATCACGAACGGGGATTATCTTTACCGGTTTATTTATCGGCGGCGCGGCGTCATTGCTGCAGAAGCTTGGGAATCCCGCGAATATGGGAATCTGTGTTGCATGCATGGAGCGCGATATTGCCGGTGCGCTCGGATTTCACCGGGCGTCGGTTGTGCAGTACATCAGGCCCGAGATAATCGGGTTGGTGTTCGGAGCATTTGCGGCTTCGTTGTTTTTCAGGGAGTTTCGACCCCGCGCGGGGTCGGCCCCGATGGTGCGTTTTGTTCTGGGTTTTTTTGCCATGATCGGGGCGCTGGTTTTCCTTGGATGCCCGTGGCGGGCATTCCTCAGGCTTGCTGGAGGCGATGGTAACGCGATAGTGGGGATTGCCGGATTGCTCGCTGGAATCTGGGCAGGGGTGCTGTTTATCAAAAATGGGTACACGCTCGGCGCTAGCAGCCGCACGCGTGCGATAGCAGGATGGATACTGCCTGCCATTATGGCCGGGCTGCTTCTGCTGTTGCTTGGCAATATATACTGGGGCGCGCCAAAAAGCCTTGCATATGCGGAACCGGAAAAATTCGCTCCATTTTTTAGCGTCAAAGGTCCGGGTTCGCAACACGCCCCTGTATTCATATCGCTCGGCATCGCGGTTGCCATAGGATTCTTCGCACAACGCTCGCGGTTCTGCACAATGGGAGCGGTAAGGGATATTATACTCATAAGGGACGGGCATTTGCTGTCGGGCGTTATTGCACTGGTTGCCGGCGCATTTGCGGTTAACATCGTGTTTCACCAGTTCCATCCCGGATTTCTAAACCAGCCGATTGCCCATGCGAACTACCTCTGGAATTTCGCGGGCATGATGCTTGCCGGACTTGCGTTTGCGCTTGCGGGAGGGTGCCCGGGAAGGCAGCTGTTTCTCAGCGGAGAAGGGGATGGCGATGCGGCGATATTTGTCATTGGTATGATTGCCGGCGCTGGATTTGCGCATAATTTCGCGACCGCAAGTTCAACTGCCGGTCCGGGGCTCTGGGGGCCCGCCGCGGTCGTGACCGGGCTTATTGTGTGCAGCGTGATAGGAGTTACAATGCGCCAGAAGGCGTAGAAGGAGAGTGAGTGATATGGCAGAGTATCTCGATGTGCGCGGGCTCTCGTGTCCGCAGCCCGTATTTGAAACGAAAAAAGTGATGGATTCGCTCGGTAGTGGTACGATACGTGTGCGTGTTGATTCGGCAACTGCTCGCGATAACATTACCCGGCTGGCGGAAAAGAAGGGTTGGAAGATCGAACTTCTTCAAACCGCCGATGAATATGAATTGACGCTTACCAGAGAGTAAGAGCGGTGCATTGTTGACGCAGTTCCCGGCTAATAGCGGTAACAGCATCGGGGGATACCAATGATCTATTTCGATAATGCGGCAACGTCTTTCCCGAAGCCCCCTTCGGTGGCTGAGGCGATGGTCCGGTTTATGAGCAATGTCGGCGCCAATCCTGGCAGGTCGGGGCATCGCCTTTCCGTCGAGGCGGCGAGAATTGTGTATGATGCACGGGAAAAAA
>DHPI01000008.1:1671-16214 GCA_002407865.1 Spirochaetia bacterium UBA5368
GTGTATGATGCACGGGAAAAAATAGCCCAGCTATTCAATGCCGTCGATCCGATGAGGATCGCGTTTACCGCAAATGCCACGGAAGCTCTGAATCTGGCGCTTTTTGGGCTGCTGCGGCCCGGTGATCATGTAATTACCTCGGGGATGGAGCACAATTCGGTTATGCGCCCCCTTCGTGCCCTCGAAAAGGGCGGCGTGAGACTGACCTTTGTGCCGTGTGCTCCCCGGGGATTTGTTGATCCGGATGATGTACGGAAATCCCTCAAATATACAACGTCGCTTGTTGTGCTCAACCACGGATCGAATGTAAACGGATGCCTGCAGCCGCTTCCTGAAATCGGTAAACTTGCACGCGATGCGGGTGCGCTGTTTCTTGTTGATTCGGCGCAAACGGCGGGATGCGCCAGGCTGGATATGCAAGCCGATTGCATTGACCTGCTGGCGTTTACAGGTCATAAGGCCCTGTATGGACCTCAGGGGACCGGCGGGCTTGTGCTGGGAGACAGGATTGATGCTGCTGCGATCACGCCGCTGAAATATGGGGGAACGGGCAGCCGGTCTGAATATGAAATACAGCCTGACTTTCTTCCCGACAGGTTTGAAAGCGGAACCCTCAATACTGTCGGCATTGCGGGCCTTGCCGCGGGGATTGAGTTTGTCATGGGACATGGCGTCGAAACGATACGGGAAAAAGATGTGGCGCTTGCCGATGCGCTTATCCGGGGACTCGAAGAGATCCCCGGCGTATGCGTCTACAGCAGCGGGCTTTTGGAGCGACAGTTATCGACAGTCTCGTTCACAATAGATGCCATACCGCCTGCCGAGGCAGGAAGGATGCTGGATGAGAATTTCGGAATTCTCTGCCGGATAGGGCTGCATTGCAGCCCCGCGGCGCATGCAACGATCGGAACGTTCCCTGATGGCACGATTCGATTCAGCCCGGGCTATTTTTCACGCATGGATGATGTATCGTATGCGCTTGGCGCCATACGGGAACTTGCGGCGATCTGACGATATCGGCATTTCTTGGGATGCCATACGAACGACCATGTCATTCAAACTGACCGCCAGCCATCATAAATATTTACATAGTAACAATTTTATTGGTTAATTTGTAGCAATAATGGTATAGTAACTATCAACAGATTATTGCATACAAGCAGGTTAGCATGATGGAAAATGATGGCGAGAGGGTTCTCGATTTTACAACGATTGCCAAATTGAAAGAAGTGGAACAAGGTTTAAAGAAGGAAATTGAGCAGCGACACAAAGAACTGGTTGATATAATGAATACGCGCGATGAATATATCGTGCATTTGCTGAGAATTTTACTCAGCAAGGTTGACGCGATGGATTCAAGCTCGGAGAAAATCGCGCGTACAGTCACTCACGCAATAGTGGAAACGAGCAAAAAGAAAAAAGGCCTGTTCAAAGTTAAAAGAAGCACATCCTGGGATCGGCTTTTAAAATCCATATAACATGCCAGCGCATGTTATATGGCGGTGCATTCATCTATCCAGCGCAAATAAGGCTCATGCCCCGACGAGATGGGGAGTGATATTATCTCCGGGACCTCATAGGGATGCACTGTCAGTATGGCCTTCCTGATATCCTCGAAATTTTCCTGTGTGCTTTTTATTATTACAAGACATTCCTCATCCCGGCATATATCGCCTTTCCAGCGGTACACCGAGATGAGTGAGGTGATGATGTTGACGCATGCGGCCAATCCGGCGGGAACCAGCACATCGGCGATTTTACAGGCAACTTCTTTTGAAGGACAGGTACACAATATTGCGGTGTAATCGGCCATTTTTTTCTCCTCTTTTTCTCCATGATTGTGTGGATCTGTGAAAGCTTGCATTATACAACGATAACTGCATCAAAAGATACGCTCAAATATTTTTTCATTTGCCAAAATAATTGTTTCATTACGATACTATGCGAAAGACTGGCCGTGCTGCTCATTATTCAGGATAGCCGTATCACTATCCGGATAAAAAATTCAGCATGATCCGGCGGCCGGGCATACGGCTGCTGAATACGCGTAAACATACTGCAGGGTGAGGATAATGAAAATGCTTCAGGACTATACGGACATTCGATACATACGACGGCTTCGTTCGAGAAATAAATATAAGGCGATTGAGGAGCTTGCGGCGGTCTTTTCTGACAGCCCCGTGTGCACCAATACAGAAGAACTTGTCGATGCGCTCATTGAACGGGAAGAGATTATGAGCACGGGGATTGGCTTCGGTCTTGCCATACCGCATGCCAAGATCAAATCTGTGAAGGAAATCGCGTTTGCGGTAGGTGTTTCTAAAAACGGAATAAATTTTGATTCGCTGGACGGAAAGCCGGTTCATATCGTGATACTGGTCGCCGCGGGCGAGCGGCAGCACAAGGATTACCTGAAGCTGCTTTCAGAAATAATGTCCGTCCTTCGCGAGGAAAGCGTACGAAACGCGATTATTAACGCGAAATCATTAGGCGAGATAACCGGCGTATTTTCAAAAGAGCCCCCAAAATAAACATGGACCTTTTTACACGCGGCGGAATAAGCAGACGTGCGCTTCTTCAGCAAAGAATGAAGGAGCGATATCTCCAATCGGATATATCAAAGTATATTGCGCATATTGTTTTTTCAACACTCGTCGGCCTTTTCGCCGGAGCGGGAGCCATTCTTTTCCATTCGCTCCTTGAGAGAATGCGGCGTGTATTCGAATTTATCCACGGATCGTTATTTACCAGTACCGATATAAATTTGATATTTATCGTTCCCGTCATCGGCGGCCTGTGTGTTGCGGCAATGACGCGTGCGTTTCCCGAAATCGCCGCCGAACGGGATGTCATCAGCGTTATAAAGGCGGTTATACTGCGCGGCGGATATATACCGTTGAAGAATACGGTGTTTCACCTCATTGCGCCTATTATTTCAATCGGGTCGGGGGCCCCGCTGGGGCCTGAAGGCCCGGCGGCAAAGGTCGGCAGCGGCGCCGGGTCTCTGGTGGCGCAGATTGTGAGAATGAATCGACGCGATATGAAAATGTATACCGTTGCCGGCGCCGGTGCGGCGATTTCCGCGGTATTTAACGCGCCGATAGCAGGTGTTTTCTTTGGTATCGAGGTTATCCTGCTGAACGATTTAAAGAATCAGGCATTGAGCGCGCTTATCATATCGTCTGTTGTCGCGGACGTGCTTTCTCGTTGGATCCTGGGCGCGAGGCATGTATTTCTTATCCCGCAGTATGTATCCGGGACAATCGGCGACATCCCGTATTTTCTGGCGCTTGGCATACTGTGCGGTGTGATCTCGCTGGCATATTTTCGGCTTCGCAGATTTTTCAAATGGGTGATAGACAGCAGGTATGGCGGGAAAAATGAGTTTGTGCGGCTGATCCCGGTCACAATCGTATTCGGGCTGGTGTTGCTGAAATATCAGCAATTGTACGGGATCGGCTATACCACCATCAATCAGGTGCTCAATCACCAGTTTTTATTGTCGACTGTTTTTATGCTGCTGCTTTTGAAGCTGGTCTTTCTGGCTCTTTTCCTCGAAGCCGGTTCATTTGGGGGGACATTTGCTCCCGCATTGATGCTGGGCGTGCTTCTTGGATATGTTTTTGCCGTGTCCCTTAACGGCATGTTTAATGCCACCCTCGATCCGGTGAGCTTTGCGCTTGTGGGCATGGGCGGCGTGCTGGCGGGTATTAATTCAATTCCGCTTACATCCATATTGCTTGTGTTCGAGGTAACCGGAGATTACAGGTTTATTCTGCCGCTGATGTTCGTTTCAATTATTTCGTACCTTGCGGTGACATATGTCAACAGGGGCAACGTCTACACACTCCACTTGCTTGACGACGGAATCGATATTACAAAAAGGGGCGAGCTTGATTTACTTGGAAAAATTAATGTCGGCGATCTGAAAAAAACGGATTATGATGTTGTGAGTCACAATACGCCGTATCGAGGGCTTCTTGAAGTTCTGAAGAATTCGACATACGGTGATGTGTTTGTCGTGAATAAAAAAAATGAAATACAGGGCGTTATATCGCTTAAGGATATTCGCGAAGCCCTGATTTCGCACGATCTCGTCGATCTGCTTATCGCCGGGGATATGGTCGCGACGGTCCCTGTTGTGACCGAGGATGAGCCGGTTTCATCGGCAATGCGAAAAATTGAAATGTACGACCTTGAAACGATACCGGTGGTGAAATCCGTCGCATCGCCGGTTATTACCGGCGTATTGACCTACCGTGATGTTATTCAGGCCTATAATAAAATGCTGGCGACATGGGAAACAGATCAGTTTCTGATTAATTATGAGCACCGAAAGCGCGGGTAAAATATCTTGACTTTTGATGTTATTGCAAAATAACAGCGTACATATCGATAGTACAGGGGATGACGCATGGACGAACGAGAATATTCTTTTAAAGAAATTGAGCCGAAATGGCAGAAGAGATGGGATGATGAGAAGGTTTTTATATCGAACATTGACCGCAACAAAAAAAAGTATTATCTCCTGGAAATGTTTCCATATCCATCCGGCCGCCTTCACATGGGGCACGTGCGGAATTATTCTATCGGCGACCTGATGGCGCGATACATGAGGATGAAGGGCTATAATGTGCTTCATCCTATCGGATGGGACGCGTTCGGCCTTCCCGCAGAAAACGCCGCCATGAAGAGCAATATCCCGCCGTTGAAATGGACAGAGGACAATATCAGCTACATGAAACAGCAGTTTAAAAAACTGGGGGTTTCATATGACTGGTCCAGGGAAATCGCTACATACAAAAAAAATTACTATAAATGGAACCAGTGGGTTTTCAGCAAAATGTACGAGCGCGGGCTGGCGTACAAGAAAAAGGCCTCCGTGAACTGGTGTCCCTCGTGCATGACCGTGCTCGCGAACGAACAGGTTGAAAACGGCCAGTGCTGGCGTTGTGAATCAAACGTTACTCAGAAAGAACTGGCGCAGTGGTTCTTCAAGATCACGGACTATTCCGACGAGCTCCTCAAAGGGCACGAGGAATTGATGAAGGGATGGCCGGAGCGCGTTATCGTGATGCAGCGTAACTGGATCGGCCGTTCAACCGGCCTGGAAATAAATTTTAAACTTGAAAGCGGGGAGGATTTCCCGATTTATACGACCCGTCCCGATACGGTCTATGGTGTTACCTATATGGTGATTGCGCCGGAACACCCCTATCTCGAGAGGATTGACAATCCGGAGGTCCGCAGGTTTATTGAAAAATTCAAGTCCCAGTCATTGGCCGACAGGGTGTCGGAGGAGAAAGAAAAAGAAGGCGTCGATACCGGTCTCAAGGTGATAAATCCGTTTAACGGCGAAAAGGTGCCGCTTTTTGTCGGAAACTTCGTTTTGATGGAATATGGTACAGGCGCGATCATGAGCGTTCCGGCGCATGACTCCCGCGACTTTGCGTTCGCGAAGAAGTATGGTATCCCTGTTAAGCTTGTCATCGACAACCCCTCATCGCCGATCGATGTTACGCGGATGAAAGACGCGTATGTCGACGACGGCGTATGCGTCAATTCCGGTGATTTTGCGGGATTGGGCAATCGTGAAGCCATCGAGAAAATCTCTGATTACGCCGAGGCGGGCGGGTTCGGCAAGCGACAGGTGAACTACCGGCTGCGTGACTGGCTGATATCCCGCCAGCGCTACTGGGGATGCCCGATCCCTATCGTGTATTGCGATACATGCGGGACGGTGCTCGTCCCGGAAAAAGAATTGCCGGTCGAGTTGCCGACAGAGGTGGCGTTTAAGGGCGATTCGCGGTCTCCCCTGACGATCATGAAAGAATTTTATTCTACCACGTGCCCGAAATGCGGCGGCCCGGCCACACGGGAGACGGACACGATGGATACATTCGTCGATTCATCGTGGTATTTTGCGAAATTCGCGTCGCCGAATTCAAGGGAAATGTTCGATCAGGAAGAAATCGATTACTGGATGCCGGTCGATCAGTATATCGGCGGGATTGAGCATGCGTGTCTGCATCTACTGTATGCGCGTTTTTTCACCATGGTGCTCAACGATCTCGGGCTTGTCAAATGCCGCGAGCCGTTTTCGCGATTGCTGACCCAGGGGATGGTGATCAAAGACGGGGCAAAGATGAGCAAATCGAAGGGGAATATTGTCGATCCCGACAGGATTATCGAAGACTACGGCGCAGATACGGCCCGCCTTTTTATGCTGTTCGCGTCGCCGCCCGATAAGGACCTGGATTGGTCCGATAAAGGTGTGGAGGGCTGTTACAGGTTTATCAACAGGGTCTGGCGTATAATATACAAGTACAAGGACCTGTATGTGCAGAACGTACAACTGGACGGCCTTGTTCTGAGTGACGCGCTCAGGGCGCTGCGTATTGAATTGCACAGAGCTGTGAAGATCGTAACAAACGATATTGAAGAAAGAATGCAGTACAATACGGCCATTGCACGATTAATGGAGCTTGTAAATGCGCTGTACCAGACACCTGAAAGCGAGCTTGCAACTGCTGCGGGAAAGATGGTTCTTTCGGAAGTGGTAAGCAAGCTCATTCTCATGCTGTCGCCGTTTATCCCGCATGTGGCGGAAGAGCTCTGGGAGGCGCTTGGTAACCGGGAAATGCTGGTACACGCCGCCTGGCCGGAGTATCTGAAAGAGTATACGGTTCGTGCAGAGGTCGAGGTTGTGTTTCAGATTAACGGGAAAATACGCTCAAAAACGCGGGTTCCCGCCGATATATCGAAAGAACAGCTTGTCACAATGGCGGAATCTGACGAGCGGATACGTGAAATTCTGAAGGGCCGCGAAATAATCAAAACCATTGTTGTTCCGGGCAAGCTTGTAAACTATGTGATAAAGCAATAGAATAGCGGAGAAAGCGCACATCGCCGGCGGAGAAACAACACAATGCCCCGCCGGCGTACACACTTATATGCCGTGTCCGTACACGAAAAGAAATCCAACCGCGAAGCGAACCGTTGCGTCTATGTATATCAACCGTCGAATGTCCGTTTCATCCATATCGTTCATTGATAGAAGAAAAAGCTCGCGGACTTTTGCTGAATAAAAGAGAATAAACGGGCCTGTGAATACCACAATGAGCCCTACGATAAAAATGAGTATGCCGCTGACAGTTGTTCCATAACACGTGAATGGCAACCCTGCACAGATTAGCAGCAATCCGTGGAGAAAAAAATACCTGTTTGAAACCCATTTTCCCCATACCGCGAATATGCGATTCGGCATGATGACTTCAATCAATCCAAGCATCAGCAGAAATATACCCGCGGCGAGGACATAAAACTCTAAGACTGTACTGTTCATTATCGCATCTTTATGCTGTGTGCCTAATAGTATAACCATATTAATAGCACTGTATTCCATGACAACATCAAGTAAAATCCTGAAATATGAAATATTTTTAAGATATTTTTTTATTGACATCTATACGTTCGGGACATGTTTTCTTCAGTTGCGGGTTGTTAGACATCTCGTGGTTCTATTCATATTCACATAATCACATGTATCGCGGCTGACGTATTTTGGCCGCAGCATGAGCGGAGGCGTTGTATGGTTGTTGAAAGAGATGAGATTATTAAGTTTGCGCGGGTTAACCGGAATATTGAGCTGGAAGACGTGAGTACTCCAAATCTTTACAGGGATATATTTCCGTATGATAAAATTTGCAGAATCCCGTTCGACAATGTTATACTGCCGCTCAATCCTGCAAAGAGATTCAGTCTTTCAGATACGACATTCCGTGATGGGCAGCAGGCGCGTCCGCCGTATACGGTCGAGCAGATCGGGGATATTTTCGATTTTCTTCACAGGCTTGCAGGGGCGAATGGCCTGATCACCCATTCGGAATTTTTTCTCTATACGCGGAAGGACAGGGATGCGGTCGAATTGTGCCGAAGCAAGGGGCTCAAGTACCCCAAGATTACATCGTGGATCAGGGCCAATAAAAAAGATTTCGAACTTGTAAAACAGATGGAGATTGAAGAAACGGGCATTCTCGCGTCGGTTTCTGACTATCATATTTTTTTAAAGCTCAACAAGACCAGAAAAGAGGCGATGAAGGATTATCTTGAAATCGTCTATACTGCGCTTGAAAACAATATCATCCCCAGGCTTCACTTTGAAGATGTGACCAGGGCGGACATTTACGGTTTTGTCATCCCGTTTGCGCAGAAGCTTGTCCGGATTATGGAAGAAAGCAAGCTGCCCATTAAAGTGCGGCTCTGCGATACAATGGGCTATGCCGTGACATACCCGATGGCTGGGCTTCCCCGTTCGGTGCCGCGGATTATTCACGCCATGATTCATGATGGCGGGATGCCCGGTGATCTGCTGGAATGGCATGGACATAATGATTTTCATCGGGGGTTTACCAATGCCACCTACGCATGGATGTACGGATGCGAGACGGTCAATACAACGTTGCTCGGCTTTGGCGAGCGTACGGGAAATACGCCGCTCGAGGCGATGGTGATTGAATACGTGTCGCTTACTGGCGACGATGATGGGATCGATCTCGGCGCAATTACGGAGATGGCGCATTATTTTAAATCGATCGGATTCCGCATCCCGGATAATTATCCATTTGTGGGTGCGGATTTTAACGTAACGAGGGCTGGAATACATGTGGATGGCCTTGTGAAAAATGAAGAAATCTACAATATCTTCAACACGGAAAAGCTGCTGAACAGGCCTATCGCGATCGCGATTACCGACAAGAGCGGCACTGCGGGCATTTCTCAGTGGTTGAACAGCCATCTTGGATTGACTGGCGATAAGGCCATAGATAAGCGGGATCCCGGCGTTATTGGCATGCACAATGAGATATTGAAACTCTATGAAGCGGGTCGTGAAACGTCGATGTCGAATGAGGAGATTGAAAAACTCGCCCGTAAATATCTGCCGCTCTATTTCATATCCGAATTCGACAGAATAAAATTCCGGGAAAGGAAATACGCATTAACGCTGCTTGAGCAATTTCTCGAGAATCCGGATATCAAATCCATGGTGCCGGAAAAACAGGAGGTATTGCTGCTCAGCCTTGTCGAGGAATATCCATTTATTTCTTTTGCCTATGTTGTGGATGCGAATGGCGACAAGATAACGCGGCATATTACGCAGATAACGGACAAGTCCAAGTACGACAAAAATCTGATCGATACGAACTACGCGGATCGCGACTGGTTTATAAAAGTAATGCAGACGGGCAAAATATACGTGTCTGATATCTATACGTCAAAAATAACCGGTAATCTTGCTATAACGGTTTCTGGACCAATAACCGAAGAGTCGGGAAATATTGTCGGGGTAATCGGGCTTGACATACGCTTCGAAAATCTCGCGAAAATCAATGAACTTGAGGCGGTATAACGGCATGAAGAAAGAGATCGGGGTTGTGCTGGAGGATACATCGACGGGCGTCGGCCGGGCGGTTCGCGCGTGTTTTGAATTTTGCGGCGGTGCGAAAACGCTCTTAAAATCGAGCAGGGACGTCTATATAAAGGTCAATGCCGTCGATCTGAAAAAATACTGTTATACGGATCCCGAGGTTGTCAGGGAGACAATTCTCTATTTTAAAGAAAACGGCGCAAGAAACATCTATGTCATTGAAAACTGCACGCAGGGGAATTTTACCCGCCTTGTTTTCAAAGCAACCGGCATTACCCGCATCTGTAATGAAACGGGAGCGGTTCCGGTTTTTCTGGATGAAACAGAACCGATACCGGTATTCCTTGAAACGCTCGAGAGTTTTATCGATATGTCGGCGTTTGTCTTTGAACGATTGATAAAAAACCGTGATGAAAACCTTTATGTTTCGCTTCCGAAACTGAAAACGCACTCGATGACGCAGATCACCCTTTCCATAAAAAATCAGTTCGGTCTGGTTCATCAAAACAGCCGCATCGCCGATCATAATTACCGGCTGCATCAGAAATTCGCGGACATATACCGTGTTATACGACCCGATGTGGCGCTTGTGGACGGCATCATCGCGACCAATCACGGCCATTATATCGCCGAAAGCAATCGGGACAGGTGTGTCTATCCAATGAATCTCCTGATTGCCGGAACCGATCCTCTCGCGGTTGATGTCGTCGCCTCGAAGCTTATTGGTTTTTCGGTTAAAGATGTGGAGCATCTGAACCTGTGCAAGGATTTTGGAATTGGAGAGGGGGATATAAAGAAAATCTCCATTCACAACAGCCATCTGCTGCGCGAACGACAGCAGAAGCTGACATACCAGTTGCTTGAAGATTTTCCCGCCGATCTAAAAATTCTCAGGGGGAAAACCCGGTGCTGCAAGGAAGGCTGCCGGCGGAACACCGAGACTGTCGTGGAAGTGCTGCACCGCGATCATGGCGGCAGGGGAGGGTTTACTATCCTGATGGGGAAGGGTATTGACCCCAAAGAAGTGAAGAAAATCACCGGGCGCGTGCATATTGCCGGTGGCTGTGCGATAGAGGACTACGGATTAGAGCTCGTAAAGCGGCTTGGCAAGAAAAATGTGACGATGAGCGCCGGGTGTAACAACCTTGCGGACACGCTGCACGGCCTCTGCGGTCACATGAAGGTAAGCCCGCTGAAGCTGGTGCCGCTTAACCCGCTGAATTCGCTGTTGACGTTGTGCACCGCGAAGGTGAAGGGAACACGGGCGAAAATACCGCCTGTGCTGTAACGCATTCTGTTGCATCAAAGGTTGTTGTACACACTTGTAAGCAGAGCGTTTTCCAGATCGTTGATAAGCGTGATTTTTTCTTCAAACGTCATATCCTCGATCCATCGGTGAGTGCGGACGCCATAGCTTTCGTTACCGGCTGTCTGGAAATCCGACTCTGATACATTAATCGATATGTTTCCGTGGATCGCCACGTCTTTACCGTTGATTCTCCGTTTTATACTTATTTCTATCATCTTTTTCCTCATTGTTTGCGCGGATTACTGTTGCTGCGTTATGAATGCTGTAGCATCCACGATATGATGTTGTGCTGTAAAATTCTAATATCAGATGGTCGTGTAAGGTGATGGTTGCCATCCTGCACAAGAACCACCCTTTGCACTGCCGGTATCGACTGGCTTATCAGGTGGGCATTGGAAAAATCGACGACATCATCGTGTTCCCCGTGCAGTATAAGAACCGGCGTTTTAATTTTTGCCATGTGATTGATCATGTCGATTGAGAGCACCTCCCTGAAAAAGGTGTTCTTTACTTTTACGCCATCGATTGGCGTCATACCGTCGACGGGGAGCGCTCCAAAATCGCTGATGTTTGTCAGCTTGCCGAGTAATTCGTACAGCTTGACAGGGGTGGCGATTACTGAAAGACTTTTGATCTGTGGAAACGATTCAGACGCAAAGAGCAACAGCACAACGCCGCCCATGCTCGATCCTATCAAGTGGAGGTTTGTAATGCCAGTATCGAGAAAAAAACGTACGGCGGAACGCAGGTCCTCCACCTCCTGCAATATGGAAAAATCCGAAAAATCCCCGCCGGAATCGCCCGCAAATGAAAAATCGAAGGAGAGCACATTAAATCCGGCGGCGACAATTCCATGCGACATCTGCACCAGCTTGTACGCGTCCTTGGATGAAAATAGCCCATGACAGAAAATGACGCCGTTCTTAGAAGGAGAATCCCCTGAATAAATTCTGCCGGCCAGCGTGAGTCCCTTGTTATTGGAAAATCGAATGTCTGTAATATTCATTATGTGGATACTCTGCAATACGCGAATAAAAGTCATGTGCCTCCATTCGGAGCGCTGTTGCAAATAAACATCATATGATTCTCGTGATTAAATCAATGAATATTTTTATAAAAATTTTCATAAAATACAAAAGGGCGCAAAAGTATATCAAATATACCACGTATTAGGGGGCAATTCTGAGCGAACGGTGCTATGAAGATGCTAACAGGACATCTGATTGATGCTGAAAGATGCGGGGCAGCGGGAATCTGGGCATTCCGTTCTGGCTCCGCCTGAATTTTCACCGGTGTTTGCGCCGTGATGTTACGAAAAGGCGTAATGCCGCTCGCCGATTTTCCTTACTATGTCTCCAGAGATATCAGACAAGCTGCCGCATCCGGTGAGAATCATGGCCTGTTCGAGTTCGCGCCTGATGGTGTTGAGATAAAACGAGACACCTTCTTCGCGCATGCCGGTTGCGGCAATGGCGATAGGCCGGCCGATCAGCACATACTCGGCGCCGAGCGCGAGCGCCTTCAGGATGTCGACACCGTTTCTGAATCCGCCGTCAATGATGATATGGATGTGGCCCTTTACCTCGTGTGCAATTTCTTCGAGCACGTCCATGGTCCCGGCCATTTCGTCCAGCACCCGACCGCCATGGTTTGAAACAATGATTGCATGCGCACCCGCCTCAACGGCGAGCGCGGCGTCACGAACGGTCATAATACCCTTCAGAATAAACGGAAGAGATGTCGAAGATATCAGGTGCTGAAGCTCATGAACGCTTTTCGGGCCCACCGCCTGATTTTTCATTGCCATCGTTTTGAATACGATAGCGTCGATGTCCATGCCGACGGCGACAGCGTGTACTTTTTCCGCAGCCTTGATTCGTTTGATGATCTCTTCGCTATCGCTTCGGGGCTTGAAAATAGGGATGCCGCCCCCGGTTGCCAGGGAAAGGGCTTCCAGCCCGATCTTGTACTTGTCGGGCGTGGCGCCGTCGCCGACGAAGGCAAGCGATCCCGATTTGATGCAGCCGTTGACGACCGCGATGTTGTAGTCGAGTTCGTCGATCGCGCCGCCCATGTTCGTAACCGTTCCTGTTATGGGGGCGGCCATAACGGGAAGCGACAGCGGTACGCCGAAAAATGACGTTTCCGTGTTCGGCGCGGTTACATCATGAATAAGACGCGTGTTGATTTTGTATCGTTGGAGGGACTCGATATTTCTCTTAAATGAGGCGCCGGTGCCGATGCCGCCCATGCCCGGTACGCCTGTCGGGCAGTCCCTGCCGTCGCAGTTTTTGCATACGTAGCAGATTTTTTTGAATTTCTCCCGCGCCTCGATTCGGATGGCTTCCATTGAAAGCTCGCCTTCATCGAAAACCTCTATCGAAAGCAGTTCACGGCATTTCGCGACGGATTCCTCGGCCTCTGCAAGCGTGTTGCCGACCGCGATAATGTGCCCGGCCTTTTCCACGTTGGAGCGCGGCATGGCCACCTTGTCGCCGGGTTTCACGTCTATGAAAATTTCAGCGATACCGGGCACCTTGAGAGCGTCTTCGAGCCCGTTGATTTTTCGTACAATGCCCGGCCGTGTAATAATTGCACGCTCGATAGACACGCGGTTAAAAGAGGGCTCGAGGTTTTCAGGTTCGTACCCGAGGGCGACTTCGATCGCAGCCTTCATTAAATCGACGCCGGACGAAAGGGGATATGTATAGGCCGACATGAATCCGCCGGAAAGGCGCGCCGCGAGCTCGCCGATCATTGCGCCGTTCTTTGTAAGTTTGATATCACCCTTGGCGCATCCGATGGTAATGCCAAGTGCCTTGATTCCTTCTTTCATCACCCTGCATGCTTCATCCTGAAACTCGGCGGGAAGGTGCGATGGCATGGTGTGGCCGGTCTCGACGAAATATGGAGGGTACTCGATTATCCGGTCGGCGACGCCGGTAATTGTGATCTCGCCGTTGAAAATCACGGCATCTATGGAAAGCTCGGGTCCCTCCATGTATTCTTCAATTATCAATTCACCGCTGGGCGATGCGGACTTCGCGAATTTAAACGCTTCGGGTATTTGTGATTTATTGTCGATCTTCCTGACGCCGCGGGCACCCATGTTGTCGGAGGGCTTCAGAACAAGAGGAAATCCAAGAATTTTGCATGCCTTTTTCGCGTCATTGAGCGACCAGACGGGCAGAAAGTTGGGACAGGGGACATTGTGCGACGTAAACCGGAGCCTCATTTTCAGCTTGTTTGTCGCCGCTTCGGCGTCGTCAAATTTAATGCCGGGGAGATGGAGGGCGTTCGCGACGGCTGCAACGGTCATGGACGCATCGGTGCCGGCGGTGAGCACGGCGTGTATGGGGGTAATGGCATTCTGTGATTTCGCGACACGGACAGAGCCCTCGATATCCCTCGTGCTCATGACGATCGGGATATCGGCGAATTTCATGCCGATTGCGTTTGGATTGTAATCGGTCACAATGACCTGGTGGCCCATCTTTTTCGCGGTCTGGATAACGGGAAGCTGTAAAAGGCCTCCGCCGATAATCATTATTGTCTTTTGCATACAGCACCTCGATCTGTGTAATTTCAAAAGACGTGTCGCGTCTTTACAAGGGAAATGTACATTATGTCACGCCCTTATGGACATTGTCGTCATTATGATCGTGTATTATTAGCAATTTCCCGTGAATTTCGCCCGGCATGAACAACTGACGAAGCGCACATGGAATGTCGCATCGGCGCGGATCAGTGGCGTATGCTGCGCCATCCACGCGTCCTG
The DNA here is from genome assembly GCA_002407865.1 of Spirochaetia bacterium UBA5368. Lineage (GTDB taxonomy): Bacteria > Spirochaetota > UBA4802 > UBA4802 > UBA5368 > UBA5368. The sequence continues at coordinate 16,186 of DHPI01000008.1, forward strand.
GCCAGGCGTTTGAGGCGCCTGTCGGGGTT
>DHPI01000033.1:0-5847 GCA_002407865.1 Spirochaetia bacterium UBA5368
CCCGCTAAGCGGGTGGTCTTGACTTGCCTGGTTGATTATTGCATGAGTTTTTATATTCCGGTGCTATACTGATAAAAAACGCTTGACGCTGTACCCCGGTGCGCTTTTTACCCATCTAAAAGGAAAAAATATGAATATTCGAAATGTTGCTATTATTGCCCATGTCGATCACGGCAAAACCACCCTTGTGGATAAGCTCCTGATGCAGTGCCACATATTCCGGGACAACCAGGAAATACGTGAATGCTTTCTTGACTCGAATGATATTGAGCGCGAGCGCGGTATCACTATCTTCTCGAAAAATATATCGATATTTTACCGTGATGTGAAGATCAACCTTATCGATACGCCCGGACACGCCGATTTTGGCGGCGAGGTCGAGCGTGTGCTGAAAATGGCCGATGGCGTGCTGCTGCTCGTGGATTCGTTCGAGGGGGCGATGCCCCAGACCCGATTTGTGCTGCAAAAGGCGCTCTCGCTTAACCTGAAGCCAATTGTGGTCGTTAACAAAATGGACAGGCCCAACAGGCGGCCAGCCGAGGTTGTGAACGAAATATATGATCTTTTCATCGATCTTGACGCCCACGAAGATCAGCTCGAATTCCCGATACTGTATGCGGCCGGCAGGGAAGGATGGGCCGCGAAAAACCCATCGGAAAAAGGAACGAACCTTTCGCCGCTGATCGATGCCATTATTGAACATATACCCGCGCCGCGGGCGGTGCCGGGCCACGCGCAGATGCAGGTTACCACAATCGATTATTCGGATTACGTCGGCAGAATCGCCATCGGCAGAATATTCCGCGGCGATATCAAGATCAACATGCCTGCGGTAATTCTCAAACGTGACGGTTCAATGGAAAAATCGATCATTCGCGAGCTGTATACGTTCGAGGGGCTTGACCGCAAACCTGTGAACATAGTGAAATGCGGTGATATCTGCGCGGTTATCGGACTCGAAAACATCGAAATCGGCGATACCATTGCCGATGCCGAGAATCCGGAACAGCTTCCTGTTATAAAAGTCGACGAACCCACCATGAGCATGGTGTTTACTACCAATACGTCCCCCTTTTACGGCGACGAGGGGCGCTATGTGACCGGCAGGCATGTTCGCGAGCGGCTGTACAGGGAAATGGAGAGTGATGTGGCGATCAGGGTCGAGGAAACATCGGCTGCGGATGCGCTGAAAGTTTACGGGCGCGGCATACTTCACCTTTCAATACTCATCGAAAATATGAGGCGCGAGGGATACGAGTTTGCCGTCGGCCAGCCCCGCGTGCTTTTCAAGGAAATCGACGGCGTGAAATCGGAGCCGGTCGAAATGCTTCTTGTCGATGTTCCCGGCGAATCGGCGGGAAGGGTTATCGAGGCTGTCAGCAAGAAACGCGGCGAGATGCTCCATGTCAACACGATAGGCGGGCGGCAGCGGATCGAGTTTCGCATACCGTCGCGGGGGCTGATAGGCCTGCGCACGCGGCTGCTGAACATCACCTCGGGGGAGGCGGTGATGAGCCACCGGTTGCACCGCTACGAGCCCTTCAGGGGAGCCATCCCCCACCGGCAGAACGGCGTGCTTCTTTCAATGCAGACGGGCGAGGTTGTCGCGTATGCGCTTGACAATCTTCAGTCGAGGGGGCGCTTTTTCGTGTCGCCCGGCCAGCGGGTGTACGAGGGCCAGATCGTCGGCGAAAACAACAAAGAAGGCGATATCGTGGTAAACGTGCAGAAATCGAAGAAGCTCACCAACATGCGGGCCGCAGGAAGCGAGGACGCCATCCGACTGACGCCCCCGGTGATTTTCTCCCTTGAAGAGGCGCTGGAATTTATCAATGAGGACGAACTGGTGGAAGTAACTCCGAAGTCCATTCGCCTGCGGAAGATTATCCTCAACGAGAACGAGCGGAAGAAGGCGATGCTGCGGATGAAAGTCGCGGACGAAATTACAACTTCAGCAGGTTTCTGAAAATCGCGGTGTTCCCCGCATTGTCCGGGCATGCTATGAATATATGATGTATCCCCGCGGGGAGGGCCGCCCGGGGGATTGCCATCTCGACCCACTTTCTGTCGTTGTCGTACCGGAACGGGTAGGGCTCGCCGTCGAAAATGCATCTGATCGAAGGCGCATTTACGCCTGAAAGCGAATCTGCCGCATACACCCGGATAATTGTATACATGCCGCTGTCTTCCATGAATTCATGAGTGGGCGGCATTGTGAATTCGGGCGGCCACGTATCGCGGATAAGCGCGACATAGCCGTTTGTTGTTATCGACGCCTCAAAACGGCGTGACCGGGGATTGTATCGCGCGTTGAGCGGCTTTGGTTTTCTGCCTTCGAAAAAGTGATACATGCCCATCCCCGTTATGTCGGCGCCGTCGGGCGGCGCGATGCTGACGGCAACTGGCGTGATGTACGTCGTGTCGAACGGACGCACCGCGTACAACGCCGCGACAGCGTCCCGCAGGCCATCCTGCCCGGATGTCGCTTTCATGTCGCGTGCGTTGACATGCTCTATTTTTATCGACGAATCCGCTATAAGAGAGCCGGGGGCGGTGGTCACGGTGCAGCGGCCGCTGCTGTCCGATACCGTGCATTTCCGCGCGCTTGCTATCGCCGTCATGCCGTGGGCCGCGGAAGGCGCGCCCGTTCCCGAAATATTGAATTTCAACGTGGCCGTGTTGCCGGAATAATCCAGAACATCGACGGTGATTTTTTGTGTGTCGCTGCCAGGGATCAGATACCCGCTGCCCGCGCCGTCGATGCCGCTGAATCCATTGCCCGCACGCCGGCACAAAAAATATGTGTAGGCCACAACACCGTCGATTGTCGATTTTGAAATATCGTACACGCCGGCCCCGTATTTCAGATCGCTTCCCGTGAACGAATCAAAGGTGATGTCGAAAATCTTCAAGGCGTCCGCACGCACTGTTATGCGATATACCGCGACGCTGTTGTGCGCGTTCTCCGTGTCGTGGCACGCGATTTTAAAAAAAAGCCTTTCGCCGGGGCCGCACGCAATTACGGGAGTCTCCGTGACGTAGCCGCCCCATCTTTTTTTTACGCCGATCATCCGTTCGGATATGGTGGCGCCGTCTTTTTCCACGCACACGTACAGGGCGCTAATTACAGGGGGACTCGAATCGCCGTGTGGAAACAGGCGCATGGGATTGACAAACGAGCCGTTGTTTCGTGCCTCAAAGTGCAGATGCGGCAGCCCTGCGCCCGATTCGCCGGTATACGCGATGATATCGCCCGCGCTGTAGGAAAGCGCGCCGCCCCTGAACGTGATGTCGATGGAATCGATGTTGTACAGCAGGCGCAGTATGGCAACGAGCGAATCAAGATAATGTCGGCGGTCTTCGAATGCGTTGAGATGCGCCGAAACCGTCTGCATGCCGCCATGATCGAGAAACACCGCGTTGCCGTAACCGTTTTCGCGCGCGATAATACGAGTGACGGCGCCGTTGGCCACCGCCCTGACCGGGAAGCCGGTGCGCCCCTCTGTCTTAATGTCAATGCCGGAGTGGAGGGAATATCCGCGTATTTCGCCGAGTGTTCCCGAAAGGCGCATCGGGATGTCGACGGGATGGCGCACTGCCCGCAGGGTGTCGGCGCCGATCCCCCATGAATATTTTGAAAAAAATGACGCTCCCATGAACAAAACAGGAAAGGCGATGATGATGAATATGATACAGATTCGTAATGTTGTTTTCATTGGCTCCCGGTTTTATAGTATCCGTAATTCTGATTGACCGATTGAAAAATCATCGTGTCAATTCACTTTTCGCCGCGGAGATTTTTTGCACAAAAAAGATAAAAAATTTTGTCGTGCTGCCGTAAATAATATTGACGCCCAAACGGCGCTGTGCTTATGTTATATTTAATCAGGACAAATGTAAACTATGACATCAAAGATTTTTAACAGCGCACTGCTACTGGCCCTTCTACTACACCGTGGAGAACCCGCATGGTGCGTTTCCTGATGTCATTATAATTAGTGCCAGTTTGAAGGCCGTCATGGAACCACCATGACGGCCTTTTTATTTTATAGCCATTTCATGGAATATTCGGAGGTGAAGGGTTATGTCGGGCCCGCGTATCCTATCAGCGCAATGACAACGCATGTGGTGTGGGCATGCCGTGCGGTATGCAATTTTCAGGGCTGAAACGCCCGTTCATTTTACAATTATATCGACCAGAAGGGGTTTACGATGGATACTAACAGGATAATCATTTTCGATACAACGCTCCGCGACGGTGAGCAGTCGCCGGGATTTAGCATGAACATGGATGAAAAGCTTCATTTCGCCGATCAGCTTGTCAGGCTTGGGGTAGATGTCATCGAGGCGGGATTTCCCCGCTCGTCGCAGGGGGATTTCGAGGCAGTGCAGAAAATCGCGAAACGCGCGAAGGGGGTGCAGGTTGCGGGGCTTGCACGAGCCAACTTTGACGATATCGACGTTGCGTGGAACGCGCTGAAGGAGGCGGAAAATCCCCGCATACATACGTTCATATCCTCCTCCGATATCCACATCGAGTATCAATTGAAAAAAACGCGGGATGAGGTGCTCGAACAGGCGGTCGCGGCGGTACGGCACGCACGTTCGTATACGCCGAATGTGGAGTTCTCGCCGATGGACGCGACGCGAAGCGACAGGGAGTATCTCGTGCGCATGCTCGAGGCGGTTATCGATGCCGGCGCGACGACGCTGAATATCCCCGACACTGTCGGATATTCCATTCCTTCGGAATTCCATGATCTTATCGCATATATTATCGCGCACGTGAAGAACATTGACGGCGCGGTGATATCGGTTCACTGCCACAATGATCTCGGCCTTGCGGCCGCCAACGCCATCGCCGCCATACAGGCCGGCGCCAGGCAGGTTGAATGCACGGTGAACGGCATTGGTGAGCGGGCGGGCAATACATCGCTCGAAGAGGTTGTCATGGCGGTAAAGACGCGGACAGACCTTTTCAACTGTGTCACCGGGGTCAATACGAAACAGATTATGCCCACCAGCAGGCTTTTAAGCCATATTACCGGGGTGTCGGTGCAGCCCAACAAGGCCATTGTCGGGGCCAATGCGTTTGCGCACGAATCGGGCATTCACCAGGACGGCATGCTGAAAAATGCGATGACATACGAAATAATGAACCCAGACGATGTCGGCATCACAAAATCGACGCTCGTGCTTGGCAAGCATTCAGGGCGGCATGCGGTTATCGACCGGCTGAAGTATCTCGGCTATGATTTAAACGAGGAGGAGCTCGAGCGGTTCTTCAAGTATTTCAAGGCGCTGGCTGATGCCAAGAAGCAGGTCTTCGACGACGATCTCGAAGCGCTCATCGGCGAGGCGATCTACAAGGAGAAAGGCCGCTTCAAGGTTGTCAACGTGCAGATTTCCACCGGCATGTATTCGCCGCCCATGACGCTTGTTACCATCAGGGACAGGGAGAAAGAGGGCGCGGAAACATTCGATGTCGCCAACGGAAACGGCGGCGTGGATGCGGGCATCAACGCGGTAAAAAAAATCACGGGAACGGGCGCGCATATCGAATCGTTCAACCTCGTGGCGATTACCGGCGGTTCCGACGCGCTCTGCGAGGTTACCTGTACGGTAGTGGATGATTTTGCGGGCAGGCAACTGAAAGCGACCGGAAGCGGCGTGAACATCGACATCTCGGTGGCGGGCATCCTTTCGTTTGTGGATGCGCTCAACAAGCTTGAGTACCGCAAAAAGATAAATGGATTCCGTGATCGCGTCGAAGCGCGAGTGTGATGTGCCGGATTGTGAAGGCGCGGGCGTCCGCCCGGCCTTCACTGCCGTACTCTACAGGGCGTG
>DHPI01000033.1:5935-15649 GCA_002407865.1 Spirochaetia bacterium UBA5368
TCTACAGGGCGTGCGCTGTCCCGTCAATTGTGAGTGTTCCGCTGTGGAAAATCTGCCGGGTCTGGAAGTCGTATTCGATTTCGATGTCCGTAAAAACGTAGACGCCCGCGCATTCACCGTCTTCTACCGTCAGCGTTCCATCGAATGACACCACAAGCATGAGCCGCTTTTTCGTAACGGGATCATAGGTGAAGGTAAATGCGCCTTCAATCTGGCCGGATACATGCGAATCCCTGATATGATACGTATCGAATGTGATGGTAAAGGTCGCGTTGGCAACTCCGGGCTGGGGTATCTCCCATGTCACGTAAATCAGCAGCCCGTCGTGTTCAATGTCGATATCGGTTTTGGGATTGTCGGGGATGCAGGCCTCGTCGGCGATCGATTCTATGGCATCATCAATAACACTCCGTGCAAATTCCGTTTTCACCGCGTCGTTGTCATCGGAGGATTCGAAGCATGCAACATTGCCGATGATGGCGCAGACGGTGAAAAAAAGCACTACCCCCCTCCTGAATGATTTCATAGGTTCCCTCCATGTCTTTTTTGAAACGGCGCACGCGGGGTGTGGCGTGCGCTTTATATGTACAGGTGAAATATACAGAGGGAACGAACCGTCGTAAAATAAAAATACCGTTATTATTTCACGCTGTATTTGGGATACGCTCTGATGCAGTGATTCATTCAAGACGGCCGTATGGATGCTGGCGGATGCATGGGCTACCGGCCGTGGCTGACGTTCCACAGTGGAAATAAACTTGACTTTTGGTTGCATTATGTTGACACATTAATCGGGCAATCCCCACGTGATAACCGCATAATTTGGCGCACTCCATCGCGGGTATTCGAAGAGCAGACATATGAGACAGTTGACTTGTATTGTATCATGTGCGTTGTCGCAGTCGCGTTCCCCATTAAGGTTTGGAAAGACGCCGCGGGTTAGCATCGGGGGTGCGCACATTGGGAAAGACGCTATAGCCTGAAGCACATAGCACAGTGAGGATACGCAATGCCGCGTGAACTGATTTTACACGGCCGCGTTCAGGGTGTCGCGTGCCGGTATTACTGCGGGCAGTACGGGAGACGCATGGGGCTGCGTGGGGCGGCCACCAACCTGTATGACGGCACCGTGCGTGTGTTGCTCGACACTGATGACGACAATGCAATTCGCGACTACATGAGGGCTCTGCGCACCAACCCGCACAACATCCATTTTTACGGACACATCAGCGATATCGATGTGTACGAGCATACCGGCCCCATATCCGGGGATTATGTGTTCTGATCCGCTTTTTCGACGATTGGGCGGGGAACCTTCATCCGACGCGCCGTGATAATGCTGAAGTTCCGCGCGAGCTGTGCCGTGTCCATCATGAGGAAATTCATATACGGGGTATCCGCGACATGCGCGCAGAATGACTGCAGGCTTTCCTCGAACTGGCGGTCGAAATTTTTGCGCGACGATCCGTGCGATTCCCTGACCCTTCCCATCCGGCGTATGTCGCCGTTGAAGAGCGGGTTGATGTGGTACAGTTCGTGGAACACTACGCGCAGCTTTTCCATTGCCGGGAGGTCGAAAAATTTTGGAAAATAAAAGTATATCAGATAGAGTTGCGAAATGCCGTTACACATGACCACCGGCATTGTGTAGCGTTTGCCGTGATGATAGAGCTCGCCCGCCCCGTCCCTGAACCTGAGCGGCACTACCTTGCCGTATATCGCGCCCCGGCCGTTCGATTTGTTCGACGCGATGCACACGAGCATTCGTAACAGGTTGATGTGGCGGAAATCCGGGGAACGCGTGACTATTTCCTGAATTATGAGGGTAAGCACATCGGAGATATTTATTTCACCGAGCGCGGCGTTTTTTGTCGCGGAGCGGGCGGCCATTTTTAGTTTTCGGCCACGGCAAGGCGTACCATTTCCTCGGCGTGTTTTAACGACAGGTCGGTGATTTTTTCGCCGGCCAGCATGCGCGCTACCTCTTTCACCTTTTCGCTGCGGCTGAGCTTCCGGACTGAGGTTGTTATCCTCCCGCCCTGGTTCTCTTTTTGCACAAAAAAATGCTGGTCTGACATCGCCGCTATCTGGGGGAGGTGCGTGATGACCAGCACCTGGCGCTCCGCCGCGAGCGATTTCAACTTTTTACCCACAACCTCGGCCACCTTGCCTCCGATGCCTGCGTCGACTTCGTCGAAGATGAGGCTGTCAACGATGTCCGCGGAGAGGATCACCTTTTTCAGGGCCAGCATAATACGCGACATTTCGCCGCCCGATGCCGATTTGCGAAGCTGCCGCAGGTCTTCGCCCTCGTTCGCGGAGAGCAGAAATTCAATGCGGTCCAGGCCGTGCGGGTAGAGAACATAACGTTTGCTGTCGCTTTCGATCTCGCCGTCGGGGCTGATTTCGCGTTTTATGGAGATGCGAAACACGGTGCCGCCCATGCCGAGATCCGTCAGCTCTTTCATCACATTTTCTTCGAGTACCGCCGCCGCATCTTTGCGCTTTTCAGAAAGCTCGAGCGCAGAGACTTTCGCCGTCTGCACCGCCGCGGCGTATTCGGCCTTCAGCTTCTCGATCTCTTCTTCCGATGAAGAAATCGCGTCAAGTTCGCGTTTTGATTTTTCGGCGTAGTCGAGGATTTCCCTGATGGAGCCGCCGTATTTCTTCTTTAATCCGGCGATCAGGGCGAGGCGCTCTTCGACCTCGTTGATGCGCTCCGGAGAGAATTGGACGTTGCGCTCGAAATCGCGCAGCTCTGTTGCGGCATCCTCGAGCGAATAAAGCGATTCCTTCACGGTCTCGAGAATCGATGAGATGCGGGCGTCGTACGAGGAGATTGCCGAGAGGGCCGCGTCCGCTTTTTTAAGATTCTGCAGAATGCCGTGCTCGCCCTTCATCAGCCCGCTGACGGCGCTGATCTCGGTGAAAAGTTTTTCCGAGTTTTGCAGCAGCAGGGATTCGTTTTTCAGCGTTTCCTCTTCGCCCGAAATAAGCTTCGCGGCATCAATTTCCCTGATGGCGTAGCCGAGGAACTCGAGCTTTCGCGCTTTTTCTTTTTCGTCCATCTCGAAAGAGCGTATGCTGTCTTGCAGGTTGTGCAGCCGCGCGTGAAGCTCGCCGATCGTGCGCACCAGATCGCCGTGGCCGGCGAACGAGTCGAGCAGTTCCCTGTGGCGCGCTATCCTCGTAATATTCTGATGCTCGTTCTGGCCGTGTATGTCGACCAGGTATTCGGTGATTTCCTGGAGCTTCGCGATGGGGATCTGAGTGGCGTTGGCGAAGCAGCGACCCTTGCCATTGGCGTACAGCTCCCGGCGCAGCACCAGCGTCGAGTCGTCGCAATCGATACCGGAATCCTCGAGAATCGATGTGACCTGCGGCAACGACGAAACATCGAATACGCCTTCCAGCGTTGCGCGCTCGAACCCGGTGCGTATCATATCGGTCGTCATCTTTTCGCCGAGCACGCCCGAAAGGGCGTCGATGAGGATTGATTTCCCTGCGCCCGTTTCGCCGGTGAGTATATTCAACCCCCCGCCGAACTGGATTTTAAGGTCGTCGATAATAACGAAATTCTTTATTCTCAACTCTGCAAGCATGGCGGATTGTCCGTTAACTCATATTTCTTCCCCAGCCGAGCTTCTGCCGCAAGATTTCATTGTAGTCCCGACCGGGATGCGGAATGATTCGCACTTTTTTATCGGAGCCGCGGATGAGAATCTCGTCCTCACCCTCAATTGGAATAGCCTCCTGACCGTCGATTGTCAATAATAAATTTTCGAAAGGCGATATCACCTTCGCCTTCAGTTCGGTCTGCACCGGCACGATCATCGGCCGAATGGCAAGGGTGTGCGGACATATGGGGCTTACTATATAGATGCTGTCGATTGATGGAATGACGATGGGGCCGCCGGCGGAAAGGGAATAGGCGGTCGATCCGGTGGCTGTGGAGATGATGAGGCCGTCGCCGGAATAGCAGTTCAGAAAAACGCCGTCAAGTTCTATACGAATCATGATGGGCCTGGAAAACGCGCCTTTCGAAACTACGGCGTCGTTCATAAACGCGGCGCGTTTCAGCTCGCCACGGTTTCTCGTCAGCACGGCCTCAAGCATGGCGCGCGAACGCGTCGTGTAATTCCCGTTAACTACTTCGTTCAGGTAATACAGCGCTTCGTCGGGCGAGAACTCGGTAAGAAAGCCGAGCCGCCCCCGGTTGATTCCGAAAATCGGCGCGCCTGTCTCCGCGAAAAGGCGGGCGGCGCCGAGGAATGTCCCATCGCCGCCGATGACCACCGCGATATCCGAATGACGTACGAACTCGGGAGGATCGGCGAAATACTCGTCGAGGCCCGCAGTCCGCAAGATATCAAGCTGCGGCAGATACACCCGTATGCCTCGATCGGAAAAAAATCTAATGAGATCTCGGATGAGAGGCACCGACTGTGCGTCATCCGGACGGATATTGATTGCCGCAGTGTGAATCATTGCATGTCCCTGCCGCCGCAGGCTCCCCCGTTCGAGCAAAATTCATGAGAGTAAGCATAGTATACATTATTGCAGCGCCGTCAATGTAAATTTTGCTGCACGATATGCCCGGTGATGCGCACTGCCGACATGTTTTTTTAAATATAAACCGCAGGTTATTCGAGCCATCAAATTAATTTTATAAAAATGTGTTGATTTCATCACACTTGTTTTTATTAACAAGGGCATACTGTAAGTGAAATGTCGGTAAAGCGCCGGCTGCAACCGCAGCCGGAAAGGGGAACCGTATGAGAAGGCTGTTCATGTTCGTGGAAAAAATACCGGTGCTGGGAGAGCTGTTGCGGAAAAGCGGCATTAAGATCAAACTTGTATCACTTATTTCCCTTATTATACTGCTGGTTGTCATCCCCATAAGCGCCGTATACATACTGCTTTCCACGCGCGCGCTCATGTCGGCCAACGACAAGCTTTGCCAGACGATCGCGGGAAATATTTCATCCGCAGAATCGTTTATCATGGTTGAAAAAAAGCCGCTCGAGCGGTCGATGATCCTCCAGGACATTGTCAGCAGCCTTTCACGCAGCGGCATTTCCGGGCTTGCGCACGCCGCCGTGTATGATCTGCGGGGGATGCTTGCCGAAAGAAAATTTACGTACGCGGCCCATACCGACAGCACCCTGAGAGGGACGGCGGTACGCGCCGACGTGCGTGACGAACTGCTCCGCGTGAACAGCACCGAGATTGTTCATCTGGATATGAAGGTCGGGGGAGAGATCGAATCGTGCTACCGTTACCGTATCCCGTTTAAGTTTTTCAGCACGCGTGTCGGGATCATCGAGATCGTCTTCACCGAAGAATCCATTCTCGGCCCGGTCAACAAGGTAAAATTATTTATCGTGATACTCACCGTTATAATGCTCATGGTTGGGATGTTCATTACCGCATCTCTGGCGACCGGGATTGTGGAGCCGCTTTTGTATCTCACCGAGGGAGTAAGCCGCGTGCGTGATGGCGACCTGGATGTTACGCTCGATGTTATGACGCATGATGAAATCGGCGTGCTGACCCAGGAATTCAACAAGATGATCGAGCACCTGCGTGAAAAACTTCAGATGCAAAAATTCGTTTCGAAATCAACGATATCGATGATAAAGGAGAAAACGCGGCTGGGCGATATCGGCCTCGGCGGCGCACGGGAAAATCTCGCATTTCTCTTCTCCGATGTGCGCGGATTTACCGCTATGTCGGAAAAGCTCGATCCCGAGGAGGTAGTGTCGATCCTCAACGAGTATCTTGACCTTCAGGCGGAAGTAATAAAAAAGCATGACGGCGACATAGATAAATTTGTCGGCGACGAGGTCATGGCGGTGTTCGGCGGGCCGCAGAAGGCAGATAACGCGATACTGGCCGCCGTTGAAATCATCGAGCTTATAAAAAAGTTAAACGCTGAAAGGATTGCCGCGGGCAAACAGGTTGTCGAGGTCGGTATCGGTCTCAATATGGGCGATGTCGTCCACGGAAGAATGGGGTCCCGCGATCGCATGGACCACACCTCAATCGGCGATGCCGTCAACCTTTCGGCGCGGCTCTGCTCGCAGGCCGAATCGGGCGTCATCATCGCCTCGAAGGAAATAGTAATGAACGCCACGAAGAAGAAATTTATCGGCAAAAAGCTCGATCCCGTGCGGGTAAAGGGAAAATCGCAGCCGATAGATGTGTTTCAGATTACCGGCATAAAAAAATAGTCATTTCTTTGTTATCGCGCGAAATTCCGCCCGTATAAATTCCTTAATTGCGGCCAGGGATTCCCGATACCGTTTTTTGTTGAGTTTAATATTTTCGAAAAACGCCGCGGCCCGAAAGAGGGCGTCAAGGTCATTCTCCGTTATACCGGTTGTGTGCAGCTCCGCGTGTTCGGTGGTGTTGACGACAAGGCCGAAGAGCTTTGCCGTTTCCTCAAGAAAGATGAGATCTATCGAGATATCAAGGTAATCCCCGATTGAATTTCCTATCCTCAACGCGGAATACGCGAAATTTTCCGTAAGGTACGAATGCGCGTTGATCCTCCTGACGAGGATGTCCGGAATTGAATGCTTTTTCAAATAGTCCTCGAGAATCCGCGATCTGTTCATGGGCGCCCTGCCTGTATAAGTGTACGGGCATCGTAGTGCACATGGCGCTGCAAGTACAAGAATTTTTTAAATCTCGCATAGATGCTATATTACATTATTAGAATATCTATCATCAATTTTATGTGTTCTTTTTATGGGTTACATTCATTTATTTGTCGGCGATTCGGTATTTTTCTCTTGTGCGCCGTAGCCTGTACGCTGTATAGTACGACAGGTATGACGCGGGCATAATGCCCGGGCGCGCGAGGTGATGGCGTCGGCGGCCCATAAACGTACTATAGTAAGGAGCGTTAGTATGGGAAAAAAGTATCAATCAGGAACGTTTTGCAAGGATGTCGGGTGTGAGCGGCATGCACCTCTTGAGGCGTATACCGGCGATGAATATTTACGCAGAAAGGCCGATCACTGCAGGGAATGTTATGCATGGATGTTTCTGAACTGGCTTAAGGACAGAAACTGGAGGATTGTGATGACGGCGCCCGAGATGTCATCAAAGGAGCTTGTCGCGAGGATAAAGGGCATAGATCCGGTTCGGGTGGAAAATCTTACCGAGGATGAAATTCTCTGCCTGTAAACGCGGCGGTGCGGCCGTTGCTGTAAAGCGGAGCGAAGGGGGAGCGAGATAAATCCATGACCGTTCCCCTTTTTTGTTTCGAGAGATGCGGCAGCGGCGGGTTTGGCCGGCATCGGACATAGAAAATAAATGTTTCAAAAGCCGGTATCGGCCGATAATAATTACATACGCATATGCTGCCGGTTGCGGGTCTTCGTGCGATGCCTAATTTTACTTGACTGGTCATGTTTATTTTAATAGCATCTGTGATGTTTCATTAAAAATGCTGCGGCTACCGCCTGTAAATATGGGAGCGAGAGTGACAACGTCGCGAATGCGGCGCGCGTGTGCGGCATGAAACTGGATTCGTTTGTGCGTTGATGTAGTTGATGTAACTGTAACGATTGTTGCATGAATGGGCCGCTCAACCGAATTTGAGAAATCAATTCAGGAAGGGAAATCAAGATGAAAGAATGGGGAATTTCCGGCGCTACCATCCTCACCCCGGATGAACAATTGAAAGGCATGAACCTTGAAATTAAAGATGGAAAAATTGACAGGATCACAAAGGAAAAGGTAAAATCCCCGCTCGCCATCAGCTTTGATAACGCGGTACTTACGCCGGGACTGATCAATGCGCATGACCACCTGCTGGGTACCTATTATCCGAAAGTGGGAAACGGCCCGTATCCTAACTGGCTTCCCTGGGACAACGATTTGAAAAGCGCGCCCGTGTACCAGGAACGGCAGCAGATAGAGAACCGCGACCTGTATCTCCTTGGCGGTTACAGAAATCTGATTTCGGCCGTTACGACAGTGGCGGACCATATCCCGCATTTTGTTTCGGCGCCCTTTCGCGGCATACTGCCGACGCAGACGATTGAAAATTACGCGCTTGCGCACTCGATCGCGTCGTTTGCGCTGGCATGGGGTGACAGCATCGACGTTGAATACCAGAAGGCTTTGCGCGAAGACATCCCGTTTATTACGCATATTGCAGAGGGATTCGATCCTGAAACAGTGCAGGATCTTAAAACGCTTGATAAAAAAGGCGGCCTTGGCGACCACTCGGTGCTTGTGCATGGCATTGCTTTCAATGAAGAGGATATAAAACTGATAAAGCAGAAAGGTGCTTCTGTTGTCTGGTGTGCTGATTCCAATATGTTCATGTTCAACAGGACTGCGAATGTCGGCAAAATGCTGGAAATGGGGGTCAATGTCTGCATAGGCACCGATTCGCCGATGTCGGGCGGCATCAATCTGCTGTATGAAATGAAATTTGACAAAATGCTGTTTAAAAAGATGTACAGGAAGGACATCCCGAATGAAATGATCCTGTCGATGGTGACGTCAAATTGCGCGAAGGCGTTTAAAATGAAAAAAAATGGCCAGGTGAAAAGCGGCAACGTGGCCGATCTTGCCGTGTTCGCCGACAGGGGAAGGACGCCGTACGAGTCGGTTGTCAATGCCGAGCTGAAGGATGTGCTGCTTGTGGTCATCGACGGCAGGCCGGTGTATGGCGGTGCGGAGTACTCGTCGCTGTTCGATTCGCTCAGGATCGATTACCAGCGGCTGGTGGTCGATGGCGCCGACAAGATAATCGCCGGAGATCTCCGGGGACTTTTACAGAGAATACGCAAGGCCGTTGGTTTTAAAAAGGAATTTCCTTTTCTTCCGGTTGAGTTTGATGATTAATTTTTCGGGGGATGTATAGACGATGTCAAACGGCGCTATGAATCAGACTTCCGGTATTATTCCGAGGCGGTATAAGCATGGTTCGATTGTCTATTTTGAGGGCGACAAAAGCGAATATGTATATATTCTCAAAACCGGACGCATAATCCTCACCTCGCGAAAGGTCGATACAGGCGAGGAAGTTAAGGAAGAGATAAAACCGGGAGAATTCTTTGGTGTAAAGTCGTCGCTTGGCAAGTATCCACGTGAGGAAACGGCCCAGACCGTGGGCGAGACGGTGCTGCTCGTTATGACGCTTGCCGATTTTGAGCGGCTCGTGCTGCAAAACGTCAATGTGGTGCGCAAAATGCTGAGGGTATTCAGCAACCAGCTTCGACGGGTCAATAAGCTGCAGCGCGAGGTGCTTGGCGAGGGCGAGAGCATTAATCAGGCCGATGAGATGTACAAGATCGGGGAGTATTATTTCGAGGCGGGAAAAGAGCAGCAGGCTCTCTATGTCTTTAAACGGTACATGGAGTATTTTCCCGACGGAAAGTATTCCGGGAAATCCATGCAGAGAATACGGGCTATTGAAACAGGCGCGCCGGTTTCCGATTTTGGCGCCGACATGAATGCCGTGCCCGCTGAGACGCTACCGGGACGCAGTGACGTTGATCTGACGGATTTCAGTATTGATGACAGCGGTGCGGCGCCGAAAGCGGAGATGCCCGATTTTGGTCTGGAGCCCGTCACTGAATCGCCGATTACCAGTGAAATAGACGATTTCTTCGGATCGGATAAATTATCGGGGCTCGATGATGTTACGTTCGATGAACCGGGAGCGCCGATGTTGAAGTCGAAGGATGT
>DHPI01000033.1:15777-26329 GCA_002407865.1 Spirochaetia bacterium UBA5368
ATTTTTATGAGGCGATGAGCCGGTTCTCCCAGGAGGGCTACGAGGAATCGCTCGACATGTACAGCCAGATTATTGCTGTGAAAAATCTAAAAAACGACGCGGAACGGAAGATTTACGAGAAGGCCCATTTTGAAATAGGCCGGTGCTATTTGAAGCTCGGAAAATACGGTGATGCGCTTAACGCGTTTTCAACTATGATTAAAAAATTTCCCAATTCCGACAATATACGAAACGCCCTTTTCCATATCGGCGTAACCTATGAGAGCGTACATAAGCCGGAAAAGGCCGTTGCCTATTATACCAAGGTAGCTTCGCTGGATTCGAAGGATTCGGTCGGCAAGCTCGCGGTAAAACGGCTTCGGCAACTTCAGAACGGACAGGGGAAGCAGGCATGATTCTCGATAATCAGTTGTTCGATAAATTTGGAGTTGAGTATTCGCCCAACGAAATAATTTTCTGCGAGTTTGAGCCCGGCAACGAATTCTATTTTATACAAACCGGGCGGGTCAAGATCGTAAAAATTATCAATAATACGGAAAAAACAGTTGATATACTGAATGTGGGTGATGTTTTTGGTGAGATGGCGATTCTCGAGGAGCAGCCCAGGTCGGCATCGGCGGTTGCGATGGACCATGTGAAGCTGCTCAAGTTCAGGCGCGAGAATTTCGACGCGCTTCTGCAGGGCAATCCCCAGCTTGCGTATAAACTGCTGATTATTTTTTCGAAGCGGATTTACGACGCGAAGCGCAGGCTGATGATTCTGCTTCTGGATGAGCCGCAGATCAGGGTAATGGACGTCATGAATATGCTCTCAGAGCAGGACCCCCACCTTGATCTCCAGGAAGCGGTAACGCTGAAGGTGACGATGCAGGAGGTCGCGAACTGGGCGGGGATGCAGGTCGGCGATGTGCAAAAAATATTGACGCATCTGAACCAGCTTGGTAAGATAGAGCTTTATGCGGATAAGATAATTGTGAAGAATATCCGCGACTTTCAAAGGATGGTGAATTCGCGTCGCAAGAGCATGTTTGCGTAATACCAGGCTCCCGTAGCTCAGGCGGATAGAGCAGTAGTTTCCTAAACTATGTGTCAGAGGTTCGAGTCCTCTCGGGAGCGAAGCATCACTCGGGTTTTACAAGGTCGCCGTTTTTCCACAATCCTTTCCGCGGTTTCCCCTTTGTAACTGTCAGTGTGCCGTAGCCGTCCATTTCGCCGTTGCGCCATTGCCCGGCATACGCAGTCCCGTTCGGAAATTTCATTGTGCCATTGCCGTGCATGAGGTTGTTTTTCCATTCCCCCTCGTAGCGCTGCCTGTTTTTCAATGTCATTGTGCCGCGGCCGGTCTGCATGTCATCGACAAAATCGCCGCTGTAGGCGCTGCCGTCTGCAAATGCTAAAACGCCGCGGCCGTTCATGCGGTTGTTGCGCCATTCCCCGGTGTATCGCCGGCCGTCGGCCCATTTCATGGAGCCACTGCCGGAACGCATGTCATTTTCCCACTGCCCGGTGTATGTTGATCCATCGGGCCAGACCGCGGACCCGGCGCCGTTGCGCCGGCTGTCCATGAATTCGCCGGTGTAGGTGTCACTGCCCGGGGTGGTGTATACTCCCCTCCCGGTCATCCTGTTCATGTTCCACTCCCCGTCGTACCGGGAGCCGTTTGCGAAGAGAAAGGCTCCTCTTCCGTGCATAGTATTATTTAGCCACTGCCCTGTGTAGGTCTCGCCGTTAGTCCATGTCATCGTTCCGTTGCCGTTCATCATGTCATTATGCCATTCGCCCGTATAGACGCGGTTTCCCGGCATCACGAGTGTTCCCGTTCCGCTGCGGACACTGTTTGCCCATTCGCCGGTGTAGAGGGCGCCGTCGGGGTAGCTGCATTTCCCTTTCCCGTGGCGAACGTCATTTTTCCATTCACCGGTATACTGTGTGCCGTCTTTGTCTTTGAATGAGCCTTCGCCGTGGCGCAGGCCGTTACTCCAGTATCCTCGGTACATTCCCCCTTCGGGCCACATGAATGTGCCTTTCCAGTTGGCGCAGTCGCCCTCAACGCATTCAGCGCCTGCCGGCGTTGCTGCGGCTATGCACAATAGTAGGGTGAATGCGGCGTACAATTGCAGTTTCATAGAATGCCTCGTTTGCATGCTGCCTCAGATTGGTGGCATGGCGTCGCTACAGGACTAACATCGGATTACCTGCGGCAAAAGTAAAATCAGTTATTGAGGTAACCGGAACACGTCCATAATATTGTTGACAGCGATACGGGCTGCTCCTCAATCTGAGCGTGTAAAAAGATCGAAAAAAACGGTCTTTGTTGCTATTTTTTTCATGAGGAAATCAATGGAAGAAAGACTGAAGGAAATCAGCGCCCGGTCAGGCGAAATAGAGATGCTGCTGACCAGACCGGAGATCATTTCGGACAACAGCAGGTTTAAATCGCTGCAGAAGGAATATTCGCATCTGGCACCTGTTGTTGAAAAGTACAGGGAGCAGGAACGAATACTCCGGGAGCTTTCAGATACAAACGAGCTTCTGAAAACGGAGCGTGATGAAGATATGCGCGGGATGCTCCGCGCCGAAATTGACGAACTGGAGCAGCGGCTCGAAGCGGTCGAAGGGGAGCTTATGGTGCTGTTGCTCCCGAAAGATCCGAATTCAGGAAAGAACATTATCCTGGAAATCAGGGCGGGCACGGGCGGTGACGAGGCGGCCCTTTTTGCGGCAGACCTGTTCAGGATGTATTCGCGGTTTATTGACGCCAGGGGCTGGAAGCTCGAATTTATCGATGCGAATCCCACCGGTATCGGCGGCTATAAAGAAGTGATATTTGCCGTATCGGGAGCAGATGCCTATGACAATCTGAAGTTCGAGTCGGGCGTGCACCGCGTACAGCGGATTCCCTGCACCGAATCCGGCGGGCGTATCCACACGTCTGCGGTGACAGTATCGGTGCTGCCAGAGGCGGAGGAAAGCGAGGTTGTTATCGATCCCAACGATTTACGCATAGACGTATATCGGTCAACAGGACACGGCGGGCAATCCGTCAACACGACCGATTCGGCGGTGCGCATTACACATATCCCGTCGGGAATGGTGGTCACCTGCCAGGACGAAAAGTCCCAGTTGAAAAATAAAGCGAAGGCGTTGAAGGTGCTGCGCGCCAGGCTCCTGGAAAAGATGGAAGAGGAGCGACTTTCGAAAGAGGCGCAGACAAAACGCTCGCAGGTGGGGTCTGGCGACAGAAGCGAACGGATTAGAACATATAATTTTCCGCAATCAAGGGTGACCGACCACAGGATTGGTCTTACGCTGCATGCGCTCGATACATTTCTGGAAGGCGAGCTTGACGAGATGATCGAGTCGCTTAAGAAGTATGAAGTCGAGAACAGGCTGAAAACCGGCGTCATATGATGTGCGGTATCGGTGACGTGCGGATATGCGCATGACCCTGCGTGATATTGTACAGGAGACTGCCCGCACGCTCGAACGATGCGGGAGTTCCAGTCCGCGGCTGGATGCGGAGGTGTTGATAGCGCATGCGCTTGGACTTGAACGCTACCGGTTGATGGTTGACGGCGACCGCCAGATATCCGAAAGCGAGCGTGAAAAGATTGGCGTCCTTGCGGCCCGTCGGAGTGGGGGCGAGCCTGTCGCCTATATAACTGGCATGAAGGAATTTTACTCGATTGATTTTCGGGTAACGCCCGATGTGCTTGTACCGAGGCCGGAAACGGAACTGCTTGTCGATCTGGCCCTGTTTTACGCACCACGCAACGGCAGCATGCTTGAAATCGGCACCGGATCCGGCGCAATTGCGATATCGGTAAAACGCAATCGCCCGGACATACGCGTTGTCGCGACGGACATATCGGAACGGGCCCTGGATGTAGCCGTCAAAAACAGCGATATGGTGCTGGGCCCGGCGGCGATTACATTTGCGTACGGCGACATGTACGCGCCGATTGGGAGCGGGACGTTCGATATTATTGTATCGAATCCCCCATATATAGATCCGGCCATGCGCCGCACGCTTCAGAGGGAACTTTCGTATGAACCGTATGCCGCCCTGTACGCCGAAGACGGCGGTATGGCCGCCATCCGAGCGATAATCGATGGCGCGGCGGCTCACTGCGAAGATGGCGGTGTGATTATCCTTGAAATCGGCGCGGAGCAGGCCGGGCGTGTTCGTGATGAGGGAGAGCTCCACGGCTATGAGCTCTCATTTTTCAGGGATTATGCGGGATTTCAAAGGGCCGCCCTGCTGAAAATGCGAAAATAAAAATACGAACCCCAAAAAAGTATTGAAAAATTTAGTCTCCACTTGTACACTCGCCCGCTGTTTGTGTTGAAAAAAATATAAAACGCCGCACCTGATCATTTCGCATTGCAAAAAGGCCGGATGTGTATGTCCCTTCGAGTGGTGGGGCAGAAAATACCGTGGAGCAAGTATTGGTAATGATTAATCCCAGAGATGAATTGCTGCATGAGTACAAAAAACACAGCGACTGGATTGAAACCTTCAGCGTTAATCTCGTAGATAGAAAAAACAAAATTTACGGATTCGCAGATATAAACTATACATTCTATAATGCGAAAACAGAATTCAACTGGGCGCTGATCGTCAATGACAGCATCTTTACTTACAGAAACACCGTGGATTTTGACGGAAACCTTACGCATAAAACGCTGACCGACAAGAAATTCAAGTATCGTATAGCGTCGCCGCCCGATAACTTTGAACTTGGCCTCAAGAATGAATTTCTGGCCGCGAATTTCCTGGTGCATGGTGTGCATCCCGTATACGTGTTTCCGGTCTCGGGAGAGGAAACGCGTGAATCCTCCTCTGGCAGGGGTGTTGACCTGTGGGAGCGGTACGAACAGCGTTGCCGCATTACGGGGAATATCGCCATTGCAAAGGGCCCAAAAAAAGGGTATTCAAAAAAAATTGAGTGCACAGGCCACAGAAAGCATTCGTGGGGCAGGCGGCATCTTGAAAGCATGTCATGCTACAGCTGGCTCTCAATCCAGTTTCGCGATATGGCGATGGACTGTACATACATGGAGATCGACAACGTTCCGTACTCGCATGGGTATATATCGCGCCGCATGGGCAATATCCCGATCGTGTCGGTCGAGCTCGAGCTTCTTTCGTTCAACAGGGACAGTAAAACCCTCGTATCGTCGGAGTTCTCGTACAAGGACGCGCAGGATGACAGAGACCTCATTGTTTCAAAAAAATTATATTCCGTTGACATGCCGGTGCTGCATCAGAAAAAGAACAGATATCTGCGCCTCCGCTCGTTTTCCGATTTTACCATCATCGGGACTAACAAGAAGGGCATCGGTATGGAAGAGCATTATATATCGCTCGACCGGTTAAACCAAATGGAATAACGTGTCTTCGTTATGATGCTGCTTACCGAAAGGCTTAAAAAAATATCAGTGTTTGCGTACATTCTGCTGGCGCTGCTTGCGTTCAACCTTGTGTTCAATCTGAACAGCGCCTGGTATGGAATATCCCTGATCGTGCGCATATATGTGTACGTGTTCTGCTTTTATCTCGTATTCTCGTTTTCAACATTCACGGCAGCAGACAAAAATATTGTACCCGGTACAGGTGTGCGCTTTCCGGGGAAGGCGGCGCTCTTTGTTCAGGCCAGGGTTATCCCCTTTCTCATAATTTTTTGTGTGATTCTTGTTTACATTCTGATCGAAAATGTCAATCGCACCGGATGGCCACTGAACGCACTGGTTAAGATCCTGTACGGGAGGCACCTGAATCTCATTGTGTATTCGCTTTTTTTGCTTTATGTATTGAAAATGAGAAAGGCCCCGTATATTACCATCCCGGTGTTTTTGCTGCTCTGTGTCGCGTACTTCTATGTCACGATGTTTATCGACTCGGCCGTCCAGGGTGGGGCCGGCGTTCAATTGGTGATGTATATCAAGTTTGTGCTGTTCTTCTTCCTTCTCTTTGCGGAATTTTATGGGCCGAAGGGAATTGTACGCCTTGTCGTTTCGGCATGCATTGTGAGCATTCTACTATATGCCATTTTTATCGGGGCATTTCTTGTTATTTACCGCATCACGGCTGATGATAGCTACCAGAAGAAACAGGCCGGGATTCAATTTTTACGCATGGGGTTCAGGTTTCCATTCGCACAGCTCAGCGGGGCGGTTCTCCGGACATCGGATGATAAGCTTTTCAGGGAACTGCTGCGGTATGCGCGTGATTACCATATGGAGTTTACATACTCCGATTCCGATTGGAAACGGCTTCTTTTTTCCGGTTCTGCCGACATGGCGGACAGGGTGGCCGAATATTTACTGCACAGGAATATCGGCCTTACGTACGATGAGATAATGGCATATGCCGAAGCACGATCCATGGAGCCCGTCGGTAATCTCAGTAATGCGGTGTATTTTTCCAGGATGGCTTCCCGCCTTATCGCGGGCAATGAAAATGATTTTTTGCGGCGAATGGGCGCGTCGAACAAGCAGTTTACGCTCTGGGCGATCGCCGTTCTGGGCGAGCAAAAGGACGTGCGGTTCATCCCCGTCCTTATCGGCTACCTGCCCGATATCGATACAAAACTCGCCGAGGCGGCATACCTCTCCCTGAGTAACATTACAGGGCTCGATCCCAGGGAAAAGCTGAACAGAAGGCTCAATGACCCGGATGTGCTATATGCGTTTAAAGAGTTTTACCTGCAAACGCGCAAAGGTCGTTGATCGCGCATTCGGGGCATAGAGGATTACGCGCCCTGCAGGTTCTTCTTCCATGCGTAATGAAAAGCAGATGGCCTGGTATCCACATTGTCTCAGGGATGATCGATGTGAGCGATGCTTCCACTTTCAGCGGATCGTCCGTTGCGCAATAGCCGATTCGATTGGCCACCCGCAGCACGTGCGTATCGACGGCAAACGCAGGTATATTGAATCCCATCGCGAGAATGACATTTGCCGATTTTCTGCCTACACCTGGAAGGCGCATCAGTTCCTCGCGGTTTTCTGGAACCGTCCCCCCGTGATTATGCGTAATGTCCCTCGCAAGCAGTGTGATATTCTTCGCCTTATTGCGGTAGAACCCCGTGCTTTTAATAATAGTCTCCACTTCCGCGATGTCGGCCCCGGCCAGGCTTTGAAAATCGGGGAATCGCCGAAAGAGGGAGGGGGTGACGGCGTTTACCTGCGAGTCGGTCGTTTGCGCGGAAAGCACCACGGCCACAACAAGTTGATACAGACTGTGATATTCCAGCGCGGGTGACGGCATGCCGTAGCGTGCAATCATGCGTTCCAGTATTGATTCAGATTGCGCCGGCATCATGATATCATGATCCCGCGCTTACCGGGCTTTCTTTACGCAGCGGGAAATGCATTGTAAAACGGGTTCCCATCCCCGGTTGCGAATCTATGGTGACTGCGGCATTGTGCTCCTTAAGGATTTTGTTGCTGATTGAAAGGCCGACGCCTGTGCTGTTGCTGCGCCGCTTTGTGGTAAAGAAAGGCGACCATATTTTTTTCACAATATCCTGTGAAATGCCGGTGCCGTTGTCCTCGATAATGAGCCGTACGCCCGACGCGGTGCAGTCGGTGCATATTGTAATTTTTCCGGTGTAATCGTCGTGCTCCGCCTTCTTGCGCTCGATGATGGCGTCTCTCGCGTTTATCAGCAGATTGATGACAAGCTGTTCGAGGCTGATCCTGTCACCGCATATTTTATTTACGTTTTCGTTGAGAATGAGGACGATGTCGATATTATTTTTTTTAAACTGAAGGTTGATGAGGTCAATCGCGTCGAGAACGATCCTGTTGATATCGACGGGTAGCATGGTCATGCCGCTCTTCCGCGAGAAGTTGCGTATATGATCGATGATCGACGATGATTTATCGACCAGGGTGCATATTTTTAAAAGCTCAACCACGGCCTGCAGTGCGTCGAACTCGTCCTCATTGATGTCGTCTATCATGTTCTGGGCGATGCCCTTGATGCCGGTAATGGGCTGTGTCAACTCGTGCGCGATCCCCGTGGTTATTTCCGCGAGACTCGCGTGTTTCGACATTTGCATCAACTCGATATCCTTTTCCTGGATCAGCATTTTAAGCTGCTCGGACTTCTGCTTGAGCCGCAGCGTTGTATGCGCGAGCTGGCCGTTCAATTGCCTCGTCTTTGCGAGGTGGTGCGAAAGCATGGAAATTTTTTTATGGTACCCGGTTATGAATATCGAGATGGTAAGGACGAAGAGCGCAACGATGGCGATTGAATAATAGAGACTCCTGCCCGAGTAAAAAGAAATACCCGAAAGGCAGATGCCGCTGATATGCCCGGCCTGGAGCATAAGGTACAGTTTTTTTGAGAAAAAAATGCTGTTAAGCAGAAAGTATATCATGTACACGGAAAAAGCGATAAGCAGCAGCGACATTACCTGATTTTTCCATTCGATAAAGAACAGTGAAAACGCGAAAAACGTGACGGCGAGAATGAGTATGGGATATAACAGAATTTTATTTTTAATTTTAATATAATTTTTTGCGAGCAGCGTATACGCGACGGGGAAAAGGGCGGTGCCCGCAGCCGCAATGATAATAACTCCGCGGGAATGAATGCCGCCGGTGTCGGTGCCCTCGAGGGCCATTGGCAGCAGCACAGCGGACAAAGAGAGGCAGGTGAAAAAAAATGCCCGCCCCGTCTTTTTTTTCATAAAAAAGAGGGATGCAAATATTCCCGCAACGCTCAATCCCAGCAGAAAATCTGTTGTTATCCTGAGAATATGCATAATATTTACGGCGCAAAAGCCCTGTGCATCGTATTTGACATCTGTCGGCAAGGTGTGTAATATGTCAATATCTTTTAAATCGACAGGGCGGTGCGGCAATGAGCTTTAATTGCGGGATTATCGGGCTTCCCAACGTTGGCAAATCGACGCTGTTTAATGCGTTATGCGGCGCGGGCGCCCAGATGGCAAATTATCCCTTTTGCACCATCGAACCGAACAAGGGAATCGTGCCGGTGCCGGATGAAAGGCTGGTGAGGATTGCCGCCATACTGAAACGGGGCTCATATATTCCCACCAGGATAGAATTCATCGATGTCGCCGGGCTTGTTCGCGGTGCGTCGAAGGGTGAGGGCCTGGGCAATAAATTTCTCGGCCATATACGGGGCGTTGACGCCATTATTCACACGGTGCGGTGTTTCTCCGAAGATGACGTGGCGCATGTAACGGGGAACGTCGATCCCGTGAGCGATGTGCAAGTAGTCAATACTGAGTTGATGCTTGCGGATCTCGATGTTGCCATGCGTGCCTCTGAAAAGCTGCTGAAGATCGCTCGTTCCGGGGACAGGGAGGCGAAAATAAAAACCGATGTACTGGACCGGTGCGTGAAATGGCTCAACGACGGAAAACCGCTTCGAACCATGGCGCTGGCCGAGGATGACGCCGCGCTCGTAAAGGAATACGGATTTATCACCATGAAGCCGGTGCTCTACCTCGCGAATATTGACGAAGGCGCTGAAGCGGGGCCGTATGCTTCGGCGGTTGCCGGGATCGCCGCGGATGAACACGCCGCGTATGTCGCGCTTGCGGGAAAGATAGAACAGGAAATTTCCGAACTTCCGGAAGCTGAAAAGAAGGACTATCTGGAAGTGATGGGAATAGGTGAATCGGGACTTATGAGGCTTATCGTCGCGGCGTACCGCCTGCTTGATCTTATCACCTATTACACCGCCGCGACCGATCTTCAGGCATGGACACTAAAATCCGGAACACCGGCTCAGAAGGCCGCCGGGAAAATACACACCGATTTTGAACGTGGATTCATCCGGGCCGAGGTATGCTCGTACGACGATCTGGTGCGGGCGGGGTCAGAGCACCATGTGCGCGAGCTTGGCCAGATGAAAAGCGAGGGTAGAGATTACATCATCCGCGACGGCGATATTGTGCGGTATCTCTTTAATGTGTGATTACGAGGCGGTCATGAACGATGCTTCGCCGGAAACAATAAGAAAGTTTCTAAAGCTTTTCGGGCTCTCGCATAATTTTGCGCCTGCGGAGCTTCAAAGCGCGTACCGCACTCTGGCGAAACTCAACCATCCCGATATCAACAGGGATGCGGCCTCCCGGATGCGGATGGTGATTGTCAACAAAGGATACGAGGTTCTGCGAAGCTTTGCCGCCTCCCGCGAAAATCACTCCCATCCCGCAGAGCCGGCAGGCGACGTATATTATACCCACTACAAAAACGCCTTTGTGATTTTAAAGTCGGCGTTTGAGGATTATTTTGGAGAGGGACAGGATAAAACAAAAACAGGCGACCGTTATGTTTTGATCGAAAGGCTTCGCGCCGCGAAAAATGGATTTTCCAGGCTGATTAACGAATTTCCCTATAACCAGTGGGTTGACGACGCTATCGACAAGATCAGCAGTATCAATAAATGGCTGGATTAGACGTGTGCTGCCGCACGGCGTTAAAATAATTAATTATAAAAATGATTGAAATTATTGCGGCTGACTTTATTATTGCAACGTCAATGCGCCTGTAGCTCAGTGGATAG
>DHPI01000033.1:26417-26590 GCA_002407865.1 Spirochaetia bacterium UBA5368
GCCTGTAGCTCAGTGGATAGAGCAATGGCCTCCGGAGCCATGTGTCGCACGTTCAACTCGTGTCAGGCGCGCATCGAATGCGGCGAGGACTGCGTATTATTGCCCCGCCGCCGTTGCGAGTTGCTGCCTCTTTTTTTCCACCTTTGCCAGGTGTCCGTTGATGATTTTTTCGA
>DHPI01000033.1:26673-29545 GCA_002407865.1 Spirochaetia bacterium UBA5368
TTGATGATTTTTTCGAAATCGATGTCCCCGTGGACAATTGAATACCGCTCCGACTCGATGAATCCGAGGTCGGTGGTGAGCTTGATTTCCGATGCCCTTTCGGCATACATCTTTGCGGTATGCCAGAACGGCATGGCTTCCCTGTACAGTTCTTCCGCGATATCGAAGCTTTCGTTGATCTCCTTCGAAAATTCGCCGCTGTAAAAGGATATTTTCTGCTTATCGTAGCGCCTCGCGATTTTCATGTAATCCCGCATGATGAGCATGTTGATATGCATAAACATGAGATTGCGATACTTCAGGTACTCTTCCTCGCTCTCAACTTTTGTGAGCGCCTGCGAGGGATGGCGAAATTTACACGTAAGGGCGGTTTTCATCCGCTCTATATTTTTGCGCAGTGAATTCTCATTATAATATTGCTTCATCCCGTACAGCTCGTAGTAATCTTCCAGGTAGTGCGGGACTGTTTTATAGTGCAGCCGCACCTTTGGAATATAATCGGAAAAGGGAAGATGCTCCTGCTTTTCGTGGAAGTACTGGTACTGATAATCCTCGGCCTGAAGCGGCAGTCCCGCGAAAAACAGCATGCCGATAAGACAGGTTATGCACCATGCGCCCGATAGAAAGAATGCGCTGATGTGCGCGCGATATGCGCTGTTCGACTTGTTGTGGCGCGTCATATTGCGGTTGTCCGCTCCTTATTTGATTTCACGGGTGTAAGCCGGCGTATAATTCATTATCGGAACGGGAATGGATGTAATTGAGGGTGTTTTTACGCCATGTGTTCCAGCAGTATCTTGATACCGATGGCGATAAGGATGAGGCCGCCGGCCCGCTCAACGCGTTTTCCAAGCAGCGATCCTGCCCGTTTGCCGATGGCGATGCCGAATATTGAAAACATCGCGCACACGATCCCGATTACCGCGCTCGGGAAGAGTATCGGCTTTCCGAGGACGCCGATGCTCAGACCCACGGCCAGCGCGTCAATGCTTGTCGCAACGGAGAGCACGATGAGCGACCATCCGCGCGACGGGTCTCTGACAACCTCGGATTTGTCTTTTGAAAAAGATTCCCTGATCATTTTAATGCCGATATAGCCGAGAAGCGCCATGGCGATCCAGTGATCATAACTCTGTATCAGTTTTTCGACGAATATCCCTGCGAAGTAACCGAGTATCGGCATCATGAACTGGAAAAGCCCGAAATGGAATGCAAGCCTGAAATAATGCCTGAACGCGGGCTTGTCGATAATCATTCCTGCGGCGATGGATACCGAAAAGGCGTCCATCGCGAGGCCGACGGCGATGCCAAGTATTGCAATGAAGTCCATTCTAATCTCCAGAAGTGGCGTATGGTGATATCACGGGGTATCGCTGGTGAAAAATAACGCAATATATTTTTTCAGCGAGTGTACGTAATCGAGTTTAATCCGCGTTTCGACCGCCCAGGTCGACTCGGGGAAGTGCTTCAGGGATTCATTGAAATAGTATTCCGCTGCGATTATGTTCGGCTCGGCGATTTCCTTCTTGTAGCAGCCCCGGTTGTGCCTTTCGTAAAAAAGCTCATGATGCCCGAGGTGAAGCGCCTCGTCCCCCTTTTTGTACAGCCTGAAAGCCTCCACGTCGAGAATGTTGCTGTACGAATCGGGGATGTTGAGGCACTCCGATGCGCGATAAAAATTGAAAATCATTTTATTGAATACTGAAAAATGCTCGAGCAGTTCCTCATCCTTCGTGAGCGTGGATAATTTCTTAATATCATGATAGCATTTTCGGAGAATATTCACGATATCGCTGAAGATGCCCCGGTTGATTGCGTTTTCCCTTCTGAACAGATTATAAAGGCCGTACTGAAAATATCTGTATAATCCGTCTTTGGCATTTTCGCGCGCCCGAATGAATTGTTGTATCGCGATATCATCCTGCAGGTCTTCCATATAATCGGCAGCCGGCTGGCGTGGCGCTGGCTTTCGCTGCGCTGCGCGGCGCTGCCGCGCAGTATCATCATGCATGGTGGTCTGTGTGCCGTTTTTTGGCGAAATGCTGAAGCGGTGGCCCGTCACGGTTGTGTATGCGATATTCAGATTGGCCATGGCGCGGGTGGCCCACTCTATCCTGTCGCGGTTTTTATCGGGGTGATACAGGTGCGCCAGTCGCTTGTACGAACGCGTGATCTCTTCGTCCGTCGAGGATTCCCTGATTTCCAGGATTCTGTAGCATTCAGCAAGATTCATTGCCGCATCCATACGCGAATTCGGTGTAGTGTGCTCGTGATAACCATGTCGGGGCGAACCTGCAAGAGTTTTTTACTCCACCATTTCCTTTATTGCTGTGATCGGATAATTTCGCTGTATGTGGCGCCGCCTGAGGCAGTAATTGTTTCTGGTGACGATGTTCGAGCCGTAATCCGTTGAAAATACACGCGAATAGCCGGCGAGGCGGCACAGGCGTATAAGTGGGAGGCTGTAGCTGCCGTATGGAAACGCGAAAAAGGTAACGGGCTTTTCAAGATACAACTGTAAAATTCGCCGGGAAAGATATATTTCCTCGAACAGCTTCTTTTTTGATTCCGGCGTATTTTTTTTATGCAGTTTTACCAGGTCCGGATGCCCGATTGTATGGGATTCAATCGATATGCCGTTCTTTTCCAGATCGTGTAGCTGCCCCCAGGTGAGGTTTTTGCTGGATCTGCTGTAGATGGCGTCGGTATAGATAAACAGTGTTACCGGATAGTTAAATTCTTTCGCGAGCGGCATGAGCTTTCCGTGCATGGAGGGATATCCGTCGTCAAATGTAATGGCGGCGGCCTTCTGCCTGTACGATACTGGATTGACCATTTTTTTCACAAAATCTCCGAGCCGTATAACGCTGAT
>DHPI01000061.1:0-5774 GCA_002407865.1 Spirochaetia bacterium UBA5368
GCTGGCCCATCCCTTCCTTGTCATATCGTCCCAGAAGAACAGCGAATCCGCCAGATTTTTTACATTAACCCTACCGTCCATCATGCGGACCATGCGAATCATCATGATATAAAGCGATTCTTCGTCCTTTGTCCTCATGAGCCTTCTGAAACGCAGATCGCTCACACGCGGCCTGTCAGAACCGGTTTTCGGGTTACTGCCCATAGCAACGGCAACGGAATCCGAAGAGTTTTCCACAACATGAGACAACACACCGGCCACCAGCGGAAGACGATCGCACAGCTTTCTTTTTACATAATCGGAAATGTCCTCCTGCATTATAATCCGGTATAAATTCAGATAACTTTGCTGAACCGCCACCATGTCAGGATTACGCGCCCTTCTCAAGTTTGCACGATCACCTGCGCCGCTTTTAAAATCTAAAGATCCTTTGTCCGGAGAATTTTGTTCTTTTTGCTTCCAAGCATCCTTTGGCTTACCCGCCTGAAGGCTTTGCCACCACTCAAAGATCTTCTGCAATAGCGCTTCGTTATTGCCCTTTGCGACACTGATTCCAGCCTTCCGCATTTCTAACCTCCTCTACTCTTTCATCTTCGCCTTTGCAGGCAGCTTCAAAATTTTTTCACGAACCGGTTTTCCAAGATTAAAACCGATAAGTCTGTCACGCGCCTTTATCATGCGCGGAATGCAATTTTTCTCATTCTTTTCTTTCGCGTCACCCGCGACAGGCGACACCTGTTCCGCATAAAAATCAAATACGCGAAGCGACATGCGATTCAAATTTCGGAGCCATATTTCAAGTATGTCGTTAATCATTTCAGGTTTATTTTCAAGTGCCGACCTGATTTCCAGAAGCGTCCCGTAATAATCTTTTTCCGTGCCGTTCCAGAATTCATTCTCTATAAAAAACAGATCGCCGCGCACTGTACTATCCGGGCTGAACCATGCATTTTTCACGGCGGTTCTTGTATTGGCCGCCACCTGACGTGCGGCATTTGCCAAGCGTTGAGCATATTCCACAAAGTTTTCCCTGATTTTTTCCTTTATCAGAAAATAGGGCATCTGCGTCTCATACCAGCAGCGCGCCTTCATGTTATCCATATCGTACCCGAAAACATGCACCCTGATTGATTGCCCCACCTTTTCGAGTTTAAGGTCACGCAGTCGCTCATCGACTT
The DNA here is from genome assembly GCA_002407865.1 of Spirochaetia bacterium UBA5368. Taxonomy (GTDB): domain Bacteria; phylum Spirochaetota; class UBA4802; order UBA4802; family UBA5368; genus UBA5368. The sequence goes on from DHPI01000061.1 coordinate 1,179, forward strand.
TCTGTAAAACAATTGCGCGGGGATTATTCGGATCATCTGAAGCAATATAGTCGGGCCAGTGCCGGTAAATAAAACCTCCGGGCTGGGGATGGACGGGTAATTTCAATCCATTTTTGTCTGAATAATACGGTGAAAGCGGATGCAGAATCCCTTCTCCGTAGTTGATACCATACGGTCTGGTACTGTACGAACTGTAATATGAATCAATCTCTTTTCCGCAGACATCGCATATCGCAGATTCGACGATGGGTGGATCAAGCCTCATTCTGCGCGGCATAGCCCAGTATGTCTGAACAGGATGAATCTCGTCAAAAGTCGTTTCCGTCCCTTTTTCCTTGCTTATTTTAACAGGCGATATCCATGGAAATTTCTGTTCATCCTCTTTAAGATTTATCTTACAGTGTGTTAATCGAATATCTTTTTTAATCAGAATATTGAGCCATACCTTATGCCACAGGGTATTATACCTTGACCTGTCATCTTCAGGTACGGCAATCGTTGTAAGGGGTCCACCCCCCCGCAGGGATGTACGAATGCCGGCACCGCCAGCCGGAGCGTTTGTATTCATGGTAAAAATCGCGGCTGCCGTACAGCATGGACACATCTTCTCAGTATTTCCTCGCTTGATAAAATGATCCGTGTTGTTTTTCATGGTATTGACTCCGGGCGATTCTATGAGAAGGCTGCCGATATTGAGCGTATTGTCCGAATCCAGACCGGTCTCCTGCATAAAGCGGATATCCTCACCATCGAGATTAAAGTAAGCGTAATATTTTTCCATTAACCCCTGAAGCTCATCTTCTGCCGGAGGGTTCAGAAAACGTTCGCACCATTCCTCCTCGTCTTCAGGGGTCATGACGGCCTGAATGATCCCTATCAAAAACTGAATGAGAGAACCATTAAAATCAGGTCTCGCGGCATCGAGAATTTGAACTGGATTCGTTTCGATTAAACCGGTTATCTCATAGGGGCGAATCAGTTCAGTTGTACCATCTCTACGGAGAACAGGAATCCAGGGGTCTTTTAAAAGATTCATAATAGGCTCCGATATAAATTTCGTTGAATATTTCTTGAAATAATAGACTCATAATAGACAATTGTCGGGATGGATTGGCAAATCCATCCCGACAAAAAAATGCTTTTACTCAGCAATCCGGCAATTCCAACAGATTATTTTTGCTGGTTTTGTCAGGGTCGGTTCTAAGGTATTTGCTACGGAACCTGTCCTCGATGACTACAATTGCCGCTCGTATGCCATTATACTCAGTGTAATACGGTGAAGTAAGCGAATATGGTCTGCCGGCTGACTCGATTTCCCTGATCGCCTGCTCCTTTGGTACAGATGCAAACAACTCAGGACCGCAGAGAGCAAGAATATCATCCTTGCTCTTGTGGGTTTTTGTTACTCTTCGTTTCATTAAATCAATACCTCAAAATAATTTTTGCATCTTAAAGTATTTGTAATATGACATCCAATTTTGTCAACAATTTTTTAAGCTGTTATATGTAATTAAAAAATTATTTTTTAATTGATTTATTATTCCTGCATCATAAATAATTTATTATCCTGGTATTTCTGGGATGTACCGCTGTCGTATGTGATAAAAAACTCACTATTCTTTTATTCCCCACCCTCGTGGGGACATTTTCAGGCCTCTTCATAGAGGCCCTTCTTTTCTGAATACATAATGTGTTTACCCTTCAGGGTTAAACCGATAGATATATATTCGACATGACCATCATTCCTGCTTTCTGCGACAACCTCCACAGGAAGCAACAAGCCACCACGTCCCTTATCAAAAATCGTTTTGTTTGTTTTATCAAGAAGAGCCTGCATTTTATCGTTATAACCGATATGCAGATTGGAATACTTAACCTCACTCATCTGCCACGGATGATCTTCCGTACCAACCAGCGGGACTAATTCTCCATCCTGTACAAGACAGAGCCTGTAGGTTTCAGTATCTTCAGAAAGACGCGTAGGTGAGCTCGAATCGGACCAGGGATGCTCATCAGTAAATCTGACAAATCCACTGTAGAGAGGAAACAGATTTCCAACGGCAATAGCTTCCTCTTTACTATTCCCTGATTTTGCATTTTTTGAAGCCTTTTTAAGATCGTGTGGTATCTCCTCTTCTGATTTATTTTTATTATAAACCCACTCAACCAGAGATCGAGAACAAGCGGGGATTTGTATTTCGCCTTTATCTTTCAGTATTTTAGCAGTTCTCCAAAGAATTCCCGGATGCTTATAAACATATTTCGCTTTGGGAAAATAATCAGAATACCAGTTTTCCCCTATTTCTCCATCAGGGTCAGGACCGAAGACGTATAAAACTGGATCACCCCTTTCATCCCTGCATTTTATTATATTCCCGTTTTTATCACGTTGATGACGTCGCAATCTGCCAGCCCTCTGAATCGCAAGATCGATGGGGCACAGATCGGATATCATCTCATCAAAATCGAGATCAAGTGACTGCTCAACAACCTGGCTTGCCACCAGTATCTTCCCTTGCCGTTCTTTCAGACCTGATTCCTTGCCGAATATTCGCAATATTTCAGATTCTATCTTCTGCCTATGAGCCATGGCATAGCGTGAATGAAATATCAGAACATTTTCTTCGCCGAGTTCGGCGCATAATACATCATAGGCATTCTGTACATCGGATACGGTATTTCTTATCCAGACACCGCACCTCCCCGATTGCGATACCGATTTTAAAAATTCGACACACGCATCTTCATTAGAAAGGATTTTTATCTTTATTGTCCGCCTGTTGTCATTTCGTATTTCTACATGACGCGACAGGTTTTTTCCCTTCGTTGATATCGTTACGAGAGGATACGGATCATTTGAACCGTCGATCATAATATCTTCATCATCTGATTCCTCGTGAAGGTTAAGGCCCCTTTTATAGGCTTCTTCAAATTCATGCTTGATGCCTGAAGGCAGGGTCGCCGAGAGCAGAATGACGCTCTTGTGCTGTGCGCCCTGAAACTCGACAAGGTTTTGGAGTATCTTCTGCATGTACATGTCATAGGCATGTACCTCATCGATGATGAGTATGCGCCGGGACAGGCCGGTCATTCGAAGAGTATTATGTCGGGAATAGATAACGGCAAGCATGGCCTGGTCGATGCTGCCTACGCCAACCTGCGACAGAAACGCCTTGCGCGAACGGTCGGCAATCCACTCATTACAGGCTGCAGCGCTTGTCTCCTGCTCCGATACATCATCATTGCCCGTATCATCAGGCTCCCCGGCAATATTTTGAGGAAGAATTGATTTCGAAAATTCCGCATGCAGGCCGCTGCCGCCATGGGCAAGAATCAGTGAAGGTTCTCTGTCATTCTCAAAAAATATTTTATAAACACCCGCCAGCCTGTCATACATACCATTAGATGTTGCCATTGTCGGCAAACCGAAATAAAAGCCTTCAGCATCTCCCCGGCCCATTAAACGGGCGGCAAGCATGAGGGCGGCCTCTGTTTTACCCGAACCTGCCGCATCTTCGATAATATACAAAGTGGGTTCCACGGGAAGTTCCATTGTTGCAATAAAATACTGGAGCGGAGAAGGCTCTTTTCCCCGTAAAGAGTCGATAGCATCAGAAATTTCTTTCCAGGGGTCATCCATCTTTCTGACCGCTGTCTGTACAAGCCCCTGATTTTCAAGTATCCGTACAGCATTCTCGCAGGCGTATTTATAATATTCCTCAATCCCATCAAATCCGGGCAACCTGTTTGGTCTCAATTCATTTTTATCGCATATAAATCTGAAGTTAGACGGATCAGATGCCGTCCAATCCGAAAGGATTATTATTCCGGAAAGAACAAATGAGAACACCGCCGCCATTTCTCTCTGTAAGGTCAGCCGCTCAGGTTTATGGAACAAAGCTTTTAGCGCCGGAAAAAGCTCCAGGACTTCGAAGAAACATTGAACCGCCGCCTCATCTATTCCATTGCCATATAATTCTTTAAGTGTATTTGGCGATTTATCACTGGGAATATTAACCGGTCTGCCATGATGTCCAAACGAGGCAGAAAGCAATGGTTCTATCGTACGGGAGAAGGCTATTTTCTTTTCAATAGAGTATTTATTATAAAGTAATGTTTTTATCTTTTCTTCCCATAAAAGCCATGCCGAGTTGGTATGCGGCTTTCCTGCAATACCTATACCGCTTATTCCCAAAACCATTTTCGCCAGTTCAGGAATCTTTAACTGGAAAACAGCATCAAACTTTCCCAGATCATGTATGGCTGCAAAAAAGGATATCAAATCAAGGAGTTCATCCTCTCTCAGATGCAATCTTCCGCACCATTCTTTGATAAATGACCCGTTTATTTCAACATACTCCCGCGCCACAGCGGCGACATCAAGCATATGGCAGACCAGCGGATGCCATCTTTCATTTTCCCGATTTGCTTTTCCCCACAATTTGTAATACGCTTTATTTTTCATTGTATTCATGTTTATGATCTCAATACTTATTGCTGAAAATAATTGTTACTCGCCTCAACAATCTTTTAACTGAGTAGAGATACAGGGCATACACAGTAAGGCAAAACAACCAGAGAAGAGAGTGACGGATT
>DHPI01000061.1:5869-8069 GCA_002407865.1 Spirochaetia bacterium UBA5368
TCAGAGAAGAGAGTGACGGATTCCAATTTTCCAGGAGTTATTTCCTTTATTGTTGAAATCGTTTGTTTTATATCAGAGCAATAATTGCACATCGCAATCGACCGCTTTTCATTATATAATTCCTTTTTATGATCCAATAGTATGATATGCGCGGCTCCCGGCAGAATATAAAATCGACAATGCCGGCAGGTATAACGATATTCCGGGGATGAGTGGGAATACTTTCCGGTAAGGCTCCATATGTCTCAATGTACGGTTCACAGAGCATGGCGCATAGGGTACGCCGATAGTACATAATTAATACATATAATCCCACTATCGTCGTATAGAAACAATACTTTAATGAACATTTATATGAAATCTCGTAATAAAGATTCCGAAATTGTTACAATACTATCAGTATACATTAATTCCGTTACAAACATAGACCTTGAAGGTCGATGTTGTAAAAATTTTCTCTCATGACGCAAAATTCACCCCAAAGACGGCAAAGCGCTCTGCCGACTTTGGAAAATTTGACGCCTTCTTCGGGCTGCGCACCACGCCACGTCCGCACATACGTAAAAAATGGATTGCAATACCCGCGCCCCGCTGGTACTCGACAGGCAGTCTTCACCGGACGCAATCACCGTTCCAGGAGGAATCAGATGGCAAAAATACTATGGAAGCCGGGCACAATGCTCTACCCAGTGCCGGCCGTGCTGGTAACATCGCACAGCAATGGAAACGATAATGTATTCACCGTATCGTGGGCCGGCACCGTGTGCACCGACCCGCCGATGCTCTCCATCGCCGTCCGCCCCGAACGATATTCATACCAGTTTATAAAAAACTCGGGCGAGTTTACGGTCAACGTACCAGCCGCAGGGCTTGCGCGCGCCGTCGACTACTGCGGCGTGAAATCGGGCAGGGACACAGACAAATTCGCGGCCATGAAGCTTACCAGGGAAAGGGCGCGCCACGTAAAGGCGCCGCTGATCGCGGAATGTCCTGTCTCGATCGAGTGCCGCGTATCGCGTGTCGTCGAGCTCGGCAGCCACCACCTGTTCATCGCAAACGTGCTCGCGGTGCATGCCGAGGAAAGCCTCATCGACAAAAGAGGGAAATTCCATATCGAGACGGCCGGCCTCCTCTGTTACAACCATGGGCATTACTGTACGGTATCGAAACCGGTTGGCGCATTCGGATTCTCCGTACGACGGCGCAAAAAGAAATGACGCCGGCCGGGGCGGTTTATACAAGCTTTTTCAAATCCTCGATAAGCGCCTCGATCTCCTTTCTGTCAAGTTCGACGGTGGCCCTGCCGCCGCCGGGATGCGCAAACGACAGCTCGGCGCCGCCGGCGGTTTTTTTCATCGACCAGCGCTCCCCTTTCGGGAACTTCATCGATTCGCCCAGCCAGTCGTCGGGGGTAAACTCCGCTAATTGTATAAGCACGCCAAAGGCGTCACGGGGATGGATAAACAACTCCTTCCATATGCCGCCGACATACTCGTTATATCCGAAATACGGAACGCCGTTCGCCTCGAGCACGGCCTTCGCCTTCATTATATCCGGCGTCTGCAGGGTAATGTGATGCACGCCGCCTTCGCGCTCTGCGAGAAAATTGTCAAGAAAGCTGCCCCTGCCCGTCGGATTCATCAGCTCCAGCCGCGTGAGATCACCCAGCGAGAAGATGCGCCACACGTATTTCATGCGGGAATCCTCCGCCGCGGCCCCTGGCACCGCGCCAAGCATCTCCCTGAAGAATTTATCGGCTTTCTCGTAATCGCGCACGGCTATTGAAACATGGTCAATTCGTGATATCATTTTCAATCCCTCTTTGCGTTGACACGCCCGCACGGGCGCACATAAATGGTTACCAACGGTACGCACCATACATGCCGTACGGTGAAAAGCAACCAGAATTGCGTTTACCCGCGCGGATACGCAACGTACCTGAATGATTTTTTCTTGATTTTTCCCGCAGTACTGAGGGGAACTGCTTGTGCTGTATAGTATGACCAATCACCGGAGGCTCTCATGTTTGATATCGTCGGACTCGGCTCGGCGCTAATGGATTTTACGGTACGCGTGGATGACGCGATGCTTGTTCGCCTCGGCCTGAAAAAAGGCACAATGCAGCTGATCGACGAGACGCGCAGCCGCGAGATTCTCGACGCGATATCGCACCTCGATATGAACACAACGCCCGGCGGCA
>DHPI01000061.1:8163-11764 GCA_002407865.1 Spirochaetia bacterium UBA5368
GAACACAACGCCCGGCGGCAGCTCGGCCAATACCGTCGCAGGCGTCGCAAACCTCGGCGGCAGCGCCGTGTTCATGGGCAAGGTCGGCAATGACGAGTTCGGCAACCTCTATCGCGAGCTGAACGAGAAGGCGGGCATTACCGTGCGTCTCAACAAACACCGCTCAATGACGGGCCATGCCATCACCTTTATTACGCCCGATTCACAGCGCACCTTCGCCACGCATCTCGGCGCGGCAATGCATTTCCGCAGGGACGATATTGTCGACGGCGACATCCGCAACACGAAGATATTGCATATTGAGGGCTACATGCTCGAGCATCCCGACATCAAGGCGGCATGCGTTGAGGCAATGGAACTGGCAAAGGCCGGCGGCGCAATGGTATCCATCGACCTGGCCGACCCGTCGCTTATCGAACGCAATTTCGAAGACTTCAAGGCGCTTATGAAAACGCACGCCGACATCCTCTTCGTCAACGAGGAAGAGGCGTTCGCTTTTACCGGCGCGAAGGGCGAAGAGGCGTTACACCGGCTTTCCGAATACGGCGACATCGCCATAGTAAAGCTCGGAGAACAGGGCAGCATCATCAAATCGGGCGGCAGCGTGTATCGCATCCCCGCGTTCGTGACCGACGTCGTGAACACCAACGGAGCGGGCGACATGTACGCGGCAGGGATGCTCTACGGAATATCACACGGATTTTCAATGAAGCGCTCGGGAATGATCGGCAGCTATATGGCGTCGCTCGTGGTGGCTCAGGTGGGCGCGCGCCTCGGTGGAATGACCGACGTACGACATATCGGGATATAAAGCTTCTGCCCCGGCCGCAGGCGTTTCGGATTGGGGATGTCATTGACGAGCAGAATCATTCGCGGCGTGGTATTGTAGAGACGCGCGATTTTCACGATGCTCTCGCCGCGCCGCACGGTATGGTTTTTCACCGAGGTAAATTTCATCGAATACAGGACATCCTTCCCCGCCGCAAGCGCGGGCATGGCCGCCGACGGAACGCGGAGCCGGTAGTTTTTCTCGTACGGCGGCGTAATCGCGCCGCTGAGGGCCGGATTGAGCCTTCGTATCGTTTCCAGCGGCACGCCGGCAATTTCGGCGAAATGGCGCACCACGACGGGACGGTCGAGAACAAACCACTCAGTATCGCGTAGCGACTCGGCCTCGCACTCGCCGTTTACCCCGAAGAGTTCCCGGTTTTTATAGATAACCATCAGCGCGGCATAGCGCGCCACGTATTCCGAGGTCTCCCGCCGCAGGACACCGCATTCCCGCAGCTCCGAATATGTGGTTTTTCCCGTGCGAATCATCGCCCGTTTCACGTAGCCCGCGCCGCCGTTGTAGGCCGCGAGCGTCAGTTCCCACGATCCGAATATGCCGTAAAGGCTGCGCAAGTGCCGCATCGCGGCGCGGGTCGACATCTCTATGTCGCGGCGCTGGTCCTGCCACCCGTCCATCCTCATATTGAGCATCTTCGCCGTACCGCCGAGAAACTGCCACAGGCCGACAGCGCGACTGCGCGACACTGCGAACGGGTTATAGCCGCTCTCCAGAAGCGGTAAAAGCGCAATATCCTTCGGGATATCCGGCGTTTCCGCGATAACGCCGTCAACGATATCGCGATATATGGCCGAGCGTTGAATCGACGCGGCCGTATACCGCCTTCCGTACGAAAGGTACGCATACAGAAACTTTTGCACCTCGGGGTCCCTGCAAATGGACATGTCGTTCACCGCGTCGAAGAACGGCTTCCCCTTCAATTGCGGCAGAAACGGAAACTCGTCGGCGGCGCTCTCTCCCCGCACCGCGGCGCTGCTGCGCGTGTTTGGAAACGGGATGTCAAAAATTCCCCACCCGAACGACAGGCATTCTGTATACACAATAAAGGCCGCGACCAGGGCGGCGCGGCGGCGCATTTTTCTTGAATTCACAACACCATCTCCGCCAGAAATTAAATGTCGGCACACAATATCGGGATATGGTACGGATTATTGCTTACGGGTACTACAGGCACGCAAATTCACAGTATCGCACACCCTTCTGGAATGCAAGCATCATTCATCATGTATCATTTCGGTACGGACAGCGTTTTTTATTTTTCTACTCAAAATTAATTATAAATTTTGTTCTTGCTTTTCATGTATTATTGTTATATTGTAAAATTTGATAATATTCTTACATACACATATAATTTCAGGAGGTGCGCTGTTTATGAAAGACCCGAAGAAAGACGAACTATGCAGGGAGATGTACGCGAATCTGCTCCCGAATATAGCCGACTACATCGCGAAATACGCAAAGGAGAGGCCGAAAGACCTCGCGATAATAGAGCACAACACCGGTGAAACGGTAACATGGAAGCAATTCAACACCTCGGTATCCGCATTTGCGGCGAAGCTGCTCTCTATCGGCCTGAAAAAGGGCGATATTGTCGCAACCAGCCTCCCCCTGTTAAAAGAGCACGTCTATCTCATGTACGCATGCTACCGCATAGGCGTGATAATCGCGCCGCTGGACCTGCGGCTTAAAGCGAAGGAAATCCAGTACTGCATGGACCGCATGAAACCGAAGGCGTATTTTTTCCTTGGCAAAACGCCCGTCGCCGATTTCCGTCCCATGATTGAAGAGGTCATGGCGTCATCGCCCTTCATCACGCACTGGGTGCAGTTCCAGAAGGAAGAAGACCTCATCATGAAGGGCGCGGTGGGTATCACCGAATTCGTGAAAGACATCAAGAAGGTTTTTATCAAAAGCCTTTTCACCGGCAGCGTAAAAAAGGCGCGCGCAAAGGTCGGCACGCGCGATGCGTGCCTCATCATCTTCACGACAGGCTCGACCGGCTCTCCGAAGGCGGGGCTCATCTGTCATGAAAACATTTTAATCCAAAACATTGGCCTCCTTGTCGCGTTTGAAATGCTACACACCGACCGCATGCTCATCAACCTGCCGCCGTCACATGTCGGTTGCACAACCGAGCAACTCGGCACGGTGCTTTTCGGCGGGGGCACGGCGGTTATATTGCACATCTTCGACGCGAAGATGAGCCTTGAGGCTATCCAGACGCATAAAACGACCGTGCTCGGGCAGATACCGGCCCTGTTCAATATGGAATGGCGGCTCCCCGAATATTCGAGTTACGATCTGTCAAGCCTCCGCTTTGCCATCTACGGCGGCCAGCCGGTATCGCGCGAGTTTCTCGTCAAGATGAAACAGATGGCGCCGCGTATCGGCACCGGGCTCGGCCTCACCGAAACCGCGGGATTCAACACCTACACAAATGTCGATGCGGACGTTGACGAACTGGCACAGGGTATAGGCTATGACAGCCCGCTGTGTCCCATCAGCATACGCGAGGTTATGAAACCCGACGGAACCGCAGGCAATGAGAAGGCGAAGGGAGAGATCGGCGAGATTTGCTTCGCGGGACCGCAGGTGTTTCTCGGTTATCTCAACGACCCTGAAAACACGGCCAAAACGATATCGAAGGACGGCATCTGCTACACGGGCGACCTGGGATACTACGACGACAAGGGGCTTCACTTCTCCGGCAGGGCGAAGCTGGTTATAAAACCCAAGGGCTACCAGGTATTC
>DHPI01000061.1:11855-24937 GCA_002407865.1 Spirochaetia bacterium UBA5368
AAGGGCTACCAGGTATTCCCCGAGGACGTCGAAAACCATATCGCCGCAAAACTGAAAGGCAAGGTGTCCATGGTTGCGGTTGTCGGCGTTGAGCATGATGTTTTCAGCGAGGGCATCATGGCGTTCGTGGAGTGCCTGGACGGGCAGACGGTATCGCCAGACGATGTAATGAGCGCGTGCGACGACATATCGTCGTATTCGCGGCCATCTCATGTCGTGACCTTCAAGGCGGGCGAAATGCCGCTCAACCGGGTCGCGAAGACCGACTACATGCTGTTGAAGTCGAAGGCCAAGGAAATAGTGCAGGAGCTTCGTTCGCAGGGTAAATGGGACAAGGCGTAAGCATGCGCATTCGTCGTAAAAAAAGGCTGTTCCGCGGGGGCGGCCTTTTTTACTTTTATTTTTTATCCGCAATGGTAAAAATGACATATGGCTGAAGCTGTAACACTGCATTGCGCCGGGCGCTGTATTGAAACCGCGGCCCGCCGCGAGTACACGCGGCGTATGGGGCTGTATTTCGAAATGCCGCACGACACGGCCGACCACGCAATCGAAGAACAGCTCGAAACGCTTCGCGAGTTTTTATGCACGGTTGATTTTCAATCACTGCGCGCATCTGACAGGCGCCTTGCCGGGGAGGAGGACGCGCGTGTTACGGTCTCCAGAACGGGGCCGGGCGTGTTCGACCTGCGTATCGAATAAGCATCAATGCAACCGAGGCAATTATTTTTTATCGAGCATTTCCCGCACCATTGATGCAAGGGCGTCGGTTGTAAACGGTTTCTGCAGAAACGATACCCCGCTGTCGCGGTCGATGTAATCGCGTATCGACGAATCGGTATATCCCGATATGAATATCACCCGCACCTGCGGATAATCTCTCCTGATGCGATCAATGAGATCGGAACCGCTCATCCCGGGCATTATCATATCCGTAACAACCATGTGCAGCACGCCATCAAGCATGCGTATTCGCTCGAGCGCATCCCCGCCATTGCGCGCCTCAAGCACCCGGTAGCCGTTCATTGAGAGAATGCGCGACACAAGCCCCCGCACATTTTCCTCGTCCTCTACCACGAGCACGGTTTCAGAGCCCGCGTATTTTTTGTCTTCCCGCCTCACATCGCCATTTGCGTCCGGCGATTTATATACCCTCGGCAGAAAAATCTTGAACGTCGTGCCCCTGCCCGCCTCGCTGTCAACCAGAATACGGCCGTTGCTCTGTGAGACAATACCGTATACTGTCGACAGGCCCAGTCCCGTGCCCTCGCCTTTTCCCTTCGTCGTAAAAAACGGCTCGAACAGGTGCTGCTTCGTTTCTTTATCGATTCCGCATCCGGTGTCGCTCACGGTAAGCAGCACATACGTGCCGGGACTGAAATCGAGATACATCTGCGTTACCGTCTCATCGATGCTGGCATTTGAGGTTTCTATTATCAGGGTGCCACTGCCACTCATCGCGTCACGCGCGTTGACAACGAGATTCATCAGCACCTGCTCCATCTGCCCCGCGTCCACCTCGACCGGCCACAGGTCGGGGGCAAGACGCGTTGTGTAGTCAATATTTTCTCCGACCAGACGGCGGAGCATCGTATCCATATTCGTTATCACGGCATTCAGGTTGACCACTTTCGGCTGGAGCACCTGGTTTCTGCTGAACGTGAGCAACTGCTTCGTCAGCAGCGACGCCCGGTCGCCCGCCTTCTTTATTTCGCGTATTTCGTCGGCAATATCGTTGCCGCTCCCGATTGACGCAAGCAGCTGCTCACTGTAGCCAATAATAACGGTAAGCAGGTTATTGAAATCGTGCGCGATGACACCGGCAAGCCTTCCGATGGCCTCCATCTTCTGCGACTTGAGAAACTGCTGTTCGAGAGTCTTGCGGCGCGTGTCGTCGAAAATATACCCCTGTATCTGTGTAAGCTCTCCGCGGGAGTTAAACGAACCGATGACGTTTTCCACGATATACACAGGGCTGCCATCGATCCGTTTCAGCTCCATTTCATGATACTCGAGCTTTTTCTTTTTAACAATCAGCTTTATAAACGCGTCCCATGAGGCCGCATCTGGAAAAAAATCTCTGTAATTCATATCACGACACTGTGTCCCGATCCATCCGAATATTCTCTCAAAGGCGGGATTGTACGCGAGGATGCCGCCGTCCGACGTCGCGATAAAATCGCCGGTAAGGTCTTCCTCGAAAAATTTTCGGTAACGTTCCTCGTTGCTGCGAAGCTTTTCTTCGGCAATCTTTTGTTCGGAAATATCCTTCCACACGGTGTGCAGAATCATCTCGCCCTGCAGCGGAATCGCGGTAAGCAGCACCTCGACCGGAAGCTCCGTACCGTCGAACCGCGAGTGGACCCATTCCAGCCGGAGGCTTCCCTCGCGAAGCGCCTGCTCCATCACCGCCCGTTCCTTCTCAGCCGACAGGATGCCGTCCGGTTGGCGCAGGGGTGAAATGGCATGCGGCCGGATGCCGAGCAGGTCTTCCTTGCGCGAACACCGCATCATGCGGACCGCCGCGCTATTGCAGTCAATAAATACGCCGTTTTTCAGCAGAAGGTGCGCATCGGCCGATTTCTCGAAAAGCAGACGGAACTTGTTCTCGCTCTCCCTGAGCGTATTCTCCATGCGGTGCCTGTACAGGGCCATTTCTATCGTCGTATGAAGCTCGCGTTCCTCGAACGGCTTCAGAATATAGCCGAAGGGCTCGGTGAATTTCGCCCGCTGCAGCGTAAAATCGTCCGCATAGGCGGTGATATAAATAATCGGAACATCATGCGCGCTTTTAATTTTAAGCGCGGTATCCACGCCGTCACATGATCCCTTCAGCCTGATATCCATGAGTACCAGGTTCGGCTTAAACCTGTCCATTACCGCAAGAGCTTCATCGCTGTCGGAAGTTATGAAAATATCGGAATATCCGAGCCTCGTCAGCGACTCCATCATATCCATTGCGACGATCTGTTCGTCTTCGACAATCAGAATGCGAGGGGTAGTCATTGCATATTCCTTTTCTGACAAAAGAACATCCTGTGTGTATAATAATACTTCCAGGCCATTTAAAAAGCAATAATTAAAAAACTTGAAACCCAGCGGCATATGTAGTATGTTATCCTGAAATTGTGAAAACACACAGTAACGGACCGGTATAACGGCAATGGAAAAAACCGCGATATGGTACATCACTGATTCGGACGCGGGACGCAAGATCGCCGCAAACATCAGGGAACTTGGACTTTCCATCCAGACGCTTACGGTCGATGAACTGGCATCCGCCGACATTTCATTCAGCATGATACACATCATCATCCTCGATATCGTGGAGCGTCCGCTTGCGGACATCATCGCACTGGCGCGCAACGACGAACGCATCAATTCGTATCTGAAATTCATAGTGTTAAAGAAAAGCCAGATAAAGCAGGCGGCGCTGATATCCATGAACATGCTGCATGTCGAATTCATATCGAGGCCGGTAAACCGGAGGGAGTTTATTCTGCTGCTTGAAAAATCCATAGTGGTCGAACGCTATCGCGAGATGATGAAGTTCGTATCGAAGGAGGCGCAGGAGCGCATCGATGCGTTCGAAAATCTGATGGATATCAACCGCAAAGACCTTTTCGTTTCGGAAAAGGAAAAGGCCGCCTTCGAAAAAATCATCGAATACGAAAAACACCTCATGGAAGAGCAGACGCGTCTGAACAGGGCAATCAGGGATTTCACCTTCATGCGGCAGAGAGAGCTGTTCGACATGAAGGGCCGCATACGGGCCGAAGAAATGCTTACCGAACTGCGCAGAAAAGAGCTTATGGACGCAAACAGCGTCATCAAGGCGCAGGAATCGCTTATCAATTTTTCGTCGAAAGAGCTGCACGAAGCGAACAGGATCATCGACGCCAGCGAGAAGGTGGCGGAACTCGGCAGGATGGAAGCCATCAGCCTGCACGAACAATTGAAGCTGGAAAAAGAGAAGGCCATGGCGCTCGAGGCTGAAGTGGAAAAGCTGCGGCGCGAGCTGGCACGCCGCGGATGAGCGGCGTGCGTTTATGTGTTGACATGACAGCGTCATGTGGCAACGTAGTGATGCCACGCATACAATTTATAATGGATATCAGATCCGCGAATGGAATGGGAAAAGATACTGGCAGATTCCGTTGTTGACGGGAAAATACGGGAACTGCACCTCAAAAAAATCCCGGTATTGAAAACCTGCAACAACTGGAGAGACGTAGAGCCCATCGGTTGGATAGACCACAAGATGAAATTCAGCTATTACAAGGGCGGCCTTGTAAAGCTGAGAGGAAGCATATACTTCGTGCCCGAAAAAACCATCAACGCCTTATCCGAGTTTATCAACTGGAAGTTTCCGCGCCACATTGACGTTGTGTCAGATTAATCCTCGTTGTCATCTTCAAACAACGAAATTACCGCATCCTTCTTCTGCGCTGCTTTTATAAGGGCATCAAGGCGCTTTCTGTCGATGATCGCGAAATTCGGCGAGAGCCTTTCCATGATGCCAGTTTTCGCGTCGCCATAGGAGAGCTCGTCGATCAGGGCGGGATGGCTCGCATGCAACAGCGTAACATCGGATATCTTTAGATGAATGGTCTGGCGCGACCACTCGGCAATGAGGAAGGTAAGGTTTTGCGGCAATTCATTCTTCGAATACACTCTGAGCGCGTTAAGAAACTCTACCTGCGTCATGCCCCGCTTGCTCGCCCTCATGATAGAGTTTCTGCTGATACGCGTGTGCAGAACGACGTCGTCCTTGATGATATCGGTATGCGCAAGCAAATGATATCCCGCCTCGGCCGGCACCTCATTTTTCGGAATCAATATGGTAAAGTCCGGATTGATGTAAATATTTTTGACTTCCTTTACCTGCTTTTCCGGGGGCTTTTTATGTTTGATTATACGAGCGGCGGCCTCCTGCCCCATTTCGGAAAGCGCAAAATTCCCCTTGCTGACCGAGACGATGCCGAGAACACACAACAGCGACACGCCGGAATGAAATTCGCGTTTTGCCTTTTCACGCCACTCAATAAAGCCATCGGACTGGCCGTTATGAAACGCCGAAATGGTTTTCATCATAAACTGTATATACAGGTCCGATTGTGCGGCCGTCCCGAGCTTCGCTATAGATTCAATCAGCAATTGCACCGAATTCGGGGAAGGCAGTTCGTACGGCGGGGCGAAGAGATGGCCGCCGTCCTCTATTGAATGAAGTTGCTTCAGAATACGCAACGTAAAACGCAGCGGATTTTCCAGATCCTTTTCGATCCTTTTAAAGGAAATGACGACCGCGTCGCGCCGCAGGCCGACACAACGCATCTGGTTAAGTAAAAACAGGCAAAGCTGCAAAATCGTATCGGGATCGACCACTTCGCCGTCCGCGTCTCTTATTGTAAGCATGGCCCCGGAAAGTCGTTTCCAGTCGATTTTTCTGAATTCCTTTTGTTTAGTCAAAAAAAGTCCGCTCGAGGTAACGATATCGAACACGGTAAGCATATTCAGCAGAAAATAAAAGCGGTTATCCACCTCGGCGCGGGCCGCTCGAACCGGCGCCGCCGCGCCAACCGATACAGCCGGGAAGTATTCCGGCTTGAGGACAATATACGTATCGAAGGGGTGCCGGACATCATGCAGTATGTCGATAACCTCCGCATTTTCCAGGTGTGTCAGGCGCTGCTCGAGCGCCCTGCGCGAAATCCCGCCAGACGACTCTTCAATGGTAAGTATGCCGCCCGCGGCGTAAAGCGTTTCAACAAAAGTCAGCACCGCCGCATCGCCGCTGACGGCGTCCGGCAGGCCCCGCTTCAACGCATCGGCGGCATCCAGAACATGTAACGCCTTTTTCGCGTGGACCGCGATGAAATCCTCTCCCGCCGGCCTCAGAATGTCGCGCAACTCGGGAAATATATATATTTTATCGAGTTTATTATGTAACCTCTGCCGGTTTTTCAAGACATAGACAAGCGCCATGCCGGTAAGACCATCGGAGATTTTTTCGATGGTAACGGTATCAATACGCCGGGATTTTTCTATTTCCCCGAAGGTTATGCCGTCGGGCGCGCCAAAGGCGTCGGCGAAAATCATCATTTCTTCGGGAGTCAGTGTTCGCAACAGCGCGTGCAGACCGGAAAACGAAAGCAGTGAGGCAAGAATTGCAGACGCTCTCCCTTTTGCAGACGACTCGACACCAAGCCGACCTGCCAGTGACACAAGCTGTTCGGATTTGAGGGTGTGTATGGTATCAGCGATATTTTTCATAGTAAAAAAGTTGTGGACATCGTTATTGGCCTATTCTATATAGTTGCATTAATTTATGCAATAAAATTTCTATACCAGAGAAAATGCGTCACAGCAGCCGATGGCGCGGAAACCTCCTGATCATATTGCACTGCAACTGCATGAAATATATTTCCTGAAAATGCGCATGGCGCACCCGGTGCGGCGCGCCCCATTAATAATCTGAGGAGATCGGAATGTTACAGTTCTTGAGATTCACCAGGGCCGACGGAAGCGAGTCGGCGTTTTCCATTCTTAAAGGCAGGGATGTTCTGAAGTTTTTTACAATCAGGATACTCGGGCTTTTGGCGCTCGCCTATTCCACGGTCTTTCTGGCAGTCGCGATCCCGTACGAGGGGGCATATTTTATCGGCGGACTCATCACCAGCATGTTCCTTGTCCGCGTCATCAATTATGCGATTAAATACGGACGGTACAGGGGGGGCAGAATCGCCGTGCATCCATCCTCCCTTGAAATAGCCTCCCGGGACGAAACCCTCACCGTGAACGCCGACGACATCACCTATCTGGAAGTCAACGTGCTCGGCAACATGCTTGTCAGGACAAAATACGATTCGCTGTCGTTTCCGCTGATGCTGCTGGCGCCCGCCGACAGGGACGCGCTGATCGCGCTCTTTCAGGACATGGCGCCCCGGCGGACGGAAGTGTACAAAAAAATTTGGGATTTTTTCGATGCGGTGCTGGTCGCGTTCATTCTCGCGATGCACATCCGCCAGTTTATCGTCCAGGCATACTTTATCCCTACGGGATCGATGGAAGATACGCTGCAAGTGGGCGACCATCTTCTTGTTGAAAAGCTTACCTACGGCCCGATCGTTCCACAGATGATCGGCATGAAACAGCAGGTGCACCTCGACTGTATCGGCATGCGAAAGGTGCAGCGCGGCGATATAATAATTTTTCGCCCCCCCAATGAAGAAGAAAAGGATTTCATCAAACGGTGCATCGCCGTTGAGGGCGACGAATACCACATTAAAGACGGCGCGGTCTGGATAAACGGCGCGCGCCTCGATGAGCCGTACACGAAGGGCATCACCAGTTACCGGGGATTCAGCGACAAGAAGCTCGAAGGCATCGTGCCGAAGGGCATGGTAATCGCGATGGGCGACAACCGCGAAAACTCGTACGACAGCCGGGGATTCGGGTTTCTGCCGGTCGAGAGGATCAAGGGCAGGGCGTGGGTGCTGTACTGGAACACGCGCCAGATTACCGGTTTCGACTTTTCGCGCATAGGGCTTATCCGGTGAGGGGCGGCGCCCGCACATGGTTGCACGGAAATGAGCATTCCCGCGCCAGGCGCGCACATTTCGGCTGCGCGCAAATACGCGGCCGAAGGATGCGCCGATAACCATTTATGAGCCAGGCGGTTTACACACGACGGATTCACATAACAGGCTTGATCGTTCTCGGTATAGCCTGTTTTTTTGTCTACAGGCTGGCCTCGCTGCACTTCTCGACCAGGGTCGCCATTCCCCCGAACAGCGCCCCCGACATACAGCGCGGGTGCATCCGTGACAGAAACGGCCGCGTGCTCGCGGTCAGCATCGAGCGCGAATCGCTGTTTGCCAATCAACGCGAGATCGAAAATCCCGATGAGGCGGCAGCGGCACTGGCGCCGGTTCTCGGATCTTCGCGCGAACAGCTTGCGGAGCGGCTGAGGGGAGACCGTCAGTTTGTATGGATTAAGCGCAAACTCGACGACGAAACCGCGTCGCGGGTCCGCAGCATGAACATGCGCGGCCTGTATATGAAAAAGGAATATCTCCGCGCGTATCCCCACGGACGGCTTGCCTCGAATATCGTCGGATTCGCGGGCATGGACAACAACGGGCTGGAGGGCATCGAATATAAATTCGACGGCCGGCTTTCCGGCATCAGCGACGGCGGCGCGGCCGCATCCGACGACACGGTCAAGGGGTACAGCATCAATCTGACAATCGACGGGCTCATCCAGTCGGTCGCCGAACACGAAATCGAAGAAGGCTCCCGCCGTTACAGCGCAATCCGCGGCGCCGCCGTCGTATACGAAATCAAGACGGGCCGGATACTCGCCCTTGCCAAATACCCCGCGTTCAATCCGAACGAATACTGGAAATACAGCCCGGAGGAGCGCCGCAATTTCACGGTTCTCGATTCGTTCGAACCGGGATCGACGCTGAAAATAATAGCCGCGGCATCACTGCTTCAGAACAACCCCGACGTCCTCCGGGAGAGTTTTATCTGCCGGGGGTCAATCGACATCGCCGACACCACGGTCAAATGCACGGGCGTGCACGGCGCGCTGGGCCTCGACGGAATAATCAAGCATTCATGCAACGCTGGCATTATCCAGGCGATGAAGCGCGAAAAAAAGGACAGTTACCACGCGACGCTCCGCCGTTTCGGATTCGGCCAGACCACGGGAGTCGAGATTCCCGGCGAATCCGAGGGGCTTCTTCGCCCGATCAACGAGTGGTCGGGACTCTCGAAGTATTCGATGTCTCTCGGGCAGGAGATATCGGTCACGTCGCTGCAGCTTATTGCGGCCTTCGGCGCAATCGCGAACAGGGGCGTCTACATGACGCCGTCGATCATCGAATCGATTGAACGGCAGGATGGTTCGCGCCTTCAGGAGTTCTACCCTCGCTCGAAAGGCAGGATCATTCGCGAGGACATCGCGCTGCGCCTGATGCACATGCTCCGCGGCGTCGTTGAAGGCGGCACCGGAGAGCGTGCCTCTATCGCCCGTTACGATGTGGCCGGAAAGACCGGCACGGCGCAAAAATCGATGAACAAAGGCGGGTATTATCCCGATAAGGTAATGGCGTCATATATCGGCGTCGCGCCGTTCCGCGACCCGGAAATATGCATCCTGGTGGTGATCGACGAACCCGGAATACCCGCATCCGGCGGCGACGCGGCGGCGCCGGTATTTGCGAAAATTGCCGGACGTGTGCTGCCCTACCTCGGTATAAAGACGTCGCATATCGCCGCCCGGCAGCCGCTGCGCTCGCGTATTCCGGCGCCGCCGGCCGATTACACCCGGATGCCCGATTTCAGGGGGCGTTCGCTCTCAGAGGCGATGATGATGTTGACACGGCTTCAGAAAAAAGCGAATATCGCCTATACGCTTTCCGGGAAAGGGACCGTGTTCCGTCAGATGCCCGGACCGGGCGAGGCGCTGCGCAATCCGCAGGCCATTACTCTTTTTCTGCGCGAACAATGATGGATACGCTGTTTGAAAAAAATTGCGGCGCGCTGTCGCCTGGCAACACATCGCTTTGCGCCACTCTCCGCGCCACCGCCGATGACGGAACGCTCGGCATCGTGGAAACCCGCGGCGGCGACATGGTGCCCGAACTTACGCTGGGCGGCAGAAGAATCACCATCCACAGCCGCTTCGATCCCCGGCGGGAGGCCGAGCGGTTCATTAATGAAGCCGGCGCGGAAAAATTCGACCTTGTCATAGTCTTCGGATTCGGTTTCGCCTACCATATCGAGGAGCTGCTGAAAATTGCCGGGAGCGAATCGACCGTACTCGTGATAGAAAAAAACCCGCTGATGCTGCGCAAGGCGTTTGAATACCGTGACCTTACTGCGGTAGTGAGCGATCAAAGGCTGGTATTGCTGGTAAATCCCGGCGAGGAGCGGATAGCGGAAGCCCTGCGCGGAAAATCCTCGTACAGGGTCTCGTTTCTGACACACAGGGGTTCGCACCAGGCCGATCCGGAATACTACGCGAACATACGACAGATCGCGAAATCGTATCTTTCCACCAAGGAGGTGAACATCGCGACTCTGGCGAAATTCGAGAAAACGTGGGGCGCAAATATCGCCCGCAACATCCGCGAATTCATCGCGGCGCCGGGCGCGCAAATATTTTATAACGCGTTCAGCGGCGTTCCCGCAATCGTCGCCGCCGCAGGCCCGTCGCTCACCTCAAGCCTTGAACATATACGGAAGGCGGCGGACAGGGCGCTGATCGTCGCGGTTGACACATCGTACCGTATTCTGCGGCGGCACGGCATCGAGCCGCACTTTTGCGTATGCGTCGACCCCCAGGCCGTCAATGCGCGATACTTCGAGGGCGACACGCCGTGCCGCACCGTCATGATAGCCGATCCGACGGTGCATCCGTCGGTGTTTCACCTGTTTCGCGGCCGAAAGGCCGTGACGGGAATGGCGTTCCCGATGATGAAGTGGATCGAGGACGCCGCCGGCGCGAAGGGCGAACTGGCCTACGGCGGATCGGTATCGACCAACGCGTACGATTTCGCCAGGCGGCTCGGCGCCTCGCCGGTGCTGCTGGCCGGACAGGACCTCGCGTTTACCGACGGGCTGGCGCACGCGCGGGGATCGTACCTCGACGAGCAGGTCTTTTTGCGGAATACGCGTTTCGCGACACCGCTCATGTTCAACAGGTTTCAGCTAACGGCGCTGCCGGCGATCATGGTGACGGGCATTCGCACGCCCCTCGTTCGGACAAATCAGAAGATGATGATTTTCAATTCATGGTTTCAAAAGCAAGACAATCCATCATTGATTAACGCGACGCACGACGGCGCCTTCATCAACGGCCTGCCGCATATGCCGCTGGAGGATATCGCGTTCACCGGCGGCGCCCGCGATCTTTTTGCGATGATCGACGCCGCATACGCCGCGGGACGCCCGGATGAACGCCACGCCGCCGTAACAGCCGCCCACCTGGCCGGCCGATGCGCCGACATGCTCGGCGAGCTCGACTCGCTGGTTTCAACGCTTGAGCGCGCGGTCGCCCTGTCAGACGAGCTTGTCGCGATAACGGGATCGGGAAGCGCCGCCGGCGGGAAGCTCGATTACATATTAAAGAAGCTCGCCGATACCGACAGGATGATCGAGTCGAAAACCACGGTCAAGGATATGGTCGGATTCACCATCCAGCGCGTACTGCACACCATCACCGAAGGCTATGAAATAGACGATTCCGGCGCAACCGCGTCCAGGGAAGAACAGATCGCAAAGAGATCGCACTACCTGTACACAGGATTGTTAGAGGGGTGCGCCCATAACAGGAAGCTGCTGCAAAAAATGGCCGCGCTGCTCGGGGAGTGCGCGTAAAAGACGGCGTGCCCCGATTACGCCTTTACGGTTTTTCTGCCGCTGTATACCCAGCCCGCGATACCCGCCGCGACAAACAGGATGCCGATAACCTGCGCCTGCGACAATCCCATCGGGCCCTTCGGATTGAGGCGGATAAATTCGACCAGAAACCTCGGCAGGCCGTTAAGTATAAGATAGAGGAAAAAGAGCTTTCCATCGGACCACTCGTGTTTTCTCAGCCGTAGCAGCACGCCAAGAACGGCGAACGAAAAAAAGACCTCGAAAAGCGGCGTCGGATACACGGCAGCGGTCGTCGGCACAATACCGTTAGGATACGCCGTGCCGAGAAACGACTGCGTTTCAACACCGTAGCAGCCGTCACCCGCGACATGGCAGCCAAAGCGCCCGAAGCAGTATCCGAGCGCCATCGCCGGCGAGGCCGCGTCGGCCACCCTGAGAAAGCTTTCATTGTTCTTCTTTATAATTACCGCAACAACCAGGAATGAGAGCACAAACCCGCCGTACGCGGAAAGCCCGGCGCCGGAAAAAATCATGCCGGCCGGATCGGCGCTGAACTCGTCGAGATGCTCGAGGATATGAAACAGCTTGGAGCCGATAATGCCGCACGGAATCGCCGCCAGCAATATTTTATACGCGAGTTCCGGATTCATCTGGCGCAGGCTCAGTTCCCGTTCGAACAGCAGAAACGCAAGATAGAATCCGATGCCGAGCATAACGCCATACCCGCCGATCGATATCATTTTGTACTGAAAAAGAATGGGATACATGGTTTCCTCGCCAAGCAATAAATGTTGAATGAATAAACCATACCGCACGCGGTGATGTCAAGAGCAATACGGAAAACGCCATCCAAAAGCGGAGGGGGTGATAGCACCACGCGCCGCGACAGGAGAACCGGCATTGCCTTCAGCGGTTTCGCTCGAACAGCTTGAAAAGCAGCATGCCCGCGACGAATCCCGCGATATGGCTTATCCACGCGACACCGCCGCCAGCCCCTGCGGCGCTTCCCATCAAACCGGAAATCTGCATTACAAACCAGATGGGAAGGAATACAAGCGCCGGCATGCGAACCACGAAAAAGATCATCCACACATATATGCGTGCGAAAGGAAACATGATCAAGTACGCGCCGAGAATGCCCGAGATAGCGCCCGAAGCCCCTACCAGCGGCGTTTCGAGCCCCGGCGACGCAATGACAAACGCGAGGCCGCTGAGAATCCCTATAAAGAGGTAAAAGAATAAAAAGTTCAGCCGTCCCAGCCGGTCTTCGACATTGTTGCCGAATATCCACAGGAAAAGCATGTTGAATCCGAGATGCGACACGCCGCCGTGGCAGAACATATAGGTAACCTGCGTCACGAACGGACTGACGTAAACGCTGTTCGGCAGATTGCGGCCGCTTGCAAGCTCCGCCGGAATAAGCCCGAACTGGCCAGTGATATCATCGAATCCCCCTGCCCCGAAGACCTGGTAGAAAAACGCGGCACCATTGGCAAGTATCAGCAGCAGCGTCATCCAGGCAAACCGCCGGGTGGGATTGTCGTCACGGTATGGCAGAAACATTATTTCACCAGCGACAGGCCGTTGTAGAGATATTTCGTCTTCGCGAAGAATTCGGCGCCCCTGCCCGACGCAACGTAGCACGCCCCGCCGATGTGCGAGCCCTCCGGAATATCGCAGTCCTTGCCGAT
>DHPI01000061.1:25070-25492 GCA_002407865.1 Spirochaetia bacterium UBA5368
CGGAATATCGCAGTCCTTGCCGATCAGCGTAATGCTTCGAAATATCGCGCGCGGGAAATCGTTGTTTTTCAGCTGTTCATCGCTCGAACCGACCCGGCATCGGGGCCCGATAGTATATGGCGCTTCGCCCTGCGTTACACCGCCGGCCGGTTCCGGAACGCTGTGCTCGTCGATTATCGAACGTGTGATATAGCTGCTGCCGCCGATGCGGTTGAAGGGCAGCACGATGGAATCCCGTATAACGGCCTTCGCACCGATTTCAACACCGGGAAAGATAATCGAGTTGTCAACCGTTCCGTCGATGGCGCACGAATCGGATATGAATGATTTCGTCACTTTCGCGTGCCGGCCAATTTTCGCGTACCCTTCCGCGCGGATATGGCTTTTCAGCATTGCGTCGCCGAATACGCGGCCGGCCATCG
>DHPI01000061.1:25594-27723 GCA_002407865.1 Spirochaetia bacterium UBA5368
CGGCCGGCCATCACCCTGTCGGTCATGATATCATAATTGAACTGGTAATAGTCGGGAATATTCTTGATCGGCCAGTACACGACGTCGACGGACGCCTTTTTTATGCCGGTATTTATCATACTGTTGATAATCATCTCGAACAGATTCGGCGCATGCCGTCCCTCATCGATCGCCTGGTTTATCACCGCCAGCAGGTTTTTCTGGTTGGTCACGAGTATCGTGTGCGCCATCGAATCCCTGTCCCCAAAGCGCATTTTGAAGAGCATCGCGCCGGCGCGGCTCTTTTTGTATCTGGCCAGGATTCCGGCAAAATCGATCAGGGAAGGATTATCGCCGTTGTATATCACATACCAGCTCGTATTGGCGTCCAGTATCAGGTTGTAGCAAAATTTAACATCGGAAAACTTTTGAGAAACAACCCTGATAGCCGGGAATTTCTCGTTTTTAAACGGTCCGTACATCTCCACATAGTGTTCGAGGTCATCCTCGCAATTGCTGTAAATTATCGTGTGCCGGGCGCCCGCCGCCGCGGAATTGCGCACGGTGAAGTCGACGACACGGTATCTGCCCCCGAACGGAAGCATGTACTTCGAGCGCGTATCGGCAAGCGACAAAAGCGAACTATCGCTCGAGCCGGGGTACGATATAATTGTGAAATCTTCCATAAAGAAATGCTGCCGTCAGCGGTCCTTACATAATGTGCGGGATACGCGGCCGCGGGATTTTCACCGTAACCACGCTACGCACCATACTCTACGATGCGACTGATAAAAATCAATTAAAAAAAGAAACTTGCACATACGCGCCCGGCCGGGCACACTTGCGCAATCACACATGGACTCGATACGGATAACGATACGGCCCGGCGGCCTTACCCATGAATGCGAGCGCGGCGCACTGCTGGCCGACGCGCTGATGGATATGGGAATCATGGTGCGCACGCCGTGCGGCGGCAAGGGCATCTGCGGCAAGTGCGCAATTCACGCCGACGGCGGCCTTGACGGCGGCGAAATGAGGGATGAAAAAGGGCCTCACAACGGACGCCCGTATCTTGCGTGCAGGGCAAAGACGGTCGGGGACGTCACCGTCTACATGCCGGAAACAGCGCCCCTTCCATCGAAAAAAAAGCTATCGCTGCCCCCTGAGGCGCGCCTTGGCGTCGCGGTTGATGTCGGCACTACGACAATCCAGATATCGCTCGTGCCGGAAGGCGGCGCGCCGCTATTCGTCGATTCGCTGATGAATCCCCAGCGGCGGTTCGGGCACGATATCATATCCCGCATCGCGGCATCGCGTGACAGAAATATCCGCTCCCGCATCACAGCAGCCGCGCGCAACGCAATCGCTTCTTCGCTCGAGTCGGTTTTCTCGTCATCGGACATAGCCGCATCGCGCATCGACACGATCGCCGTGTCGGGCAACACCGCCATGATGTACTTCCTTTTCGGCATGGACGCCCTGCCCCTTGGCGAATATCCCTATACCGCGCGGAGGCTCGATTTCGATAATTGTACGCCCGGCGATATCGGCCTTCACGGCATGCCGAATGCCCGGCTGTACGCCCTGCCCGCCGCGTCTGCGTTTCTCGGCGGCGACAGCATCGGCGGCCTTGCCTTAGCGGAAGCTTCGGGATACGGGACAAGCCTCTTTTTCATCGACCTCGGCACAAACGGCGAAATATTCGTCCGCGACGGCCAGGGCGCGGCGCTCGGAACATCCTGCGCCATGGGCCCGGCGCTGGAAGGCATGAACATCGCCTACGGCATGACCGCCGGGGATGGCGCTATCAGCCATGTGCGCCGCACCAATGCAACGTGGCTGCCGACCGTTATCGGCGGCGGGGCGCCCCTGGGCATCTGCGGCACCGGCATCATCGATATGCTGGCCATTCTTCTGCGCGATGGCATTGTCGGCACGGACGGCGCGATACGCCCGGCCGATCCGGAGAGCAGCGTCGCGCGTACCGAAACGCGAAACGGGGTCAGAGCCGTGCCGATACACGGCGAGATCGCGCTTACCCAGAAAGATATCCGCGCCATCCAGCTCGCGAAGGGCGCCAGCCGCGCCGCTTCACACATACTGCTCGATGAAGCGGGCATTACGCCGGGCGGCATCAGCGATGTGCTGTT
>DHPI01000061.1:27900-30005 GCA_002407865.1 Spirochaetia bacterium UBA5368
AGCGTTCGGCGAAAACCTTGACATCGACAACTTCCGTGCGCTCGGCTTCATTCCGGATTTTCCGAACGCGCGCTATCACTTTCTCGGCAATTCCAGTCTTGCCGCGGCGGAGCGGGCATGTTTCGACACCTCTTTCATATCGCGCGCAAAATCGCTCCGCGACGGCATACGAATCATCGATCTCGCGACACATCGCCGGTTCAATGACGAATTCGTGCAAAGCATAAGCTTTCTCTGAAAGCACGGAGATAGTCCGGAACCGCTCTGATACGGAGACAGATAAAAATCAGTTGAACAAATTATACAAATAGATTTTACTGGATACTGTCTGCCCTATATCTCCACAGCTTGATCGACGCGAGGAGGAGCAATGAATTACATCATCATTGGAAACGGCATTGCCGGAATTGAAGCCGCGTTCGCGATACGGAAAAACGATCCCGACGGAACGATTAAAATCATCTCGTCATCTGAACACCTGCACTATTACCGCCCAAACGTCATCGAGTATCTCGGCAATGGCACAACAATCGAAAAACTGATTATTTACAAAAAAGAACAGTACAAAAAAAAGAATATAGAAAACATATTACAGACGACGATCACGAAGATCAATCCATCCGACCATACGCTGATCGATGCATCGGGCGCGACATACCGGTACGACAGGCTGCTGCTCGCCACAGGAGCGTATTCGTTCGTGCCGCCCGTGCGGGGAAGCGATTGTGCCGGCGTATTCACCCTGCGCGGGATAACCGACGCGAACAAAATAAAAGACTACTGCCGCGATATCGCCAGCGTCGTCGTAGTCGGGGGCGGCCTTCTGGGGCTTGAATCCGCGTACAGTCTTGTAAAGCTTGGC
This sequence comes from Spirochaetia bacterium UBA5368, assembly GCA_002407865.1. GTDB lineage: Bacteria > Spirochaetota > UBA4802 > UBA4802 > UBA5368 > UBA5368. Next base: position 28,763 of record DHPI01000061.1, read on the forward strand.
AAAAAGGTAACGGTCGTGGAATTCTGCAAATGGCTGCTGCCACGGCAGCTTGACAAACGCGGCGGGGAAATACTTGCGCGAATGCTTTCCGAAAAGGGCCTGTCGTTCGTGCTGGACGACAGCGTTCTGTCGATAGAAGGCAACGGCCGCGTGGAAAAGCTTGTCCTGAAATCCGGCAGGGAAATCAGCGCCGGAGCCGTGGTCTTCTCGGCGGGGATACGCTGCCGCACAGCCCTCGCGAAAGACGCGGGGATTGCCGTCAACAACGGCATCATCGTCGACGATTATATGCGGACATCCGCACACGATGTGTACGCCGCCGGCGACCCAGCGGAACACAGGGGACGCATCTACGGAATATGGCCCGCCGCGAAAGAACAGGGAAGAATCGCAGGAATGAATATGGCCGGAATCGCGACCGAATATTCCGGCACGTTGATGGCAAATACCCTGAAAATTACAGGCATCGACCTGTACTCGGCGGGAAACTTTGAAGCGGATAATTGCGATGTACTTGTCACCGAAGACCCGTCACACTATAAAAAATTTATTTTCACCGGCGACAATCCGGTCGGCGCAATTGTACTGGGCGACCGCGAGGCAATGAAAATCGCCCAGAGGGTCATCGAGGGGAAGGCCGGGCCTGGCGAATTTAAAAAAATTTTTTCTCAGCGTGGATAACGGAGAATCCATGACCGAAAGCGGCGCTTCAGAACCGACGGTGAAAAAGCGGCGGACATTCGAACGCGGATTGCGCCGGGTTTTAATCTCGTTATTGCTCTTCTGGGGGGGATACATGGCGCTTTTCATGTATTTCACCAGAAGCTATACGACCAACGCCATCGAGATGCGCCGCGGCGAATTGCAGCGCATGGTGAATCTCGGATTCAATTCAATATCGCCGATCATCGAAAACTATAAACGCGGCGCTCTGTCGCGCGAAAAGGCGCTGACAGCGGTGCGCGACAGAATCCGCCTCATGACCTACGATGACGCGATCGGAAAGAACTACCTGTTTATGAGTTCTTATTCAGGAATAATGCTGGTGCAGCCATACGAACCAGAGAAGGAGGGGACGAACCAGTGGGACCTCCGCGACGATCACGGCACATACATTATACGGGAGCTTGTCAAAACCGCCACGAGCCCCGCGCTCGAAGGATTCGTCACGTATCATTATCCGCATCCCATCACACGCATATCGATTCAGAAGCTTTCGTTTGTAAAAGGAATACCCGAATTG
>DHPI01000061.1:30120-33427 GCA_002407865.1 Spirochaetia bacterium UBA5368
TTGTAAAAGGAATACCCGAATTGCAGTGCTACCTCGGCACAGGCCTGTATGTTGACGATATCCACGCCGAGAATCACCGGTACGCAATAAAATCCTTCATTTTAACGATCGTGCTTATTCTCTTCATTTTTGTCATAATTTCCAGTTTCTTCAATCCCATGATGCAAAGCTACCGCATGCTGCTTGAGCTCTTCAAAAAAATCGCACACAACCCCTTCGACCTGCCGTCGATACCCGTCGACCGCTTCAAGCCCGGCACCGACGCCCGGTATATACTCGAAGGATTCAGGGACATGATCGACAGGATTCGCGCCAGCAGATCACGGGAGCTGACAAGCGAGGAGCGCTTCCGTTCGTTTTTTGAAAACTCGAAAGACGCGGTCTTTATCACCTCAAAGGAAGGGCAGATAATCAACATAAACAGGGCGGCATGCGACATGCTGCATTATTCGATCGAGGAGTTTTCCAAGATAAGTGCGTACGACATTTACGCCGACGCTTCAACACGCACAGAGCTCCTCGCAGCGATTGAGAGGGAAGGTTTCGTCAAGGATTTTCATACACGCCTGAAAACGCGGGACGGCAAAATGATCACGGTCGAAGTATCCGCCAATGCCGTGCGGGATAAAGACGGCAATGTCATCGAATACCAGGGAATAATGAAGGACGTTACACAGCAGAAATTCATGGAGGAACAGCTCAGACAATCTCACAAGCTCGAGGCAATAGGACAGCTTGCCGGCGGCATTGCACACGACTTCAACAACATTTTGACGATAATCCTCGGCAACGCCGAGCTGGCGATGATGCACGCACATCCCGGCACCCCTATATTCAGGGAGCTGAATGAAATCAAGAAGGCCGGCGAGAGCGCGGCAAACCTCATCCGTCAACTCCTCGCCTTCAGCAGAAAGCAGATGTTTAAACCGAAATTGCTCAACGTCAATACCGTGCTCTCCGAGTTGTATCTGATGCTCAAGCGGCTTATCGGCGAGAATATCGAGTTTACGCTGAACACGAACAAAGCCATCGGCTCTGTTAATGTCGACAGGGCGCAGCTCGAGCAGGTGATCATCAACCTCATCGTTAACGCCCGCGACGCCATACAGGATAAAAATGATACAACGGGAACCAACAGAATTGTCATCGAGACCGACCAGGTGCGGTTCGACAAAGCATCCGCCGAAATGCATGTCGGTTCAAGCGAAGGCGAGCATGTCATGATCGCCATTTCAGATACCGGGATCGGCATGGAAAAGACGATCGTCGAGCACATCTTCGATCCCTTCTTTACAACGAAAGAACCGCAGAAGGGCACGGGCCTTGGCCTTTCCACGGCATTTGGCATCATCAAACAGAATAACGGCAGCATATTTGTTTACAGCGAATTGCACAGCGGCACCACGTTCAAAATATACCTGCCGCTCGCGGAGACAGGGCCCGCCACGGCGGTGTCCGTCGAGCAGGCTGCGGCGGTCCGGCCGCACGGTTCGGAAACCATACTCGTGGTCGAGGATGAAGACAGTCTGCGGATCTTCGCCTCGCGGGCGCTGAAACAGCAGGGCTATACAATCATTGAGGCGCGTAACGGCAAAGAGGCGCTCGCCATGCTCAGAAGCAGGGGCGCCAACATCGACCTTATTTTTACAGATCTTATTACGCCAGAGTTAAACGGCAAGGAACTGGCGCTGCAGGCATTGCGGGAAAAACCGTCTATGAAAATACTGTTTACATCGGGGTATCCTGATAATTTTCTCGCCGACGGGGAGCTTATCGATCCGGAGAAGAACTTTCTTCAGAAACCATATACCATCCAATCGCTTACGAACAAAATTCGCGAAGTGCTCGACCGCGACTGAAACGCGGACGGCCATCACCGCCATTTCGTTCAGCGCTTCACGGACGCAAAGTACTCCTCCACGCGCTGCAAACCTTCCCTGATGTTGTCAATGGAATTCGCGTATGAAAATCGGAGAAAGCCCTCGCCACCCGAGCCGAAGTCAATGCCGGGCGTCACCCCCACCTTCACCTTCTCGATGATGTTAAACGCCTCCGCGTACGAGTCGGTGCAATACTCGCGCGCATCGGCAAAGACGTAAAACGCGCCCGTGGGCTCAACGTGGATTTTCAGGCCGATTTCCTTCAACCGCTGAATCATGAACACCCTGCGCTCGTCATAGATCCGCCGCATCCGCTCGACATCGGGCCACGCGTGTTTCAACGCGGCGAGGCATGCCCACTGCACAAAGCTGTTCGCGGATATCATGAAATTCTGGTGTATCCGCTGCATTGCCTGCGAAAAATACTTCGGGAAAATCACATACCCTATCCGCCAGCCCGTCATCGCAAAGAGCTTGGAAAATCCGTTTATTACAAACGCCCTGTCGGTAAACTCGAGAATCGAGCGGGCCCTCCCCTTGTAGACAAGGCCGTGATATATTTCGTCGGAGATGATGTACTGGCTGTCAAACTGCGCAATGTCCTGGAGATTTGTATCGGTCATCACAATGCCTGTGGGATTACACGGCGAATTTATGATAATGCCCTTCGTTCGCGGCGTGAGCGCCCTGCGTATTTCCTCAGGGCGGTACTGGAATCCGTCTTCCGGATAGGTGCGCACATCGACGGTCACGCCGCCGACCGCGCGGATGAAGTTGGGATAGCACGCGTACCGCGGATTTGAGAGGATCACCTCATCGCCCGGCTCTAACATGGCAAGCATCATAAAGAGAAACGCCGGCGACGTGCCCGATGTGATAAGTACCTGGTCGGGCGTAATATTGACGCCATATTCCCGGTAGTACTGTTCGCAGATCGCCTCCCTCAGCGCAAGCAGCCCCATCGCGTGGGTATAGTGCGTCTTGCCGGATTTAATGGCTTCGATGGCGGCTTCGCGCACCACATCCGGCGTATCGAAATCGGGCTCCCCCACCTCGAGGTGCAGCACACGCTCGCCCTGTTTCTCAAGCTCCTCGGCGCGGGCCATTACGTCCATGACTATGAAGGGGGTCACTTCCTGCGCTTTCTTCGATATCATGATGCCTCCTGCTTTTACACTCGCGGACACACATCCGCATCGCATATTCTATTTCCGCAAACGTATAACCACCCAGCATACGGCCGCGATTGCGGCGGCTGCAACGAAATTGATAAGATGATAGCCGAATCCCGTGGTAATGGCGTCTTGCGGGCTCATACCCACCAGCACGAAGCCGCCGCTCCATCCCGCCTCGAGCGTGCCGAAACTGCCGAAGCTGTTGACGGGAAGCACGTTGGCAAGCACCTGCCCCGTGTTGCCGGCCACCGA
>DHPI01000061.1:33546-36489 GCA_002407865.1 Spirochaetia bacterium UBA5368
GCCGGCCACCGACAGAAGAAAATTGATGTTCACGCCGAAGGCGCGGATGGTTATATACGAAAACACGTACAGCACGCCCCACACAAGAACACTGGTCAGCGCAAGTGCGGGCAGATGGCGGGCCGTTCGGTAATCCGAAAACTCGCGCACCACCGGATCCATCTTTTCGATAATTTTTACAACGAAGGCCTTCCGTTCAAGCTTCAGCGCCTTCATCGCAAAAATAAACACCTGATTGCACGCAATCACAACCCACTTCAGGTTGAACAGGCACACGAGTGACAGTATAAAAACGAGCACACCGACCAGCAAAAGCCCCGCGGACGTGTGCCTGCCATAATACAGCACCAGGGAACACACAAAAAACGCGGCGACGATGATGAAATCGTAAATACGCGTCACCAGCAGCACATGGAGGCCCTTCGAGAGGTCGGCGCCGCCGATTTTCTTTAAATAATAAATCAGCGTAAGCTCGCCGGTACGGGCCGGCAGTATCTGGTTAAAAAAATTCTGGTAGCTGGTAATGGCGAACATCTGAAAATCGCCAACATTCAAATCACGCAGCATTACCCGGTACCGGTATGATTTGCAGTAGTTCGAAACAAAATACACACCACACGAGAGAAGCACCAGCGGTACATTCGCGTTCGCGATAGTTGTCACGACCGCCCGCATATCGACGCGGCTGAGCAAGAATGCCACAAGGGCGATAGAGATAATGAAAAAAACGAAGCTCCGCCATCCGAATATCCGTTTCTTTCTTTCCTGTAATATGCCGTTTACACCGTTTCCCGCCATTCACGCTCCCGGTTCAGCCATTTCACAATTATCAGATATTTCAATCCAGCATCAGCAGATTTTCAGCACCGCCTGTCGAGGTTGTTTCGAACGATGAGCTCGGCAAGAAACCCGAAAAAAAGCGTCTGCAATCCGAAGAAGAGAAGACCAAGCACAGCGTTGACATGCGACACAGGCTTGTCGAGATGCCCCGCGAAGAAGAGGCATATTTCAACGGTGAATATTGCGGCAGCCGCGAAAAGTGACAGAATGCCGAACGTTCCGAATATGCGCATTGGATGCACCGAAATGAGCACAAGGACTATCTGATACAGCACGTTGAACGGATAGCGCAACGACACAAACGATTTCCCCGTAATCCGCCTGCGGAACGATACCGAAACATGCGCAAACCGCATGCCCTTGTGGTAGGCATCCAGCAGTATCTGCTGCGTATAGTTGTAACTGCCGGGAAGATCGAACACATCCAGGTAATCCCTGTTAACGGCGAATATTCCCGGCTGGCCGTCGCGTATCGGCCAACCGGTAAGATACCGCATGATTGCCGTAAACACGATATTGCCCGCTTTACGGACAAAAGGCATTTTATATTCAATTCGCTCGAAACGGTTGCCGTACACCACATCGGATTCATCGTCGAGAATCGGCGTTATCAATCGGGGAATGTCGTTCGGATCATGCTGTAGATCGGCATCGAACTTTACCACGATATCCGCCCCGTCACGATATGCGCCGGTCAGACCTGTGCGCACGGCGGCGCCAAGCCCCTGGTTCACCTTGTGCCGAAGAACCCTGTCTGCGCCGCCGTCCACCGCACAACGCCCCGTATCATCGCTCGATCCGTCGTTGACGACATATATGCGATACTCAAGGCCCATCTTTTTTATCTCGCCACGGATGCCCCGCAACGCCGCCAGTGTTTCAGAAATTCTTTCCTCTTCATTGAATGCGGGCACGACGACTATAAGCTTTTTCGCAGCCCGTCTGGATGGACTGCTTTTTTTCAAAGTTTTCATCTGTGCTCCTTATTTCAGAATAAACCGCTCGTCTGCCGGTATTCTCCAGCGGCAATCATACGGTCATGCTTTATCGGACAAACCGGTACACATAGCTTTTAATCCCCCCACCGGTTTCAAAGAAAGCCACCAGCGTGAGGCGACCGTCAAGCAAATTACCGTCCCTTATTTCCTTAAAAAGCCACGCTTTTTTATCAATCGCGTTTTTGTCTTTGTATTCATATCGTCGTATATAAAAATCATCGACAAACACGTATGTAACTCCCTTTTCGGCAAGCTCTTTCTGTAACTCCTTCAATGTGGCGCTTTCTATCGCATTCGGACTTACAAACCTGTCTGCGCCGAATCCTGTGTAATACATCGGCACGCTGATTTCGGTAATAAGCATCCGGTCTCCCGCTTTATACGCATCCTTGTACCAGAGCGCCGCCTTTTTAAACTCAACCCGCCTCAGCGAATGGTGGTCCATCATTGTATGCCCGTAAAAAACCATAAAGTTGAAAAGCACGCCGCCCACGACGGTCAGTACAAGAACCGCGATACGCCCCTTTATTTTTTCGCCATCGGCCCTCAGTATCAGATATAGCAACAGTGTAAAAACAAGCGCAAACGCGATGTGCGCAAACATTCGATGATGCAGCAGCAGGCCGATCGACACGGCATACGCCATCGCGACAATGCCGTAGAACACGGGTGCGCGCCAACGGCGTCTTCTGATATACCGCCTGTACATACCGGCCAGCCAGGGAAAAATCCCCTCTGAGAAACCATAGAAAAGCGCAAGGGTAAGCAACCACAGAACAGGCAGCACATAACGGTCTTTCGTGTTCTGGTAGACCATATGAACGAGGAGAAAACCGGCGAAAAAAATCAGCATGGGCACGGCCTCCCTGCCCTGTTTTTTGATCAGGAGCACGAATCCCCATACAACGCCGATAATAATCAGGACACCGGCAACCATCACGAACGCAAACGCCGGCGCCTTCACCAGCAGCTCTTTCGAAAAATAACCGTCGATAGCCATCCACTGGATAAATCCCGAAAGCACAAGTATGCAATCAATAAGGTAACGGTACACATTGGGGCCGCGCCGCGCAATCTCGCCCACATATGGATTCGCGTACTGCAA
>DHPI01000069.1:0-4920 GCA_002407865.1 Spirochaetia bacterium UBA5368
CCCCTAAAATTAATCTGCTACCTCCGAGGACGGCAGGATTTTTGGAAAAAATCATTTTACAAATCCCGGAACGAATGGCACTATTGCGCGATTTAATTACGCGGGAGATCGTCCATGAAAAAAGCATTGATCGTCGGCGCAACGGGTTTCGGCGGGCTCGGGCTGATTGAAATTCTGCTTCGCCATCCTCATATTGCACTGAAGCAGCTTGTCGCCAGAAAAGACGCAGGCGAACCGGTAAGTAAAATTTTTCCCCACCTGCGCGGCAACTGCGATATGCTCGTAGACAGCACCGAAAACATCGATTTTACAGGCATTGACGTTGCATTTTTTTCGACGCCCGACAGGGCCGGGATGATGCTTATTCAGGAATTTTACCGGCGCGGCATACCTGTCATCGATTTCAGCGGCGATTTCAGGTTCGCATCCGAAGCGGATTACGCAACATACGCGAAAAACAAGGGGATGGATACCGTCCACCATGCCCCGGAAATCCTCGAGCACGCGGTATACGGGCTGCCGGAGATCAACGCCGATAAAATCCGATCGGCAAAGGTGGTTGGCAATCCCGGCTGTTTCGCTATATCGATGATACTGGGGCTTTTGCCGGCGGTTGAAAGCGGCATAATCGAAGGCGCCACCGTCATTTGTGACGGAAAAAGCGGCGTATCCGGCGCCGGAAAAAATCCAGGCGAAGCGAATTTCTATCCCCAGCGCTACGAAAACATCAACACCTACCGGGAGGGGCGTCATCAGCATCTTGTCGAGGTGGAAAATACCATAAACAGCCGCGCAGGTGGCAATTATAAAGTGCTCTTCGTGCCACAGGTAGTTCCGATGTCGCGCGGGATACTCACCACAATATACGCAGACGTTAAGAAAGGATATACCACATCCCAGTTGATGGAGATATATAAAGAATATTACTCCGGCAAACCGTTTGTACTTGTTTCTGACACATCGCCGAACACAACGGATGTCCGCGGATCGAACCGGTGTGAAATACGTCCCCTCGTTGACGAGCGCACGGGAAAACTCTTCTTAACATCGGTTATTGACAATCTTGTCAAGGGCCAGTCGGGGAATGCCGTGCAAAACGCGAATCTCATACTTGGGCTGAATGAATGCGACGGACTGCGATCGCTGCCACAGTACCCTTAAGCGCGGCTATTTCTTCTCGCCGTGCACCATGGGCACGAAGCGCACGTACGTAATAGTTCTCCGTGTCACGCCGGTTTCAGATTTCACAAGTTTTACCAGTTCCTGTTGGTACTCGCCCACAGGCGCGACAAGTATCCCTCCATTTTTCAACTGCCCTATCAGGGTTTCGGGTATTTCAGGGGGTGACGCCGTCAGTATAATAACGTCGAAGTGCGCCTCTTCGGGGAGCCCGGCATATCCATCGCCCACATACACGTACACATTGCGGTATCCTAAACGGGCAAGTCGCTGGCGCGCGCTTTTCGCAAGCGGTTCGACAATCTCGATGGTATGCACCTCCTTCGCAAGGAGCGAAAGCACTGCAGCCTGATATCCCGAGCCCGTGCCGATCTCGAGCACTTTTTCATTCCCCTCAAGCTCGCACAATTCTGTCATGAGCGCAACAATGTACGGCTGGGATATAGTCTGCCCGTATCCTATCGGGAGGGGGTGGTCCTCATACGCCGCTGTGATATTCTGGTCGGGAACAAACGCGTGCCGCTCGACAGCGCGCATGGCCTCAAGCACCCGCTCGTCCCTGACGCCCCGCGCCTCAATCTGTTTTTTTACCATTAATTCTCTGAGCTGTTTCACATCGGCTCCATTACCCTTCCCGCACAAACAGTTCGCGATAGCCAGGCACGCAATACATGCAATCCTTAGCGTTTTTTCCATATTTTTTCACTGCGCTGCGCCGCGCTCCGTAATCGAACAGCCATCATCCCGATGGCTGTACCAGTATGTTATTCAAAGCCGCTGGAATGCAATTATTTATCCCTTTATAAAATAAATCATTTTACTATTTTAATCAATTCAATATTATTGTAGAAGATGTCTCCAGCGCACACTGAACATTTATACTTATATGTGTATTGTTCAGTTTTTTTATATGTCACATCAGATATTTCGAATCTACAAAATTGTACAAATTTATCTTGACAGTTATTTTCATCAAACTATGAAATTTCAATTCAGTCGGCACAATTATTATGTGAGAGTTCTATGCATAAAATAATTCAGGGTATAATCGCTTCCCCGGGCATCAAGATAGGGAAAGTCTATGTATACAAGGGCTCGAATATAATAATACCCAAGTATACTATTTCTGAAGATAACGTCGGCCATGAAATCGATCGCTACAGATCGGCAATAGAAAAAACCAAGGGCGAAATACTCGCGATTCAAGAGCAGATATCGAAAAGCCTATCCAATGACATGGCGGATATTTTTTCGAGCCACCTCATGGTGCTTGAAGACCCGATGTTCGGTGAAAAAGTCGTATCCGCCATCCGGAACGAGAAAAGAAATGTTGAATGGGTTATCAACGATATCACCCTCGAACTCATTAAAAGCCTTGAGTCCATCGATCACGTATATCTTCGCGAAAGGATCATCGATTTTTCGGATATAAACAAACGGCTCATCAACAATCTACAGAAGACCCATTCGTTATCGCTCAACGATCTGGACGAGGAGGTAATCGTATTCTCCTCCGATCTGACACCGTCCGATACGGCGATGATGAACAAAAAATACGTGCTGGCGTTCGTTACCGACACGGGGGGACGCACATCGCACACCGCCATTATGGCCCGCGCCCTCGAAATACCCGCGATTGTCGGCACAATCAGCGGCACATCATCGGTGAAAGACGGCGATACCGTCATTATCGACGCAATCCACGGCAGAATCATCATCAATCCGTCGCAGGATGAAATTGACGAATACACAAAATATCAGGAAGACCTTCTTCAACTTGAAGCCGAATTATCGAAGCTTACACATCTGCCGTGGACAACGCTCGACAACGAGGTTATTCACGTTTTTGGCAACATAGAGATCCCCGAAGAGATGGATATTATGAAAGAACACGGCGCGCAGGGGATCGGGCTCTACCGCTCGGAATTTCTTTTTTTGGACAAATCGCTTCCCGACGAGGAACGGCAGGTTCAGGCATACAGACGAGTGCTCGAATCGTTCAATCCGCTTCCCGTCACGATACGCACCCTTGATGTCGGCGGGGATAAAATCTACGCCTATAACAAAAAATACAAGGAGCGCAATCCTTTTCTCGGCTGCCGCGCGATACGCTTCAGCCTGGAAAACGAACCGCTCTTCAGAACGCAGCTTCGCGCGATACTGCGCGCAAGCGTGTATGGCAACGCGAAGCTCATGTTCCCGATGATTACAACCATCGAGGAGATCATTAAAGCGCGGGCCATTACCTTTGAAATCATGGAAGAGCTTCGCGCTGAAAAAATTCCATTCAACGAAGACATCCCTATCGGCATAATGATTGAGGTGCCCTCCGCGGCAATTAATATCGACAGCCTTTCCAATTACTCGGACTTCTTTTCGGTCGGCACAAACGACCTTGTGCAATATATGCTGGCCGTCGACAGAATCAGTGAAAAAATCGCGTACCTCTACAATCCGCTCAACCTCGCGGTGCTCCGGCTTCTGAAGTACATTGTCGAAGTATCGCGTGATAACAATGTGCCGCTTTCCATATGCGGTGAAATGGCCGGCGAACCGCGATACACAATGCTTCTGCTGGGGCTTGGCTTCAGGAATTTTTCGATGGGGTCCGCGTTTATGCACCAGATCAAGCGCATAATTCGTTCAGTGAAGATCGAGGAATGCGAATCGCTGGTGCACGATCTTATGCAAATAGAAACAACCGTTGAAATTGAGGAGCACCTGCTTGGCATTCTCAACCAAAAGTTTCCCATGATGGTGTTTTAATCCCGCCAATGAAACTTTATCACGAACTCGCTGAATACTATTTTGCGATCGAAGCAAAGAATCGCAATATACACGACGACATCGCCATGATTCGCCGCCTGCTTCAGGGCGTATCTTCGCCGTCACTGCTCGATCTCGGGTGCGGTACGGGCGAGCACCTCGCCGTATTGAGCGATTCGGGCATACGGTGCACCGGCATCGACAACAGCGACGACATGCTTACCGTTGCGCGCATGCGGTTTCCCGGCGCGGCCAAATTCACGACGGGCAGCATGCTATCGTTCGATTATTATGAAGAATTCGACGCCGTTGTATCGCTCTTCGGATCATTCAATTATATGGTGAACGATTCCGATGTCGACAAGGTTTTCTGGAACACATGGCGCGCCCTCAAGCCCGGCGGGGTTGGATTGTTTGAGGTCTGGAACGCCGTTCCCGTGCAAAAAATAAAAACAAAGGACATAGGCGTCGTTTCCATAACGAATGCCGCCGGAATGGAAATTACACGGGAGCGCGGATTTACGCTGGCAGGATATTCCGGCCGCACCGTTGTCGAGGTTAATTATAATTATACGATTAAAAACGGGACATCTTCGAGAACCATACGCGACCGACATGTAATGCGCGCGTTTGAAAAAGATGAAATCGCAAAATTCATTACCGAAAACGGTTTTACGATTGCGGCATTTTATTCAAGCTCACGCGGCGATGACTACAAGGCAACATCGAATAAAATTCTTATCCACTTTATAAAACAATAAAAGGGGCGTTCGCCCCTTTTTGTTATATCTGCACGGTTTTATTTTCTTCCCATGTGGCAATGTCTTCCGGGCTCTCTTTTTTCTCTTCAAGCGTTTCTTTCCATTTATCATAGAGAACCCTGGTTTTTTCGGAATCCCTGAAAAACTTTTCAGGGCTTTCAAGCGCCAGAAAAAGCACTTCCTCCATGGTGCTGACAGGATGGAAAATCATCTG
>DHPI01000069.1:5065-8132 GCA_002407865.1 Spirochaetia bacterium UBA5368
CGAGGTCCATCTCGTTATCCTTGGGAATAATTACATGCTTGATATCCGCACGATGAGCGGCCAGCACCTTCTCTTTTAAACCGCCGATCGGCAGCACCTTGCCGCGCAGCGTAATCTCGCCGGTCATGGCGACATCGCACCTCGTGGGAATCCCGCTGAACAACGACGCAATAACAACCGCCATGGTTATACCGGCCGACGGTCCGTCTTTCGGGATGGCCCCTTCCGGCACGTGAAGATGTATGTCGTATCTCTTTATCGTTTCTTCTTTTATATTGAAATACTGCTGGTTCGCCTTAACATATGTCAGCGCCGCATGCGCCGATTCTTGCATTATCTCGCCAAGCTGGCCGGTCAGCATGAGCGTACCTTTTCCTTTGATAAGCGACGCCTCTATTTGCAGTATATCGCCGCCAACCTCCGTCCATGCAAGCCCGTTCGCAAGGCCGACCTCGTTCTTTTTTTCTTTTGTGCCGTACTTGTATTTCCGCGGCCCGAGGTATTCCTGGAGTATCGCTTCATCAATCACCCGTTTGTAATCCTTGCCATGCCGCACCACCTCGCGCGCAACCTTTCTGCACACCTTCGCAATTACCCTCTCAAGGCTGCGGACGCCAGCCTCCCTGGTGTAATGACGGATGGTAAAGAGCATCATCTCTTCTGAATATTCGATATTCGAGGTCTCCAATCCGTTTTCCACAATCTGTTTCGGCAGAAGGAATTTAATGCCTATATTCAGTTTTTCCGGCTCTGTGTAGCTTGTAATTTCAATTATTTCCATCCTGTCGAGAAGCGGCAACGGAATCCGATGCTGCGCATTCGCCGTCGTAATGAAGAGTACATCCGCAAGGTTGTACGGCACTTCCATATAATGATCGACAAACGTATTGTTCTGCTCGGGGTCGAGCACTTCAAGCAGCGCCGCCGACGGATCGCCCCTGAAATCCATAGACATCTTATCAATTTCGTCCAAAAGGAATACCGGATTTATTGTTCCTGCCTTTTTCATCATCTGGATGATGCGGCCCGGCAGCGCCCCGACATAGGTTCTTCGATGGCCCCGAATCTCGGCCTCATCGCGAACGCCGCCAAGGGACATTCTCACGAACTTGCGTCCGAGCGCATGCGCAACGGACATGCCCAGCGACGTTTTACCGACACCCGGAGGGCCGGCAAAGCACAGGATCGGACCCTTTATCTTTTTCGAAAGATGCCGTACGGCAATAAATTCAATGATACGCTCCTTTACCTCTTCCAGACCATAATGGTCTTCGTTGAGGACATCCATCGCATGCTCAATGTCCCTGTTGTCGGTTGTCTTTTTCTGCCACGGAACATCGCGAAGCCATTCGATATATGTCCTCACCACCGCCGATTCCGCGGAAAGCGGCGGCATTTTTTCCAGACGCTTGATCTCCTTCAGCGCCTTCGTTTTGGCTTCTTTGCTCATCTTCACTTCTTCGACGGATTTCTTCAATTCCTCGATTTCATCCATACCGTCGTCACCCTGACCGAGCTCTTTCTTGATGACTTTCATCTGCTCGTTCAGGTAGTACTCTTTTTGCGTCTTTTCCATCTGCTTGCGGACCTTGCCCTGTATCTTCTTTTCAATATACATGACATCGATCTCGCCGTTTATAAGCTCGATTATTTTTTCGAGCCTCTCTTTCGGATTGCCGATTTCAAGCAGCGCCTGTTTCAGCTCAAGCCGTGTATTGATGTACGACGCGATTACGTCGGAAAGGTGCGATATGTCGTCAATGCCGCTGACCGTCGTCAACGCCTCGGGCGGCACTTTTTTATTCAGCTTAATATATTTTTCGAAGTTTTCTATTATTGTCTTTCGCAACGCCATTACTTCTTCGTCACTATCAACGGTTCTTTCGATATCCTTTACCGACACTTCAAACGATTCGCCGGCTTTTTCGTCTAAATCGGTCAAATACGCACGCGACAATCCCTCGACAAGCACCTTGATTGTTCCGTCGGGGAGTTTCAGAAGCTGCAATATTTCGGATACGGTGCCGACTTCATAGAGATCATTCTTCGACGGCACGGCAATCTGCGCATCCGTCTGGGTCACGAGCACAATAAGCCTGTCGCCTTTCATCGCGGCATCGAGGGCGCTGATGGATTTTTCTCTACCGACAAACAGCGGCAGCACCATATGGGGAAATACTACCACGTCACGAAGAGGCAGCAACGGGTATTTCTTGGTGTAATCTATCGATCGCTTCATTGTAACCTCTTTGTGTGCATAGTACGCGCTTTCGATTATTATTATATACCACTCGAAACGCCATAATCATTATAGAACACGAACAAAACAAATGCAAGCCAATTATGCGGTTTTTTCTTCGCCGACCTTGTATTTGATCGTTGGCTCTTCGTCGCCCTTTACCATACCTTCGGTGATGGTTATCTTCTCGATGCCTTCATGCGCGGGAACATCATACATGAGATTGAGCATGACTTTCTCCAGAACCGCCCGCAGGCCCCTGGCGCCCGATTCCTTCTCCATGGCAATGGAGGCAATCGCGTCGACCGCGCCCTCGGTAAATTCCAGGTCGACATCCTCGAACGAGAATATCTTTTTAAACTGCTTCACAAGGGCGTTCTTGGGCTGGGTAAGTATCTGGCGCAGCGCCGTCATATCCAGCTCCTGCAGTACGGCGGTTATCGGCAATCGTCCCACGAACTCCGGTATCAATCCGAATTTGATCAGATCGTCGGTATGAAGCTCGCCAAGCATGTTCGAAACCTTGATTTCCCTGACAGATTTGATATCGGCGCCAAATCCCATACTTTTGTTGCCGACCCTCTTCTGTACGATTTTTTCAAGGCCGACGAACGCGCCGCCGCAAATAAAGAGGATGTTTTTTGTGTTGATGGGGATGAATTCCTGATGCGGATGCTTTCTCCCGCCCTGCGGGGGAACATTCGCTATTGTGCCTTCAATTATCTTCAACAGAGCCTGCTGCACACCTTCGCCGGACACATCGCGCGTAATTGAAGGATTTTCCGATTTACGGGATATTTTATCGATCTCGTCGATATAGATGATGCC
>DHPI01000069.1:8342-8713 GCA_002407865.1 Spirochaetia bacterium UBA5368
ATGTTCTCAACATCTTCACCGACATAGCCGGCCTCGGTGAGCGATGTCGCATCGGCGATGGCAAAGGGAACACGGAGTATTTTCGCCAGAGTCTGGGCAAGAAGCGTCTTTCCGGAACCCGTGGGCCCGATAAGCACGATATTGCTTTTTTCAAGCTCAACGTCGTCCTTGTGAACGCCGTTGTTTGCGGCAATGCGCTTGTAGTGGTTATAGACCGCAACCGACAGTATCTTTTTCGCGTCTTCCTGGCCCACCACGTACTGGTCGAGAATTTCCTTGATCTGATGCGGTTTGGGCAGATTGCCAAAATTCTTCTCGATGCTGGTCGACTCGAAATCCTCCGACACTATTTCATTGCACAGCTCAATGCA
>DHPI01000069.1:8896-11662 GCA_002407865.1 Spirochaetia bacterium UBA5368
TACAATATCCTGGCTCTTGCCGCAAAATGAACAGCTTAATTTGTCCCCGCCTTCTTTCTTCTTCGTAGCCATATACACCTCGTTAATTCACGAACACCTTATTCGGCGTGCCGTTTCACACATATAATAATCCAATCCGCCGCTCAATGCAAAAAATCGGTCAGTTTATGCGGTTCACACGCTATTTACGCTCTATCACCTTGTCGATCAAACCGTAGTCTTTCGCTTCGACCGATTCCATAAAATAATCGCGCTCGAGGTCCTTTTCAATTTGCTCGACCGACTGACCCGTATGAACCGAATATATCTCATTCAGGCGCTTTTTAACTTTTAAAATCTCATTTGCATGAATCATTATATCGGTCGCCTGGCCCTGAAAACCCGCCGAAGGCTGATGTATCATGATCCTGGAATTGGGAAGCGCCGAACGTTTTCCTTTCGCGCCGGCAGCAAGCAACAGCGACCCCATCGATGCCGCCTGGCCTATGCAGATGGTCGCCACGTCGGGCTTGATATACTGCATCGTATCATAGATCGCGAGACCCGACGTCACAACACCACCGGGTGAATTTATATACAGAAATATATCCTTCTCGGGGTCCTCGGCCTCGAGAAACAGCATCTGCGCGATAATCAGGCTGGAAACATGATCATCAATCGGTTCGCCTAAAAAGATAATTCTATCTTTTAACAGGCGGGAATATATATCATAAGAACGCTCTCCACGCGACGTTTGTTCTACGACAATTGGAACCAGACTCATATGATAATTCTCCTCGTATAGTTCATTTATTTAATTGCTCAGATACTCTATTAGTGTCGGCACCGCACGTTCGGTTACACCACTCATTTTTAACGATATTCGTATACGCCGGGTGACAGACACATGCTATGTATAGTCATATCACGTATATCTCATATACTAACAATCTTCAAATAATATTCAAGCAATTATGAGGTTCAATGGCAAATTTTACCGCACTGAAACATCCTGGCGCACGAACATGCGCCAGGCGCGGACAGTATATGTGCAGAACAACAGGAAGTTAGTTTTAATTTTTAACAAATTCGGCAAGAGAGAGCGGGGCCCCCTTTTTTACCGTAGCATTCTCGTAAATAAAATCAAGGGCGACATCCAGAACAAGCTCGGTTTCTATGCCTTCCCTGCTGTTATTATCCGCAATTATTTTTTCAACTTCCTCGATATTTTTGCTTGTGCGGGCCGCAAGGCCTTCGAGGACCTTTTTATACTGCTCCTCCGGGACCTTCAACTCCTCTTTCTGTGCAATCTCAGAAAGAACAAGCATTGTCTGTATGTTCTGAAACGCTTCATCCCTCAGCTTATGCGAAAACTCGTCGGCGTCAATTCCAAGGGTAGACGTGAATTCGTTTATATCCTCCGTATAATACCCGGTTCGTTCCTGTACCTTGTGAAAAAGGGAATCCATTTCCTTCTCCACCATGGACATGGGGATATCGAAGGTGCTGTTTTTCACAATTTCCTTCAAGAGCTTGCCTTTCGCCTCACCCTTTGACCTGTCGGCGACAAATTTTTCCAGGTTGCTTTTTATGCCGTTTTTCATCTCCTCGATTGTCGCATATTCCCCGAGGTCTTTCGCGAAATCGTCATCCGGCGCCGGCAGCTCCATACGGCTTATTTCATCGATTTTTACAAGATACCGGGCGCTCTGTCCGGCGAGATCGGCAACCTCGTAATCCTTCGGATATTTTATTTTGACCTCTTTTTCCTCACCTGCTTTCATGTCGAGTATATGATCATCGAAGGTATATTCGCTTTTGCTTTTTCCCACTACTATTGAATAGTCCCTGTACGGTGTTTCTTCAATTTCACTTTCATCGAGCGTATCTATGCGTTTTACCTTTATACGCGCAAGATCGCCTTTCTCTACCTTGCCATCATCTTCTTTTTTCGAAATATTCGCGTTGCGCTCGCGAAGCGCGTCAATTTCAGCGGTAACATCATCATCGGTGATCGCGCACATTCTTTCATCCGCGACAAGCCCTTTGTACTCGCCAAGCTGCACGGTCGGCATAATCTCGAAAATCGCCTTGAACGTGAATGTCTTTCCCCTGGAAATGCTCTCAAAATCGAACTGCGGCATGCTGATGGGCTTAAAATCTTTCTCCTTGACCGCCTCGTAATATTCTGTGCGAAGAAGGTTCTCCGCCACCTCTTTATCGGCAATCTCCATGTACTTGCGCTCAATCAGGTCAATGGGGGCCTTTCCCTTTCTGAATCCGTCAATTTTTGCGGAATTCCTGATATTATTTATTACTGATTTATACTCGATCTCAACGCGGTTTTCTGGCACTTCGATCTGAATCTCAATTTGAGCGTTTTCCAATTTTTTCTCTGAGATAATCAATGTCTTCACCCTTTACATAGATTAAAATAGCGTCTATAACGCAACTTTCACGCGGTCATTCGGTATCGAATTCAAACCGATCAGTGCACACCCGCAATCAGGGCTGGCTAAAAGTCGAATAAACCCTCCTTCACGGGAGGGAAACAACACTTTCAGGCCAGCTCGGAATAATGGTTACATACCACAAAAACATCACGATTTTACGACATACCAATAATTTAAAATCGTGATAATTAATCAATAATAAAAAATTCGTTATTCTCGTTTAATTTTTCAACGGATGCGGCTCGCCAATCGCAAAAAAATAGCCACTGGCATCATGCCGTGGCTATGAGCGGGAAACGGGATTTGAACCCGCGACCTCAACCTTGGCAAGGTT